>FMWZ01000004.1 GCA_900103495.1 Lachnospiraceae bacterium G11 | reverse complement strand
CATTAAAGCGGTACGCGAGCTGGGTTCAGAACGTCGTGAGACAGTTCGGTCCCTATCCGGCGCAGGCGAAGGATATTTGAGAGGAGCTGCCCTTAGTACGAGAGGACCGGGGTGGACGGACCGCTGGTGTATCTGTTGGAGACCAACTCCATGGCAGAGTAGCCAAGTCCGGCAGGGATAAACGCTGAAGGCATCTAAGCGTGAAGCCCCCCTCAAGATGAGATATCCCATTTCTTTAAGAAAGTAAGACCCCTTGAAGACTACAAGGTAGATAGGAGTGAGGTGTAAGCATGGTAACATGTTCAGCTGACGCTTACTAATCGGTCGAGGGCTTTTCCAGATAAGGTTTGTTTAGATTGGTTTAGATTGATTCGGTATCGGTTTTGAAGGTACAAGTACAAATCACTGCAAATTTTTGCAGTGATTTTTTTATTCGATAATTTGAAAAAAATACTATTTTTTACTATCTTTTTCTTGAATTTGTGTTATAATTAACGTAAAATTAATGATAATACTATCATTTTCTAATTTTTATTAGAAGCAGAGAGGTGAATCTATGGATACCAATATTTTGATGGAAAGCGGAACCAACGAGCTGGAAGTGCTTGAATTCTCACTAAATGGTAACTCCTATGGAATTAACGTTGCCAAGATTAAAGAGATTATCAATTACATGCCGGTAACCCCGGTTCCTAATGCACACCCGTCTATTGAAGGAATTTTCATGCCAAGAGACACAATGATTACTGCAATCGATCTTAAGAATTGCTTGCAGCTTGGCAGTTCTGAACCGGGTGGTCTTTTTATTATCACCAACTTTAATAAACTGGATATTGCTTTCCACGTTGATTCTGTTCTCGGAATCACAAGAGTTTCCTGGAAAGAGATAATTAAACCCAATGCCACCGTTAATATTCAGGAAGCAGGTGTTGCTACGGGTATTATCAAGATTAATGAAAAACTGATCATTATTCTTGATTTCGAGAAAATTGTTTCTGACATTAATCCTGAAACAGGTCTTAAGATTACGGATATTGATGCACTCGGTGAGAGAAGCAGAAATGATATCCCTATTCTTATTGCGGAAGATTCGCCTTTACTTAATAAACTTATTGTTGATTCTCTTCATAAGGCCGGATATACAAACCTTATTCCCAACGAGAACGGACAGCTTGCATGGGATAAGATTTGTGAGTTCAGAGATGCCGGTAACTTAAGAGAGAAAGTCGGATGTGTGGTTACTGATATTGAGATGCCTGAGATGGACGGCCACCGCCTGACCAAACTTATTAAATCTAACGATGACACAAAGTTCCTTCCTGTAATCATCTTCTCATCACTTGTCAATGAAGAGATGAGACGAAAAGGCGAAAGCTTAGGTGCGGATGCGCAGCTTTCAAAACCTGAGATAGGAAATCTTGTGACTGAAATCGACAGATTGGTTAACATGAAATAAAGACATACACTCGATAAAAGCCCAAGGATTTCTTGGGCTTTTTTGTAAGCGAATATGGGTTTTATCAAATACATAAAAAGGAGAAGAGAAGTATGGGCAACAGTACTGCGCGCAAGCAAACCAAAATTAAAAACAAGCTTTTGATTTTCTTACTTCCTGCAGTAGTAGTAACTATTCTTGTATTGGTATTGATATCAGGATATCTCTCCAGGAAGAGCTTGTCAGAGATGGCAACTGCACAGTTAAGTGCATCTATCACAAACCAGGCCGATAATATTGAGTCTTGGCTTAAAGAGAACTTACAGAATTTCTCAACAGTTAAGCTTTTGATTGAGAAAACCCAGCCTACAGCCGGTGAGTTACAGGAGATTATTGATGCCAACTATGGTTTCAATAAGTACTGCCGTGACGGCGTTTATCTTGCCACAGGCGGAGGAACCATATATCAGGCGGCTGAGTCAAGTAAGAAGATTTCTCATCCCGCTGAGCAGCCCTGGTTTAAACAGGGTATGACCAGAGTTAACATGGCATATGGTTCTGCCTACACCGATGCAAATGGAGCATCCATTATTTCAGCTTCGGGTCTTGTTAACGACGGCTCCGGCCAGCTTAAGGTTATAGCTGCAGATCTGTCCCTCGACCAGATCAGTATAATCGTAAACTCCGGCGTTAAGATGGAAGATGCCGCAGCTTTCCTTGTTGATATTTCCGATAACACAATTCTTGCACATCAGGATCCTGCAAGGGTATCAACCAAATTAACCACTTCCGACACCGATCCTATGATGGCTAAGGTCGCAGAACAGTTAAGCGCCCGTAAATGGGACAATTTAACTGCGGCCGGTTATGTAATTGCCTTCAAGGAGATCACAGAAACCGATTGGGTTCTTGTATCATATGTACCCGAATCGGCAATTATGAGTGATGTTGTAAAGCTTACATATACACTTGCCATTGCCGGTGTTATAGCCATTGTTCTCATTGTATTGATTATCAACTTCCTTGTATCAAGAGTAATTGCTCCTCTTGGCGGAATTACAAAGAACATTGCTGACATGACGGAAGGTGACTTCACAATTGCCGTTGAACATAATACCAATGATGAAATCGGACTTATGAGTACCAAGGTTTCAGAATTCGTTGAGTCCATGAGAAAGATGCTTTCATCCATCAACAACGAGTCCAAGAAGCTGAAGGAACAGTCCGATAACTCAGACAGAGTTTCAAAAGACATGTTCGAGGCATCCCGGGCACAGTCAGATGCGATGCAGAATCTTAATAATACAGTAGATCAGCTTGCAGCAGCTGTCGGAGAGATTGCCAACAATGCAAGTACATTGGCCATGGTTGTTTCTGATACAAGAGACAATTCCAATCAGGCTAATATCAGCATGAAGGAAACTGTCGAAATCAGTAAGAAGGGCCGTGCGGATATGGAGCAGGTATCTGCTGCAATGCAGGGCATCAAGGAAGGCAACGACGAGCTTGTTAAGTCCATCAATGATGTAGGAAAAGCATCTGAAGAGATTACCAAGATTGTTGAGGTTATCGGAGAAATCGCCGATGAAACCAACCTTCTTTCACTCAACGCTTCAATTGAGGCTGCCAGAGCCGGTGAAGCCGGAAAAGGATTCGCTGTTGTTGCAAGTGAAATCGCAAAACTTGCTCAGAACTCTGCAGCCAGTGCAGACAATATCGCAACTCTTATCGGCGAAGTCCATACAGCTATTAAGACAGTTGTATCTCAGGCCGAAATCAGCGCTGAGAGTATTGATAAGAATACCATGCTTATTAATACAGCTGTAGAGACCTTCGACCAGATTTATCAGAATATTGAGAAGTCCAACGAACTCATCGATTTGATGATTCAGGATGTTGAAAAGGTTGATGATGTTGCAACCAATGTAGCAGCCATTTCCGAAGAGCAGGCAGCCAGTGCGGATGAAATCCTGGTTACCAGCCACAGAATGGTTGAACAGGCAAATAACATTACGCAGAGCAGCCAGGAGGTGGCAGACAACTCTCACGAGCTTGCCAGCACTTCGGATACTCTTACGGCGTATGTTCAGCAGTTTAAGATTTAGGAGGTGGCAGCATGAGTAACTTTTTGAAAAAGACGATAACTGTTTTGCTGGTTACGGTGCTTATGGCCGTTTCCGTATGTGGATGTGGAGCTTCCTCTGCAGGTGGCGGAGGAGGAAAGGGCAAGATTCTTCTGGCTCTTCATGATGATACAGATACCTTCCTTAATGTTCTTGTTGCAGCTATGCAGGAGAGAGCACAGAAGGACGGACTTAACATTGATATTGTTTATGCTGCCAACAGTACAGATACTCAAAAGCAGCAATTGGAAGATGCGTCAAAGGCCGGATATTCAGCAATCATATGCAGACTGTGCGATGCATCTACAACTCTTCAGATGGAAGCAGCTGCGGGAGATGTGCCTATTGTATTCATAAACAATGAGCCTTCGGAAAGCTTCTTAAAGCCCGACAAATATATATATGTAGGCTCCTTTGAGCAGGATGCAGGAAGATTCCAGGCTGAATATATCTGGAATGGCCTTGGCAAACCTTCTAAGCTTGATGTGGTTCTTCTTATGGGAGATCAGGGACACTCTGCAGTTGAGCCCAGAACAGATGCTGTAAAATACTTCTTCTGGGATAATAACGTAGATCTTAATGTGGTATTCTGTGACTATGCCACATGGTCTGATACGCTGGCATATGAAAAACTTGATATGTTTAAATTGACCGATCAGCATTTTGACTGTATCATAGCTAATAACGACCCTATGGCAATCGGCGCAATCAACTGGCTTAAGGATAACGGATACGATACACATAAATATCTGGTTGCCGGAATTGATGCTACAGAGAGTGGCCGTCAGGCTGTTGCTGACGGCGATATGTACATGACAGTTCTTCAGGATACTGCAGGCCAGGGTAATGCGGCAATAGATGCAGCGTTAGCTCTTGGCGGCGGCGGCTCCTTAAAGGATGTGGAAGGTGCAACCGAGAATCTTAAGTATGTATGGGTTCCTTTTGTTCCTGTTACAAAGGACAATGTCGGAAGCTTAAAATAATTATGTAAGGATGTCTAAGTTATGAGTAAAGTTTTGGTGGCGTATTTCAGCGCCGGGGGAACCACAGGAAAGGTTGCCATTAAGCTTGCAAAGGCTATTGAAGCTGATGTTTATCCTATTACCCCAAAGATTCCGTATAAGGCGGCAGATCTTAACTGGATGAACAAGAACAGTCGAAGCAGTGTGGAAATGAACGACAGGAGTTCGAGACCGGAGATAGCTAACAAGCTTCAGAATATGGAAGATTATAAAGTGATTTTCCTTGGATTTCCCATTTGGTGGTACAGAGAGCCATCAATAATTGACACTTTTATGGAATCATATGATTTCAAGGGTAAAACCGTAATTCCCTTCTGTACTTCAGGAGGCAGCGAGATAGGCGAATCGGGAAAGAATATTGAGAAACTTGCTCCCGGTGCCAATGTGAAGGAAGGCAAACGCTTTAAGAGAATGGTAAGAAGCACAACTCTTAAAGAATGGGCTTCACAGTTTATTTAAAATAATTAAGGCTTGTCAAGTAAAAATACTTGACAAGCCTTTTTGGTTTATGTATTATAGAAAAGGTGTCAAAATGTTGCGAGGGTTTCACAATGGAGAAAATCGTTGAGCAAGGCCTTCTCTATGATTATTATGGAGAGCTTTTGACAGAGCATCAGAAGAAAATATACGAAGATGTTGTTTATAATAATTTGTCCTTAAATGAAATTGCCGAGGATGAAGGAATAAGCAAACAGGGAGTACATGATCTCGTTAAGAGATGTGACAAGACCCTTTCCGAATATGAAGATAAGCTAAAGCTTATTGAGAGAGGGAAGAAGGCATCGGCAATTCTGGATGAACTTGATAAGATGAATCTTCCGGCAGAAGTTTTATCGAAGCTTAAGGACATAAGAGAGTTAATATAAGGATCAATACATGGCATTTGAAAGCTTATCAAATAAACTGCAGAATGTTTTCAAGAACCTCAGAAGCAAGGGAAGACTTAACGAAGTAGATGTAAGGGCCGCTCTTAAAGAGGTTAAGATGGCACTTCTTGAAGCGGATGTTAACTTCAAGGTAGTTAAGCAGTTTATTAAATCAGTTGAAGAGAGAGCCATCGGCGAAGAGGTTATGAACGGACTTAACCCCGGCCAGATGGTTATAAAGATAGTTAATGAGGAACTTGTTGCCCTTATGGGTAATGAGACCACAGAGCTGGCATTTCAGCCCGGGAAGGCTGTTACCGTCATTATGATGTGCGGTCTTCAGGGTTCAGGTAAGACAACCTCTACAGCCAAGATTGCAGGCAAACTTAAGACCAAGGGCAAGAAGCCTTTGCTGGTTGCATGTGATATATACAGACCCGCTGCTATTGATCAGTTAAGAATTAACGGTGAGAAGCAGAATGTTGATGTTTTTGACATGGGTACTGATTACAAGCCCTGGGAAATAGCTGAATCAGCCATTGCCAAGGCAAATAAGGAAGGCTACAACGTTGTAATCCTTGATACGGCAGGTCGTCTTCACATCGATGAAGAGCTGATGCAGGAACTTGTGGATATCAAGGAGAAGGTAGATGTTCACCAAACCCTCCTTGTTGTAGACGCTATGACCGGTCAGGATGCTGTTAATGTTGCGGAAGAATTCAACAGTCGAATCGGAATCGATGGAGTTGTTCTTTCCAAGATGGATGGCGATACAAGAGGCGGTGCGGCTTTATCAGTTAAGGCTGTAACCGGAAAGCCCATTTTGTTCGTTGGTATGGGTGAGAAACTTTCCGATTTGGAACAGTTCTATCCCGACAGAATGGCAAGCAGAATCCTTGGTATGGGTGATGTGCTTTCACTTATCGACAAGGTATCCGAGGCCAATCTTGAACTTGACGAGCAGGCAGAGAAGGACAAGATGTCCCGCCTTAAGAAAGGTAAATTCGACTTTGAGGATTACCTTGATTCCATGAAGCAGATGCGCTCCATGGGCGGCATCGGTTCTATTCTTGGCATGATGCCCGGAATGGGAGCAAAGATGGGAGACATTGAGTCAATGGTTAACGACAAGCAGCTGGCTCATACAGAAGCAATTGTCCTTTCCATGACAAAGAAGGAAAGAAGAGATCCCAAGCTCCTTAATCCCCAGCGAAAGTTCAGAATCGCAAAGGGTGCGGGAGTCGACATTGCCGAGGTTAACAGATTTATCAAACAGTTCGAGCAGACACAGAAACTTATGAAGCAGTTTGGTGGCGGCAAGAAGCACGGCGGCTTCGGAGGACTTGGAGGAATGCTTGGCGGAATGGGCAAAGGCGGAAGATTTCCCTTTTAATTAACTTGAGATATAGAGAATATGAACTCTTTATCGTATATAAATATTAATATCAATTAGATTTTTACGGAGGTAAAAAAATGGCAGTTAAAATCAGATTAAGAAGAATGGGTCAGAAAAAGGCACCCCTTTACAGAATCATCGTAGCAGATTCAAGATCACCCAGAGATGGTCGTTTCATCGAGGAGATCGGTACATATGATCCTTCTACAGATCCTTCAACCTTCAAGGTAGACGCTGAACTTGCTAAGAAGTGGTTAGCAAACGGCGCACAGCCCACAGAGGTAGTTGGCAAGATCCTTAAAGCAGCCGGCATCGAGAAGTAATTTAATCTTATTTCGAAAATAACCCGGAGGTAAAACAATATGAAGGAATTGGTAGAGGTTATGGCAAGAGCCCTTGTTGACAACCCCGATGATGTGGTTGTTACCGAGTCTACCGAGGGCAAGACAATCAAGGTTAAGCTCAAGGTTGCACCTTCCGATATGGGTAAGGTTATCGGCAAGCAGGGTCGTATTGCTAAAGCAATCCGTGCCGTTGTTAAAGCGGCATCTTCTAAGGACAACGTCAGAGTTGACGTTGATATCGAAGACTAGTCAGTAGTTAAAGGGGCATTTTTATGCCCCTTTATTGCACTTGAATGAAAAGGGAAATATGGAAGACAGATTTCAGGTAGGCGTTATTACTCAGACACATGGTGTAAGAGGAGAGGTAAAAGTTTATCCCACAACCAGTGATGTCAAGAGATTTAAGAAGAATATGGCCCTTATATTAGATACGGGCAAAGAGAATATTGATTTGAAAGTTGAGGGAGTTAAATTCTTCAAGCAGTTTGTTATACTCAAGTTTGAGGGATATGATTCCATTGAAAGCATAGAGAAGTATCGTAAGAAGAGTCTTTATGTCACCAGAGAAAACGCGGTAAAGCTCAAAAAGGACGAGTATTTTATCGCGGATCTGATGGGATGTAAGGTTTTCGACGATGAAGGAAATGAAATCGGAGAACTTACAGAAGTTATGCAGACCGGCGCAAATGATGTGTACGTGGTAAAGACTTCCGACGAAAGGGAGGTCCTTTTCCCTGCAATCAAAGAGTGCGTCAAGGAAGTGAATGTTGAGGAAGGCAAAGTTATCGTTCATGTAATGGACGGTTTGATGGATATTTAGGAGGCCTATGAATTTCCATGTTATGACGCTTTTTCCGGATATGGTAAAAAATGGTCTCATGACCAGCATTATCGGAAGAGCTGTGGAAAATAACTACATAACCGTCAATACCTATGATATAAGGGATTATACAACCGATAAACACAGGAAGGTTGACGATTACCCTTACGGAGGCGGCGCAGGCATGCTTATGCAGGCACAGCCTGTGTTTGATTGCGCCCAGGCTGTAAAAGAGCGTATAGGCCATGAAGCCAGAGTTATCTTCATGACTCCTCAGGGAAGGACTTTTAACCAGCGTATTGCCGAGGAACTGGCAAAGGAGGAAGACCTTGTTTTCCTTTGTGGCCATTACGAGGGAATTGACGAGAGAGTTCTTGAAGAGATTGTAACTGACGAAATTTCCATAGGTGACTATGTCCTGACAGGTGGCGAGATGGCCGCAATGATTGTTATTGATGCGGTTTCACGCCTCGTTCCGGGGGTACTTAGTAACGAGGACTCGGGAGTTATCGAGAGCTTTTCTGGGAACCTTTTGGAATACCCCCAGTATTCAAGACCCGAAGTCTGGATGGGCAAAAGCGTTCCTGAGGTTCTGCTTTCCGGTAACCACAAGGAAATTGAAAAGTGGCGCCTTGAAACAGCCAAAGAAAGAACATTAAGGAAACGTCCGGACCTTTATAAGAAATACGAGAGAGAATGTGAAATCATAAAGTATCTCAATTCAGAGAAAGCTATAAATGCCGATATGACAGAGGCAATAAGGCTTAACCGGTTAAGAATTATATATGATTCCAATGACGTTATAGCTCTTATTGATACTGGTAAAACCAAAATATCTCTGTATGCGAAAGATGACAAGGGTATTGGAGAGTTTTACGATTTTGCCAAAGAAAATGGCTTTATAGGGGTTCCGGTACTGTTAAGAGGTATGGATGCAGGCCCCCTTTTGGATAAGGGATATAAGTTAACGGGAGAGTTTAAGGAAGTGGCTTATACCAGGGGTGTACCCATTGGTACAAAGGAGGTCACTGACGAGGTTACAGATAATATCAGAAGCGAAATCAATGATTTGCTTCTTTCGGGTGAACTGCCCATTAAGCTTGTGCCTTTTGGTGATGTGGAAACCCTTGCGGTATATGAGAAATTACAGTTCAGAATAAGTAAAAAAAGCCTTTACTTTTGTGAACCTTTGTGCTAAAGTATTAACGTTGCTATAGAAATAGATGGTCCTCTGTTACACATACGTATTAAGAACATCCATTAAACAAGGAGATTTAAGATGAACGAGATTATTAAGAACATCGAAGCAGAACAGTTGAAAGCTACCGTGGATGAGTTTAACGTAGGTGATACAGTTAAAGTTTACGGTAAGATCAAAGAGGGTAACCGTGAGAGAATTCAGATTTTCGAAGGTACCGTTATTAAGCGCCAGGGCGGAAGCAGCCGTGAGACATTCACAGTTCGTAAGAACTCCAACGGTGTTGGCGTAGAGAAGACTTGGCCTCTTCACTCCCCTAACGTAGAGAAGATCGAAGTTGTAAGAAAGGGTAAAGTAAGACGTGCTAAACTTACATACTTAAGAGATCGTGTAGGTAAGAGAGCTAAAGTTAAAGAGTTGGTTCGTTAGTTTGTTCTTGAGAGCGCTTGCAGTAATCTGCAGGCGCTTTTTTGTTGCCTCATCTTAATACTTTTTTAATAGATGCCTCTATCGATTTTTAAGGCCGTATATGGTATAATTTTTCTTGTTTAAGCGTAGGAGAATCAATATATGGCCAGACATAAAGGGCTTAGTTTTTATACCAAAAAGAAGATAATAAGTTCTGCTCTTATAAGAGAGATTATCAGCTACATATTTGGTATTGTTACCACCACATTTATTGCGGCGGTAATAGTATATATGATGGGCATTACCACCGGTGTAATAGGTAACTCCATGGAGCCTTCCCTTTACAGCGGACAGACCGTTTATATTAATAAACTTAAATACCTTTTCGGTCAGCCCAAGGCAGGAGATGTGATTGTTTTTCTCCCCAACGGTAACGTTAATTCCCATTACTATGTTAAGAGGGTGGTGGGTACCCCGGGAGACAGCGTTCAGATAGTGAATGGTAAGCTCCTTATCAATGACAAGGAATATGTGGACGGAATTCAGAGAGATAAAATCTCCGATCCCGGTATAGCAGCGGAGAGAATCGTACTTGCGGGGGATGAATTCTTTGTCCTTGGAGATAACGCAAACAACAGTGAAGACAGCAGATCGGCCAATATCGGTGTGGTGAAGAAAGAGTTCATTATCGGTAAGGCCTGGTTCAAGAAGAGCGTCGCCGGCGCCAAAATGGGGTTTGTTGATTAGATTATGAGTGATAATAAGATAAACATTAACTGGTACCCGGGGCATATGACCAAGGCGAAGCGAATGATGCAGGAGAACCTTGGACTTATTGACCTGGTGATTGAACTTTTGGATGCCAGAGTGCCAATCAGCAGCAGGAATCCTGATATAGACGATCTTGCAAAGAACAAGTCGAGACTTATTCTTCTAAATAAGTCAGACCTGGCGGATGAGAGGGCTAACAATGCCTGGATGCAGTATTTCGAGGGCAAGGGCCTTAATATTGTTATGATTAACTCTCAGACAGGCAAGGGCGTTAAGAGTGTTTCGGCTGCGGTTAATGAGGCCTGCAAAGAAAAGCTTGAGAGAGATAGGAAGAGAGGCATCATAGGTCGTCCCATAAGGGCAATGGTTGTGGGTATTCCCAATGTTGGTAAATCCACCTTCATTAATTCCTATGCCGGAAGGGCCTGTGCCAAGACCGGAAACAAGCCCGGTGTTACAAAGGGCAAACAGTGGATTAAGCTGAGTAAGACTTTGGAACTTTTGGATACTCCCGGAATTCTTTGGCCCAAGTTTGAAGATAAGAATGTGGGACTGAGGCTTGCCATGATCGGTTCCATTAATGATGATATATTAAACAAGGACGAACTTGCCCTTGATTTAATTGAGTTTCTGAAGGAGAACTACAAAGGACTTCTTGCAGAAAGATACGGAATTTCCGAGGATGACGGAAACGTTGATATCCTTACGGGAATCGCTGTAAACAGAAAGTGTTTTAAAGCCGGTGAAGAGCCGGATATTTCGAAGGCTTCCATGCTTCTTCTGGATGACTTCAGAAAAGGGCGCCTTGGCAGAATAAGCCTTGAAAGGCCCGAATAATAAGGAATGGAATAACGATGAAAAGTGTTTTGAAAGAAATTCTCAGTACAAGCCTTTACCTTCTTTGCGTTCTGGCAATATGTTTTCTTTTGATTAAATATGTGGGTCAGAGAACACAGGTTGAAGGTTCCTCAATGGAAACCACACTTTGCGACGGAGATAACCTTATAGTCGATAAGATTTCCTACAGATTTCATGATCCCGAGAGATTCGATATAATAGTTTTCCCCTACAGATACGAGGACAACACATATTACATCAAAAGAATCATAGGTCTTCCCGGTGAAACGGTTCAGATTGACTATGACGGAAATATCTATATTGACGGAGAGCTCCTTAAGGAGAACTACGGGAGGGAAGTTATTCAGAAGCCCGGAAATGCGGTTAATCCCGTTAAACTTGGAGATGATGAGTACTTTGTGCTCGGAGATAACAGAAACAATTCAATCGACAGCAGATTCGAACAGGTAGGCAAGCTTAAAAGAAGCGAGCTTATCGGCAAAGCATGGGTTCGTATCTGGCCTTTTGATAAATTTGGAAAGGTAGTTCACCAGTAAATGGATAAGACTTCGTTTATCAAAGAAAAATTGCAGGCGGCTTCATATAATGAGCTGCCTTCATTTATATCGGAATATTCTTCGGATGAGAGGAAAGCGGTAATCAATCTCGTTGAAAGCGCCAAAAAGAGAATGGCGGCTTACGAGAAAGAACTAAAAAGGCTTGAAACCATGCGTATTTATGAGCATAAATACGAGGATCAGGGGCTTATTTGCGGTATTGATGAGGTTGGACGAGGTCCCCTTGCAGGCCCTGTGGTTGCGGGAGCAGTAATTTTACCGAAAAATTGTGAGATTTTATATATAAACGATTCGAAGCAATTGTCCGAGAAAAAAAGAGAAGAGCTTTATGATGAAATAATGGAAAAGGCTATTGCAACGGGAATCGGAATGGCCTCTCCCGAAAGGATTGACGAGATAAACATTCTTCAGGCTACATATGAGGCAATGAGAGAAGCCATAAGTAACTTAAAGGTAAAACCGGCGGTTCTCCTTAATGACGCCGTGACAATTCCCGACGTTGACAAATCTATCTGGCAGGTGCCCATCATTAAAGGTGATGCCAAAAGTGCGTCCATAGCAGCCGCCAGTATCATAGCAAAGGTCACCAGAGACAGGATGATGGTTCAGTATGAGGAAGTCTTTCCTGAGTATGGCTTCGCAAGCAATAAGGGGTATGGCGCAGCCGCACATATAGATGCACTTAAGAAATACGGCCCCTGTCCAATTCATCGAAGAAGCTTTATAAAGAATTTTGTTGATATAAACAGCTTGTAAGGAGATTTCCCATGTGGCTTAACAGTCTTGTATCCGGGATGCAGAATACTGCTTCAAACTATGGAATCGGAAACGGCAAGAACGAAGATCCCGCAGCGGCATTGAAATTAAACCGCTATATTGCCGGGATGAAAGCCGGTCAGACCATTCAGGGTGAAATTGTGTCCAAAACCGGAAGCGAAGTAGCCATTAAGTTAGCTGACGACATGGTTTTGAATGCAAGGCTTGAGAATGATATGGAGCTGGAGCTTGGAAAGCTTCTTACACTTGAAGTAAGGTCCAACATGGGAGGCACCCTTTCATTAAGCCCCTTGTTTGAAAACATGGGTCTTGATGCCAATGTGTTAAAGGCCCTTGATATGGCCGGCCTTCCCACAAATGACAGAACAATAGAGATGGCTGATTCCATGATGAAAAATGGAATGAGCGTAAGCAGAGAAAGCCTCCAGGAAGTATTTAAGAAGGTTATTACCTATAAGGATGTTCCGCCCTCAGACATTGTAAGTCTTCATAAACTCGGCGTTGAAGTTACAAGGGAGAATCTGGAACAGTTTAATAACTATAAGAATCTCAATCATCAGGTAATAAGAGGCGTTACTGATGTGGTTAATGAATTGCCGGAGGCCTTTAATACCCTGATGCAGTCCGGCGAGCCCACAAAGGCTGTGGCTTTGTTTGACGCGGTTATAAACACCGTTATTCTGGAGCAGGAAGCTGAACCTGAAACTGTTATGAGCCAAAATGAGCCTGCAGCCATTACGGCACAGGAAAATGAGCCTGTAGCCGTTATGCCACAGGTAAATGAGAATCCGGAGGTGCCTGTTCAGGTTGCGGCACAGGGAGAAAGCGAAGCCCCCGCGGTTCTTAATGAGACAAAGGCTGAGACCGAGGCGCAGGCAATACCTCAGGGCAAAGAGGAGGCGGCACAGACAACGGTATCTGCTGCTCCCAATGAGAATCAGCCCGTTAATATTCAGAATCGAATTATTGAAATGTATACGGCTGCCAAGACTCCTGAAGCCAAAGCAGAGCTTTTTGCGGATAAAGAGTTTCAGAATCTTGTTAAGGAAGCCATTGTTAACAAGTGGACTCTTACACCGGAGGCAGTTACAGATAAGAGCAATGTGGAGGCTCTCTATCAGAGACTCAGAACAGGCTTAAGCCACCTGGAGCTTGAGGCCAGAGAGACCGCAGGTACCAATGCTCCCATAACTCAGGCAGCAACCAATCTTAACAATAATATAGATTTCATGAATCAGCTGAACCATATGTATACTTATATTCAGCTGCCTCTTAAGATGCAAAACGGAGAACAGCATGGAGAACTGTTCGTTTATACCAACAAGCATTCACTGGCTTCCAAGGATGGCAGTGTAAGTGCTTTTCTGCATCTTGATATGGATAATCTTGGTCCTGTGGACTGCTTTGTTGCTATGAAGGATTCAAAGGTTAACACCAACTTCAGGCTCAAGGATGATGAGACCTTAAAGTTTATTGAAGACCACATGGATATACTTAACAGCCGACTGGAAAAGAGAGGTTATTCCCTTAACGTGAAGTGTAATCTTATGGATGAAGAAACAAGCGGAATGGAGGAGATTCTCAAGACTGACAATCTCAAAGTCTTTGGCGGACACCATTCCTTTGATGTGAGGACTTAAGGATGGCAGATAAAGAGAAAGTAAAACAGGCGGTAGCTCTGGAATACGATCCCACAGATGATGCCCCCAGAGTCATAGCTTCAGGTAAGGGCGCTCTTGCGGAGAAGATCATTTCGGAAGCACAAAAGGCGGATGTGCCCGTGCATAGGGATGATAAGCTGGCGGACACGCTTTCCAAACTCGAGATAGGGGACATGATTCCTCCCGAGCTTTATGAAGTTGTGGCTGAAATCCTTCTGTTTGTGGATCACATGGATAAGATTAAGAATAAACTGACAAAGCTGAAGTAAATGAATAAAAGAAGTGTTGGAAACAGAGGAGAAGATCGGGCATATGATTTTCTCCTTCAAAATGGAATAGATATCCTTGAACGAAACTACAGGTTTCATAAGACAGGAGAAATCGACCTCATTGGAAGAGACGGAGAGTATCTTGTCTTTTTTGAGGTAAAATACAGAGAGGGAGCAAATAAGGGAAGGGCGTCTGAAGCAGTTACTTTTGCCAAGCAAAGGCAGATAAGCAAAGTGGCTGTATCTTATCTTTATGTCAAGAAATTTCCCATGGAAACTCCGGTAAGATTTGATGTTATCGCCATAGACGGCGATGAAATAAAATGGCACAAAAATGCATTTGAATTTGTGGGGTAGAAAGATGATTACAAGAAACAGCAAAATCAAAGAAGCCTTTAATACACCTGTGGGACATGATGTTATATCAAAGATTCTTCTGCAGGCAAACATTAAGGACAAGTATGTAAATGGCGGAATCATAGGAAATCTTAAGTTAAAGACCCTGGCTAAACTAAGCGGTGGCAAAGTCAGTGAAGGCTTTCTTAACACCTTCATTGACCTTTTAAACAGAGATGACTCAAATGAAGCCCCAAAAGACGGCGAAATCAGCCACAAATGGTGGAAGGAGGCTGTGTTTTACCAGATATATCCCCGAAGCTTTAATGACGCCAATGGAGACGGAATCGGAGATCTTAAAGGCATAATAGAAAAGCTGGATTACATTAAGGATCTGGGAGTGGACGCCATCTGGCTTTCTCCCATCTATGATTCTCCAAATGATGACAACGGCTATGATATCAGAGATTACAGGAAGATAATGACGGAATTTGGAACCATGGAGGACTTTGATGAACTCCTTAAGGGAATTCACGACAGAGGCATGAGATTAATCATGGATCTGGTGGTGAATCATACTTCCGATGAACATCCCTGGTTTCAAGAGGCATTAAAGAATCCCGACAGCCCCTACAGAAAGTATTATCTGTTTAGAGAGGGAGACAAGGACACACCTCCCAATAACTGGAAGTCATTTTTCTCGGGAAGCGCCTGGAATTATTATGATGAGCAGAAGGTCTGGGCACTTCATCTTTTCTCCAAAAAACAGATGGATCTCAACTGGGAATGCGAGGAGATGAGAAAGGATGTAATTGACATGATCAAATTCTGGCTGTCTAAGGGCGTTGACGGCTTCAGGATGGATGTCATCAATTACATTTCAAAGGATGAGGGACTTCCCGAAGGCGATAAAGCCATAGGAGAGTTAATGGGATTCACCGGAGTTGAGCATTATTTCTATGGTCCCAAGCTTCACGACTACCTTAAGGAAATCAGAAAGGATGCCTTTGATCCCTTTGAGGCCTTCAGTGTGGGCGAAACTCCCGGAATCGGTCTCAACATGGCGAGAAAAGTTACGGGAGAGGAAAGGAAAGAACTTGATATGATCTTTTCCTTCGACCATCTTGAAACTCCGGGGCATACCAAGTTTGAAGACTATAAATACGATCTTGATTATCTCAAAAAATACCTGGATAACTGGACGGTCAACTACGGAAATAACTGCTGGCAGGCCTTCTTTTACAACAACCATGACAATCCAAGGATGATAAGCAAAATCGACACCGATCCCAGAAGACGCTTTTATCTTGGTTCCATGCTGGCGGTGCTTCAGTTTACTGTCAAGGGCACGCCCTTTGTGTTCCAGGGAGATGAGATGGGTTTGACCAATTATCCCTTTAAATCCATGGATCAGATAACGGATGTGGAGGCCAAAAACTATTACAAAGAGCTTCTGGATATGGGCAAGACTCCCGAGGAAGCCTTTAAGATTATAGTTTCAGGAACCAGAGAGCATACAAGGATGATGCTGCCCTGGAAGCCCGGGGTTCAGGTAATTGACCCCACCATGACTGAGGCCTACAAGGAATTAATCAGAATCAGGAAAGAGAATCCCTTGCTTGTATACGGAGATTATGAGCTGTTGATGGGAGATAAGGGCAGATATACCTATGCGAGATTTGACAAGGATACTTCCTATGTAATTGACTGCAACCTTACAACCGGTGAGATTCCGGCTCTTGATGTACCTGACGGAAGACTGATGTATTCCAACTACGAAGAGCCCTATGCGGAGGTGCTTAAAGCCTACGAAGGCCGTATTTGGGTGGTTTAAGAATTTCTTAAGTATTTTCGTAATCTGTTGTTAAAAATCATATGTTTTTATAATAGAGAACACTCAATGTTCTTTATTAGGAAAGAGGGAAAAATGGACAAGATTCTTGTTTGTGATGATGACAAAGAAATAGTTGAAGCAATTGAGATTTATTTGCAACAGGAAGGCTTTGAAATTGTTAAAGCCTACGACGGAATGGAAGCTTTGGATGCTTTGAAGGACAACGAAGATATCCGAATGGTTATTCTCGATATTATGATGCCCAGACTTGACGGAATACATGCGGCACTCAAAATCAGAGAATTCTCCACAGTACCCATTATTTTCTTATCTGCGAAATCTGAAGACTCAGATAAGGTTTTGGGACTTAACATCGGTGCGGATGATTACATTACAAAGCCCTTCAGCCCGCTTGAACTTATTGCAAGGGTTAAATCCAATATCAGAAGATTTACAACATTGGGAAGCTTAAATGTAACCAACAACTCACTTTTCAGTGCAGGAGGACTAGTCATCAACGACGAAACCAAAGAGGTGACCGTTGACGGTGACATTATCAAGCTTACGCCTATCGAGTACAACATACTTCTTTTGTTAGTTAAGAACCAGGGTAAGGTTTTCTCTATCGAGCAAATCTATGAAAATATATGGAACGAAGAAGCTATCGGTGCAGACAATACCGTAGCGGTGCATATTCGTCATATAAGAGAGAAGATAGAGATTAACCCCAAAGAACCCAGATATTTAAAAGTAGTTTGGGGCGTTGGCTATAAGATTGAAAAACAATAATAGCCTGCCGGAAAGGAATGCCATGGGCAAAAAAGACAATACTAAAAAAGCTGTATTGCATAGAAGAAAACCCATATCTAAGTTTAAGAAAGTAGTTATATTCTTAATCGCTCAGTTGTTGTTGGCTTTTTCCGTTTTGCTGATGCTTATTACACAGAATCAGACAACGTATCAGGCCGGCGATTCATACTATGGCTTCACGGTTCATGAGGATATATTTGCCTCAGATGAGGTGTTTGAAGATTCAAACGTTTTTGACAACCTCTTCAACAAGTCCATGGATGACGTAATATACCTTTCGGTTATTAAACATCAGTTTGAGGAAAAAGGCTTGTTCAGCGGTAAGAAACAAGTCGATATTACCAACTATGCTCACAGAAGAGATATGGCGGGAAACAATGATATAACCGCTGTATTCTACCTTGAAGATTTACTGAAATGGGCCAATGCGGGCGTAGATTATGAAGATGCTTATGTAAGCATATATAATTACGGCGTATCAGCCGAGAACCTTGACATGAATGTTCAGATTCCGGAATATGCTCATCTTAAGGATAAGATGGGAAACTATATTCCTGACACCTGGATGCTTCAGCCGGTAAACTATGCCCTTGAAAGTGACAAGATATTTGATGTTACCGAAGACGGCATGGGCAACTATTATGGACATACCAATATTCTTAAGAATAAATACCGCACAATAGACGGAAAGAATATTGACCAGCTGGTTAACAATTGGGCTGATTACTATACCCTTATAGATGATCTTAATAAGACCATTAATAATGTTTATACCAACTATATCCAGTATCAGTGGCTTGGCCCTCTTTACTTTGAGGGAAATACCAACGTTTTGTACTGCGTCAGAATGACTGACAGCGACGGAAAGAAGGTATACCATACCAATATTGAAGATGCGGATAAATTAAAAGAACGTGATCTGGACAAGTACTTTGAGGATAACAGCAGCAAGTATATGTATTATTCTCCCAACGATTTGATTGTTCAGACCAATACAGGCATAAGGAATGAGGATATCAGAGCAATCCTTATAAGCCATGACATTGAATATGCTTATCCCGATGATTCCAAAATCTGGATAGGTATTGACAAGAACTATTCCGTTGAAGATGAGTACTTTGCTGCAAGAAAAAAATTTAACTCAAAAGCATTACCCACAGCAGCATGTGCTATAGGAAGTATTGTATGTCTGGCGTTCTTTGCGGGATTGATGATTTATCTTGCGGTTAAGACCGGATGGGTTAAGACGGAAGAGGGAGAAACGGTTCTGGAACTTAACGGAGCCGACGATATTCCTTTGGAAATATTCCTTGGAATATGCGCACTTCTTTCATTCCTACTTTACCTGATAGCGGCTGCGTTTACTTACGACTTTAATTATATTGAAACAATTATGAATTCCCTTGGAGCTTATACATTGCCTGTGTTTGGAGTCTGCTTCTTTGTGCTGGCATGTATGCTTGGCGTGGTTTTCTTAAGTCTTATCAGAAGATGCAAAGCAGGCACATTGCTTAGCAATTCACTGGTTGCCATACTCGGCAAAAAAGTGGTGGGCGGATTCGAGAAGGCCAGCGGACATCACCCGGGAAGTTTAATGATTATACTTTCCTATATTCTGTTTCTGATTGTGAATTTTGTCGCTGTTGTCTTCGCAGCTCTGTTCATGGACTACAGTGAAGAAATAGTCGGATTTTTGATTATAGTTTTGATGACTGTTATTGATATAGCAATAGGTCTTTTCCATGTTAAATGCAGAAAAGAGAGATTTGAAATCATAGCGGGAATCGACCGTATAAGAAACGGAGAGACCAATTTTAAGATTAATCCTTCCTATATGCACGGGACCAACGTGGCTCTTGCCGAAGCTGCCAACCATATCGGAGACGGTATTCATGCAGCTGTTGAGACCAGTATGAAGGATGAGAAGATGAAGGCAGATCTTATTACCAATGTTTCACATGATATTAAGACTCCTTTAACTTCCATAATTAATTACGTGGATCTTCTTAAGCGAGAGAATATCCAGGATGAAAAGGTTAAAGGCTATATCAAGGTTCTTGATGAGAAGAGCCAGAGACTTAAACATCTTACCGTTGACCTTGTGGAGGCCAGCAAGATTTCATCCGGCAACGTTGTTTATGAGATGAAAAACATCAATTTCCCCGAGCTTATTAATCAGGCTGTGGCGGAATTCAGTGATAAATTTGAGGAGAAGGGCCTCAATGTCGTGGCTGAACTGGATTGCGACAATCCTATAGTTGTTGCGGACAGCAGACACATGTGGAGAATTATTGAGAACCTTTTAAACAACGTATGCAAATACGCTATGCCTCAGACCAGGATTTATATAAATCTGAAGACTGAGGAAATTGCCAAGGTGCTGTACACCTGGGTTTCAATTAAGAATATATCCGCTCAGGCATTAAACATTAATGCAAATGAGCTTACTGAAAGGTTCATAAGAGGAGACGTTTCCAGAAGTTCGGAAGGAAGCGGCCTTGGGCTTTCAATTGCCAAGAGCCTTACAGAAGGACAGAACGGTAAATTCAACATTTACCTGGATGGTGACCTGTTTAAGGTTACCGTGGCTATGCCGGCTTCGAAGGAATAAAATCCTTCATAGAATAAATAGTGTGTCACCTAAGAAAGGCGTCCGCATTGCGGACGCCTTTCGCATTAAGAAATTATTGATTTACTGTAAAAATTCTTCGCCGATACGGTTGTTGTACTCAGTTAAGTACTCCTTGATCTTCTCGGTAGGCTCATGAACATTGGCAAGAGATATGTCGTGGTTCATGAAGTCAATAATTGATGCAAGGAACTTGGACATGTTTGCCTCGGCATAGTAGGGCTTTTCAAGAAGCTCGGGAATTCTGTAATTAAGGTTAGTAGTAATAACCTTATCGAAGTAGCACTTCTCATAAGCCTTGTCAAAGGCATCAAGACCGTTTGTAAACAATCCGAAGGTACAGCAGATGAATACGCGCTTTGCATTCATTTCCTTAAGCTGCCTTGCGGTATCAAGCATGGAATCTCCTGAGGAAATCATGTCATCGATAATAATTACATCCTTGCCGTCAATTTCGTCCCCAAGGAACTCATGAGCAACAATGGGGTTTTTGCCATTAACAATGGTGGAGTAGTCGCGGCGTTTGTAGAACATACCGGTGTTTACTCCAAGAACGTTTGCAAAGTAAATCGCACGTCCCAGGGCACCTTCATCGGGGGAAATAACAACCAGATGATCTTTATCAACTATTAAGTCATCTTCGCTGCCTAAAAGGGCTCTGATGAACTGATAGGGCGGTGTAAAGGAATCGAAACCGCTTAAGGGTGTTGCGTTTGCAACTCTGGGGTCATGGGCATCGAAGGTAATGAAGTTGTCAACACCCATATCCCGTAATTCCTGAAGCATGTAAGCACAGTCCAAGGATTCTCTGGTGGTGCGCTTATGCTGACGGCCCTCATAGAGGAAGGGCATGATTACGTTTATTCTCTTGGCCTTACCGTTGGCGGCTGCAATGACTCTCTTAAGGTCCTGATAGTGATCATCGGGAGACATGTGGTTAATGTAGCCGTTCATCTTGTAAGTAAGGCTGTGGTTTGTTACGTCCACAATTATAAAAAGATCCTTACCTCTGATGGATTCGTTGAAGACACATTTGGCTTCGCCGCTTCCGAAACGTGGAATTTCGAATTTGGTTAGGAAATCGTCGTCAATGTAACCGTGGAACGCAGGATCTTTGGTTATTCTTGATTTAATGTCATGTCTGAAACCTACCAGATACTCGTTTACTTCATCCGAAAGATATTTGGAGGATTCAAGCGCTACAATCTTAATGGGAGCGTAGGGTAAAGCTTTTTCAAGTTGCTCTAAATTTGCCATTTTTAAACCTCGTTTGTAGTGTTATTACACTAAAGTTTTACCATTTATATTAGTGACACGTCAAGGGTTTTGGGGTAGAATAATTGTGTATGCGTAATTCTTAAGAGGTTTAAATTTTGAAGGATAATAGACACGTTGTTGCCAGGATTAAACCCGGTTCAATAGCAGAAGAAATGGAAATTGAGGTGGGTGATGCCATCCTTTCCGTTAACAATAAAGAAATAGAAGATATATTTGATTATCAGTATCTTACCGAGGATGATTACCTTGAAGTCCTCATTGAGAAGCCATCAGGTGAGCAGTGGATTCTTGAGATAGACAAGGACCCTGACGAGGATCTTGGTATCGAGTTTGAGAATGCATTGATGGATAACTACAGGTCCTGTCATAACCAGTGCATTTTCTGCTTCATTGACCAGATGCCAAAGGGAATGAGGGAGACCTTGTACTTTAAGGACGATGATTCGAGACTGTCGTTTTTACAAGGCAATTATGTGACCCTCACCAACATGTCCGACCATGATATTCAAAGGATTATTGATTACAGGTTAGGCCCTATTAACATATCTTTCCAGACCACCAACCCGGAGCTTCGCTGCATGATGCTTCATAACAGGTTCGCCGGGGAGGCTCTAAAGAAGGTTGATAAGCTCTATGAGGGCGGAATAGTCATGAACGGCCAGATAGTTCTTTGCAAGGGCGTCAATGACAAGGCTGAGCTTGACAGAAGCATAAGGGATCTGACCAAATATCTGCCTTATCTGGAGAGCGTTTCGGTGGTTCCCGTCGGTCTTTCAAGACATCGAGAGGGCCTGTATCATCTGGAACCTTTCAACAAGGAAGAGGCGGGAGAGACCATTGACATAATCGAGAAATGGCAGAAGAAGATATATGCCGAGCATGGAACCCATTTTATTCATGCTTCCGATGAGTGGTATATTCTTGCGGACAGAGAACTTCCCGAGGAAGAAAGATATGACGGATATCTGCAGCTGGAGAACGGCGTGGGAATGCTTCGCCTTCAGCAGACCGAGTTTGCGGATGCTGTTGATAAGCTTATTGCTTCCGGGCAAAAACTTAAGAATCCCCGCCATGTGTCCATAGTGACAGGAAGGCTGGCTTATCCTTACATAGTAAGAATGGCCAAGAAACTTGAGGAAATTGAGCCCTTACTGAAGGCTGATGTATATGCCATAAGAAATGATTTCTTCGGAGAACTCATTACTGTTTCGGGGCTTTTGACCGCCCAGGACATTATGGCACAGTTAAAGGGAAAGGACCTCGGAGATATTATGTTTTTACCCCAGAATGTACTTCGTTCCGGGGAGGATGTTTTCCTTGATGACATCCATCTTCCCGAGGTTGAAAGAACTTTACAAGTAAAGACCGATATTGTAAAATCAAGCGGATACGATTTTGTGAGTGCAATTACAGGTTTAAGCTTAGAATAGAGGATTTTTATGGCCAAAAAGAAGACGAAACCCGTTGTAGCCGTTGTGGGTCGCCCCAATGTTGGTAAGAGCACACTTTTCAACGTTCTTGCCGGGGAGCGAATTTCAATAGTGCAGGATACTCCCGGTGTAACAAGGGACAGAATCTATGCAGATGTTGAGTGGCTTGATACGCGTTTTACATTGATTGATACGGGCGGAATTGAGCCCGATTCCAAAGATATAATAGTTTCTCAGATGAGAGAGCAGGCACAGATTGCCATTGACACAGCTGACGTCATCATGTTCATGGTGGACGTTAAGCAGGGTCTTACCGATTCGGATTCAAAAGTTGCGGATATGCTCAGAAGATCCAAGAAGCCCGTTGTTCTTGTTGTTAACAAGGTTGACGACTTCAAGAAGTATGAGTGTGACGTTTATGAGTTCTATAATCTGGGAATAGGCGATCCCCACCCCATTTCTTCCGTAAACCGCTTGGGAATCGGAGATATGCTTGATGAGGTAATCAAGTATTTCCCTGAAGATTCCGGAACGGATGAAGAGGACGACAGAATAAGGGTTGCCATTGTAGGTAAGCCCAATGTAGGCAAGTCTTCAATCATCAATAAGCTTCTTGGTGAGAACAGACTAATCGTTTCGGATATCGCAGGTACCACTAGGGATGCCGTTGATACTGAGATTACTTACAATAAGAAACAGTATGTGTTCGTTGACACTGCAGGTCTTAGAAGAAAGAACAAGATCAAGGAAGAACTTGAACACTACATGATAGTCAGAACCGTTACTGCGGTTGAGAAGGCTGACGTGGTTGTTCTTGTTATAGATGCGGCAGAGGGCGTAACAGAGCAGGACGCCAAGATAGCGGGAATTGCCCATGAGAGAGGCAAGGCTGTTATTATAGCTGTCAACAAGTGGGATGCGGTGGAGAAATCCGACAAGACCATGAATGAATTCACCAAGAAGGTAAGAATGACCTTATCTTATATGCCTTACGCAGAGATTATTTATATTTCTGCCCTGACAGGTCAGCGACTGGGCAAGCTTTTCGAGACAATAGACGTTGTCAGCGAGAACCATGCGATGCGCGTTGCCACAGGTGTTCTTAACGAGATCATGGCGGAAGCCGTTGCAATGCAGCAGCCTCCCACAGATAAGGGTAAGAGACTTCGCCTTTACTATATTACTCAGGTTGCGGTTAAGCCCCCCACCTTTGTAATTTTTGTCAACGATAAAGAATTAATGCATTTTTCTTATACCAGATATATTGAGAATCAGATTAGGGAAACCTTCGGATTTAAGGGTACACCTTTGAAATTTATCATTAGGGAAAGAGGAGAGGAAAAATGATTTTTGTTGGACTTCGACTGATAAGCATGATTGTAGGTTATGTTTTTGGTACGATTCAGACGGCATATTTTTATGGGAAAGCACACGGCATCGACATCAGAGAACACGGAAGCGGAAATGCCGGTACTACAAACACATTGAGGGTTATGGGGCCTAAGGCAGGCCTTGCGGTTTTTGCCGGAGACGCAGGAAAGTGTATTCTTGCGGTATTGCTTATAAGATTTACTTTGGGTGAGATTTATCCCGACCTTAGATATTTATTTGTAATATATGCTGCACTTGGAGCAATTCTTGGTCATGACTATCCCTTCTTTATGGGATTCAAGGGCGGAAAGGGTATCGCCTGCACAGCGGGACTTTGCCTTTCAATTAATCCCTGGTTCATACCCGTTGCGGCATTTATGTTTATAGTTCCTTTTTCAATTACAAAGTATGTTTCTTTAGGAAGCCTTCTTTTGAACCTTGGCCTTATTGTGCAGATGATTGTCATGGGCCAGATGGGAATGCTTGGAACTTCATCCCAGGCAACTCTTATTGAGATTTATGTAATTACGTTTATTATCGTTGCCCTTGCTTATTATCAGCACAGAGCCAATATCGGAAGGCTGATTCACGGCAACGAGAGAAAGACATATATTTTTAAAAAGAACGAAGTTAAATAATTGAGGAAAAATATGAGCGAGAAGATTAATGAAAACGGCTTTGCCGGAACAGGAGAATACGTTGCAAGCGAGGAGCTTTTAAGCGCAGTTAACGTAGCTATTGCTTTAAAGAAGCCCTTACTTATAAAGGGTGAGCCCGGAACAGGTAAGACAATGCTTGCCGAGGCTGTTGCCAAGTCCCTTGGACTTAAACTTATTATCTGGAACATTAAGTCGACAACCAAGGCTCAGGACGGCCTTTATATGTACGATACCATACAGCGTCTCTACGACGGACAGTTCGGAGAAGAGGGCGTTAATGATATCGCAAGATATATAAAGCTTGGTAAGCTTGGTGAGGCCTTTTCATCTGATGAACAGGTGGTTCTTCTTATCGATGAGATAGACAAGGCTGACCTTGAGTTCCCCAATGACCTTCTCTGGGAGCTTGACCAGATGGAATTCTATATACATGAAACAAAAGAAACAATCAAGGCCAAGAAGCGTCCCATTGTTATTATTACCTCAAATGCGGAGAAGGAGCTTCCCGATGCTTTCCTTCGCCGTTGTATCTTCCATTACATTGCTTTCCCTGACAGAGAGCTTATGGAGGAAATCGTCAGAGTACATTATCCCGATGTTGAAGCCAACCTTCTTAAGAATGCCATGGATGTGTTCTATTCAATAAGGGAGTTCAGAGATATCAGAAAGAAACCCAGCACATCAGAGCTTATTGACTGGGTTAATGCTCTTCAGATCGGCGGAATCAGCGCCGACAGAATTAAGGAAGCCCTGCCCTTCGTAGGCGTAATAGTCAAGAAGGACGAGGACCTGGAACTTGTAAATGCCAAAAAAGGTGAATTGTAAGAATGTTTGTTAACTTTTTCGAAGCCCTTAAGGATAAGGGTTTAAAGGTTACACTCAGCGAGTGGCTTACATTACAGGAAGCCCTTGATAAGAATCTGGCAGGTTCAAGCCTTACAGATTTTTATTATCTTGCGAGAATGTGCCTCGTAAAAAGCGAAACTGATTTTGATAAATTCGATATGGCCTTTGAATCCTGCTTTAAGGGAGTTTCAATGGAAAGGGAAGTTACTTCGGAGATGCTTCGATGGCTTGACCGTTCCGATGAGATGAACGATATGGCCGGAGAGATGGAGAAGGATTACCTCAACCAGATGGAAGAGACTTCCCTTTCCAAGGAGGATATCGAAGAGAAGTTTAAAGAAAGACTTCGTGATCAGGATTCGGAACATAACGGCGGTTCCTTCTGGATAGGAACAATGGGCAAAACCCAGTTTGGTAATACCGGTGGAAACTTAGGCGGCGTAAGAGTCGGCGGAACCACCGGCTATCAGTCTGCGTTTGCAGTAATTGGCGCCAGAAAATACAGGGACTTCAGAGATGACAGGGTCATGGACAACAGACAGTTTACCCAGGCCTTAAGAAAGCTTCGTCAGTTTTCGAATCGTCTTGATATTCCCGAAACCGAACTTGATATAGACGGAACAGTAAGCAAGACCTGCAACAACGGAGGCTGCTTGCAGATTGTCATGGAGAAACCCAGAAAGAACGCAGTTAAGCTTCTGCTTCTTATGGATTCCGGCGGAACAATGATTCCCTATACCAAACTTTTAAATGATCTGTTTCAATCAGTACATAAGTCCAATCACTATAAGGACGTTAAAGTATATTTTTTCCATAACTGTATCTATAGTAAGCTCTATAAAACACCGGAATGCGAAAACGGCGATTGGATAGATACGGAGTGGATGTTCAGGAACCTTGACAGCGACTACAAGGTCATAATTGTAGGAGATGCTGCGATGGCTCCGGAGGAACTCTATTCCGTTGACGGCAACTATAGGGGGCCGAACGGAGGACTTTGTGGTTATGACTGGCTTAAACTTGTAAAGAGTCACTACAAAAAGGTCGTTTGGCTGAATCCTAAGATGGCACCGGGACATGCTCCCTGGAGAGAGGCCGAGACAGCAGTGAAGGAATTGATTCCCATGTTCAAACTGACTGTGGACGGGCTTAATCGTGCCATGATGAAGTTAATGGTAAGTAGATAATTATTTGGAGGTTTTTACAATGAAGATATATGACGAGCTTGTGGCAAGAGGACTTATTGCCCAGGTTACTAACGAAGAAGAAGTAAGCAGATTAATTAACGAGGGAAAGGCCACCTTCTACATCGGCTTTGACTGTACAGCCGATTCCCTTACAGCAGGACATTTTATGGCCCTTACCCTTATGAAGAGACTTCAGATGGCAGGCAACAAGCCCATCGCCCTTATCGGCGGCGGTACCACAATGATTGGTGACCCTTCCGGAAAGTCAGACATGAGAAAGATGCTTACAATCGAAGACATCAATCACAACGCAGAGTGCTTTAAGCGCCAGATGGAGAAGTTCATCGAGTTCGGCGAAGGCAAAGCAATGATGGTTAACAATGCCGACTGGCTTCTTAACCTTAACTACATTGAACTTTTGCGCGAGGTGGGTGCATGCTTCTCAGTTAACAACATGCTTAGAGCTGAGTGCTACAAGCAGCGTATGGAGAAGGGCTTGACATTCCTTGAGTTCAACTACATGATTATGCAGTCCTACGACTTCTACACCTTATTCCAGAAGTACAACTGTAACCTGGAGTTCGGCGGAGACGATCAGTGGAGTAACATGCTTGGCGGTACAGAGCTTATCAGACGTAAGCTCGGCAAGGATGCTCATGCTATGACAATTACCCTTCTTACCGATTCCAACGGAAACAAGATGGGTAAGACTGCAGGAAACGCTGTATGGCTTGATCCCAATAAGACATCACCCTTCGATTTCTACCAGTACTGGAGAAACGTGGGAGATGCAGACGTTCTTAAGTGCATTAAGATGCTCACCTTCATTCCCATCGAAGAGATCCAGAAGATGGAAGACTGGGAAGGCGCAAAGCTTAACGAGGCTAAGGATATTCTTGCTTATGAGCTTACAAAGCTTGTTCATGGTGAGGAGGAAGCTGATAAGGCAAGAGAAGCTTCAAAGGCTCTCTTTGGCGGAGTCGGTAACCTTGAGAACATGCCTTCCACAACTCTTAAGGACGAGGACTTCAGAGACGGAAAGATTGACATCGTTGGTGTTGTTGTTGCCGCAGGTCTTTGCCCTACACGTTCAGAGGCAAGACGTGCCGTTGAACAGGGCGGTGTAACTGTTGATGATGAGAAGGTTACAGACCCCAAGACCTTATACGATCCTGATTTCTTCAAGGGTGAAGGTGTAATTGTAAGACGTGGTAAGAAGAATTACATGAAAGTTGTAATGTAGAAATTGATTTTTTACCGGGAGGATACAGAATGAGCGAAGTACATGATAAAGTAAGAAGCTGTTATGAGCAGCTTAGAAAGATTACAGATTTTAAGCCCAGAGTAGGTATAGTTCTGGGATCCGGCCTTGGTGATTTCGCATCCGAAATCAAGGTTGAGAAGGAAGTTGCTTACAGTGAACTTAAAGGTTTCCCTGTATCAACAGTTCCCGGACATGACGGAAAGTTCATTTTCGGATATGTAAATGACGTCCCCGTTGTATGCATGAAGGGAAGAGTACATTACTACGAGGGATATCCTGTTACCGACGTTGTTCTTCCTACAAGAATAATGGCATTAATGGGTATTGAGACCCTTTTCCTTTCAAACGCAGCAGGCGGCATGGGAGACGGCTTTAAAGCAGGCCAGCTTATGATGATTACTGATCACATCAGCTGCTTTGTTCCCAGTCCTCTTATCGGACCCAATGATGAGTCCTTTGGCGTAAGATTCCCGGATAATTCCAATGTTTACCGCAAGGAGCTTTGTGAGATTATAAGAGAAGAGGCCAAGAAACTTAACATCGACCTTAAGGAAGGCGTTTACTGCCAGCTTACCGGTCCCTGCTATGAAACTCCTGCCGAAATCAGAATGATTAAGGCCCTTGGCGCTTCAGCCGTTGGTATGAGTACAGTTGTCGAGGCTATTGCAGCCAACCATATGGGCGTAAAGGTGTGCGGAATTTCCTGCATCTCCAATCTTGCCGCAGGATTCTCACCTGTTCCCCTTTCACACAAGGAGGTTCAGGAGGCTGCCGATAAGGTGGCACCCCAGTTTAAGGCCCTTGTAAAGGCAGTGTTATCCAGATTCTAATTTGACTTCGGAGGTTTTCATATGGAACTTTCTAAGGAAACAGTATTCAAGCTTATAGATGAAGCTACCAAGGCAAGAGATATGGCTTATGCTCCCTACTCAAAATTTCATGTAGGGGCAGCCCTTCTTCTTGGGGATGGCAGCATCATTACAGGCTGTAACATAGAGAATGCTTCTTTCGGCGCAACAAACTGCGCCGAGAGAACTGCTATATTTAAGGCTGTCAGCGAAGGAAAGAAGGACTTTAAGGCCATTGCCATCGTAGGCGGAAGAGCAGACGAACCCTTGTCAGATTACGCATATCCCTGCGGAATCTGCAGACAGGTTATGTGTGAGTTCTGTCCCGATGACTTTCCTGTTATTGTGGCAGTAAATAAAGAAAAGTATTACATTAAGCCTTTGGATGAAATGCTTCCCGGACTTTTCAGGGGAGATAAAGTACTTTAGAACGAGGTCTTTTTGAAGGTGAAGGAAACCGACGAACAATTATACAGCCGATTTCTGTCCGGGAATGAGGACGATGCATTGGGTATCCTCTTTGAGAGATATCACGTTCCTCTGACCCTTTTTATCAACAGAATCGTTCATAACATTGATGATTCTGAGGAAATCATGATGGATTGCTTTGCTATTGTGATTTCCCGTAAATCCGGTTTCCTCGGTTTGAATAATTCACTGTTTAAGACCTGGCTATATTCGGTGGCTGTTAAACAGGCCTCCAGGTTTTTGAGAAAGAATCTGAGAACTGACTCCGTTCCTTTTGAAGATTATGAGGACAAATTGAAGGACCCGGAAGTGGCGGAGACAGTGACCATTAAAAGTGAAAGGGACAATGCTTTGTATAAGGCTTTGGACAAACTGCCCCTGGATTATAGAACCGCTTTGTATCTGACCTATTTTGAAGATATGGACGCTGATACGGTGGGGAAGGTCATGAGAAAGACCAGAAAGCAGGTTTATAACCTCCTTGCCAGAGGAAAAGCTTCAGCCAAAGAAGAGCTTTTTAAGGAAGGCTTTGAATGGGATATGTAAGAAATGGAGAAGGACGATAAGTGAGCAGCGCAATTATTCTTGAAATTGCTATATTTACTGTGCAGGTCTTTGTGCTGATACCTATCGTTTATGGCGGCATCAGGCTTTCCGGACGCTGCCGTAATTCTGTCCCCATTTCTTTTTTTATTTTTGCAATGGTAAGTTACAGCCTTGAGGATCTCTACTGGATAGTTTATGATTTCTTAAGGCCTCATACCAGAAAGCCCTTTTCCTCCGATGAAATAGCAAAAACTGCTGCATTACTTCTTTTGGGAGCCTGTCTTACCCAAATCGCCCATGAATACAAAAATCTACACATCGCATCTTTGCTTTTTTCCATTTTGTTTATTGGATTAAATATTGTTCTTTGGATACTGTGGTCAGGAGAGTGGGTGCAGGACATTGTATGCAGTCCGCCCTACATATATTTTCTTTATGTGGTGGTTTCGCGCTCCCATAATGCCGGAGCGTATAAGAAAAGTGAGAAGGCAGTTGCAGTTGCAGGCACCTTTGCCGTATTTGCGTTGAACTTTGCACCTATTTTTTTTAAGGAATACCGGGCTGAACTTGACATTGCAGCCTATGTTGTGATGTTTATTGTTACCGGCCTTGCAGTAGCCTATGATTATAAGGGTTTATTGGACAGAGACAAAGACAACGTTATGAAGGCTTTGTATACGGCATTTTTCGTATTCTTCTGGAGTGACCTGGTTTTGTTTATGTGTGAGGGAGTCTGGTACATCATAGCCTCTGCCCTTAACATTCTTACGTTACCTGTGTTGTATTTTGCTCTTAAAAGGTGGGCACTCAATGATATACGCTGAGAATACTCTTATTTGCATAGTGGGTCCCCTCATTGTAGCCCTGGCTTTTACAAAGGGTAAGACCAAAAGGTTCATTGGCGCTTTTGTGGTTGGGATGTTATCATGTCTCTTTGCTGCCTATATAGGAGGCTTTTGGGAACTTAAAGCCGCCCTGGGAAGAGAAGATACGTCAATCTTTATCTCTCCCGTGGTTGAGGAAATAGTGAAGTTTATTCCCATGCTTCTCTATGTATTTATGTTTGAGCCCAATGATGAGGAACTGATTCTGACCTGTACCGGACTGGGCACCGGGTTTGCAACCTTTGAAAATCTGTGCCAGCTTTTGGCTGCCGGGTCGGAAAGCCTTCCCTACATCCTGATCAGAGGCTTTGCAGTAGGCATAATGCATATAGTAAGTGTGCTGATCATGACTTTTGCCTTTATCATGTTAAGACGAAAGAGCGCCCTTTCAGTTGCGGTTATCATGGGTGGCTTAAGCCTTTCAACAAGTGTTCATTCCTTATATAACCTTCTGGTGTCAGCTCCGGGATTGTCTTCATACATTGGATATGTGCTGCCACTGACCATGGCGGTGATACTTTACTTTATAAGAAAAAGGATAGCACGCTGATGCGTGTTATTTTTTTGCAAAAAAAATTTTGAGATTTGGTGAGTAATATTTCTATTTTCTGCAACTAACATAATGAAGGGATGAATCCAAAAGGAGGAAATCTATGAAATATACAAAAGAACAGGCAATTTCAGAGATTAAAAGGCGCAGTAGAGAAATAAAAAAAGACAGGGAAAAGAAAATTAACAAGGGGTTGATGGCATTAAGCTGTTTACTGGTCATGGTCATTGTAGGTGATATAGGCCTTTTGACCGGTCCCGGATCAGATTCCGGTGTTATGACAGCCTATGGCTCGTTCTTATTAACCCCGGAATACAGTCTATACGTAATAGTCGCTGTAGCAGGCTTCCTGTTAGGCATAGGCGCAACTTTACTTGTTAAATATTTCAGGGAAAAAAGAGATAAATAATTTGGAGGGTTTTTGTAATGGAAACAAAAATGGACTTTATAACAAAAAAGGGGGTCATTAAACGATTACTGACAATGGCTCTTGGGCTTATTATGGCGGTAATCGCATGCGTTACGGTATTGCCAGGGACGGAGATGACTGTAAAGGCAGCTGGAACGGGGAAGAATTTGCAGATTGTATCAGGAGGAAGTGTGCCAAATATCGAGGGAGCCCAGATAAGCAATATCTATTTCGGAAATTATATGCAAAGTGGTGATGGAGCCGGGGGATTCAGTGTCGATCCAATCAAATGGAGAGTACTGCAGAATTCGGGCGGACAGTTATTTCTGTTGGCAGACAAAGCTCTTGACGGCAAGAAATATAATGAATACGGTTCTGCTACATGGGAATCTTGTACTCTTCGTACTTGGTTGAACGGTGATTTTATGAATTCCGCATTTTCGGGGGCGGAGATATTATCAATAGCTGATTCTTCTGTTATAAACTCAGATAATCCTGATGATGGTACATCGGGTGGTAATGATACAATGGATAAATTATTTCTCTTATCAATAGCGGAATATACAAATACGTCATTGGGTTTTGCAGGTAATTATAATTATAATGATGATGCCAGAAAAGCTATTGCTACAGACTATGCAGTACATAATGGAGCAGTAATGTATAGCGGCGTCGGAAGTGTTTGGTGGCTGCGCTCGCCAGGCGGAGATGTAGATCGTGCCGCGGTTGTCTTACATCACGGTGATTTGTTTTCATCTGGGCTTCCCATCGCCAATGTCGGCACAGCTGTGCGCCCCGCTTTTGATTTAAATCTATCATCTGTCATCTATACATCTGCCGCGGTAGGCGGAAAATCTTCCGGCACCGTAGGTGCCGATGCACTTACTTCGGTAGCTGACTATACAGGAACTGATTGGAAAGTGACACTTCTTGATGATGGCTCTATAAATTCCAACTTAAACGGGCATGCGGGATTTACTGCAACACGCGTGGGCGGTGGAAATGTGGCTATTGGAGACGAAATAACTCTTAGTTTTGGCGGAGCACAGACGGGTTCTAATGAATATGTATCCGCAATTATCGTGAGTGCGGCGGATGAAACAACCCCTCTTTACTACGGACGTATAGCTAATAACACTGCATCAGATACAGCCGCAACAGTCAAAGTTCCAACAGGCATTTCTGACGGAGACTATAAGCTGTTAGTCTTCGCTGAACAGTATAACGGAGATAAGAAAACAGATTTTGCATCTGCATACAGTGAGATTGATTTTACTGTTGAGGGTGCAGGTAATGTAGCAAGCACACCAAGACCAGTTGGAGGTAATGCGTCATCCTCAGATTCTTCGTTAGACCTTGATACCGAGGAGGAAACAACAGGTGATTACCTTGATGAGTTGATGGTTATGCTTGAAGCAGCCATAGCATCCGGTACAGAAAAAACAATTAACTGGAGTGAGGGAACAGCCCTTCCCGGTCCTGTAATGAAAATACTGGAGGAGAACCCGCAGATTACCTTAGTATTTAGCTACACCTATCAGGGTCTTGACTACAGGGTTACCCTTCCCGGTAAGTATGTGAAGTATGACCCGAAGATTCCATGGTGCGGCCCTTTATATTTGTATGGATTGTACGGAAAATATGGGACAAATACTAACTCTTTACCTAAGGCAACTACATCTCGGGCGGGAGAGCGCACCTATACGGTTATCTCCGGAGAAACATTGTGGGGAATTGCCATGAGACTTGGAACCACAGTAGAAGAACTTGTTAGACTTAATAACATTCCTAATCCTGACCGAATCGACATCGGACAGATTATCAGATACTAAACCGGCCTAAATGGCTCGGAAGCATCGGGATTTTTGAAAATTGAATTATCGATGTCAATTTTACGTGAATTCAAATTAATAGGGCATCGGAAAATGATGAAAGTCATTTCCCGATGCCCGTTTTGATTAAATTGGGTGAAATTGGGCATCGGAAAGAGGATTGTTTGCAATCCCGATGCCGGAGGGCGAATTATGCCGCCATCAGCCAACACACACAAGAGCCACGACGCTTCTTGCTTCGATGACGAAGCTGCCGGAGACAATTGTTCCTTCTTTCATGGGTTTGTCGGAGCTGTCGAGAGCCACTTTCCATTGAAATTCATTTGGAAGAGAGGGGAGTTCCACAGTCAGATCCTCCCAGTAGGTGTTCATGGCTACGTATACGATATCTTCAGTGCCGTCTGAAGTCTTTCCTGCAAACATAACACCGAGGTAGCGGTCATAACCCTGGAAGTTATCCTGCCAGGCTTTCACGCCGTGGAAGGATGTTTCGGGGAAGCCCAGGCCGCTGGTGCCAAGGTGTTCTCTGAGAATAGGATGTTTCTTTCTGAAGGCGATTGCCTTTTTGGCAAATTCAAATACACTTTTATTTTTCTTAAGAAGACGCCAGTCAAGCCATGAAATTTCATTGTCCTGACAGTAGGGATTGTTGTTTCCAAACTGAGTGTTTCCGAATTCATCACCGGCCAAAAACATGGGGGTTCCCCGGCTTGACATCAGTACGGCAAAGGCGTTTCTCATCATCTTTCTTCTAAGGGCATTTACTCCGGGATCATCTGTTTCGCCCTCAGCACCACAGTTCCAGCTGTGATTATCATTTGAACCGTCTGTGTTGTTCCAGCCATTGGCTTCATTGTGCTTTTCATTGTATGCAAACAAATCATAAAGGGTGAAGCCGTCGTGGCAGGTTATGAAATTGATGGAAGAGTTGTGAGTGCTGTCCTTATAAATGTCGGGGGAACCGATAAGACGCCAGGCGGCGCCAAAGATTGAGCCCTCGTCACCTTTTAAGAATTTTCTGATATCATCACGATATTTTCCGTTCCACTCAGCCCAGCGGTCATTCCAGGTAGCAAAGGTGCCTACCTGATAAAGCCCGCCTGCATCCCAGGCTTCAGCAATAAGCTTTACGTTACCAAGAATCGGATCGTAAGCCAATGATTGCATGAGAGGAGGGTTGGCCATGGGGGAACCGTCATCGTCACGTCCTAAAATAGACGCAAGATCGAACCTGAATCCGTCCACACGATAGGTGATGACCCAGTATCTTAAGCATTCAAGAATAAGCTGCTGAACCACAGGATTACTGCAGTTCATGGTGTTGCCGCAGCCACTGAAATTGTAATAAAATCCCTCCGGAGTCAGCATGTAATAAAGCTGATTATCAAAGCCCTTAAAGGAGATTACGGGGCCGTGCTCATTTCCTTCGGAAGTATGGTTAAATACAACATCAAGAATTACCTCGATGCCGTTATTGTTAAGTTCACTTACAAGCTGCTTTAATTCGTTTCCTTCACGGTTATATTCGGTATGAGCCGCATAACTTGTGTTGGGAGCAAAGAAGCATGTGGTGGAGTAGCCCCAGTAATTGCAAAGCTGCTTTCCGTTATACTCACGCTTATCCAGGGTTTCATCGAATTCAAATATGGGCATCAGTTCCACTGCGTTGACACCAAGTTCTTTTAGGTATGGAATCTTTTCACGGATACCTTCAAAGGTTCCGGGGAACTCAACGCCTGATGATTTATCTTTGGTAAAACCACGAACATGCATCTCATATATTATTAAATCTGATATGGGCAGGCAGGGGTCAGCAAAGTCTTTCCAGTCAAAATCGTCCTTTACGACTCTTGCTCGATACATGTTGCCCACGGGACCTTTTTCACCCCATACGCTCTGACCTACAACGGCCTTGGCATAGGGATCCAAAAGGGGGATTGTTTTGTCAAAAATCAGGCCCTTTGAAGGATCATAAGGACCGTCTACATGATATGCGTATTCAAAATCATAGATATTCAGTCCGAATACTATCATGGAGAATACATTACCGATACGGTAATGAGAGGGAAAGGGTATTACGGCAAAGGGTTTGTCCTCAGATTCGCCGCGATGATAAAGCAGAAGCTCAACAGCTGTTCCGCCTTTGGTATGAACGGTGAAATTTACTCCGCCGGGAATTGCGGTTGCCCCGTTTATGTCATAGAAACCGGGGCGAATATCAAAACCGTCCACATGGTCAAAGGGAATAAGGTGGTACTTCTGATAAGTTGCAGGCATGTTGTTGGAGGAATGAGCCTGCTCACCAGACTTATCAGCTTTTTTCTTTGATAACTGTGCCATAGTTATGTAACCTCCTTTCTCTTATAATACATCAGATATTAAAAAAGGGGAAATATGAAAGCTTAATGCATCTTACAAAGCGATAGTGCATCTTGGCTCCTTACCTATTGTATGGGCAGAATTTATGGGTTATATTCCACCTAACGACACGAAAGAAAGGAATATAACACATGAAAAAACTATATGAAAAGAGTGAAGTAAGATTTGCAGTTATAATGATTGTTATTTATGTAATCGGAACAAGCCTTGGAGAATATATATCGGAGGCAACAGGCACATTTAAAATTGCCTCCGCAATTTTCCACGTAGCCTTTGGGATTTTCCTTTTTGCCTGGATTAAGAGAAACGGCCTTATGGAAAAATACGGACTGGTTAAACCGGCATACAAATTGTATAAAGCCTGGTTCTTCATTCCCCTTTTCCTTATCGGATGCAGCAGCCTGTTCTTCGGATTAAGATTTAACTACTCAGCTTTTGGAACGGCTTGCTATTTGCTTAGCATGTTTGGGGTAGGCTTCCTTGAGGAAATTCTTTTCAGAGGATTTCTGTTTGAAGGAATGGCCAAGAACAATGTAAAGGCTGCAATTATTGTTTCTTCAATAACCTTTGGAGTCGGTCATATCGTTAACCTGTTAAACGGTCAGGATTTGTTTGAGACACTTCTTCAGATTGTATTTGCTGTGGCTGTGGGCTTTGTGCTTGTTACACTTTACTACAAGGGTGGAAGCATCATTCCCTGCATGATATTCCACGCAGTAAACAATTCCTGCAGTGCTTTCAACAAACCTGAGGTGTCTGCACAGTTTTTTGGCGGAGCAAAAAATGAAATGATAATCACCGTAGTTGCTGCAATTGTTATCAGTGTTGTTTACAGCATTGCCATGTGGCTTAAACTGGAAAAAACGAAGTAATCTGCTATAATGGTTTCATGGAATTGAAATTGAAAAAGGTTCCCGTAGAAGAACCTGAAGTCTTGGAAATCAGATGTCATAAAGTAACAGATAACATACAGGAAATTATTTCCTTTGTAAAATCAAGGCAGGGACAGCTATGCGCCTATGTAGAGGGTCAAAGCATAGAGGTTCCTGTTATTGACGTTTTCTATGCTGAATCAGTAGATAATCGACTTTTTATCTATACAGCAAAAGAAAGCTATGAACTAAGAATAAAGCTTTATGAACTTGAGGAAATGCTTAAGGGCAAATCCTTCATAAGAGTTCAGAAGGGAATGCTTTTAAACCTTTTAAAGGTAAAATCCATTAAACCCGCATTAAGCGGCAGATATACAGCCCTCCTAAAGAACGGAGAGGAGATTGTTATTTCCAGAAAATACGTGCCGGATTTCAAGGATACACTTAAGGGACGGAGGTAACAGATGAATAAGTTCAGAAAGAGATTTGAAGAGGCCTTCAGGCTTTACTTTATATTGGTTACTTTAATTTCAATCCTTCTTATGGTTTTGGGATTAATGTTTGACAGCGACAGGGTGTTTGGATATGAAGTTTTTCTCTCACCCCTTATCTACGCAGCTATAGGTGTAATTCCCTGCTTCTTTATCAACACCGAAAGAGAATTATCCATGAAAATGCTTATCATAAGAAGAACTGTTACTCTTTTGGTGATTGAGGCAATGATGCTTACACTGGCATATTCAGCAGAGTCAATACCCACCGAGAGAAAGGGTGTTGTGCCGGGAATTGCAATAGGAATAGTTATTGTATTTATTCTTTCATCAGTGATAGAATATGTATTTGAGTTGGCAGGGGCCAGAGAATTGAACGAGGCCTTGCTTGCCTATCAAAACTCAGAAAACGATTTGAAAGAAGATTAGTAATGAAGAGATTAAACGCATGTAAAGCAGGCAGTGTGATACTTAAGATTTTTCTTATCACAACCTGTCTGTTTATCTGCTGTTATGCATATGATTTGTTTAAGGAGCCCTTTGGCTTCTCCGGATATAGGAAGTCTCCGGCAGGCTTCATTGCAACGCTTATTCTAGTTATCGCAGCCGAAGTAATAGTGTTCTGGATTGGAATAATTCTTGTATATATCAGCTGCAATCAGCTTGGAATTAAATGGAGGGTTCTTGGGGCAGTATTCGGACTTGTTCCCATAGTGCATTTGATTCTTCTTTTCAAAATCATCAGTACCGCCGATGCGGAAGTTAAGTTTGAGAAGGCGAAGATTAAGCTGGATGAAAGCCGGAAGGATAAGCAGATATGCAAAACCCAATATCCACTTTTGATGGTACACGGCATATTCTTCAGAGATTTCACACATCTTAATTACTGGGGACGAATTCCAGAAGAGCTGATAAAGAACGGTGCGACAATCTTTTACGGAGAGCATAACAGCTCTGCCAGTGTGGCGGAATGTGCGGCTCAGCTTGCTTCAAAGATTAAGGAAATCAAGGCAGAGACCGGATGTGAGAAAGTCAATGTTATAGCTCACTCCAAGGGTGGTCTTGATATGAGATATGCTATAGCCAAGTGCGGAGTGGCAGAGGATGTGGCTTCCCTTACAACAATAAATACGCCCCACAGAGGCTGTGAGTTTGCCGAGTATCTTCTTAATAAGGTTCCGGAGAGTCAGAAGAATGCCATTGCAAAGGCTTACAATGCCGGAGCTGCAAAGCTTGGAGATGTTAATCCGGATTTCCTTGCAGGAGTTACTGACCTTACCCATTCAGCCTGCATGAAGATGAATGAGGAGATAAAGGATGTGCCGGGAGTTTATTATCAGTCTGTAGGTTCTTTCCAAAGCAGACCCGGAGCAGGAAAGTTCCCTTTAAATATGTCCTATCTTCTGGTTAAGTACTTTGACGGTAAGAACGATGGTCTTGTTGGTGAGAAATCCTTCCCCTGGGGTGAAAAGTTTACCATGCTGGAGCCCAAGGGCAAACGTGGCATCTCCCACGGTGACATGATTGATCTTAACAGGGAGAACATCAAAGATTTTGACGTAAGAGAGTTCTATGTAGAACTTGTCAGTGACCTTAAGAACAGAGGATTTTAGGGTGCTGCTTGACTTTTTCCTTAAATGCGCTTAGAATGGCTAAGTAATAAGTAAAGGCATTGATGGTGCAAAGTAGCATCAGGGGTCCAAAAGAGAGTGAAGCTCATCGGCTGTAAGGCTTCGCGGCAACCAATGAATTGCGAAATTTCACACCGGAGTCGTCGAAATGAAGCGAAAGTGAGTAGTTTCGAACGTCAGGCGCGTTAAGCCCTAATGAAGAGCATGATTTATCATGAATGCGGGTGGTACCGCGGATTATAGAGTATATAATTCGTCCCTCATTGCAACAAAGCAATGAGGGATTTTTTATTTTCCCAAAGAGAAACAGGAGGATATCATGAAGGAAAAGCTTGAACAGATCAAAGCAAAAGCATTACAGCAGATTACCGAGAGCGACAGCCTCGATAAGTTAAATGATGTGCGTGTAATGATTCTTGGTAAGAAGGGCGAACTTACCGACGTTCTTAAATCCATGAAGGACGTTGCCCCTGAAGACAGACCCAAAGTCGGCCAGATGGTTAACGATGCAAGAGCAGAAATCGAGGCAAAACTTGAGGCTGCTGTTAAGAAGATGGAGTCTGCCGCAAGAGAGGCAAAGATGAAGGCAGAGGTTATTGACGTAACCTTACCTGCAAAGAAGAACATTACAGGTCACAAACATCCCAACACCCTTGCCCTTGAAGAGGTAGAGCGAATCTTCGTAGGTATGGGCTATGAGGTTGTTGAAGGCCCTGAAATTGATAAAGATTACTATGTATTTGAGGCTCTCAATATTCCTGCAGATCACCCTGCAAAGGATGAGCAGGATACATTCTATATTAACGGAGACATTCTTCTTCGTACTCAGACATCATCAGTACAGGTTCATGAGATGGAGAAGGGCAAACTTCCCATCAGAATGATTGCTCCCGGAAGAGTATTCCGTTCAGATGAAGTTGACGCTACACACTCACCTTCATTCCACCAGATTGAAGGCCTTGTAATCGATAAAAACATTACATTCGCAGACCTTAAGGGAACTTTGGCTGAGTTTGCCAAGGAGCTTTTCGGAGAGGATACAAAGGTCAAATTCAGACCTCATCACTTCCCCTTCACAGAGCCTTCTGCAGAGGTGGATGTAAGCTGCTTCAAGTGCGGCGGCAAGGGTTGCAGATTCTGTAAGGGATCCGGCTGGATAGAAATTCTTGGCTGCGGCATGGTACATCCTCACGTTCTTGAGATGAGCGGAATTGATCCCAATGAGTACACCGGTTTTGCTTTCGGTGTAGGTCTTGAGAGAATTGCACTTCTTAAGTACGAAATTGACGATATGAGACTCCTTTATGAAAACGATGTTCGTTTCTTAAAGCAGTTCTAAGGGAGGAGACGAAAGATGAATACTTCATTATCATGGATTAAAGCATATGTGCCTGACCTTGAGTGCACCGACCAGGAGTACTGTGATGCAATGACCCTTACAGGAACCAAGGTTGAAGGCTTCGAGGCACTTGATAAGAACCTCGAGAAGATTGTTGTTGGTAAAATCGAAAAAATCGACAGACATCCCGACGCCGACAAACTGGTAGTTTGCCAGGTTAATATCGGAAGTGAGACCACACAGATTGTAACAGGAGCTCCAAACGTTGAGGTTGGACAGCTTGTACCCGTTGTTCTTGACGGCGGAAGAGTTGCAGGTGGTCATGACGGCGGTCCCTTGCCTGAGGGCGGAATTCCCATTAAGGCAGGTAAGCTTCGTGGAGTAGAATCGAACGGCATGATGTGCTCTATTGAGGAACTTGGTTCCACAAGAGAGTTCTATCCCGAAGCACCCGAAAACGGAATCTATGTATTTGGTGCTGACGATGATGTTAAGCCCGGTGATGACGCAGTAGAGGCTCTTGGCCTTCACGATACAGTTTTCGAATATGAAATCACAAGTAACAGAGTTGACTGCTACGGTATCATGGGTATCGCAAGAGAAGCAGCTGCGACCTTCAAGAAGAAATATGTGGCACCCGATGAGTCTGTTAAGGGCTGTGGCGGAAATGCAGCAGATTACATCAGTGTAGAGATCAAGGACACAGACCTTTGTTCCAGATACTGCGCAAGAGTTGTTAAGAATGTCAAAATCGGCCCTTCTCCCAAGTGGATGCAGCGTCGACTTTCCTCAAACGGCATCAGACCCATCAACAACCTTGTTGATATCACAAACTACGTAATGCTTGAGTATGGCCAGCCCATGCATGCATTCGACTACAATACAATCGCAGGCAAAAAAATCGTTGTAAGACGCGCCAAGGACGGAGATGTTTTCACAACTCTTGACGGACAGGAGAGAAAACTTGACTCTGAAGTTCTTATGATCTGTGACGGCGAGAAGGAAGTGGCAATCGCAGGTATCATGGGCGGTGAGAACTCCATGATTACAGACGATGTTAATACAGTTCTTTTCGAGGCTGCAACCTTCAACGGTCCCAATATCAGAAAGTCTGCAAAGAGAATCGGCCTTAGAACCGATGCTTCAGGTGTGTTCGAGAAGGGTCTTGACCCTGTAAACGCTGAGGCTGCAATTAACAGAGCATGTCACCTTATTGAGGAGATTGGCTGTGGTGAAGTCGTTGACGGAATGGTTGATGTTAAGAATCCCATTAAGCCCCTTGTAAGACTTCCCTTCATGCCCGAAAAATACAACGCACTTCTTGGCACAGATGTTAAGAAGGATCAGATGCTTGAGATTTTCAAGGCTCTTGAAATCAAGTATGATGCTGAGAAGAACGAGCTTGTTTGTCCTTCCTTCAGACAGGATTTGCTTGGTCAGGCTGATATTGCTGAGGAAGTTGCAAGATTCTTCGGTTATGACAAGATTCCTGAGACTCTTCCCAAGGGAGAGGCAACAACAGGTAAGCTTTCCTATAAGCTTCGAATCGAAGAGATTGCCAGAAACGTTGCAGAGTTCTGCGGTTTCTCACAGGGAATGACATATTCCTTCGAAAGCCCCAAGGTATTTGATAAATTAAACCTTGACGCAGACGATAAGTTAAGAGATGCCATTAAGATTCTCAATCCTTTGGGTGAGGACTTCTCAATCATGAGAACCCTTCCCTTAAACGGAATGCTTACATCTCTTTCAACCAACTACAACAGAAGAAACAAGGACGTTAAATTATACGAACTTGCCAACGTATACATCCCCAAGAGCCTTCCTCTTACAGAACTTCCCGATGAGAGAATGCAGTTCACATTGGGATTCTACGGAGATGGCGACTTCTTCACAATGAAGGGTGTTATCGAGGAGTTTTTAGAGCACGTAGGCATGTTTGACAAAATCACCTATGATCCCAACTCCGGCAAGAAGTTCTTGCATCCCGGAAGACAGGCCAACGTAATTTACGGCGGCAAGGTACTTGGATATCTCGGTGAGGTTCACCCTGCAGTTTGCGACAACTATGAGATTGGTGATAAGGCATATGTTGCTGTACTTGAGATTCCTGAGATTTTACCATTCACAACCTTCGACAGAAAATACGAGGGAATTGCAAAGTTCCCTGCAGTAGGCAGAGATATTTCAATGCTTGTTCCCAAGGATGTGCTTATCGGTCAGCTTGATGATGTAATCAGACAGCGTGGCGGAAAGATCTTGGAGGACTGCAAGCTCTTTGATATTTACGAAGGAAGCCAGGTAAAAGAAGGCTACAAGTCAGTTGCTTTCTCAATCACTTTCAGAGCCAAGGACAGAACCCTTGAGGAGAACGACATCACAGGAGCAATGAAGAAAATCCTCAATGGACTTGAAGGTCTTGGTGCATCGCTTAGAATGTAAATTGAAGCAGTAAAAGGAATATCACTAATAGACTAAGGAGTGTGATATATATGGAAAGAAAGAATTGTTGGGAAGACATTACAACAAGAGCTAAAGAGAAAGAAGTTGACAGATTTGCCAAGGGCTATATGGAGTTTCTCAATAACGGCAAGACCGAGAGAGAATGCGTTGACCAGATTGTTAATCGCATTGAGGAAGCCGGTTACACAGAGCTTTCCAAGATTGGCAAAAAGAAACTTAAAGCGGGAGACAAGGTTTATGCCACATGGATGAACAAGACCCTTGTTATGTTCCAGATCGGTAAGAAGCCCTTACAGGAGGGGCTTAATATCCTTGGAGCACACATTGATTCTCCCAGACTTGATGTTAAGCAGAATCCTCTTTATGAGGACAACGGAATTGCTTACCTTGATACCCATTATTACGGCGGAATCAAGAAGTATCAGTGGGTTACATTGCCCCTTGCAATTCACGGCGTGGTAGTTAAAAAGGACGGAACAACCGTTGAGCTTGCCATTGGTGAGGACGAGGATGATCCCGTTTTCTTCATTTCTGATTTGCTTCCTCACCTTGGAGCAGAGCAGATGGACAAGAAGGCTGCTAAGGTTATTGAGGGTGAGGCCCTTGACCTTATTGTAGGCAACAAGCCCATTATCCTTGATAAGAAAGCCAAAGAGACTGAGGAGGGCAAAAAGGCTGCCAAAGAAGCTGTTAAGTCCGGGGTTCTTGATATCCTTAAGAACCAGTATGATATAGAGGAAGAGGATTTCATCTCAGCTGAGCTTGAGATTGTACCTGCAGGAAAGGCAAGAGAGGCCGGCTTTGACAGAAGCATGATCCTTGGCTATGGTCAGGACGACAGAGTCTGTGCTTATACTTCCTATGAAGCAATGCTTGAGATCGGTGCAGTTGAGCGTACCGCATGCTGCATCCTTGTGGACAAGGAAGAAATCGGATCCGTCGGTGCAACAGGTATGCAGTCCAAGTTCTTTGAGAACACTGTGGCTGAGCTTATGGATGCCTGCGGAAGTTATTCAGAACTTGCTGTAAGAAAATGCCTTGCAAATTCATACATGCTTTCATCTGATGTTTCTGCTGCATTTGATCCCTCATATGCTTCCGCATTTGAGAAGAAGAATGCCGCAATCCTCGGAAAGGGTATTGTATTTAACAAGTTCACCGGCGCAAGAGGAAAGAGCGGCTCCAATGATGCCAATGCCGAGTACATCGGAATCATCAGAAAGGTACTTGATGACGCCAAGGTTAACTTCCAGACAGCAGAGCTTGGTAAGGTTGATGTAGGCGGTGGCGGAACCATTGCTTATATCCTTGCTTTATACGGAATGAATGTTATCGATTCCGGCGTTGCAGTTCTTAACATGCATGCTCCCTGGGAAGCAACCAGCAAGATTGATGTATACGAAGCAAAGAGAGCATACATTGCATTTTTAAATGGTATTAAATAAATGAATTCATTAAAAACTTCTGATTTTTACTTTGATCTTCCGGAGGAACTGATTGCTCAGGATCCTCTGGAGGACAGAAGTTCCTCAAGGCTTCTGGTTCTTGATAAAACCACAGGAGCTACGGAACACCATATATTTAAAGAAATAGGGTCATTTTTAAATCCCGGAGATTGTCTGGTACTTAACAACACCAAGGTTATTCCCGCGAGACTTTACGGAGCCAGGGAAGCTACAGGCGGTGCGGTGGAGGTGCTTCTTTTAAAGAGAAATGCAGGCGATGTCTGGGAAACTTTGGTTAAACCCGGCAAAAAGTGCAAACCCGGTACCAGACTTGTATTTGGAGATGGCAGACTTAAAGCCGAAGTTCTTGAAACAGTGGATGAGGGAAACAGGCTTATTAAGTTTGAATATGAGGGAATATGGGAAGAGGTGCTTGATTCTCTTGGTGAAATGCCCTTACCTCCCTATATTACCCATAAGCTTCAGGACAAGAACAGATATCAGACTGTTTATGCCAAGTACGAGGGAAGCGCAGCGGCTCCTACGGCAGGTCTTCATTTCACTAAAGAACTCCTGGCTGAGATTGAAGCCAAAGGGGTTAAGATATGCTACGTTACCTTGCACGTGGGACTTGGAACCTTCAGACCCGTTAAGGCGGAGAATATTTTAGAGCATCACATGCACACTGAGGTTTATCAGGTTACTGAGGAAGCCGCCAAAATGATTAACGAAACCAAAGCTGCCGGTGGAAGAGTAATCTGCGTTGGAACCACATCCTGCAGAACCATTGAATCCGCATCGGATGAATCGGGAATCGTTCACGCCGGAAACGGAGATACTTCGATTTTTATATATCCGGGATACAAATTTAAAGTGCTTGATGCCCTTATTACCAATTTCCATCTGCCCGAATCAACGCTTGTAATGCTTGTATCAGCCCTGGCAGGCAGGGAGAACGTTCTAAACGCTTACAATGAGGCAATAAAGGAAAGATACAGATTCTTCAGCTTCGGGGACGCAATGTTCATAAGATAAGTTTTCGCACTATTTACATTTTTTGAATAATAAAGTATTATTAATTTAGTGGTTTAAACTTATGGGAGGTTACCATACAATGGATGAGAGAAGAAAGAGCAAAAGAAGCGAATTACACTCTAAACTGATTGTTAAGAGACTGGACGGAACAAGCTCAGACGAGGTCGTTATCGATATTATCGATGTTTCCAAGACCGGTATCGGATTCGAGAGTGAAGATAAACTTGAGATCGGCGGAATCTACGAGGCTTATCTTACCATTTGGACCAAAGAAGTAATCCACGCTTTCCTTGAGATTCGCAGAATTGAGAAGGTTGGTTCATCCACATTCAATTACGGCGCAATCTTTATCGGAATGCCCGAGATGGATATGCAGAGAATTCAGGTTTATCAGACCATAGAGGAGAACACCTGATTTTTACCATCTGATTAATTGATTTATATCAACCGCTGCCTTAAGGTGGCGGTTGTTTTTTGCCCAAATTATTCTTATAATGTCCTTGATTAATGGACACTTTTGTGGCAATATAATATTGATATTTATTTAACATATTGAGAGGAACATTATGAGAGGAATAGACACTCAGGTTCGCAAGGTCAGAAGACGTGTCTTTAAAGAAATAGCCAATCTGGCTTATAATTCTACCAATCTTATCGATGACATGGAAGCTCTTCCATACGAAATCATCAACTACGACGATGCAGTTTACAGAGAAAGTGTATATAGAGAACGAGCAATTGTAAGAGAGAGACTCAGACTTGCAATGGGACTTTCACTTCGCCCGGAGGATAAACCAAGCCACTTAACACAGGGGTTGGAGGAGAGTAACGTAGACGAGAAATACTACGAGCCCCCTCTTATGCAGGTTATTCCTTCTGCCTGCAATTCATGCCCAATAAACCAGTATTCGGTTTCCGATAAATGTATGGGCTGCGTTGCTCATCCCTGTCGAGAGGTTTGCCCCAAGGGTGCCATAACAATGGTTAACGGCAAGTCCTATATCGACCAGGAGAAGTGCATTAAGTGCGGTAAATGTAAAGCAATCTGTCCCTATGATGCCATTTCACATCAGGCAAGGCCCTGTTCGGCAGCCTGCGGTGTGGGAGCCATTAAATCGGACGAGAGAGGTCGAGCTTATATTGACAATGATTTGTGCGTAAGCTGCGGACAGTGTATGGTAAGCTGCCCCTTCGGTGCAATTGCAGATAAGAGTCAGATTTTCCAGCTTATAAGAGCTCTTCAGTCGGGAAGAAAGATTATTGCTCAGGTGGCACCTGCTTTTGCCGGTCAGTTCGGACCCAACGTTACGGCTGATATGTTCAAGACAGCTCTTAAGGAACTTGGTTTCTATGATGTATATGAAACCGCCATCGGTGCGGATTTAGGCTGCGTCGCTGAGGCGGAGCACTATGTTCATGAGGTAGCCACAGGGAACCAGCCCTTCAGTTTAACAAGCTGCTGTCCTTCATGGTCAATGCTGGCTAAGAAGTTTTTCCCTGAGACAATAGATAAGATTTCTAATGAGTTAACACCCATGGTGGCCACAGCCCGCATCATTAAGGAAGAACACCCGGATGCGGATGTGGTATTTATCGGACCCTGCGCTTCAAAGAAACTTGAGGCATCGAGACGAACGGTTCGAAGTGACGTGGCTTTCGTTATTACCTTTGAAGAACTGGTTGGAATGTTCGAGGCAAAGGGCATTCTTGTGGATGAAATCAAAGCCATGGATGAGATGAAAGACGCCACAAGCGCAGGCCGTGGATACGGTGTTGCAGGTGGTGTTGCCGAGGCAATCGAAAAGGTCATCAGAAAGAAATATCCCGATGTGGAAGTGATGATTGAGCATGCCGAAAGCCTTGCGGAATGCAAGAAAATGCTTATCCTTGCCAAGGCAGGAAAGAAGAATGGCTGTCTTATTGAAGGTATGGCATGTCCCGGAGGCTGTGTAGCCGGAGCCGGAACCAATCTTCCCATTGATAAGGCCAAAGCGGAAGTATGTAAGTTTAAGATGCAGGCAGAAAAAGAACTGCCTGATGAGTAATAAGTAACGGAGGAATACAAATGAAAATCAGAACAAGATTTGCACCCAGCCCTACCGGAAGAATGCATGTGGGCAATCTTCGTACCGCTCTTTACGAGTATCTGATCGCAAAACATGAGAACGGCGATTTTATCTTAAGAATAGAGGATACGGACCAGGAACGAGAAGTTGAGGGTGCTGTGGATATTATTTATCGTACCCTTGAGAAAACCGGATTAAAGCATGACGAAGGTCCTGACAAGGATAAAGGCTTCGGTCCCTACGTTCAGAGTGAGAGAGTTAAATCCGGCCTTTATATGGAATATGCCAAGAAGCTTGTAGAGCAGGGTGACGCATATTACTGTTTCTGCGACAAGGAGAGACTTGAGAGCCTTAAACAGGTGGTTGAGGGCAAGGAGATTGTTGTTTACGATAAGCACTGTCTTCACCTTTCAAAGGAAGAGGTTCAGGCTAACCTTGATGCCGGAAAGCCCTTCGTTATCAGACAGAATGTGCCTAATGAAGGTACAACTACCTTCCACGATGAGCTTTACGGAGATATTACCGTAGACAACTCTGAGCTTGATGACATGATTCTTATTAAGTCAGACGGCTTCCCGACATATAACTTTGCCAACGTTATTGATGACCATCTTATGGAAATCACTCACGTTGTAAGAGGTAATGAGTACATTTCCTCATCACCCAAGTACCAGAGACTTTACGATGCTTTCGGCTGGGAATCACCTAAGTACATTCACCTTGGACTCATTACAGACGAGAATCATAAGAAGCTTTCAAAGAGAAGCGGACATTCTTCATTTGAGGATCTTTTGGAGCAGGGCTTCCTTACAGAGGCAATTATCAACTATATTGCACTTCTTGGATGGTCACCTGAGGACAACAACGAGTTCTTTACTCTTGATGAGCTTGTGAAGGCTTTTGATTACAAGAAGATTAACAAGTCCCCTTCAGTATTTGATGTTAACAAACTTCGCTGGATGAACGGCGAATACATCAAGAAGATGGATTTTGACGATTTTTACAAAATGGCAGAACCCTACTTAAAAGAAGTGCTTACAAAGGACTTTGACTTAAAGAAGATTGCAAACATGGTGAAGACCAGAATAGAGGTATTCCCTGATATTAAGGACCATGTTGATTTCTTCGAGACCTTACCTGAGTACGATCCCGAGATGTATGTTCACAAGAAGATGAAGACAACAAAGGAAAGTTCTCTTGAGGTATTGAAGGATATTTTACCTGTACTTGAGGCCTGCGATGACTACAGCAATGATGCGCTGTATCAGACTCTTCTTAAGTACGTAGAAGAAAAGGAAGTTAAGAACGGCTACGTTATGTGGCCTATCAGAACAGCAGTATCCGGTAAACAGATGACTCCTGCCGGTGCTACTGAGATTATGGAAGTTTTGGGCAAGGAAGAATCCCTTAGAAGAATCAGAAAGGGAATCGAACTTCTTGAAGGAAAATAAAGCTCAATATGAAGCTATCCGGCATTATAAAGGTCCTGCCAGAATCCTGGCAGGACCGGGAGCCGGCAAGACCTACGTTCTGGTCAATCGAATTTCTTATCTAATCGATGAATGCAACGTGCCTCCTGACAAAATTCTTGTCATAACCTTCACCAAGGCAGCTGCCAATCAAATGCAGCAGCGTTTCGCCAAATTAAGAGGCACAATTCTTCCCGTTCATTTCCACACCTTCCATTCGTTATTCTATTACTTTCTAAAACAGAGTCATATTTATTCAGATTTTTCTATCCTAAGCAATCAGGACAAAATCCGTACAATCAATCACATCAAAAACACCATTAAACACAAGTTCCCTGATGAATCATATGTTAGTAACGACTACCTGGCTTCGATTATTGCTTACTATCTGAACAAGGGATGCTTTGACAGAGAGGAGACCGTACTAAAAGAAGAAACTACAGACTTTGCAATATCCCAGTATCTTTCTTTGATAACTGCGGAGAAAAAACTAGATTTTGACGATTTTGCCAACAAAGCGTTGGAGGTATTTGCAAAATACCCCAAACTTTTGGAGAGAATCAAATCAGGCTACGAATACATACTTATCGATGAATTTCAGGACATCAATCCCAGGCAGTATGAGGTAATTCGTCTGTTGGCGGCGGGAGAAAGAAACTTGTTCGTTGTTGGGGATGACGACCAGGCCATATATGGCTTCAGGGGAGCCGAGCCATCGATAATGAGGCAGTTTGAGGAGGATTATCCGGACTGTGTAAAGATTCTCCTTGCCTCAAATTATCGCTGCTCAGAAGAAATTTTGGATTTTGCCTGCGAATCAATTAAAGGCAACAAGGACAGGGTGGAGAAGGAGCTGGTTGCCGAAAGAGGTTCGGGATGCCCTGTGAAGTTAATACCCTGCAAAACCCCGAAGATTCAGTCGACTGAGATTGTGTCGTTTATTAAAGGGTATCAGGGAAATCTGAGTGATATCGCGATTATTTGCAGGACGAATGCAATGCTTGACAGGTATGGAATGCTCCTGTCTAAAGAGGGGATTTCGTGCTTCATGAAGGACAACTACTGCAAGGGGATATGCGATATCGGAATCACGAAGGATATTCTGGCGTATTTCAGAATTGCCTGCGGCAGGGCGGATAGAACGGATTATCTTCGGATTATCGACAAGGGCTGTCTTAGTGTAGTCAGAGGAATCTTCCAGAAGCATGAGGTGGATTTTAAGGCCATTATAAGGGCAAATAAGGAGGATTTTGCATTGAGAGAGTCATTGATGTCCTTCGAGAGAAAAATGTCTCTTATGCGCCGTATGGACCCTCTATGTGCCATTGGATATATCATGAAGGCGCTAAAGTATGAAACTTATTTGATGGGCTTAAGGCTCAGGAATCCATCTGAGTGCTCGCTTTTCGAAAGGACTTTGGAAACTGTAAAGGAGTTTGCAGAAGATTTTAATTCTATTAGGGAGTTTGTTGACTTCATGGGAGAGTATGGGGCCTATGAGAAGGAGAAGCTTGAAAGAGAGAGGTATCTTAATGCGGGGGATTCTTCGGTGTCTTCTGCGGGAGGTTCTCTGGAATCTTCTTCGGGGCCGCGGTGCGCGGCGCCTAATCAGGTGAATCTCATCACCATGCATGGCTCCAAGGGCCTGGAATTCCCCTGCGTCATTCTTCCTGATATCAATGACGGCAAGATGCCCCACACCAGGTCCTCTAATCCCATCCTGATTGAGGAGGAGCGGCGTCTATTCTATGTGGCAATGACCAGGGCCAGAGATGAGCTCCTTATTACCTTCATCGGCGCCCCTGACGACTTCAGGAATCATCCTTCGAAGTTCCTCCCCGCGCGGTCCGTGGAAAAGGCCATGGCGCGGGCGTATCCGTATGGGGCTTCTGATGGGGCTCCTGATGGGAGCGGCGGCTGAAATGCGGGATAGTGGTGCGGCGTTGGCGGCCCGGAAGGGGGCTCAGAACCGGGTTAGTGAGAACACGCGGCTTGTGGGGAATTACCGACGGATACTAATGTTTGGGGAATTGAAGGATTTTGTTAGTGGGCATTAATGTGGGAATTGCCGCCGGTTACTAATGTTTGGGGAATGGCATGGATTTTGTTAGTGGGCATTAATGTGGGAATAGCCGCCGGATACTAATGTTTGTGAAATTGCAAGGATTTTGTTAGTGGGCACTAATGTAGGAATTACCGCCGGATACTATTGTTTGTGGCATTGCAAGGATTTTCTTAGTGCCAAATTTTCGATGCGTACTAACAAATATGGCTTCAATTGATTCTTGTTAGTGGAGTTTTGAATAAAACTACTAATGATTTGCCCAAAAGCAAAATTCATTAGTCGATAATCGCCGAGGAATACTAATGAATTTCACAAACTTGTTTCTTGTTAGTGCAAAGGCACTTTTTTGTCACTAACGTTTTGGATGTTTTCTCGTTTTGGTAGTCAGAAAGCAAGCTGAGGACTGGATTGTGGGTCAAGCAGAGGAATAAGTCAAAGATCGGTCCAAAGATTGGGCAAAAGTTTGGGACGGGGATTGAGCTGAGGTTAAGCTGAAGACTACGTTGAAGATTATGAGGAAAGCGTGCCACTATAAAACAGAAAAATACGAGGAGGGTTATTTATGATTCAAGAGGAATTAAACAAAAGACAAGATTATCTAAGAAAGATTATAAGAATATGTGATAGGGCAACGGCTAACGTACCTGAAGGCTCCTTAAGGGTAACAAAGTGCAGAACAACTACTCAATACTTCCTAAGGAAGCCTGGGGAGAATGCTAATGGAGTGTATTTGGCGAAAGATAATATGAAGCTTGTCAAAAAACTGGCTGAAAAAGAAGTATTTGATAAGCTGAAAAAGGAAGCTGAAAAGGAATATAAGGACAACGACGCCTATCTTAAGAAGCATCCCACAGATACGATTGTTGAAGCTTATGGAAAGATTCCAAAATTGAAAAGGGAGTTGGTCGATTCGCCTGTTCTAACGGATGAGGAGTTTGTTGAAAGATGGCTTCATGAAGAATATGAAAGAAAAGGGTTCATGGAAGAAGCGCAATCATTTATCAATTCTAATGGCGACAGGGTAAGATCGAAATCGGAGGTGATAATTTCGGAGATTCTCAAAGAGCTGGGGATTCCATATCTTTATGAAGCGCCACTGAAGCTAAAAGGCGTTGGAACAGTTTATCCTGATTTCAAGTTGCTGAATGTTAAGGAGAGGAAGACGATATATCTTGAACATTTTGGGATGATGGATAATCCGGAGTATCTGGAAGGATTTTTCAGAAAGCAGAATTCATATGTGGCCAACGGGATTGTTCCGGGTAGAGATATCATTTTTACATATGAATCTTCGAAGAATCCCTTGGATATTAATGCTGTCAGAAACTTACTTAAAGTATATTTTCACAAATAAGACTTCTGTATATAGCAGTTACCTAGGTATGCATGACCTAAGAGGTATTCCTTAAATAATACATGCCTAAATAGCTGACATTAAGAGATAGTTATTAGAACAGTATTTCACTAAATAGTATTCTCGTAAACGGACTAGTTTATTGTCTTCTTAGACCCAATCAATTCGCTTGCGGCGGAGGAAAAGATGATAAGTATAGCGCCAATCCAGCCGTATAAGTCAAGAGACTGGTGGAGGACGAAAACGGAGCCAAGTACAGAGACCACAGGCTCAAGATAACCCAAAACCGCGATGGATTGAACCGAAAGTGCTCCGAGGGATTCGAAGTAGAGGCAGTAAGCGACTCCTGTATGAACGGCGCCAAGAAGAAGTACAAGAAGGATTGAGCGCAGATCAAACTCAATGGATTTGTCGCGGTTGTTATAAAGAACGTAAGGAAAGACAGTGACTGCGGATGCTGCAAGCTGAACGATTGCTTTGTTGTATGAATCGATGCCTTTAAGTGATTTGTTGCAAATTACGATGCCTACGAAGACGAGGGCAGCAAGAACAGGCAGGGTAATACCAATCAAATCCACATTTCCTATTCCGACGCTTACTATTCCGGAGGTCAGAACGACACCTATAAAGGCGGTAATGATGCATATGGCTTTTATTGGTCTGATGCGCTCTTTGTAAAGGAAAGGCGCAACGATTACAACCATAATGGGAGCGGTGTAGTTAAGCAGACTTGCAACAGCTACAGAAATTCTTACGTAAGCTGCAAACAAAAATACCCAGTTTAAGCCAAGGAAGAATCCTGAAAGTATAAGAGGACGAAGATTTGATTTGATGGCTTTAAGGTCAACTTTTCGTCCCAGTATTTTCATAAAGACAAGTATGGATAAAGTTCCGATAACGCCTCTGGAGAAAACAACAAGCTCAGAGGGAAGGTTAATGAAACGTAAGATGGGTCCGATAGTTCCGTATATTACAACGGCAAGAATATATTTAAGTGTATTAACTTTAGAATTTGCATTACTCATTAGTATAATTTCCAATCTTATTCAGTCTGCAAGTAATGATAGAGGCTAGATGCATAAGAATCAAGACATTTTTTATGATATTTTAAAATGAGCATTTACATATCCTTATCAGCCATGCTATACTATCTAACGAACGTTAGGTAGAACTACAAATAAAGGAGTAACCCATGACCAACGAAAACACCAAGGAACTGATACTAGATAAGTCAATGGAACTGTTTGCAAAAAACGGTTTTGCGGCCGCGTCTATGAGGGATATTTCACGGGCGGTTGGAATCAAGGCGAGTTCGATTTACTACCATTATGACAGCAAACAGGCCTTGCTTGATGCGATGATTGAGAGGGCAGACGATTTGACCAGTGAGTTAAAAGGCGTATTCAGCAATGCTCTCAAAAAGACAGACAAGGTCGGAAAAGAAATGTTCGTACTTACAGGGCTTCATTTTTTAAAGGGGTATCTGATGAACAAAAAGATACAGCCCTTATTAAGAATACTTGAGTGCGAGAGATTCCATAGCAAAGACGCAGATAAAATGTGGAAGAAGATGATGTTTGATGCGCCCATGGAACATGAAATGAAGACTTTTGAGGAACTTATGGAGCGAGGGATCATCCCTAAGGCAGATGCTTCAAAGCTTGCTTTTGAATATCAGGCAATTATTTCCATGGGGTATTTCACAGGGAACGACAAAACGATAGAAAGATCGCTAGGCGATTTTTATGATAAATATTTTTTATAGGAGCGGAGTAATGAAGGTATACAGAAGTAACAGAGCGGGAATCAAAATATTAAGAACTTACGACAAACTGTTGGAGCAGTGGGGGTGCGAAAAGAAGGAGCGGGATATTGACACACCCTACGGATTTACACATGTTATCGAATGGGGAGATACAGATAAAAAGCCATTGGTGCTTTTTCACGGAGTTGGCGACGATTCGGCGCTTATGTGGATTTATAATGCAAAGGCTCTTGGCGAGAATTTTCACTGTTTTGCGATAGATACCATCGGAGGCCCGGGGAAAAGCCTTCCGGGAGATGACTATAACAAAACTTTCGACGACGTTAAATGGATTGATGACGTTCTTTCTAAGTTAGAAATAGAAAAGGCATATTTTGCCGGAGTTTCAAACGGAGGATACCTTACACAGCTCTATACATTGGAGAGGCCCGATAGGGTTTTAAAGGCCATAAGTTTATCCTGTTCTGTGCCTACAGGACCAAACAAAAATCCTTTGAAAACCATGATGAAAATATTTCTCCCGGAGGCTTTGTTTCCCACAAAGAAAAATACCGAGAAACTAATCAAAAAGCTTTCAGGGAGAAATTATCGGGTTTTTACAGAAAACGATACTATCATGAACCATTACAGGGCGCTGCTTGTTGGCTTCAACAACATGGCCATGGCATATCACAAGGTGCGTTCCTTTGAGGAGGATGAATTTGAAGGGGCCCTTAACAGAATCAGAGATAAAGTGGTTTATCTTGTGGGAGAAGAAGATCCCTTCGAGAAACTGGGCGGCAAGGAAGCCTTAATCAGCAATAATATGAATGTCCGTTTTTTTGAGGACGCCGGCCATGGACTTAACCACGAACTTGCTGATACAATTAATGAAAAGATAATCAGCATTTTCAATGAGACATAATGATTAAAGCAAAATTTGTTATTCACACCGTGGGCCCAATATGGTATCGTGGATATAATTGCGAACAAAATCGCAAGCAGAAGGAGAGACATAGAATTGAAAAAGGGTTTTAATTATTTATGTTATTCATTACTGGCATTTGGCGGAATTGGACTTGAGGTAATTCTTGCTTATGTGATTGAGCCCATGCTTTTTGGCGCGGAGATGGCGAACTGGACTACACCACAGCATATTATTCACTGGGTGGCAATATGCACTTTGTGGGGGTTGTGCGCATGGCTTTTAGTGAGGTCTTCTTGTAAAAACTTAGATTTCGACGTTTTTGCAAAAGGGAAGAAAGTCGCTGTCTGGCAGTGGGTTTTGGCAGCTTTGCTGGTAATCTTCAGTCTGGTGGTTTCATATTTTGACTGGAACGGAATTAAGGTTGTTAAGGAATTTAACGCAAACGGAGCTTTAAAGTTTGTATTCCAGTACATTTATTATTGCTTCGAGGTTGCTTTGGTTACTCTGATTCTTGTGTTCGGACAGAAGGCATTTGAGGAGTGGTTCCACAACGACAAGATTCCTTACGGCGGTATTATTCTTGCACTGACTTGGGGCGCAGGTCACTTTTTTACAAAAGATTTTTCTACAGGAGTTGTTACCATGATATCCGGACTGGCCTTCGGAAGCATGTATCTTGTCATGAATAGAGACATTAAGAAGACATATATCTTACTTTGGATAATGTTTGTCTTGTAAGTTTTTGGAACAGCAGAAAGACGCGTAGGAATTATGAAATTTGAAGTTAAGACCTTCGAGGAGCTGACAACGAAGGAACTGTATGAGATATTGAAGTCCCGCGGGGATGTTTTCCTGATGGAGCAGGAGATTCTCTATGTGGATGAGGATGATGTGGATTATAAGAGCCTTCATATCTTTTCCATGGAAGATGGAAGGGTGACGTCGTATTTACGTGCTTTTTATGATGATAAAGGGGTACTTAAGATTGGAAGAGTGCTGACTTTAAAGCATGGCGATGGCCTTGGTAAGAAGCTTATGGAGTTTGCGTTGAAGGAAATTCCAAAGAGAATGCCAGCTGACAGAATCTGCATGGATGCCCAGACCCATGCCATCGGATTCTATGAACAGTTTGGATTTAAGGTTACATCAGAAGAGTACATGGAGGAAGGAATCCTTCATGTGGACATGTGCAAGGAATTGTAATGGGGTCATAAAGGGAAATGGCTGCTGAAAAGACAGATAAATGGTTCGTATATATTCTTGAATGCGCTGACGGAACTCTCTATACCGGCTCAACCAATAATTTGGAAAAGAGGGTTGAAACCCATAACCTGGGTACCGGCGCCAAATACACCAAGGCGCGACTTCCGGTTAAACTTGTATATCACGAAGAGTTTGAGGATAAGAAGGAAGCCATGAAGCGCGAGTGGTTTATTAAGCATAAGTTAAGCCGTAAGCAAAAGATGGAACTAATATCTTCAAAATGATATAATCAGATTAAATTAATCCTTAGGAGGTTAGTGTATGACCGAGAAATACGAAAACGACGGCGCTGAAGAAGAAATGACAGTTGAACTTGATATAGACGGTGAAATTATCACCTGCAGCGTGGTAACTATCTTTACCGCACCCAACAAGAAAGATTATATCGCTCTTTTACCTCAGAATGAAAAGGGTGAGAATGAGGACGGCGAAGTCTGGATTTACGGATATAGCGAGAATCCCGACGATCCCAATGAGGAGCCGGAACTTAGATATATCGAAAGCGAAGAGGAATATGAGATTGCTTCGGATGCTTTTGATGAGTTTCTTGATAATGTAGAGTTTGATGAAATGATATGATGTGCACATACTAGCTATTTTTTAGCTTTTTCCGGCGGTCTTTGTAGTCGGGGAGGACACGCTCAACTTCCTGCCAGAATTCCTTTGAGTGGTTCATGTGAATCCTGTGGCAGAGCTCGTGAACAACAACGTAATCAAGAAGCTCAAGAGGTTTAAGAACAAGTCTGAAACTGAAGTTTAAATTTCCATCTCTTGAACAGCTGCCCCAGCGGGTTTTGGCATCCTTGATTGCAATCCTGTTGTAGCTGACACCTACAATGGGAGCATAATATTCCACTCTTTGAGTGATGAGAATTCGCGCCTGTTTTACCAGGCGCTTTTTTTCTTCGGGCGTAAATTCCCGGGGATTTGGGGCAGGATTCTCCAAAACTCTCTTTACATTCTTATTTATCCAATCTTCCTTTGACTCCACAAATTCATTTATTCTTCTTACCGAAGCAAGCAGTGGAGCTCTGACGATAACCCTTCCGTCAGACTTTACAGTTATGGAAACGGTTTTTCTTTTGCTTCTAATCAATTCATACTCAATCATGAGTCAATTATAATACTTTTGATGCTTTCACAGTGGTATAATTTCCAAGGAAATATAATAAAGATATAGAGATTTAGCTTATGACAAGTTCAGAAATACAATACAAGAAAATGACGGAAACGCCCATACCGAAGCTGATTCTTAGCCTTGGACTCCCCACGACCTTGAGCATGCTTGTAACCAACATATACAACATGGCGGACACTTACTTTGTGGGAAGGCTTGGGACCAGTGCCAGCGGCGCCACAGGAATCGTTTTTGGCCTTATGGCCATACTTCAGGCCTGCGGATTCATGTATGGTCAGGGCTCCGGGACGGTTGTTTCAAGGCGCCTTGGAGCAGGAAAGAAGGATGAGGCCAGCGAGTATGCCACCATGGGCTTTGTGGCTTCTCTTGTCACAGGCATTCTGGTACTGATTCTTGGGCTTACTTTTGTGAGGCCGTTGATGTACCTTCTTGGAAGTACTGAGACGATTTTTCCTTACGCCAGAACATACGCAATTTGTATTCTTTTTGCGGCTCCGGCAATGCTTGTGAGCTGTACATATAACAACATCTTAAGATATGAGGGCAAAGCCACCTACGCCATGATTGGCCTTATAAGCGGAGGCATCCTAAATATCTTCCTTGATGCGCTGTTTATTGTAGGCTTTGGAACCGGAATTATCGGTGCCGGCATTGCAACTGCAGTTTCCCAGTATGTCAGCGTATTTATACTCCACAGAATGTACCGAAACTGTGAGTCCAAAATAAGCAAAGAATACTTCAGAAAAGACATTAAGATTTTTACCAAGATTGTTAAGGGCGGCTTCCCAAGTATGGTAAGACAGGGCCTTGGAAGCATTTCGGTCATGGCCTTAAACCATGCCTGCAAGCCCTATGAAGATGCGGCAATAGCAGCAATGAGTATTGTTTCAAGAATAGTCAACTTCTTATTCAGCGTTGGACTTGGCGTTGGCCAGGGTTATCAGCCTGTGGCGGGCTTTAACTATGGCGCAAAGAAGTACAGCAGGGTTAAAAACGGCTTTTTCTTCACATGGGCCTTCGGAACAGGACTTCTCGGAATCTTTGCCATCACAGCATTTTTCTTTGCAGAGCCCCTGGTGCATCTTTTCAGAGATGATTTAAAGGTTATGGAAATAGGAGCGGTAGCCATGAGATATCAGTGCCTGTCCCTTCTTTTCCTTCCCTTTAGTGTATGTAACAACATGATGTTTCAAAGCACCGGCAAATCCTTGCAGGCTTCAATTCTGTCAAGCTTTAGAAGCGGATTGTTCTTTATACCTGTAATCCTCATATTTCCACAGATCTGGGGATTGTTTGGAATACAGATTTCTCAGGCTGTGGCGGATGTACTTGCCAGCGTATTCAGTATTCCTTTTACCGTGTCATATTTCAAAAATCTGCCCCCGGACGCAAATTCATGATATAATACCACTATATTTTGAATTGGAGTTTGGTTAAGATGGCTAAGGCATTTGAAAGCATTACCTCGAAAAACATATATCCCATGGGAGTTTCCCTTAAGGAAGGCATATTGCACGTATGCCTTGAAAGAGTCGGAAGCGCCTTTGGGATTATTTTATTTGACTCCAAGAAGAATGAAATCGGAAAGATTGACCTGACAGGTGCTAATCACATAGGAATGGTCTATTACGGCGACTATAGCCTTAAGGGATACAAGACCGTTCTTTATAAGATTTACGCTGACGATAAGTTCGTTGGCGACTTCTACATGAAAGACTATGAGGGTAAAAACGACTTCGGTTTCTCCCTTAAAGAAGACGAGGTATATTTTGCCGCAAAAGATACTGACTATGACTGGGAAGGGGATGCTAATCCGTTCCATCCCTATAACGAAACCAACATGTACCTTATGCATGTAAGAGGATTTACCAAACACCCTTCATCCAAAGTTAATGCCAAAGGCTGTTTTGGCGGAGTTACGGAAAAGATTTCCCATCTTAAGAAACTTGGAATTAACAGCATCGAAATGATGCCTGTTACAGAACTCAGACAGAATAAGAAAACAACCTTGGACCCCACGGGTTCCCTTAATCTTAAGCCAAATTACTGGGGCTATCAGAATGCATTTTATTATTGCCCTAATAAGTCTTTGGGTAAAAAGGATGCAGTTACCGAATTTAAGGACATGGTGAAGGCACTTCACAAAGAGGGCATTGAGGTTATCCTTCAGTTCTATTTCCCTGATGAGGTGAAAAGAGGAGAGATTAAGGATATTCTTGTGTTCTGGAGAAGCGAATATCATGTGGATGGTTTCCGCATTAAGGGTGACAATATTCCGAAGCGCATGATCAACGAGACTCCCGAACTTAAGGAGTGTAAGCTTATCTATGACTATATTGATCAGTATGAAATAGAAGAGGACGAGGAGATAAAAAGAATCGCCTCCTATCAGGATGATTATATGTACGATATGCGCCGTTTCCTTAAGGGAGATGAGGGCGTTACTGATATTGCATTAAGACATATGAGGGAGAATCCGGAGAAGTTTGGAGTAATAAGATTTTTCACAAATTACTATGGATTCACATTAAGAGACCTTGTAAGCTTCGACAGAAAGCATAACGAGGATAACGGCGAGAACAATATGGATGGTGCAGCTTCCAACTTAAGTTGGAACTGTGGCGCTGAGGGACCGAGCCGCAAAGCCTCCATCAATAAGCTTCGAATGAAGCAGACTCTGAATGCCCTAACAATGCTGGCATTTACCCAAGGAACACCTCTTATTTTCATGGGTGATGAGTTTGGAAACAGCCAGAAGGGTAACAACAACCCCTATTGTCAGGACAATGCAGTGACATGGCTTAACTGGAACGATTTGGACAAGAACAAAGAGCTTTTTGAGGAGACGGTAAAGCTTTTTGAATACAGAAAAGCCAATCTTTGCATTCATCCCACAAAGGCTCATCGAATGATGGATTACATTTCCTGCAGTTACCCGGATTTGTCATATCATGGGGAAGAAGCATGGAAGGCTGACTTATACAGTTATAACAGACATGTGGGAATTCTGTTTGCGGGAAGATACACAGGTGATAACGACAAGTTTATATACCTGGCCATAAACATGCATTGGGAGAAGCACGATTTTGCCCTTCCCAATTTACCGGAAGGACTTTGCTGGAAAAAGAAATTTGACTCGGATGAGTTTGACAGGGCGTTAAAGGAAGATATTTCTGATGAGGGTCGCATTTCATTGGCTCCAAGAAGCGTTGTAATTCTGGAGAGTATGGGGGAGAGTGCAACAGATAAAAGAAATGTTAAGAGAAAGAAGAAAGATATAAATGCTTAAAGGCTGGCAGCACTTTAAAACCATCACACATCACAGAATTCTTGTTTGCAGAAACTGCTTTAAAGTAGGACTTATATGGCAGGGACTTACTCATGATCTATCCAAGTACTCTTACACTGAATTCAGAGTAGGGGCCAAGTATTATCAAGGGGACAGAAGCCCCAACAATGCAGAAAGGGAGGACATTGGTTTTTCCACTGCATGGCTGCACCATAAAGGACGCAATAAGCATCACTTCGAATACTGGGTGGACTATGGCTTGGTGGATGGGAAAATAGGCGTTATTCCGTGCCCGATGCCAAGGAAATATATAGCCGAGATGGTAATGGACAGAATCGCCGCATCAATGGTATATCAGGGGGATAAATACACCGATTCCTCTGCCCTTGAGTATTTCCGTTATGGTAAGAGCCTTGGAAACAACCTGATTCATCCCGATACCGAGAGGGATCTGGAGATGATTCTTAAGATGTTATCCGAGAAGGGCGAGAAGGAAACCTTCAAATACATCAGAAAATATCTGAAAGAAAAATAGATTGGAGCTAACAATGGAAAGTGCAACCAAGGAGCAAATCTCGAAATTGGTGGCAAGCCAGCGACAGTACTTTAAATCCGGCGAGACCTTTGACATCAATTTCAGAATTAATCAGCTAAAGAAACTTAAACAGATGGTCATTGACAATGAAGAAGCAATGACAAAGGCCATGTACGAGGACCTTGGCAGACATTATGTTGAGGCTTATTTTTGCGATATAGGCAGTGTTATTTTAGAGATTAACGAATATATTAAGGGCCTTAGAAGATGGGCGAAGCCTGACAGGCATTTTTCCGGCTTTCACTGTTTTCCCAGTTTGGTTACCAAGGTTTATAAGATTCCCTACGGCAATACCCTTATTATAAGCCCCTTTAACTTCCCCTTCCTTTTATCCCTTGGGGTTCTTGCAGCGTCTATGGCGGGAGGAAATACGGCCGTAATTAAGGCCAGCTCCAAGACTGTTCACTGCAGTGATTTGCTTGAGAAGATGATTGGGGAAACATTCCCCGAAAACTATATATCTGTTATTAAAGGCGAGCATGAAATCGCAGATTACTGTCTGGAAGAACGTTACGACAAGATTTTTTACACCGGTTCACCCAAAGTTGGAAGGCACGTTCTTGAGATGGCTTCAAGGAACCTTACTCCTGTGGCTTTGGAACTGGGAGGAGAGAACGGTAACTGGTGTATAGTTAGAAAAGATGCGGATTTAAAGGATGCCGCCAAAAAAATTGCCTTCTTTAAGGCCTGCAACAGCGGACAGGTCTGCATTAATATCAACCAGATTGCTGTGGCAAAAGAGGTGGCAGGAGATTTCATTAAAGAGCTGAAGGCCGCCTTTGAAAAAACGGTGGGAGTTGATCCCGTTAACAGCGATGAGTATGCCAAACTTGTTACTGTTGATGCCTATGATAAGTGCGCCAAAGAGGCGGAAGAGTACAGAGACAGAATTGTTTACGGCGGTTTTGGAAACAGGGACAATCAAAAATATGCTCCAACCATTATCTATCCCGTAAACAGGGATGACAGCATTATTGATCATGAGCTGTTTTGCCCTTTGATTCCAATTGTTCCATATGAGGACGATAAGATCGATGATATGGTTGATTTTATCGAAGAAAGAGAACACGGCCTTGCCCTTTATATTTTCACCAGAAATAAGAAATGGGCCAACAAGGTGTTTAAGACATCCCAGTACGGCGGTGGCTGCTACAACGAAGTGATTCTTCACCTGATGGTTAAAGGAGCTCCCTTTAACGGTACAGGTCATTCGGGAATGGGAGCTTACCATGGCAGATATGGCTTTGACGAATTCACCCATCCTTCAACGGTTCTGTACGGCAGTCGATACTTCAACCTGCCCTTAAGACTGCATCCTTATGAAGGACATGACAAGTGGAAATACAGATTGCTTAAGTTTTTTGAGAGATAAAAATAAGCGTTCGGCTTCAACCAAGAAACCGAACGCTTTTAATTTGCTTATTTATTTGGATTTAACTTCTTTCCAAAGTTCATTGTAGAGAGCGTCTCCATCCTCTCCAAGATAAACATAAGTCTCAAGGTTGTTGTACTTGGAAAGATCAGGGAATGCAATCTCGGAATTTCTGATTTCCTCATCCTCAATGAGAGCCTTGGCAGCATCATTGGGAGTAGAGTAGGTGATGTACTCAAAGTTCTTAAGAGCAATGTCATCACGGCACATGAAATCGATGAATTTCTCAGCGCACTCAACGTTCTTTGCATTCTTGGGGATTACCCATGAATCGATCCATACGTTGGTACCTTCCTTGGGAATAACGTACTCAAGGTTCTCGTTTTCACGCTGTGTGTAGATTGCCTCGCCGGAGTAGATAACACCGATGGCAGCCTCATCACCAATCATCTTGTCACGAACCTGGTCGATAACATAAGCCTGAACAAGGGGCTTCTGCTCAATGAGAAGATCCTTTGCAGCATTAAGTTCAGCCTCATCGAGAGAGTTCATGGAAGCACCGTTAAGCTTTAATGCAACCATGAAAGCATCACGAACGGAATCCTGCATAAGAATGTTATCTTTGTATTTCTCATCCCAGAGAACTGACCATGAATCAATGGGCTCGTCAACCATTGTCTTGTTGTAAAGAATACCTACAGTACCCCAGCAGTAAGGAATGCTGTACTCGTTTGTGGGGTCATATTCCTTGGCTGTCTCATAGTACTGAGCACCAATGTTTGCCTTGGCATTGGGAATATTATCAAAGTTGATTTTCTGAAGAAGATCGTTCTCAATCATCTTGCTAATCATGTAATCGGAAGGACATACAACGTCATAAACCGCTGCACCTGCCTCTACCTTGGGATACATGATTTCGTTGGTCTCAAACTCATCATAAATAACCTTGATTCCTGTTTCTTCTTCGAACTGATCAAGGACCTCGGGATCAATGTACTCACCCCAGTTGTAGACGTAAACTTCTTTTTTACCTCCACCATTTGCACCACAGCCCACAAGGGTTGCCATGCACATGCTCGCCAATAAAAGCACTGCGATAACTTTTTTCATAATTATTTAATCTCCTTTTTATTTTCCTTTGGCATGTAATTTACCAAGAAAAGCAATACTAAAACAGATATGAAAATAATGGAAGAGAGGGCATACATTTCAGGTTTTATGCCTTTTTTTACTTCCGAATAAATCTTGGTTGAAAGGGTATCTATACCGGCACCCTTTGTAAAGTGTGTAATGATGAAATCATCAAGTGACATTGTAAATGCCATGAGAAATCCTGATAATACTCCGGGGAGAATATCAGGGAAAACCACCTTCATAAATGCTTTGAAGGGTGATGCTCCAAGATCCAGGGCTGCCTCATAAGTACTTGGATTAAGTGCTTTAAATCTTGGAAGAACACTCAAAATCACATAAGGAATATTAAAGCTTATGTGGGCCAGCAGTATTGTTAAGAAACCAAACCTTATTCCTAAGGTTATAAACAAAAGCATCAATGAGATACCTGTTACGATATCGGCATTAAGCATTGGAATATTGGTGATACCGATAACAATGGATCTGGACCTCTTTTTCATTGCCTGAATAGCGATGCATGCGATGATACCGATTACAGTTGCCACAAGTGATGATACAAAGGCGATAAGGAGAGTATTTCCTAAAGCCGCCATAATATCGTCGTTCTTAAATAATGACAGGTACCATTTTCCGGTGAATCCGCCCCATTTAGCTCTGGTTTTGGACTTGTTAAAGGACAGCACAATCAAAGTAACGATGGGAGCGTAGAGGAAAATCAGTATGAGGGTAATATATAACTTCTTAAGGGCATTTCTCATAGCATTGTTCCCTCCCCGTCTTTATCCGTAATGGCGGTGATGAGCATATTAACTATGATAAATATCATAAGGACTATGGAAAGTCCGCTGCCCAAATGCCAGTTGCCGGTCTGAGTGAATTCCTGCTCAATAACATTACCGATAAGCAAAATCTTGGAACCACCAAGGAGAGTGCTTATAACGAAGGTTGTGAGAGCGGGAACGAACACCATGGTTATTCCGCTTATGATGCCGGGAGTACTCAAGGGCAGCATAATCTTAAGAAAGGTTTGAAAACCGTTGGCTCCCAAATCCCTGGCTGCATTTATAACGTTCTTGTCAATCTTTGAAAGAGAGTTATAAATGGGTAAAACCATGAAGGGAAGGAAGTTATAAACCATACCGAGGATGATGGCACCGGAAGTATTGATTATGTTGATTCCGGGTAAGCCAAGAGTCTTAAGTATAGAGTTGATAACGCCGGTTTTCTCAAGTAATGTCTGCCATGCGAGAGTTCTTAAAAGGAAGTTCATCCACATGGGCAGAATAAAAATGAACACAATAAAACTGTGCTGATTAACGTTAAGCTTTGAAAGAATCATTGACAAAGGATAAGCGAGAATCAGACAGATAATGGTGCTTTCTATTGAAAGCTTAATTGCAAGCCAGAGAGCTTTTGAATGCTCGACTGTGGCTATTGCCAGTATGTTTTCTAAAGTAAATGCTCCGGATTTATCTGTTAGTCCGTAGTAGAAGACCATCAGCAAAGGGATGATGATGAAAACTACAGACCAAAGAAGATAGGGAGCAGAGAGAATCTTCTTATTCATCTACTCCGATAGCCTCCTCATCCTCTGAAGCAGGTTTATTCATTATCTGAATGTTGAAGGGATCAACCTGAATTCCAACCTTTGTTCCGACATGGAAGCACTTTGTTGACTGAACAAGCCACTCAAAGCCGTTTGCCATAACTTCCATCTCATAGTGGACACCCTTGAAAATAACGTGGCTTACAACGCCCTGGATTGTGCCCTGACCTTCAGCAACAAGCTCCACATCTTCGGGTCTGATAACAACGTCAACAGGTGTATTGTTTCCGAAGCCTTCGTCTACGCAGGCAAATTTCGCACCAAGAATCTCAACAAGTTTATCCTCAATCATAATTCCGGGAAGAATGTTGGAATCTCCGATAAAGTCGGCAACAAATGCGTTTTCGGGCTCGTTGTAAATCTTTTCGGGGGTACCGATCTGCTGAATATAACCCTTGTTCATAACAACGATGGTATCGGACATGGTAAGGGCTTCTTCCTGATCATGTGTAACATATATAAATGTGATTCCAAGTTCGTTTTTGAGACGAATCAGCTCGTACTGCATGTCCTGACGAAGCTTTAAATCAAGAGCTCCAAGAGGCTCATCAAGCAAAAGAAGCTTAGGCTCATTAACGATGGCTCTTGCAATGGCGATTCTTTGCTGCTGACCACCGGATAATGAATCGGGCATTCTGTTTTCGTAGCCGTCAAGGTTAACAAGCTTTAAAGCGTACTTAATCTTATCGTTAATATAAGACTTTGATTTGTTCTTTATCTTTAATCCGAAAGCAATGTTTTCGGCAATTGTCATATGTGTGAAAAGAGCATACTTCTGAAAGACCGTGTTTAATGGTCTTTTGTTGGGAGGAAGCTTTGTGATGTCGGTTCCCTCAAATATAACTTTTCCTGTATCGGGAGTCTCAAAGCCGCCTAGAATACGAAGAGTAGTGGTCTTGCCGCAGCCGGAGGGACCGAGAAGAGTAAGGAACTCATTCTCCCTTATATATAAGTTTAAATCATCGATGATCAACTCACCGTCAAATGATTTGGAGATATTCTGAAGATCTACAAGCTTTTTCATCTGTGTGCTTCCTTTATAATTAGAATGATGGAGGCGTGCTTACCCAGATAAGGGAAGCTCCTGTCTTATCGTTTGCTTTAATATAGTGACCGGAATCGGAGGTAAAGTAGAAGGATTCGCCTTTTTTAACCTTCATGGCTTTGCCGCCAACAAATAAGGTGATGCTTCCTGAAAGAACGTAGCCGAACTCCTCACCTTCATGAGGTACATCGGGATAAGTTGAACCGCCGGGCTTAAGGGTGAGCCTTATGGGCTCCATAATGTTCTTTTGGGAATTGGGAATAATCCACTCGATTTTGTTTCCGAGAGAATCGTCGTTTTTTTCAAAATAATCGGAATCGTGGAAGACAATCTGCTTGTCTTCGGAATCCTTAAAGAATTCCTTTAAATCCGTTCCCAAAACCTGAAGAATATCAACCAAAGTTGCAATGGAAGGTGAAGTAAGATCTCTTTCAAGCTGTGAGATAAAACCCTTCGAAAGCTCAGCTCTGTCTGCAAGTTCTTCCTGTGTAAGTCCGTTTAATACTCGCAATTCCTTGATTTTATTACCGATTTTCATGTCTAAATCACATTCCTCAAATATTAAACCAAAAGTTTACTTTTACTAAACACGCCGAGACTAATTATACATCTGTATAGACATTTGTCAATTGTTATTTTGCATATAGGATGGTATAATTTTTTTACACGTAGGAGGCTGTTATGAACGGTACAAAGTATGTTGCATATGTCTCAACTTATACAATGGGAGACAATCACGGAATCAAGATTTATGATGTAGATATGAAGAAGGGCAGATTTACCGAGAAAGCCCAGGTTGAAATCACCAACTCTTCATATGTTACACTGGCCAAAAATAATAAATATCTGTATTCCATCACGGACTTTGGCGTTGAAGCTTATGAGATTCAGAAGGATGGAATGCTTAAGGTTATAAATATGGCCCCAATAAATGGTATGAGAGGCTGTTACCTTACAACAGGTAATGCGGATAAGTTCCTTTTTGTTGCCGGTTATCATGACGGAAAAGTGACTATGCTTCGTCTCAATGATGACGGCTCCGTTGGCGAGATTACCGAGGAAATTTTCAATAAGGGCATGGGAATTGCCAGTGAGCGTTCCTTCAGACCCCATATCAGCTGCGTTAAGATGACCAGGGATTCCAAGTTCCTTTGCGTCGCCGACCTTGGAATGGACCACGTGGACGTTTATGCCATCGATTATGAGAAGGCTAAACTTAAACACGTGGATGTTATCAGAAGCGAGCAGGGCTCAGGTCCCAGACATATTAAGTTTTCTCAGGACGGAAAATTCCTCTATATTGTTCATGAAGAGAAATGCTATATAGATGTGTACAGCTATGAAGTTAAGAATGATATGCCCTTCTTTGAGAAAATCCAGAACATCTCAACTCTGAATGACTATCACGCAGGTGGATCGGTTGCAAGTGCTCTGACTTTCTCAGAAGACTACAAGATTCTTATCAGCAGCAATGCGGGAGACAATTCGGTTGTTGCCTATAAGGTTGACACCAAGACAGGGCTTCTTACCAAGTCGCTTTGTCTTCCCATAAGTGGCGAGTATCCTAAGGATGCTGCAATTTTCCCTGACAATAAACATCTCGTGAGCCTTAATCACGAATCAAATACCATGACGTTTTTCTCCATTGACATGAACAAGGGAACCCTTGTCATGAATGGACCTGAACTCAAAGTTGAAAGTCCTAACTGCGTAATCTTTAAGAGTATAGAAGGCTAAGCAATGGCTAATACTGCGATGAAGAAAACTTTCCTTGATAAACTCAAGGAAAAAGTTAACGGTTGGTATCGAAAGAACCCTGCATTAAGGCCTCTCTACAAGGCCTTTGTTGTAGTGGTTCTTTTTTTCTATCATATAGTTATGCACTTCGCCGGCAACGGCAAGAAGTATCTTTGCGGTATTGCAGTGGTTGCTGTTTTTATTGCCAACGGAAGCTTCACATTCTACGGCAACGGAGAGGTTATCCATGCCGAGGCAGCCAGTAACTCGGATATTGCTCTGGTTACGGAGAAGGAAGTAGAGACTGCTGATATTTTACCTGAAGAAGCGGACCCTACAGCTTATGGCTCAGGTGATTATCAGGTGGAAACCACAGAGGATTCCTTTACTCTTGAAGATATCTGGGATGAACACGCCACCTACCTTGAACAGGAGGATGCGGTAATTCCCACCGATAACTCCTATAATAATCTTACTTTTGACAAGGACGACTGGAGAATTATTCTTGTTAACAAGCAGCATCCCATTCCGGATGATTATGAGTTTGAACTTGCGGTAATCAAGGATTGGATGATGTGTGACTCAAGAATACTTGAGAACCTTCTTCTTATGATGAAGGATGCCAGCAAAGACGGATATACTCTGGCTATCAATTCGCCCTACAGAAGAATGTCGGATCAGGTTTTCTTGTTTGACAGAAAGATTAATAAGTTCATGGACCTTGGAATGTCATATATGGACGCTTATAAAACCAGCGCTTACTCCGTTACCGTTCCCGGTGCTTCCGAACACCAGCTTGGACTTGCCCTTGACCTTGTGGCTGCCGGGCACAATGTATTAAGCGAGGCATTTGGTGAAACGGGAGAGGGAATATGGCTTAGGGACAATTCCTATAAGTATGGTTTTATTTTGAGATATCCAAAGGGCAAGGAGCATATTACGGGAATCGAGTATGAGCCCTGGCACTTCAGATATGTAGGCGTTGAGGCCGCCACGATCATTTATGAGAATGATTTATGCCTCGAAGAATTCTGGGAGGAATATGTTTATTAATGTATAAATTAATCAAAAAATGCGGCATGGCCAAAAGAGGAGAGTTTACCACAGTTCATGGTGTGGTTCAGACCCCTGTATTTATGAATGTGGGCACTGTGGCCGCAATAAAAGGTGCTGTTTCAACAGCGGATCTCGAAGAAATAGGAACACAGATTGAATTATCAAACACATATCACCTGCATGTGCGTCCCGGCGATGAAGTGGTGAAGAAGCTTGGAGGGCTTCATAAGTTTATGAGCTGGAATAAGCCCATACTTACTGACTCCGGTGGATTTCAGGTTTTCTCCCTGGCCAGTCTTAGAAAGATTAAGGAAGAGGGAGTTTATTTCAACTCACATATTGACGGCAGAAAGATATTTATGGGTCCTGAACAGAGTATGCAGATTCAGTCCAATCTTGCATCCACAATAGCCATGGCCTTTGATGAGTGCCCGCCGGCTCTTGCTGAAAGGGACTATGTTATCAGGTCTGTTGAGAGAACCACCAGATGGCTGGAGAGATGTAAGACTGAGATGAACAGGCTTAATTCTCTCGAAGATACCATCAACAGGAATCAGATGCTTTTTGGCATTAACCAGGGAGCAATTTATAACGATATTCGAATTGAGCACGCCAAGAGGATTTCGGAATTTGACCTTGACGGATACGCTGTGGGAGGACTTGCTGTAGGCGAGAGCCATGAGCAGATGTATGACGTGCTTGATCATGTGGTGCCTTACCTTCCGGACAATAAGCCTACTTATTTAATGGGGGTTGGAACTCCTGCGAATATCTTAGAGGCAGTGGATAGGGGTGTTGATTTCTTTGACTGTGTATACCCTTCACGAAACGGAAGGCATGGGCATTTATACACCAATCACGGAAAGATTAATCTCTTTAACGTGAAGTATGAACTTGATGACAGACCAATAGAGGAAGGATGTCAGTGCCCTACATGTAAGAGATACTCAAGGGCTTATTTAAGACATTTGTTAAAAGCCAAAGAAATGCTGGGCATGAGACTTTGCGTTACACATAACCTCTATTTCTACAACAAGATGATGGAAGAAATAAGGGATGCTCTTGATGAGGACAGATTCCCTGAGTATAAAGCCAGAAAACTGGCTGCAGTTTCGGGAGAAATATAGACTATATTTTTAGAGGAGGACTGAATGTATGAAAAGAATAATTTCATGTATGCTGGTCAGTGTGTTAGTGGGTGTAGTCTTTGTGGCATGTGGCAAACAGGAAGTGAATGACATAAGTAAAACTCAGGTGGAAGTGGTGGATGAACCTGAAACAAATGCAAATGTGGAAACCGAGTCGGAAAAAATGACCACCGATGCAACACTTCCATCGGCTGAAGACATGGAACTTGCTGTCAAATCAAAAGAGGCCTACGAGAGATTTATTAAAGGGGAGGAACTTCTTTATTTTGACAAGATAAAAGTTCTTGCCAATCCTGATGAGCCTGAAAAAAGAAACGGTATCTTTGCAAACGCCGGTGGTCTGACTCTTGAAGAGTTTAACAGGGATTACTGTGGCGGCATGACCGAAGAATGGGATGAGGAATACAAAACTACAGATATTCTTTACTCATTCATTGACTGTGGAGCGGATGAAATTCCTGAACTGGCCCTTGAATTTACAGGCGGAAAACTCTGGGAGAGCGAATACACGGATATATTCGTTATTAAGTATATTGACGATAAACTTGAACTGTGCTATCAGGATAACGCAGGATACAGATCGTACTGTGGTCTCAACAAGTATGGTTATGCTTACAGGGGTGGATCCAACAGTGCATTTTCACACAGCGTTGAATACCATGTTATAGATGCTGCAGGTGATGAACATTTCGTATATAACGTGGAATATACCTATGGTATTTCCTCTGTTTATTCACCCTCTGCAGATTTTGACATGTATCAAATAGCCGTTGACGCAGGCGTCGAGGATGATGTTCAGGTTAACATCTACAATCTTAATTATGATGATGAAGCATTTTCCAATGACGATTTTGATTATGATGCTTACGCCAACAGCTGTTTATATACCTTCTTTAAGGTAGATGAAGAGGGATTTAAGGTTGATGACACAAGTATATATGAGGCTGACAGCCCTTATATGACAATGTGGAATTCCACAAAACTTCCTCTGTATACCGAAGAAGAAATAGATGAAGAACTTTGGGAGAGAAAGGCCTTGTTTGGAATAACAGAGAAAATTGAAAACGAGGCAGATATAAACGATTGGAAATCAGTAAAGTAATTAAGAACGACCATTTTAACTTAAGACAGATTGCCTTATCAGGGCAATGCTTCAGATTCAGGGAGACTGATGATGGAGATTTTCTCATTGTTTCCGGCGATAAAGCAGTTTATGCAAGACAGATAAGCCCTAATGAAATAGGGCTTTCTTGCTGTGAATCTGAGTATGAAAAATACTGGCAGAATTACTTTGATTATCCTGAAAGCAAAGAAGATCTCTATGGAAAAATTGAGAACCTTATTATGGATTCTCAAGATGATTACCTTAAAAGTACATTTGATTTCGGAAGCGGTATGAGAATCCTGAGACAGGATTTGTGGGAGAGCATAGTCTGCTTTATTATTTCTCAGAACAACAATATCAAAAGGATTAAGGGCTCGATTGATCGAATCTGTGAAAAAGCAGGTATCTCAGTTTCGGAGGGAATATATAAGATTCCGAGAGCAGAAGATGTGGATCCTGAATTCTTTATTGATAAGGGCCTGGGGCTTGGCTACAGGGACGTTTTTCTTGCGGATTTAATATCCTATACAAGGGACAATCCAAAATGGTATGAAGAACTAAAAAATCTGGAATATGAAGATGCAATGAAGAGGCTGACAGACATAAAGGGTATAGGTCCGAAGGTTGCCAATTGTATTTGCCTTTTTGGATTACATCATATCGATGCATTCCCCATCGACACTCATATTAAGCAAATTCTTAAAACCTATTATCCCGGAGGCTTTGATTTTGAAAGATACAAAGGTGTAGCCGGAATAATACAGCAATATATGTTTTATTATAAGATTAGTCAGGGTAAAAAAGGAGAGCAGTGATGTTCTCCTTTTCTTTGTTTTTAATGTGCAAAATTTCCATAAATTACTTGTATTATAGTGCTGTTTTTAGTAAAATATACACATGGAGTTTTGTATTAGGGTAAAAAAACTTAACACAATTCCACAAAAATATCTCGAGTTGGAGGAATTTCTATGAAAGTTTATACAACTGACAAAATACGTAACGTTGTTCTTTTGGGACACGGTGGTTCAGGTAAGACCAGTCTCACAGAGGCAATGGCGTATCTTTCAGGCATCACATCCCGTATGGGTAAAGTTACAGATGGAAACACTGTAAGTGATTTCGGAAAAGAAGAGCAGAAGAGACAGTTCTCAATTTCCACAGCAGTAGTTCCCATCGAGTGGGAAGGATATAAGATTAATGTATTCGATACTCCGGGATATTTTGATTTCGTTGGTGAAGTAGAAGAAGCAGTTTCTGCAGCGGGTGGCGCAATTATCGTTGTTAACGGTAAGTCCGGCGTTGAAGTCGGAACACTTAAGGCTTGGGAACTTTGCGAGAAATATAAGATTCCTCGCATTATTTATGTAGATAACATGGATATCGACAATGCTTCATTTAAGAACGTTGTTGAAGATATGACCAATATGTTTGGTAAGAAGATGGCTCCCTTCCATTTCCCTATCAGAGAGAATGAGAAGTTTGTGGGCTATGTTAATGTAGTTACCGAGACCGGCAATAAGTGGGAAGGCAAAGAGGTTAAAGAATGCCCTGTTCCCGATTACAGTAAGGAGAACCTTGCCACATACCGTGACGTATTGATGGAGACCGTTGCTGAGACCTCTGAGGAGATGATGGATCGTTATTTTGCCGGAGAGACATTCTCTGTTGACGAGATTCGTGCAGCTCTTCGTACCAGCGTTTGCGATTGCTCAATTGTTCCCATGACAATGGGTTCCAATACACTTTGCCAGGGCGTATATACATTGATTGATGATATTGTTAAATATCTTCCCAGCCCTGAGAACAGAGAGATTGCAGGTATCAACCAGAAGACCAATGAGATTTATCATTCAGATTATGAGTTCTCAAAGGCTAAGGCTGCTTACATCTGGAAGACAATCGTTGATCCCTTCATCGGAAGATATTCTCTTATTAAGGTTGCTTCCGGCGTTCTTAAGACAGATGATCTTATGCTTAACGTTGACAGCGATGTTGAGGAGAAGATTGGTAAGCTCTATGTAATGCAGGGTAATAAGCCCATTGAGGTTCCTGAACTTCATGCAGGTGATATCGGTGCTCTTGCAAAGTTATCAGATGCGAAGACCGGTGATTCCTTAAGCACAAAGGGCACACCTATTAAGTTTGCCAAGGCTGAAATTTCCAAGCCTTACACATATCTTCGTTACAAAGCTAAAGAGAAGGGAGATATTGACAAGGTTGCTCAGGCGCTTCAGAAGATGGCAGCCGAAGATCAGACCCTTAAGCTTGTAAATGATGCCGAGAACAGACAGAGCCTTATCTATGGTATGGGCGAGCAGCATCTGGAAATCGTAGCTTCAAGACTTCTTAACGAATACAAGGTTGAGATTGAACTTGAGCCCGCAAAGATTGCTTATAAGGAAACAATCAGAAAGAAATCTGATGTTGAGTATAAGTATAAGAAGCAGTCAGGCGGTCACGGTCAGTATGGTCACGTTAAGATGCGCTTTGAGCCTTCAGGAGATCTTGAATCAGCATATGTATTCGAACAGGAAGTTGTAGGCGGTGCTGTTCCCAAGAACTACTTCCCTGCAGTTGAGAAGGGTATTGCAGAATCAGTTGTAAGAGGACCTATGGCAGCTTATCCTGTAGTTGGCGTTAAGGCAGTTCTTTACGATGGCTCATATCACCCTGTAGATTCATCCGAGATGGCATTCAAGACAGCAGCTATCCAGGCCTTCAAGAAGGGCTTCATGGAAGCCGGCCCTGTTCTTTTAGAGCCCATTGCTACATTAAAGGTTACTGTTCCTGATTCCTATACAGGTGATGTTATGGGTGATCTTAACAAGAGAAGAGGCAGAACCCTTGGCATGACTCCCGTTCCCGGCGGAAAGCAGATAATTGAAGCTGAAATCCCCATGAGCGGACTTCACGGATACTGCACAGACCTTCGTTCCATGACCGGTGGACGTGGCGAGTACGAGTATGAGTTTACCCGTTACGAGCAGGCACCTTCAGATGTTCAGGAGAAGGAAGTTGCAGCAAGAGCAGCAAAGGTTGCCGAGAACAACAAAGAAGAATAAAGGTACATTTTATGGAGCCGAAGAGATTCGGCTCCATTTTTTTGTTCTGAAATATTTTTCTAAAATCTACTGTACATCAAAAAAAGATATCACAAAATAACATATATTTCTTGAAAAATTATGAAACATTATATAAAATGGTAAATAAGTCAGAAGGTTTTAGAAGTAACACTCTTAAGGCACAAGGAGGATATGGTATGAAGAATCTGAAATTGTATATAAAGATTACCTTTTTCGTTTTGCTTGCTACTGCTATAGGAATTGGCGCACAAAGTGTCATTTCCTCGCGAAATATCTCAAGTATTCTTGAGAATGATGCCAAGGAAAAGCTGGTAGGCACAACAAATTCCAATGCAACATTGCTTTCCCAGTATATTGCAAAGGAATTTACCTATCTTGACGCATACATGGTTGATGACAGCATGTATGACCTTATGCAGGAATCCAATAATCCCACACCGGAAGTTGTGGCTAAGGCACAGGAAGCCACCATGAGAATGGCTTCCATAGTTCCGAACCTGGATAGTATTCTATTTACTGCTTATGAAGGAACCTGTCTTGTTCACAATGTTCCTGCAATGGTAGGATTCAGAAATCCCGATGAACTAATCGAGATGCTTAATTCATATTATTATAACGAGCAGAAGACTCCTTTGTATTCTGCAATGGCTCTTTTGTCACCTGCCACAAACTCAATCACCTTCTGTATGGCCAAATCCGGATATACAGCAAGCGGGCAGCCCTCAGGTTATGTTTCCGTAACGGTTACCTCGGATGAATTAAACTCGATACTTGATTCCATAAATGTAAGCCCTAATCAGGATGTAACATTACTTAGTGTCAGTGACGGAAGCATTATTTATGATACAGATAAAAGCCTTATAACCGCAACCATAGAATCCGGCCCTGTATTTGATCTTTTTACCAAGGCGCAAAACGGAGAAGAGATTACTAACGGAATAATTGAGTATAAGAGCGCAAAGACCGGAAATAACATGCTTGGAAGCTATGTTGTTCTTCCTCAGTATCAGTGGCTTTTATTCATAGGAGCAGACACAACAGCCCTTTACGGCGAAGCAAAGAGTGCACAGAACTCTATCCTTATTACAGGTCTTGTTTCCCTTATTGCAATTGCAGTAGTCCTTGCAGTTATCATAAGAATGCTTACCGCGCCTCTTACAAAGGTTCAGAATGTTCTTACAAGGGTTGCAGACTATGACCTTAAGGTTGAGGGCGAAATTGACGGTTATCTTAACAGAGGGGACGAAATCGGAAAACTTGCCAATGCCACAAAGAGTGTTATTGCAATGCTTGATAACGTGGTAGATGTCCTGAGAAACTGCTCGGAATCCTTAAACGGAAGCTCGGATAACATGAATCAGACTTCAAGACTCCTTGTAAATGTTACAACCGAGAACAATGCAGTTGCAGACTCGCTTTCAGACAGTATCAACAGAACCAATTCCTCTATCGAGGATGTTAATGTTGAGATTAATAATATTATTGAACTTGCCAAGACTGTATCCGAAAAGGTTGACCTTTGTAAGAAGGATTCGGACGAGCTTCTTAAGACTGCATCCAATATGAGCAACAAGATAGATGTGGATGTTAAGAACAGCATAGAGATGCTTGACAATACTGTTGAAGATATGCAGGCTGCAATTAAGAGCCTCGAGGCTGTTGAACAGATCAACGAGCTGGCAGACGCTATTATGAGTATTACATCACAAACCAACCTTCTTTCCCTCAATGCTTCTATTGAGGCGGCAAGAGCAGGAGATGCCGGTAAGGGCTTCGCAGTTGTAGCCGGCGAAATCGGTGCATTGGCTGATCAGTCCAAGAATACCGCATTAAGTATTCAAAAAATTGTTACCGAGAGTAATGAATCCGTTGAGAACGTTAGAACACAGGTAGGCAAACTCATTGAATTCGTTAAGAATGATGTGGTTGGAAACTTCGATATGTTTGCTGAGCAGAGTAAGGAATATAACAACGGAATCAGCACGATTCAGGATGCTGTTATTTCCATCGGTAAAGCAATGGATTCCCTTAACAATTCCGTTGACGGAATCGCTGGTGCCGTATCTGCGGTTAACAATGCTTCAATGGAGAACAGCACAGGTGTTGCCGACATCATTGATAAGAATGAGAAGACAAACTCTGTTACAAGACAGATTGAAGACCTCGCAGTAAGCTCCAAAGAGAATGCCGAGAGCCTTGATGAGGTTGTCAACAAGTTTGTAAAATAACAGTCCGCTCTTGACTTTTAAAGTTTTTGTGATTAGAATAACTCAAAGAATACATTATTTTCACAGGCTGTGAAGAGGAGTATTAAGGAATTTAACTTTTCAGAGAGTGGTCGGATGGTGTGAGACCATAAGAAGGATTCCCCAACTAGCCTCGGAGCTCCGGATGCGAAGGGAAACCATGAGTGTTCGGCGGGAATTCCCGTTACAGAATTAATGAGTGCGATTTAGATCGAATCAGAGTGGTACCACGGAGTTAAAGCCTTCGTCTCTGTCTATGGAGACGAAGGCTATTTTTTTATTTTTGCCTAACATATTTGAGGAGGAAAGACATGGCAGAACCTTATAATCACAGAGAACTGGAACAAAAATGGCAGAAGATTTGGGACGATGAGAAGGCTTTCAAGACAAGCAATGATTATTCCAAGCCCAAATATTATGCTCTTGTTGAATTCCCTTATCCTTCAGGACAGGGACTTCACGTAGGCCACCCCAGACCCTACACAGCACTTGATATTGTAGCCAGAAAGAGAAGAATGCAGGGCTACAATGTCCTTTACCCCATGGGATGGGATGCTTTCGGTCTACCTACCGAGAACTATGCCATTAAGAACCATATACATCCCAAGATCGTTACAAAGAATAACGTAGAAAGATTCAAGAATCAGCTCCACTCATTGGGCTATTCTTTTGACTGGGACAGAGAAATTAACACCACAGACCCTAATTACTATAAGTGGACTCAGTGGATTTTCCTTAAATTATTCAAAGCTGGCCTTGCATATAAGTCTGAAATGCCCATTAACTGGTGTACATCCTGTAAAGTAGGCCTTGCAAATGAAGAGGTCGTTAACGGTGTATGTGAGCGTTGCGGTTCCGAAGTCGTTCGTAAGGTTAAGAGCCAGTGGATGCTCAAGATTACAGAGTATGCAGACAAGCTTATCAAAGACCTTGATATGGTTGACTACATTGAGAGAGTTAAGGTTTCTCAGAAGAACTGGATCGGTAAGTCAGAAGGTGCTGAAGTAGACTTTAAGATTAAGGATAAGGAAGACCTTCTTACCGTATATACAACACGTCCCGATACACTTTTCGGTGTTACATATATGGTTATGTCTCCCGAGCATCCTCTTATTGATAAGTACAAAGATGAAATCCGAAACTTCTCAGAAATCACCGAGTACAGAGAGGCTGCAGCGAGAAAGTCTGATTTCGAAAGAACTGAGCTTGCAAAAGAGAAGACCGGCGTTTGCATTAAGGGCTTATCTGCAATCAACCCTGTAAACGGCAAAGAGATTCCTATCTGGATTTCTGACTATGTACTTATGTCTTATGGTACAGGTGCCATCATGGCGGTTCCTGCGCATGATGAGAGAGACTGGGATTTTGCCAAGAAGTTTAACCTCCCCATAATTGAGGTTGTTTCCGGCGCAGAGAAGAGCGTTCAGGACCAGTGCAATCCCGATGTTGCAACAGGCATTCTTGTACACTCAGATTTCCTTGACGGATTAAACGTTGAAAACGCTAAACAGCGTATTATCGAGTACTTAACTCAGAAGGGTATCGGTCACAAGAAGACCAACTTCAAACTTCGTGACTGGGTATTCTCCAGACAGCGTTACTGGGGTGAGCCTATTCCCATCGTATATTGTGAGAAGTGCGGCTATGTTCCCATTGATGAGTCAGAGCTTCCTTTGGAACTTCCTGAGGTTGAAAGCTACGAGCCCACAGACAATGGTGAATCACCTCTTGCAAAGATGACTGACTGGGTTAATACAACTTGTCCCTGCTGTGGTGGACCTGCAAAGAGAGAGACAGATACAATGCCTCAGTGGGCAGGTTCTTCGTGGTACTACTTAAGATATACGGATCCTACCAATACAGAGGCTCTTGCCAGCAAGGAAGCACTTGATTACTGGCTTCCTGTTGACTGGTATAACGGAGGAATGGAGCATACAACACTTCACCTTCTTTACTCCAGGTTCTGGCATAAGTTCCTTTATGACGAGAAGGTTGTTCCCTGTCCCGAGCCTTACCAGAAGAGAACTTCACACGGTATGATTCTTGGCTCTAACGGCGAGAAGATGAGTAAGAGCCGCGGAAACGTTGTAAACCCTGATGATATCGTAAGAGATTACGGCGCAGATACACTTCGTACCTATGAAATGTTCATCGGTGCTTTTGACCTTTCTGCTTCATGGAGTGAGGACGGTGTTAAGGGATGCCACAGATTCCTTGACCGTGTATGGAAGCTTCAGGATATTCTTGTTGACGGAGACACATATTCCAAAGACCTTGAGACAAAGATGCACCAGACCATCAAGAAGGTTTCCGGTGATTTTGAGTCCCTTAAGTACAACACAGCAATTGCTGCAATGATGTCACTTATCAACGACTTCTACAAGGTAAACCAGATCAACAAGGCCGAGTTTAAGACATTCCTTACACTTCTTAACCCTGTTGCTCCTCATATCACTGAGGAACTTTGGCAGATTGCGGGATTCGAGGGACGTATTTACAATACAGTATGGCCTGAATTCGATGAGGAGAAGACCAAGGAGAGCACTGTTGAGATCATGGTTCAGCAGAATGGAAAGAACCGTGGAACCATCAATGTGGCTGCGGACATCTCTAAGGATGACGCAATTGCAGCTGCTAAGGAACTCCTCGGCGACAAGCTTACCGGCACAATCGTGAAGGAGATTTACGTTCCCGGCAGACTTGTTAACATTGTAGCGAAGCCCTAATTAACCGCAATTTATAGTTTAAAGCAAAATGTCAGGGGTCCACACCACTTTCAAGTTTTTTGGACACGCTTGCGCTCACTCTCGGAGCGTTGCGCTACTAAGCTCATGAGAAACTTCGCTAAGTAGCGACGTCCTGCGAAAGGTCCTAAAAACTTAAAAGTAGTGTGGACCCCTTCTTATTCACAATAATTCTACGAACAGTAGAATTATTATTTGACGGATTATACGAATTGGGTGTTAACTTAGATAGGGGTGTACGGTATTATGATTACAGAACAGCTGATGCAGCTGCTTCAGAGATTGAAAAAGGAGGAAGTAATCATGTTACATTTCGTACACATCGCATTTGGTTTTCTTAAGTAAGATGAGATTGAATAGTAAGGAGATTCGAAATGAGTAAACTTGCCGAGAACATCAGAAATTACAGGAAAGAGATGGGCTTTACCCAGGAGGAACTGGCCGAGAGACTTGGGATAACCCTTGGAACAATTTCAAAGTGGGAGAGAGGCAGCTCTGAGCCGGACATTGATTACATAATGGATTTGGCTGAGATATTCAGAATTTCGGTAGATGTTCTTATTGGCTTTTCCATGAAGGGAAATACACCTGAGATGGAGGTTGACAGAATCGATAAGATTATTGAGGCCAGGAATTTCAATGAAGCCGTTGAGGAGTATGAGAAGGCTCTTTTGAAGTTCCCCAATGTCTTTAAGATTGTATACAGAGCGGCTTGGGCCTTCTACTACAAGGGCGTTACCTACTATAAAGATGATAATAAGGACTTCCTTAGAGCAATAGAATTGCTTAAACATTCTCTTGAACTTATTGGACAGAATAACGATCCCGAAATCAATGAAGTTCACATTAAGAATCTTATTGGCTCCTGCTACAGCCATATGAAGGACTATAAGAAGGCTATAGAAGAGTATAAGAACAATAATGTTAACGGAATAAATAATGATGTCATCGGGACCCTTCTTATAGATGATTTAAATGAGAATGAAGAAGGCAGAAAATATCTGATTAAAGCCTTTTTCAAAATATTGACAGAGACTGTTACCGTGTCTTCGGGATTTATAAATTATTACAGAAACACAATGAATGCGGACAAATGCCTTGATGCCGTTAAGTGGATAAGGAATTATGTATATTCTTTAAAGATTGATCCGAAGGCTACTTCTTTTGCGGATAAACTGATCTCGGTTTTTTACCTTGTGGAGTCTTTCGTATATGACAATAAAGGGGACTTAAAGATTGCCAAGGAATTCATTGATAAAGCAATAGATGTGGCAGTAAACTTTGACAGGAATCCCTGTTACAATACCGAGAATATAGTTTTTGCCAATCATCTGGCGGATGAGGCCAATGTGTTTGATGATTTGGGTGAAACGGCCTTAAAGGGCCTTGTGAGACAGGTTGAAGATAGAGAAAACTTTGATGTGTCCAAGGAATATCTAGACTATTTTTATAAGGAGATTAAGAAAAATGAAGGGAAAAAGTCTTAAAAGTGCATTTTGGGAGAGAAACAAAGCACTGTTTGTGGTGGCGTTGATTGCCGAGATGATAATGCAGGGTATGAATATTCTTCTCTCTTATTTTTTGCAGGTGGTAACTGATATTGCCGCAGGGATTGACGGATCGGGAAGCCTCAAAACCGTAGCAATTGAAGTAGGGGCGATGTTTATTACCATGGGTGTTGTTGGAACCATAGCTGCCAAAACTAAGCTTAAATTCATCACAAAAGGTGTAAAGCAGTATAAGAGCCGCCTGTTTGAGGGAATTACCATGAAGGGTATTTCTGCATTCAGAGGAGAGAATACTTCCAAATATACTTCAGCATTAACAAACGATATTGCTGTAATAGAAGAGAACTATGTTGCAAGCAATTTTGATATTGTTACACAGATATTTATTTTCATAGGTGCTCTTACACTCATGTTTTACAGCAACTGGGTTCTGTCTCTGGTAGCGTTGGGAATGGTGCTTCTTCCTGTCATTGCCAGCGTATGTACAGGAAATGCTCTTGTGGGACTTGAGAAGAAAGTTTCCGAGAAGAATGAAGGCTTCCTTGGGCTAATTACTGAGGTTTTAGAAGGTTTTTCTGTGATTAAGAGTTTTAAAGCTGAGGATACCATTAAGAAAATGGTTGATAAGAGCAATGCGGAACTTGAAAAGGCTAAAAGAGTCAGAGGTACAAGAAGGTACATTGTAAGCCTTATCGGTGGTGGTGCTCATTTTGCCGCTCAGATTGGAGTATTTATTGTTGGTGCGCTCCTTTGCCTTAATGGAAAAGGAATTACTCCCGGTATGCTTTTCATGTTCGTAAACCTTATGAACTTTGTAATTCAACCTGTTGCACAGCTGCCCGGCATTTTTGCAAAGAAGAAAGCTGCATATGCACTTATTCAGAAGATGGAAGAGACCATTGCCGTTGATGATGAGGCTGATACAAGAACAGAAGGTTGCACAATCAATGAAGGCATCAAGCTTAATAACTTATCCTTTGGTTATGAAGAGGGCAACAATGTAATTAATGGCCTCAGCTATGAATTCGAAAAAGGCAAGAGTTATGCGGTTGTTGGCGCCAGCGGATGCGGTAAATCCACCATGTTCCAGCTTATGCTTGCGGGAATGGATAACTATTCCGGACAGATTATGTACGATAACAATGAATTAAAGAGCATTAGTCCTGAGTCGTTGTACGAGACAGTTTCCACAATACAGCAGAACGTATTTGTATTTAATGCCTCAATCAGAGACAACATTACAATGTTTAAGGACTTCCCCAAGGAGGAGGTTGACAGGGTTATTAAACTTTCGGGACTAGAGGAGTTAATTGAGAAGAAGGGTGAAGATTATCTTTGCGGAGAGAATGGAAACGGACTCTCCGGTGGAGAAAAACAGCGTATCTCCATCGCAAGAGCCCTTCTAAGAAATTCCAAGTTATTGTTGGTGGATGAAGCAACTGCGGCACTTGATGCCGAGACCTCAAACAAAGTTATTAATGCCATCCTTAAGTTAAAGGATATGACAAGAATCGTAATTACTCACGATCTTGATGAAGCATCCCTTAAACAGTACGATTCCATCATTACACTTAAGAATGGAAGAATAGTAGAGAACGGAAACTTCGACAAGCTTATCAATGATAAAGGATATTTCTATTCATTGTTTACCGTGGCATCCTGATTGCCATCAATGGTTTCGTGATTTACAACGCTTTTGGCCATGCTTACTTTATCGATGATGTCTGTGATTTCTTGAACGGAGTCAAAACCGAGAATGGAAGCAATTCCGCCGATAACATTGGCTTTGTCGGTGGCGTCCATATCGCCTTCCTTAATAGTTTCGATAACTTCTTTGCCGTTCATGGCGGCATCGAGAATATCAGAAACATAAGGAATACCAAGAGCATCGGCAACACTGCCTATGACTTCGGCAGCATTTTCAGCACTTATTTCGGGTTTAAACAAAGGAAGTACAAGCTTTATAAGCTTTGCTTCCTTTTTTGCTGTTTCAGGAACAAAGCCTGTGATTTTCTTTTCTTCCTTGATGGCGTTTAACTCTGCCTCGATGTCTTTGTAGATTGAATCGTCCACGATGAGAGCGAAGCTGTCTTTTTCCGAAGATAATTTCTTGAACTCTTCGAATTCCTCCAAAGTATTTAAATCAAGAACAATAAGGTCGGCCTTTTCGTCATTAAGCTTTTCTTCAAGCTCATTATATTTGTCAAAACCGATTGCTTTCTCCTCAATGAATTTCTTCTTGTTGAAGTAGTCTACCAGATCACGGTTTCCGGTTGTGTCTCTTAAGCAGGTAACAACGGATTTTGGCTCAAATTCAATCTCAGGGCGCTCGAAATCGGAATTGCCCTTATCTCCCTTTTTCTTCTTTTTGTTATTGTTGTTATTACTGATTTTCTTTTTGCTTTTAATTATTGATTTAACAAGGCTTTTGCAAATGTGGTAAAAAACATCAACCCCTACGATTGCACCGAAAACTTCGACTATTTTCTTTTCCTTGTCGTTCATGCTTTCCCATATTCTGGAAGCTCTTTCTTTAAGACTGATTCCGGGTTCAAAGGGATCGGGCGCACCTTCTTTCTTTTCTAAGAACGGTAAAGAGAATGTCCCGGGTTCTTTCTTGGGAGCAGGAGTGGTAACTGTCGTATTAGCGTTATTGCTATCAATATTATTGTCTATGTTTACAATACTTGAATTGTCGTTGCTTTCGTTAATGCTTGTAGAATCATTGCTTGAATTCTGGTCGATACTTTGCCCGGAATCATTGCCGGAATTCTGGTTGTTGCTTTGCCCGGAATCATTGCTCCCGGATGATGATTGATTCTGGCTCTGGGACTGTCCGCTATCTGCAGAGTCAGGATTTGTGGGACCGTGTACAACATTTCCAGCGTTTCCAGTATTGGAGCTGGTGTTTGCATCGTCAGAGCCTTCGGGAACTGTGTCATACTCATCATCGTCAGAGCCTTCGGGAACTGTGTCATACCCATCATCGTCATCATCATCATCGGGATTAGCATGACCTCTGGGCTTTTCACTATCATCTGTAGAACTTGATGTAGTGCCATCCCAGGGAACAACCTGGCCATCAACAATCATCGCGTAGGATTTTATGCATGGAGAAATCATTAATAGAAATGCTGCAAACAGAAATATATGAAATGATCTTAAGATAAATTTCTTGTTCATATTAACCTCCCGAAAATACAAAATAATTATAACACATATTATTGATATTATGTCACCTTTCATTCCACAATATATTGTAAAAATACTTGATTATTTTAGCAGATATAGTTAGAATAAATATGAATATGGGTAATTATGAGGTTTATTGGATAAATGACTGAATCAGGGTTTTATGTTAACGGGAAAAGGTTCGCCTCGAAGTCTGATTATGAGGCAGCTTTGGACGACAAGAAACTGATTGACGATATACGTTCTAAGTACAATTTGAATAATGCGGAATCTGTCCTTGAATTATACAGGGATATGAGTGCAAGTAAATTTAAGTTTAAATCATCACTTGGTACGGATTTCGACGATGAGATATATGAATTAACCAGACAGATTAAAGCAGGCACCTTTGAACCTGAAATAGAAGAGGAAGAAGTACCGGCAAAGAGGAAACGCTTTTTTTCTGAAAAGAAAGAGAAACCGGCAAAGAAGGTTGCAGCTAATAAGGCAGCGCCGAAAACTTCAAGGCCTAAGCCGAAGAAGGAGTCAGATGATCTGGATTACATGTCTCCTTCAATGAGAGAACAGGTAATCAAAGAAATAAAGAAGTCGGAGCGGAAGAGGAGAATTCTACTTTTTGCCCTGGCAGGATTATGCGTGGCAAGCCTTGGCTATTTCTGCGTTTATTATTTCTATATTGAAAGAACGGAAAGAACATACGATCAGTGGGCGGAAATACGTGAAGCAGATAATGCAAGGGTTACTCCTGAGCAGAAAATTGAGCAGAAAAAGATTAATTATTCAGACCCTACAGTTGTTCCGGATATCTTAGAAAAATATAAAACTTTATATAATAAGAATAAAAGTCTAATCGGATGGATAAAAATAGCCGATACAAATATAGATTACCCTGTAATGCAAACTTCAAATAATGAATATTATTTGGATCACAATTTGAATCAGGAATATGACAAGAACGGCTCCATCTTTTTGGATATGGGCTGTGATGTGCTTAAACCTTCAACAAATCTTATTTGTTACGGCCATCATATGCAGTCCGGGAAGATGTTCGGCAAACTGGGAGATTATGAGAAAGAATCCTATTATGAAAGCCATAAATTCATAGAGTTTGACACCATCTATGAAGAGGGCCTTTATCAGGTAATGTACGTTTTCAGATCTCATGTTTACACCAGCGGAGAGATTGCATTTAAGTATTATCAGTTCATTGACGCCACAAGCGAGGAGGAATTCAATTCCTACATGACTGAGATGAGTAATCTTTCTTACTACGATACGGGAGTAACGGCCACCTACGGTGACAGGCTCCTTACCCTTTCAACCTGCGATTATCAGGAAAAGGACGGCAGATTCGTTGTCGTCGCCAAGAAGATACAGTAATTCTTATTCCTAAGGGAGGAAAAGCTTAATGGCTAAGAAAGCTAAGAGCAGAATGAACAGAAAGACTAAGAGAATTATAAGGAGATGTATAGCCGGTCTTTTGATGGTTACAGCTATTGGTGTTGCTGCAATACCTGCTAAGCCTGTTGAGGCGGATTCAGCATCTATTGCAACAAAGAGAACCAAGGTTATAGCTAATGCAGCGGCGGATCCAACCTATAGCGGAACTATTTCATATGTATCGGGTACAACTGCAGCTGATTTGCCATTAAAGAACTCTGCAAAACTCGATGCTACATTATATGAGGCGGATGGCACCACAGAGACTGCTGATTATAAAGTCGCAGCGAAAGCTAAAGTTGGGCCCACAATGTTGGATTTATACCCGATTTTTACTATATCCGGTCTTTCAAGCGGAAAACCTGAAATTAAATGGCAGTTCAAGTATTATGACTCAGATATTGGAGGCATAATTGCATGCTATAACGATGAATATCGAGTTAATCATGTTACCCTTCCCAACAATGGTGTAAGGTCATACGCAATTGTTTCTGAGAATATGTATAAGAGTTTCTATACAGGAACAAATCCAGGAAACATTGATTATGTACTTTCCCATGCAGATTATAGAGATTACAAGTCTACAGGAACAAAGAATAATAACACCAAAAGGTTTGAAAAGTATTTTAACGCTGAGTATCAAAACTTTTGGAACAAATGTATTGAGTATGATGAATACTTAGTTAAAAAAGATATTCGTGACAAATGGGAGGCAAGAAGAAGAACATGGGTAAATCAGGATCCTACAAATAATCATGAAGCTGATTATGCTACATCGCAAAATGATCCTGAGCCTGAGATAGCTGTATTTTCAGATACATCCGGGAACTGGAATGGTGATGCGCCAAATGTATCCATAAGTGTAAAGCCTAGCGAATCGTTTGGCAGTTCAACTTCTGCGGATGCTCTAAAGAAAGCATTTTACTGTGACATCATGCTTGCGGACTATGGCACGGGCTTTTCTCTCGTAAAAATCAATGACCGTGTTGGTTACTATGAGGTTTATAATTATGATCCGGCAACAGGTGTATATACAAAAGATACCGATTCCAGCCATTATGAAACGGTTGGTTCTTTAGAAATACCTAAAATTGGTGCACCCTTGTCCTCATCCGAGATGCACGAAGTCTATGTTGTTTCAACGGAGGGCGCGACTGTTACGGATGGAACCAGCGTTGATGGTTATCTTGCTTTAAGAATTTCGCCTAACATCAACGGTATTGCTAACAGAGGATTTAAGGATGTTAAAAACGTCGAAATCTTGTCACTTCCCTCTGAAACAAAATACATAGGTGATGAAGCATTTATTAATTCATTTATTAAGGAGATAAATTTCTCAAACGTAGAAGATATTGGCAATAGGGCATTTAAAGAATGCTCTTCATTGTCTACTGTCAACTTGGGAAGTGGTACAACTACTATCGGAACAGACGCTTTTTACGGTTCGGCAATAAGAACATTGAAGGTTCCTGTTTCAGTTAAGGTTATTGGCCCCGGTGCTTTTGCAGAATGTACAAGTCTATCCTCAATAGACTTCAGTGAATTAGAAACGGGCAACTGCGATATTCGAGATTATGCATTCTTTAATGATGCCAAGATCGGAAACGTTAACTTCCCTGGGGGAGGTATTATGCACCTTGGTGAAGGTGCTTTTGCCGTCACTTCTTCGGTCAGCGGAGGATGGACGAACATAGTCCTTCCAGGTTCAATCAATAAAATAGTTACTGAGTGGCAGCCGCAGACTCACACCGGAAACGATTATGGATATGGTGATGGGAAAGTCGATGGCTTAGGCAATTATTTATTTGCCGGAAGATCTAACATTAAATCAGTTAGATTTCCTGACAACTATAGCAATGCGAATGCAACCTCAAGCGAAGATGACATAGCCCTTGATTCGGATTACAAATTAGATTATTCTAAAAACTTAATACCTGCGGGTATTTTTAAGGGATGCACTGGCCTTCAATACATAGAGTTCCCTAATACTTCGGCATATCCAACATTCCATCCATATACTTTCTTGGATGTTGACAGTAAAGATTTCTACATAAAAGGTCCTATGAGTAAGGCCGATGGCAAGGCTGCATATCCTCGACAGTGTACATGGCAGGCAATAACAAAAGGTTCCAATTTTGTCCCTTATATATACATAGATTCTACTGGTAAAGAGAATTATGAAGTCTCAGATGGTACATATTTGCTTCTTGCCAGTCCTGATGGCACGTTAACAGGTTGTACATTGATTCCTCCTAAAGCTACTGAACTCGACATGGTTATTCCTGCGAAGGTTGGAGATTATGACATCAAGAGAATAGCATCGGATTGTTTTGATGATGATATAAGAGGCAGAATTAAGACATTGACTATCGCGGATGATTCAGTTACCGAGATTAGTCCCAATGCCTTTGCAAATATGCCTATTCTTTCAGAGGTAGTAATAGGAAATTCAGTTGAAACAATTGGAGAAAAAGCATTTTCTAATTGTGATGACTTAACCTATGTAAAGATAGGCGATGGCACTAAGACCATTGGCAATTCTGCATTTGAGGAATGCGATAAACTAGCTAAAGTTGAGATAGGTAGTGGCGTTACTCGAGTTGGAGACAAGACATTTTTCAATTGTAAAAAGCTATATGATATTGCATTTGCTTCTCCTAAGGACGGATATGGAGCACTATCTGTTGGAACTGATGCATTTAAAACAAATGGTTCTGAGCTTACACTTACAGGAGATATTCAAGGTGGATATGCTCTGTTTGATTGGGCTATGGACAAGGATAACTATATAGATGAACATTTGGGCACTAGAGTATTTTATAGAAGCCCTAAACCTTCCTCGTTAGGTGTTATTTATGATAATAATTCAGGCGAAGTAACACTTGTAGATTATCCTAAGTTTAATGATTTAGATACAACTTATGAGCCTTACTGTAGAGAAATGGAACAGTACTTCTATAATCTCTATAGCGCTGATGAGTATAACAGTTATAGGGAACAATTTGACGCCCTTTGGGAAGCTGCAACTGATGACGCTGCGAGGGAAGACGCTTATAACTCTCAATGGTATGGACCATGGATTTATGATAATGGAAGCCCTGATAATAAAAAATACAAAACAGGTGGTTTAAATTCTAGCGGAGTATATGAGCAAGGTATTGGCACAATTGAAACAGCTGACTCTTATTTCGATCATGTAGGAAATGCATATAGTATTAAGAAAAACTATACTACAAAGGAGAAAAAGGGTGAATGGGAGACACCTTCACCTAAAGAGCAGGAGCTTGTTAAAGCAACGCTAAATGTTGTCGTTCCTGCAGGAGTTACTAGCATCGATATACAGGATTTTATTAACGGTTCAACTGCCAATTCCACAAATGTGCAGAAGTATTTAAAGAACCTTCCTGGATATGCAATGTATTCTGATAAATCTGCGGTACCTGATGGTGTGCCTGGACTCTTTAGTGGTTATTATCAGGATTTTGCCAGTGGATCTCCTGATGAGAAAGCTATCAAGGGTAATGACAGCATCAAGTCTGTCACATTGACATCTGTCAAGAAGCTTCCTGACTATTGTTTTGATAGTTGCGAAGGGCTTGAAACGGTAAATATTGGTTCTGATTGTTCGGATATTGGAACAGCGCCTTTCAGAGGATGTGACAATATTTCAGTTGTAGGTGGAAACGACAACTACAAATATAATAATGGAATAATTTATTCTGTAAATGATGATGGCACCTATACTATTGAAGAATGTTTGTCATCAAGAGGTAAAGTCGTAGGCAAATCTATAATTGATGAAACAAATGACCCTGACTTGGCGAATGTTTCAGCAATAAAAGATGGTGCATTTGATAATTGCGACAAGTTGTCTAACGTTGACCTGTCTTCTGCAGAAAAATTGAAAGAAATTCCCGCAACTGCGTTTAATGATTGTGACGAGTTAGCTTTCGTTGAGCTTCCTGAAAGTGTAAATCAAATTAAATCAAAAGCATTTACCGGTGATCATCATGTTACTGTTACAATACCCGGTAAGGAAGTTGATATAACAACTGATTCTTTTGAACACGAATCTTCAGTGAAAATACGTACATACGAGGATTCTGCGGCCGCTAGATATGCTCAATATCATGGCTTGAGTTTGGAAATAATTGGTCAGAAGTTTAGAGTCCTCTTCTATGATTATGACGGAAAACAACTTGGCGAAGCACAGTATGTAGAAAGCGGAAAGAGTGCAGAAGAACCTACACCTCCCAAGCATGATGGCATGACCTTCACGGGTTGGAGTGATTCTCCTCATAATGTAACAAAGGATCTTATACTTATTGCACAGTATTCCGGCGGAAACGGTGGTTCTGTAAGTGGTGGCGATGCCGGTAATAACGGATCAGGAAATGGTGGAAGCGGAAGCGGCGGATCAGGCTCAGGCGGTTCCGGAGGATCGGGTTCAGGTGGATCTGGTTCAGGCGGAAGCGGAGATTCATCAGGAATTTACCGTGTAACTGTTATTAACGGCAGTGGTTCAGGTGATTACCTTGCCGGCAGATCTGTAACTATTACAGCTAACACAAGCAATGGTAAGACCTTCTCCAACTGGTCTTCAAATGATGGTGTTGCTTTTGCAAACTCAACATCAGCAACCACCACATTTACAATGCCAGCCAAAAACGTTACCGTTACTGCTTACTATACAACTTCGGGTTCTGTAAGTGGCAACAACAACGGCGCAAACAGAAACAATGCTGCCGGCACTACAGGCACAAGAGTTGCTATCAATAAGCCCGGTATTTCAAATACCAACCTTGCATCTGCAAAGGTTAACGGAAGTACCGATGACTTTATAGTTAAGATTTCAGAGACTCCCGAAGCTACAGCAGCTGTTGAGAGAGCTCTTACAAACGAATACGGAAGTCTTGACGGACTTAAGTACTTCGCTATGGATATTACCCTTTGGGATTCTAACGGAGCTACAAAGATTACCGATACCACAGGACTTTCTGTAGACATTACAATACCTCTTCCTGATTCACTTAAGGATTATGCAGGTAACAATAAGACGGCTGCAGTTGTAAACGATTACCTTGAGCCTTTGACTCCCAAGTTTACAACCATTGACAAGGTTCCTTGTGTTACCTTCAGAGCAACCCACTTCTCGCCTTATGCGATTTATGTGGATACAGGAAATCTTTCAGAAGGTACAAGACCTGACGGAACACCTAAGACTGCTGACGGAATCCATCCCAAGTGGTTCCTTTCAATCGGTCTTGCAGCACTTTCATTGATTCTCTTCTTTAAGAGAGACAATAAGGTAAGAATCAAGAACATATAGGATAATGCTATGAAGAAACTCCTAGGATTATTACTTGCAAGTCTGTTTCTTGTAATTACAATTGCATCAGTGACACCGGCGTTAAGCTCGTCCGCAAAGGGCGAGCTTGACTTCCAGCTTGATGGAACGAAACTGGTTAAATATATAGGCACGGCTAAGTCCGTGTCTATTCCGTCTACAGTGACGGAAATTGGTGAGGGTGCCTTTGCGGGCAATTCTACCATTAGATCGGTGAAGATTCCTTCATCCGTTGAGAAGATAGAGTACGGGGCTTTTTATGGCTGTACTTCACTTAAGGGTATAACCATTCCCAATTCTGTTGAAACAATAGAAACAGGAGCTTTTGCCGAGTGCACCAAGCTTAGAAGTGTCAAAATCGGCTCAGGGCTCAAGGATTGGGGATATGGTGTTTTTGCCGGAGATACCGCAATCTCAAACTTTAAGATTTCATCCGCCAACAAGTACTACAAAGTTAAGAACGGCGTTGTGTACGACAAGGATGAAAAGACACTGATTTCCTACAGCGCAGGTAAATCAACCAAGGATTACGAAATCCCTTATGGAGTAGAAGAGATTTATCCCTATGCTTTCTGGGGCTCAAATAAGCTTAAGAGCGTATCCATTACAGGAAAAGTTGGAGAGATAGGCGAGTATGCTTTTTCCAACTGTAACGGCCTTGAAAACGTTTATTTCTCACCTTCTGTCAAGAATATTGACAGGAAGGCCTTCGAGAACTGCGTAAGCCTTGATGAAGTAAAGCTTCCTATGTACGTTCAGACCATCCATGACACAGCCTTTGACGGATGCGATAATCTGGTGCTTAAAGGCGGAACCAATACCATAGCCGAAGACTATGCCGAGAACTTTAACAACAGAATAATAGAACAGCCCATGACTCTTGAAGAGATTGAGAGTAAATACGCCGAGCTTCAGTGGGGCAGCAATACTGAAGGTGAAAGAACACCTCAGTCCACAGTTGTTGAAGGACATGGTCCTGTTAAGGATCAAAATCCCGGCTCAAACACTGTAAGCGGCGGCGATGCTTTGATAACCAACCCTGATGCCGAAAACGGTAATGTGAATAATTATGATGACTTTGGAAGGCTCCTTGGAAGTACCAGAGTAGTAAATAATAAAGCGGTAGTTCTTATCAAACCTTAGCCGAAAAACTGGAATAATAATTCAAAAATAATGCATTAACATAACTTGACAGCTTGTGTATGATTGTATACAATGATACATAAGCTGTTATTTAATTGGTGAAAATTATTTATATATAAGAGGGATAAACAGATGAAGATGAATAATGATATTTTTACCAATCGTCCGGTGACGATGAATAATAAGAATAATCTCCTGGAGATTGAGGAGCATATGTACATCCTGGATGATGTACCGAAACCTAACGTATTCAGAAATATGTTTCCTTATTCCGAGATACCCAAGATTCCTTTCAACGACAGAATAGTTCCTCATAATATGCCGAAGGATATCTGGATCACGGATACAACATTCAGAGACGGACAGCAATCAAGAGCTCCTTATACTACAGAGCAGATTGTTACTATATATGATTATCTCCACAAACTTGGCGGCAAGAACGGAATGATTCGTCAGTCCGAGTTTTTCCTCTACAGTAAGAAGGACAGAGATGCCGTTTATAAATGTATGGAGAGGGGATATGAGTTCCCTGAAGTAACAAGCTGGATCAGAGCCAGCAAGGAAGACTTTAAACTTGTTAAGGAAATCGGAATGAAGGAGACGGGTATCCTTGTTTCATGTTCCGATTATCATATATTCCTTAAACTTAAGATGACAAGAAAGCAGGCCATGGAGCACTACTTAAGTGTTGTTGAGGATGCTTTGGAAGAAGGAATCGCAGTAAGATGTCATCTTGAGGATATTACAAGGGCAGATATCTATGGATTTGTTGTTCCTTTCTGCCTTGAGCTGATGAAACTTTCAGAGAGATACAAAATACCTGTAAAGATCAGAGCATGCGATACAATGGGGTATGGCGTTAACTACCCCGGTGCCGTTATTCCACGAAGCGTACCCGGGATTATTTATGCTCTTCATACTCACGCGGGCGTGCCTCACGAATGGCTCGAGTGGCATGGACATAACGATTTCTATAAGGCGGTTGTCAACTCAACCACAGCATGGCTGTATGGATGCTGTGCAGTAAATACTTCACTCTTTGGTATCGGAGAGAGAACAGGTAATACACCTCTTGAAGCCATGGTATTTGAGTACGCACAGCTTAAGGGTACACTTAACGGAATGGATACTTCAGTAATTACTGAGCTTGCTGAGTATTATGAGAAGGAAATTGGTTACCAGATTCCTCCCAGAACTCCTTTCGTAGGTAAGAATTTCAACGTTACAAGAGCCGGTATTCATGCAGACGGGCTTCTTAAGAACGAGGAGATTTACAATATCTTTGATACAGAGAAATTCCTTAACAGACCTGTTGTTTGCGCTATTTCAAATACTTCCGGTCTTGCAGGAATTGCACATTGGATCAACACTAAATATCATCTTGAGGGCGATAATCAGATGGACAAGAACTCAGAGTTTGTTCACTTCATCAAAGCCTGGGTTGACGAACAGTATGCGAATGGTCGTGTTACTGTAATGACAGATGACGAAATGCATGATAAAATCAGTGAGGCCGCACCTGAGTTTAATCTCAAATTTGCATAACACAGATACGGAGGTGTATTGTGGGAGATTACGATGTTAAGCAGGAAGTAACAGATAAATATTCCTTGAGAGGACGGGTTTTTTCAAAGATTCGTGATGATATCTTAAGTGGTGTCTACAAAGAACACGAGGAACTTAAGGAAGTTTCAATTTCTGAGAGCATGGGAGTTTCAAGAACTCCTGTAAGAGAGGCTTTAAGACAGCTTGAGCTTGAAGGCCTTGTGCAGATTATACCCAACAAGGGAGCCTATGTTACCGGCATCACCGAAAAGGATGTTAAGGACATATACATGATTCGCTCAAGACTTGAGGGCTTATGTGCAAGATGGGCATGTGAGAATATCACGGAAGAGCAGATGGATGAGATGGAAGAGAATGTATATCTTGCCAAATTCCATGCAAAGAAAGGCCATCTTGAGCAGCTGGCAGAGCTTGATAACAGATTCCACGACATTATGTATGAAGCATGTAATTCCAAGATGCTGGAGCATCTTTTAAAGGACTTCCATCAGTATGTATTAAGAGTCCGCAAGAAGACCTTAAGCAGCAAGGAAAGAGGCCTGGCCTCAAATGCCGAGCATGAAGCAATTATGGAAGCCATTAAGTCAAAGGATGAGGAGGCTGCAGAGTCTCTGGCACATCAGCATATGATTAATGCTTATGAAAATATGGTGAAAAACGGACTGCCTCAGATTTTTACTAAAGAAGAAAACGCAGAATAATTGGAGAGTATAATGAGTAAGATTCAGATGACCACACCCCTTGTTGAAATGGACGGGGATGAGATGACAAGAATTTTATGGCAGATGATTAAGGATGAACTTATCCTGCCATATGTAGACTTAAAGACAGAGTACTACGACCTTGGTCTTGAAAACAGAAATAATACAGATGACAAGGTAACGGTTGATTCAGCCAATGCCACAAAGAAATACGGCGTTGCGGTAAAATGTGCAACCATTACCCCAAACGCAGCAAGAATGACAGAGTACAACCTTAAGGAAATGTGGAAGAGCCCTAATGGCACTATCCGTTCTATCCTTGACGGAACAGTATTCAGAACTCCTATTCTTGTAAAGGGTATCAAGCCCTACGTTTCCAACTGGACCAAGCCTATAACCATTGCAAGACATGCATACGGCGATGTTTACAAGAACACCGAGATGAAGATTGAGGATGCATGTAAAGCTGAGCTTGTTGTCACTGACAAGAACGGCAAGGAAACCAGACAGCTTATCCATGACTTTAAAGGAGCCGGAGTTTTACAGGGACAGCACAACACTGTAGATTCCATCACAAGCTTTGCAAAGAGCTGCTTTAATTATGCCCTTGCCACAAAGCAGGATCTGTGGTTCTCCACAAAGGATACAATTTCCAAGAAGTATGACCATACTTTCAAGGATATTTTCCAGGATTTATATGACAATGAGTATAAGGATGCCTTTGAGAAGGCAGGAATCACTTATTTCTATACCCTTATTGATGATGCCGTTGCAAGAGTAATTAGGAGCGAGGGCGGTTTTATCTGGGCATTAAAGAACTATGATGGTGATGTTATGAGTGACATGGTTGCCACAGCTTACGGCGATCTTTCCATGATGACATCCGTACTTGTAAGTCCTGACGGAAATTTTGAGTACGAGGCTGCTCACGGAACCGTGCAAAGACACTATTACAAGCACCTTAAGGGTGAGGAGACATCAACAAACTCCATTGCTACAATTGCAGCGTGGGCCGGCGCTCTCAAGAAGAGAGGCGAGCTTGATAAGCTTCCTGAGCTTGTTCATTTCGGCGATTGTCTCTTTGACGCTTGCGTAAAGACCGTTGAAAGGTGTAAAATGACTAAGTCCCTTTCATCGATTTCCGAGTGTAAAGAACCTGTAATTCTTAACTCATTGGATTTCATTAAGGCAATAAGAGAAACCCTTGAGGAATTGTTATGATATTAAATGTTTCAGGAATATCAAAGAGTTTTGTAGAGGAACGCATTTTACAATGCGTTTCTTTTCATGTAGAAGATTACGAAAAAGCGGCCATTGTTGGCATTAACGGAGCCGGGAAAACCACTCTTTTAAGAATAATTGTGGGAGAGATGGCTCCGGATGAGGGCCTTGTTACCATATCAAAGGGTAAGACCTTAGGATATCTCAAACAAAACGATGCCGTTAATTCTGAGAACACCATATATGATGAGCTTTTGGGGGTTAAGAAGGACTTAACCGATATGGAAAAGCAGCTTCGTGAGTACGAAGGTTTGATGAACACCCTTACAGGCTCTGAGCTTGATGCTCTTATGGACAAGTATACCAAGCTTTCAAACTCCTTTGATCTTGCAGGTGGCTACATCTACAGATCAGAGATTGTGGGTGTGCTTTTGGGCCTTGGATTTACCAAGGAAGAGTTCGACAAGAAGGTTAACACCTTATCGGGAGGTCAGAAGACCAGAGTGGCTCTCGGCAAGCTCCTTTTATCAAAGCCTGACCTTATTATTCTCGATGAGCCCACCAACCATCTTGATATGAACTCCATCGCCTGGCTTGAAAACTATCTTTTAAACTACAGCGGGGCTGTGCTTGTGGTGTCCCACGACCGATATTTCCTTGATAAGATTGCCACCAAGGTTATAGAAATCGACGCCACAAGAGCAACTGTGTTTATGGGTAATTATTCTGATTATGCGGTTAAGAAGGAGGCCTTGAGAAACGAGAGATTAAAGGCTTATCTTAATCAGCAGCGGGAGATTGCTCACCAGGAAGCTGTAATTGAGAAACTGCGGTCTTTTAACAGAGAGAAATCCATTAAGAGGGCTGAAAGCCGTGTCAAAATGCTCGATAAGCTTGAAAGGCTTGAGAAGCCCACGGAAATCGATGCTGACATGAAACTGGCTCTGATCCCCAGAGTCCTTTCGGGAAACGATGTACTTAGCGTACGAGGCATATCCAAAAGCTTTGGAGACAATCATCTTTTTGATGATGTGAGTTTTGAAATCAAGCGCGGTGAACATGTGGCACTCATAGGCGATAACGGAACCGGAAAGACCACAATACTTAAGATTATAAACGGCCTTCTTGAGGCAGATTCAGGAAAGATTGTGCTTGGAAGTAACGTGGAAGTAGGTTACTACGATCAGGAACACCATGTGCTTCACGATGATTCCACCCTTTTTGAGGAGATTTCTAACGAATATCCTGAACTTAACAATACAGAGATTAGAAACACTCTGGCGGCGTTCCTGTTTACAGGTGATGATGTATTTAAGAGAATCAAGGAAATTTCCGGCGGTGAGAAGGGAAGAGTATCCCTTGCAAAGCTTATGCTTTCAAATTCCAACTTTCTTATCCTTGATGAGCCCACAAACCACCTTGACATACAGTCCAAGGAGATTCTGGAGGACGCCCTGAATGATTATCTTGGAACGGTTTTCTATGTATCCCATGACAGATACTTTATAAACAGAACCGCTGACAGGATAATTGAACTTAAGAATAACGGCCTTAAAGAGTATTTGGGTAACTACGATTATTACCTTGAAAAGAGAGATGATACTCCTTTGGTAAAAACCACGGAATCGAAATCTGCAGCCACCCCTTCCGATAATTCCGGCAAGCTTGACTATCAAGCTCAAAAGGCAGAAGCGGCAAGAAGGAGAAAAATCGAAAATGATCTCAAAAAATGCGAGGCTGAGATTGCAACTCTTGAAGATAAAAAAGCCCTTCTTGAGGAGAAGATGAACGATGTTTCCATAGCCACCAACTCGGTTAAACTTCAGGAGGTGGTAAAGGAGTTGACAGAAATTTCTGATAAACTTGATAAGCTTTACGAAGAGTGGGAAAACCTGGCTTCCTTAGATTGACAAGATTTTAACATCAATCTATAATAGTAAAGTACACTAAAGCAGGAGGAATAAGCTGTGGAGGAAAAAGAGATATCACAGGCCGTCATCGGTCGTCTTCCCAGGTATTTCAGATATTTGGGAGAATTGCGTGACAAGGGGGTTGAACGCATATCTTCACAGGAATTGTCCAAACTGATGAAAGTCACAGCCAGCCAGATAAGGCAGGACTTCAATAATTTTGGTGGTTTCGGACAACAGGGGTATGGATATAACGTAAATTATCTCTACGATGAGATCGGTAAGATTTTGGGCCTTGATAAGGCACATCATCTTATTATCATCGGAAGCGGTAATCTGGGTCAGGCAATAGCCAATTACATGAACTTTGAAAGAAGGGGCTTTATTTTTAAGGGTATTTTTGATAATAATCCTGCCCTTAAAGGCAAGGTTGTAAGAGGCCTGGAAATTCAACCCATGGAAAACATGGAGGCATTTATTAAGGACAATGATGTAGATATCGCGGTTTTGACCATTCCTAAGACAGCTGCGGTTTCTGTAGCAGAGGTCCTTGTTAAGAATGGAATCAAAGCCATCTGGAACTTCGCTCATTGCGATTTGAATGTAGGCGATGATGTGGTTGTTGAGAACGTTCATCTTACAGACAGCCTTCTCAAGCTTTCCTATAACTTTAACTGCAAAAACAAGAATTCGTAATAAGTGAAACAGAGGTGACTTTGCGTGGCTAAGAGTGAGCAGGCTTTTAAAAACGCTTTATTGGGCAAGAAATTACCTATTCTTACTCTTGACAATAAATGGCACAGACTTTTTACTCAAGCGGAACAGAACAGCGAAATCAATAAGCTTTCAGAGAAACTGAATGAGCTTTTGATGCGACAGGGCAAGCTTAATACGGAATCCAAAGAACTTAGAGCCATCAAGAAGAAGCTTCTTGATGAAATTGTTAACAGTCAGGCCGACATGAATGGTAATCCGGACAAGAAGACCCAGAAGAAGCTTGACGAAAACAAACGTCTTATAGACGAGGCCAACGATAAACTCGAGGCATACACGGATGAACTTAAGTTTCTCCCGGGTGAGATAGATAAGGTCAATTACGATCTTATGCTGGCCACCATGGATGCGTGCTATGATTATCTGACCGATAACGCCAAAGAGGTTAAGGATATCGATGCCTGGATAAGCGCAATGCGAATTGAGCTAAAGAAAAACATTATCAAGAAGCAGGCAAAGGAAGCCAAAAACAAGGAAATGTATTCCTATATGCACGATATATTCGGCGCTTCCGTCATTGAACTTTTTGATATGAAGTATGATATGTAAAAGCTCTTTTTCCATCACGGAGGAAGAGCTTAAACTTTGAGGTTTTTGATATGAATATTAGTAAGAGAGTTTATGCCAGGGTTGATCTGGATATAATCGAAGAAAACTTAAATAAAATTCATAATATGACTTCCCCTGACACAGGAATTTATGCGGTTGTTAAGGCTGATGCCTATGGACATGGAGCCGATAAGGTTTCAGCGAAACTTCAAAAGCTGGATTATGTGAAGGGCTTTTGTGTGGCAACTCTTGAAGAGGGTATATCCTTAAGAGAATCGGGAATCTCTAAAAAGATACTGATTCTTGGCTATTCCTTCCCTGAGCAGTATGAAGAACTTATAAAAAATGACATAACCCCCTGCATCTTCAGGAATGACAATATAAACGCCCTTAATGAGGCTGCAAAGAAGCTTGGTAAGACTGTGAAAGTCCATGTAAAGGTTGATACAGGAATGGGCCGAATCGGCATTACTCCCGATGAAGACGGACTTGCCTTTGTAAAGAAGCTTTTAGATTCTTCAAATATAGAGCCGGAAGGCATATTTACTCATTTTGCAAGGGCTGATGAGATTGATAAGAGCGCAGCATTAAAACAGCTTAAGACTTTTAATGATTTTATTAATCTCGTTAAAGATAAACTGGGTTACAGTTTCCCTGTAAAGCATTGTTCAAACTCAGCCTCTATACTTACCATTCCTGAAGCCAATATGGACATTGTTCGCCCCGGTATTATTATTTACGGTCTTTCGCCTTCCGATGAAGTGACGGCTCCCGAGTTTAAACTCAAACCGGCTCTTTCGCTTTACAGCACAATCACTTATCTTAAGAAGGTTAAAGCCGGAACACCCATAAGCTATGGCGGAACCTACGTTGCGGATAAGGATACCCTGGTGGCAACGGTACCTGTGGGCTATGGAGACGGTTACCCCAGGTCTTTGTCAAACAAGGGATTCTGCCTTGTAAGGGGCAGGAAGGTTCCCATAATCGGAAGAGTATGTATGGACCAGTTTATGCTTGATGTATCAGATGTTAAGGGAGTTTCCCTTGATGATAAAGTGGTTCTTATCGGCAGTGACGAAAATGAGTCCATAACCACAGATGAACTTGGTGTTTTGTCCGATAGATTCAACTATGAACTTGTATGCGATCTGGGCAAGAGAGTAGGCAGGATTTATTGACGCAAAATATACAAAATGATATATTTAAAAGAGCAATTTTATTAAGGAGATTTAAGGAGTAATTTATGTCAGGACATTCAAAATTTGCCAATATCAAACATAAAAAAGAGAAGAACGACGCCGCTAAGGGTAAGATTTTTACCATTATCGGACGTGAGATTGCAGTAGCAGTTAAAGAAGGCGGTCCCGATCCCGCAAATAACTTTAAACTTGCTACAGTTATTGCCAAGGCTAAGGCTAATAACATGCCCAACGATACAATTGAGCGTGGTATCAAGAAGGCTGCCGGTGATGCAGGTAACGTTAACTACGAATATGCAACATACGAGGGATATGGCCCCAACGGTATCGCTATTATTGTTGATACACTTACAGATAACAAGAACAGAACTGCAGCTAATGTCAGAAGCGCATTCACAAAGGGCCAGGGTAACGTTGGTACCCCCGGATGTGTATCCTTCATGTTCGATAAGAAGGGTCAGATTATTATCGATAAGGAAGAGTGTGATAAGGAAGCAGACGACCTTATGATGATGGCACTTGATGCAGGTGCAGATGACTTCAATGAAGAGGATGACAGCTTTGAAATTCTCACCGATCCCGATGCATTTGAAGAGGTGAGAGAGGCTCTTGAGAATGAAGGCATTGCCATGGCTTCCGCTGAGGTTACCATGATTCCTCAGAACTACGTAAAGCTTACTGACGAAACTGCCATTAAGAACCTTCAGAGAACTCTTGATTTGCTTGAGGATGATGACGACGTTCAGGCAGTATATCATAACTGGGACGAGGAATAATACTTTTCTATGAACAACCATAGGCTTGCTATCGTTGTACCCTGTTATAACGAGGAGGAAATGCTTGCCATTTCATCTGAGACTTTAAGGGGAGTTATCGACGATCTTGTTTCTCAAAACAAAATAGCTGCTGATTCCTTTATCCTTTTTGTGGATGACGGAAGCAAGGACAATACCTGGAGCCTTATTGAGAAGGAGCACGAAGCGCACCCTGAAAACGTTAAGGGGCTTAAGCTTTCCGGAAATGTGGGTCACCAGTATGCCCTTACCGCGGGACTTTTAAAGGCAGTGGATTACAGTGATGTAACGGTTTCCATCGATGCGGATTTACAGGACGATGTATCTGTAATCGGAGAGATGATAGACAAGTTCCATGCGGGAAATGAAATAGTTTATGGCGTTCGTAACGACAGAGGAACAGACAGCTTCTTTAAACGTCATTCCGCTCAGGCTTTCTATAAACTGATGGCCAAGATGGGAGTTAAGACAGTTTATAATCACGCTGACTTCAGACTCATGTCAAAGAAGGCTCTTGAAGAGTTTTCCAAATACGAGGAATCTAATCTTTTCTTAAGAGGCATGGTTCCTCTTTTGGGATTTAAATCAGACAGCGTTTACTACAGCAGAAAAGAGAGAGTGGCAGGAAAGTCCAAGTACCCTTTGAGAAAGATGATTTCTCTTGCTTTCAACGGCATTTCTTCATTCTCCGTGAAACCCATAGAGCTTATTACCTGGATGGGTGGACTTATTATTATTTGCTGTTTTCTTGCTGCAATATATGCCTTTGTTTCCTACTTTACCGGAAATGTTGAGAAGGGCTGGACGTCCCTTATTTTGTCCATCTGGTTTATCGGCGGAGTTCAGCTTTTAAGCATCGGCCTCATAGGTCAGTACATAGGCAAAATATATGTTGAGGTTAAACATCGACCTCGTTATCACGAAGAAAAATGGTTATACGATAACAAATAATACTCTTGGGGGTTTAAAAGATGGTTTGGAAGAAAACATGGTTTAATTTCGTTATTTGGACTTTGTTTGTGGTTTTCGGTGCCTTCTTTTTGACCCTTGGGACACAATATTTTCTTGCTAAGAATTTCGGCCTGACCGAAATCTATTATTATGTAGGTGGCGTGTGCCTTTGCTTGTTGCTTGGCGCAGGCCTCTTTTTCGTTGTGACAAAGATTAAGGCTTCTTTGGCGGGTAAAGATATCAAGGCCTTTGTAATGCCTTTGATTTTCTTTATTGTTGTGGCAGCTTCCATGACATATATGGGATATATTGCCTTTGGCGGGATTGTACTTAACGTGAATTCCGATGATATTGCCAATTTAAGCGTAGTCAGTGACGCCTACGTAGGAGGTAAAGGTTTCTATCCGAGCAGCAATTTATCTGATTTTGCTTTCTCAGGTATCATGTTCGGAGTTTTTTCCTTTATCGGAAACCATGCATATGCGGCTATCTTTGTACAGTTCTTAATAAAGATGATAGCCTTCGTGTTTATGCTTATCGGAGTATATAATTTCTCAGGATACTGGGGCGGAATCACATTTTCTTTGCTTTCATGCTTCCTTCCGGGGCAGCTGTTTTCATTTTTTAGAATTAATACCTTCTGGGTATTTTATGCGGTATTCGCAATTGCATTCTTCTGGCTTAGCCTGATTTATAAGGCTGTGTATTATGAAAGTCACAACAAAGGCCTGATTGTTTCTGCAGTTTTGCTGGGGCTTTTGATAGGCACAATCACCTACGACAATGCTTTTGGTATTATTTTACTTTTCCTATCTGCATTGCTTGCTATCATTGGCGGAAAGTGGAGTGATGAGGAGCCGGAAAGCAAGCCTGTGTCTAAATATTTGCTTGTTTTGCTTATCTGTGTAATCGCAGTAATAACATATGCAGCATTCACTTTCTTTTTGGGAATCGACCCTGATTTAACCCTCAAATTCGATTATTATACAAGAATCCCTGTTGTTTATTCAGTTGACACTTTTGCAGTTGGAATTGTGGCAATTTTCGGGGTCTATGCGTATTTCTCAAGACGGCTTACCGAAGGATGCCTCGGAGGAATGTTCGTTTTTCTTATTTCCCTTGCATTTTTGCAGCTGGATATAACCAGATTTGAAGATTTGAGTGTTGTTTATTTTGGCCTTGTTCTTGGGGCGTCCCTTCTTTTTGGAGCAATGTTTATAAATACTCCCGAAGATGTGGCATTAACGGTTGCAAGGACAGAAGATAGCGATGAGAACGAAGCTGCAGCCGCGGTTATGGAGAAGGTTCTTGAAGAGAAGGAGAAGGAAAAGGAAGCAGAAGAACCTAAGATTAAGTTCTTTAAGAGCCCTATTCCGGAGCCTAAAAAACATGTCAGCAGAGTTGTTGATTATGATCATGAATTTAATGATGAATTACTTAAAGATTACGATATTGTCGTAGGAGATGACGACGATTACGATATTTTAGATTAATTTAAGGAGATTATTATTTATGGGTTTTTCTAAGGATTTTATTTGGGGAGCTGCCACAGCCTCTTATCAGGTGGAGGGTGCTGCCTATGAAGACGGAAAGGGCTTAAACATTTGGGATGTTTTCTGCAAGGAAGAAAACTCCCATGTTTATTCTATGAACAACGGTGATGTGGCCTGCGACCAGTATCATCGCTATAAAGAAGACGTTGCAATCATGAAGGAAATTGGCCTTAAGGCATACAGATTTTCTGTAGACTGGGCAAGAGTCATGCCGGATGGCACCGGAAAGGTTAATGAGGCAGGACTTGCATATTATGATTCCTTGGTTGACGAGCTTCTTAAGCAGGGTATTGAGCCTTATATGACTCTCTACCACTGGGATTTGCCCTTTGAACTTCAGAAGAGAGGCGGCTGGCTTAATCCCGATTCCGTACAGTGGTTTGAGGATTACACCAAAGTCATCGTTTCCCATTTCAAGGGCAAGGTAAAGAACTATTTCACCATCAACGAAATGGCCTGCATTTTATGCCTTGGTTATCTTACCAGAGAACATGCACCCGGATGGGTGGTTTCCAAGAGAGAAGCTTTCCTTATCTGGAAAAATCTTCTTCTTGCTCATGGTAAGGCTGTCAGAGTAATCAGGAGTCTTTCTCCTGAATCGAAAATTGGATTTGCTGCCTGCGGAAGCACTTATTATCCTACATTCAGAGGAGAGAAGGAAAATGGATTCACAGGGGCCAAAGTCGGAACCGGTGTAACCAAAGAGGATATTGAGGCATCCGTTAAACTGACATTCGAAATAAATACCGATGATTTCAGGTCTTTGCTTTTTAACCTTGGATTGTATTCCGAACCTATAATGAAGGGCTGCCTTCCCAAGGGCCTTGTTGAAAGATTCGGAGATCATTTACCTGATTTTTCAAAAGAAGAGCTTGAATTAATCAGCTCGGAAGTTGATTTCTTCGGACTTAATATCTATCAGGGATGCGAGTCTGAAATGACAAAAGACGGTCCCAAGGAAATTACATATCCTGAAGGAATGCCCATGACAACCATGGGATGGCACGTAACTCCGGATTGCCTGTACTGGGCTCCCAAGTTCCTTGCAGAAAGATATGGCAAACCGGTTATTATTACCGAAAACGGTATGAGTTCCTCTGATTGGGTTTCAATGGACGGCAAGGTACATGACGGCCCCAGAGTTGACTTCCTTCACAGATATTTGCTGGCATTAAGAAGAAGTGCCGAGGATGGTACCGATGTTGTCGGATATTTCCAGTGGTCTCTGATGGATAATTTTGAGTGGTTCTTCGGATATTCCAAGCGCTTTGGAATTGTTTATGTAGATTATGAGACACAGAAAAGAGTCCTTAAGGATTCAGCTTATCTATTTAAAGATGTAATAGCTTCAAACGGTGATTGTTTGTAAAACGGAGGTTTATATGAACCAGAGAGTTTATTTAAATGAGAATTGGCTCTATTCAAGCGATTATTTTGATGAACTTAAAGACGAAGGTTTCAATGAGGCCAACCTTAAACCTGTAAGGATTCCCCACGCCAATGTTGAAACACCTTTTCATTACTTTGACGAGTCCATATATCAGTTTGTTTCCGGCTACAGAAGGAAGATAAATGCCCCCGAAGAGTGGAGAGGTAAAAGCGTAATACTTACTTTTGAAGGTGTGGGCCACGAAGCCACTGTGTATTTAAACGGAGACGAAGTCGCTTTTCATCAATGCGGCTATACGGCTTTCAGTATTGATATTTCCGAGAAACTTGTGTATGGTTCAAACAACCTTTTGACTGTCAAAGTCAACAGCAAGGAGGACATTAACGTTCCTCCCTTCGGATTTGTTATCGATTACATGACTTATGGCGGTATTTACAGAGATGTTTATATCGATGTCCTTGATAAATGTCACTTTGAGAATCTTTACGTTAATCCCAAGGTATCAGTTAAGGATGGAAGCGTTAAAAAAGCCGGGTATTTTACGTCCTTTGAGCTCAGTCAGGAGACCGAAGGAGATTTTGACGTAGAGATTTCCTATGCTGAGTATAAATCAGACGATTATAAGGTGATTGGCAGCTTTAACGGAAAAGATTTCGAAGTCAGAATTAAGGACGGAAGAAAAATCTTTGAGAAAAGTGAAATGATTGAGGAGGCTCCCAAACTTTGGAGCCCCGATGAACCCAATTTATATAATTTCAAGGTCAGACTTTTGAGAAACGGCAATGTTATTGACGAAAGAGTCATCAGAGCCGGTTTCAGAAAAGCTAAATTTAAGGCCGACGGATTCTATCTTAATGGCAAGAGGCTTACAATCAGAGGCTTAAACAGACACCAGAGCTATCCTTATGTTGGCTACGCAATGCCCAAGTCCATGCAGGAGATGGATGCGGACGTTCTTAAGAATGAGCTTGGTCTTAATGCCGTAAGAACCTGCCATTACCCTCAGAGCCATTATTTTATCGACAGATGCGATGAGGTAGGAATTCTTGTTTTTACCGAGATTCCCGGATGGCAGTATGTAGGAGATGATGCCTGGAAAAAGCAGGCCATCGAGAATACCAGAGACATGATTCTTCAATACAGAAATCATACTTCCATTATTCTTTGGGGTGTAAGAATCAACGAGTCTCAGGATGATGATGAACTTTATACCAAGACCAACAATCTTGCCCATGAGCTTGATCCCTTCAGACAGACAGGCGGCGTTAGATTTATCAAAAAGAGCAGCCTTCTTGAAGATGTTTATACCTATAATGACTTCAGCCATGACGGAAAGACGCCCGGATGCCGTCACAAGAGCGACGTTACGACGGATATGAATAAGGGCTTCCTTATTTCCGAGTACAATGGCCATATGTTCCCTACCAAGTCCTATGACGATGAGCTCCACAGAACAGAGCATTTCCTTCGTCACGCGAGAGTAATGAACGCATATTACGGCGAGGAAGGCGTTGCAGGTGGATTTGGATGGGTATATGCGGACTACAACACCCATAAGGACTTTGGAAGCGGAGACAGAATCTGCTACCACGGTGTTATGGATATGTTCAGAAACATGAAGCCTGCTGCCAATATTTATTCTGCACAGCAGGATAAAACCCCGGTTCTCTACATTTCCTCATCCCTCGACATCGGTGAGCACCCTGCAGGAATCAAGGATGAGCTTTGGGCAGTTACAAACGCCGATGTAATTAAGATGTATAAGAACGACAGGTTCATTTCTGAATACAATGTTAAAGATGATTCTGCTTTTAAGAATATGCCTCATGGTCCTGTATTGATTGATGACTTTGTGGGAGATCAGATGGAGACCGTTGAGCATTATAAGCCTTCAGTTGCAAAGGACCTTAAGAAAGGCCTTAATATGGCCAGCCGTTACGGCCTTGAAAGTGCACCCAAGAAATTCTATCTATTGGCTGCAAAGGTTCTTACAGTAGATAAAATCAAGTATTCTACACTTGTAAATCTTTACGGAAAATATATCGGTGAATGGGGCGGAGAAGCTACTGTTTACAGATTCGACGCCATAAAGGATGGAAAAGTTGTTGCCAGCGTGGTTAAAGAGCCCTTCCGTCAGGTTGTTATTGATGCCCAGGCTTATAAGACTGAGCTTAAGGAAGAGAACTCCTATGATGTTACTGAGGTAAGAATCAGAGCTCTTGATCAGAAGGGCAACGTGCTTCCTTTTTACAATGACCCTATAACCTTATCCATTGAAGGAGAAGCCGAATTAATAGGTCCTGCATGCATTAACCTTCAGGGCGGTATGGCAGGAACCTACGTTAAGACCAAAGGCAACAGCGGTGAAGCCAAATTGACTGTAAGCGGAATTCATAGTAAGCCTATTGAGATTCATTTCAATATTGTCGGAGGCAAATAATGATAAAAGTAACAGGTAATCTGTTCGTTTTAGAGACTTGCAACACTTCATATTGTTTTGAAAAAAACGTATCAGGCCATCTTGAGCATCTTTATTATGGCAAAAAGATTAATCTTGACGAAAAGAATGTTTCTGCCTTAAGAGAAAAGAATGCCTTTGTTCCGGGCTGCTCTTTGACCTATGACAAGGACTTTTCAGATGTTTGTCTCGAGGATATGAAGCTTGAAATGAGCGGATACGGAAAGGGTGATATCAGAGCACCTTTCGTGGAGATCGCTCATGAAGACGGAAGCAGAACCTGCGATTTTGTTTATAGTGAATCCAGAGTTATTGATGAAAGCCTTGATGACGGCACTTTGCCGAGAGCCTACAATGAGTCCGGAGATTATGAGCATCTTGTTATTGTTTTAAAGGACAGAAATTACAAGATGACTCTTGAACTTCATTATCTTGTTTATGAGGACAGTGATGTTATTACAAGGTACTCCAGATTCGTCAATGACGGTGAAGAGGCTGTAAGGCTCTTCAGATTAATGAGTGCCCAGGTGGATTTTGCCAAGGACAGCTATGAAATATTGACATTTAATGGTGCCTGGACAAGAGAGATGGAAAGGCATAGCGTATCCTTTGATGCCGGATGCTATATTAATTCCAGTGTTTGCGGTGTGTCATCAAATCGGGCAAATCCTTTTGTCATTCTTTCAAAGAAGGGCACTGATGAACAATTTGGAGATTGCTTCGGTTTTAACCTCCTTTATTCCGGAAACCATGCTGAAATATTTGATTTCAGTGCATTTGGCAAATTAAGATTTCTAAACGGCATTAATCCTGCAGGCTTTGAATATGTAATTGATGGGGGTGAAGAGTTTGTAAGCCCTGAGGCAGTTCTTTCATATTCTCCCTGTGGATTTAACGGCTTAAGTGCAAATATGCATAACTTTGTCAGAGAGCATATTTTAAGGGGAACCTGGAAGAAGAAAACAAGGCCTGTTCTTTTGAATTCATGGGAAGCTGCTTATTTTAAGATAAATGAGAAAAAGCTGGTTGAGCTGGCCAAGGAAGCCAAGAACATCGGCATTGAACTGATTGTTTTGGATGACGGATGGTTTGGAGAAAGAAACGATGACACCTCCTCCCTTGGAGACTGGTTTGTAAACACCAAAAAATTCCCCGGAGGATTAAAAGGTGTGGCCAATAAAATTAAAGCTCTTGGTCTTGATTTTGGAATCTGGGTTGAGCCTGAGATGATAAACGTCAAGAGCAAACTTTATAAGGCTCATCCGGAATACGCCATGGACATTCCCGGCAAAGCCCACACCGAAGGACGCAATCAAAGAGTTCTTGATCTGACAAGGGATGATGTATGCGATTTCGTTATCGAATCCATGACGGATGTCTTTGGTTCCGCCGACATTTCCTATGTGAAATGGGATATGAACCGAATCTTTTCGGATGTATTTTCCGCCTCCCTTCCTTCAAACAGGCAGGGCGAGGTGGCTCACAGATATATGCTTGGACTTTACAGAATCCTTAGGACTCTTAATGAGAGATTCCCAGAGATTTTGTTTGAGGGATGTTCTTCAGGCGGCAACAGGTTCGATTTGGGGGCCCTTTGCTATTTCTCTCAAATATGGGCCAGCGATGACACTGATGCTTACCAGAGAGCATTTATTCAGAACGGTTACAGCTACGGATATCCCATGAATACAGTTACTGCCCATGTATCCAACTGTCCTAACCATCAGACCCTCAGGAAAACACCTCTTGATACAAGATTTAACGTTGCTTTCTTTGGCAATCTGGGATATGAATACAACCTCTGCGAGATGAAGCAGAAGGATAAGGACGAATTAAAGGAGCAGATTAAGCTTTATAAGAAGTGGAGAGATGTTATTTCCTCCGGTACCTTTTACAGAAGCAAGAACTTTTCGGACAGCAATAACACAGTCTGGACCTGTGTCTCAAAGGATAAGACAAGAGCGGTTGCTCTCGATCTGCAAAACAGGGTAACACCAAATACAACCTTCAGACATTACGATGCTTTAGGCCTTGACAGGGAGTTAAAATACCATTTCTACAACATTGATAAATCTGTTGACATCAGAGAGTTTGGGGATTTGGTTAATATGATTTCTCCGGTGGCCCTTAAGCAGGATTCGGTGATGATGGATATAGCGGCCAAATTCGTTAAGCTTGACGGCGAGAAGGAAGATTATCATTTGAGCGGTGAATTCCTTATGGATGCGGGAGTGAATTTGAAGCCCAATTTTGCCGGCACGGGATTTAACGATCAGGCGGCTTTCTTCCAGGATATGGCTAGCAGACTGTATTTTATGGAAGCCGAATAAAACATATGACAATTATACCTGTATTATGGTATAATTATTAACTAGATTTTTAGGAAATGTGAGGAATACGGCTAGATGGCCACAAGATCCACAAGAGGTAGAAAAAGTACCTCCCGAAAGAAAAAGGTCACAGCAGAAGAAGGGCAGATTTTTAGCGATATCAGCTTGCTGCTCTTATTTGCGTTATGTGTCTTTTTGTTTCTTTGCAATTTGGGAATTATAAGTAATGGCGTAGCAGTTGTGATTCGAGACGTGCTCTTTGGCGTTTTCGGCTTCATGAACTATGTTCTGCCTATTTATATATTCTTTACTTTTGCTTTTATTTTCCTTAATCCCGGAAATAAGATTGCCAAAAGGAAGGTTATTACTGTATCTGCACTTTTTGTTCTCATAAGTATTCTGGCAGACTATCTTTCAAAGATAACCAGAGACAGCTACAGTATTGTAAATATTTATACATATTGCTCTGAAAACAAGTCCGGCGGCGGACTGATTGCAGGCAGCCTGGCTTTTGCCCTTTGGAAACTTCTTGATACGGTTGGAGCTGTACTGGTTGTAGTTGTGTTAATTGTTGTCTGTCTGATTATTCTTACAGGCAAATCCATCTCAAAGGGTATGCGTGAGGGCAAAGAAGCGGTTTCTGCCTATACCAAGGCTGATGAAGAAAGAAGAGTAAACAACGCTAAAGAACGCTATTCCAGAATGGAGGATGCCAAGGCCAGAAGACAGGCAAAGCGTGAAGCGAAGGAAGAAGAACGCAGGCTTATGGCAGAAAGGCGCAGACAGCTTGAAGAAGAGCGTGCCTCCAGAGAAGAGCAGGAGGAAACCGAGAAGATTCTTCGTATGGAGAAAAAGGTTTCCGGAGTTATGGTTAATACAAGCCTTACCGATGCCGAGAATTACGGCGAAAGTGAGGATGTTCACGAGATAACCTACAGTTATGACGATGATCAGGCAAAGGACGAAAACCCTGTCCCTGCCACAACAGATTTTGACAAGATCAGAATTCATACCGGCGGACAGATGAATATATATGGAGAAGAGGAGGAAGGTCCTGAGGAGGAAGAGGAGTACGATGAGATTATTCCTGCAGCACCTCAAAGACCCAAATCCGTAATTGCTCCGGATCTGCATGAAGAGGATGAAGAAATCATCCCTGCACCCAAAAAGAAAATTAAGAGAGCCTACAGACTTCCCTCAATCAATCTTCTTAAAAAGGGCAAGGGAAGTACCGGAGCAAACACCAATGATCTTAAAGAAACTGCCAAGCTTTTACAGCAGACCCTTGCAAACTTCGGTGTTCATGTAACGATTACAGACATTTCACAGGGACCTGCAGTAACCAGATATGAGATGCAGCCCGAGATGGGCGTTAAGGTCAGCAAGATCCTTGGACTTACAGATGATATTAAGCTAAATCTTGCAGCAACTGATATCCGTATTGAAGCACCGATACCCGGTAAGGCTGCAATAGGAATTGAAGTTCCCAACAAAGAAAACTCAGCTGTTTCTTTGAGAGAACTTCTTGAGAGCAAGGAATATAAGAATTTCACTTCGAAGCTTGCCTTTGCAGTAGGTAAGGATATAGCGGGTAAGGTTGTGGTTGCCGATATTGCGAAGATGCCCCACATGCTCATAGCAGGTGCCACAGGCTCCGGTAAGAGTGTCTGCATCAATACTCTTATCATGAGTATTCTTTATAAGGCTACACCTGAAGAAGTTAAGCTTATCATGATTGACCCGAAGGTGGTTGAATTATCTGTTTATAACGGAATTCCTCACCTTCTTGTTCCTGTGGTTACCGACCCTAAGAAGGCGGCCAGTGCTCTTCACTGGGGCGTAGCCGAAATGACAGACAGATATAAGAAGTTTGCTGATGCTGAAGTCAGAGATCTTGCAAGCTATAACAAGTATGTTGAATCTCTGCAGGCTGAAGGAAGCGACGCTGAGAAGCTTCCTCAGATAGTAATTATTGTAGATGAGCTTGCCGATTTGATGATGGTGGCACCCGGTGAGGTTGAGGAGGCAATTTGCCGTCTCGCACAGCTTGCCAGAGCCGCAGGCATTCATCTTATCATTGCCACACAAAGACCGTCAGTTGACGTTATTACAGGCCTTATTAAGGCTAATATGCCAAGCCGTGTTGCTTTTGCCGTATCAAGCGGCGTTGATTCAAGAACCATTCTTGACATGAATGGAGCCGAAAGACTTCTCGGTAAAGGAGATATGCTGTTTTACCCTCAGGGCTATACAAAGCCTGCCAGAATTCAGGGCGCTTTTGTATCCGATGAGGAGGTAAAGGCAGTTGTTGAATCCTTAAAGAGCCAGGATTACGGTTCAGAGGAACAAAGCAACGAGGTGCTTGAACAGATGAAGAGTATGGATTCTTCGGGATCCGCGGGAGGAGGAGCTTCGTCGTCGGGCAGCGGTCTTGATGAACTGTTTGCGGAGGCAGGCAGATTCATAATTGATAAAGATAAGGGTAGCATCGGAATGCTGCAAAGGGCATTCAGAATAGGATTTAACAGAGCCGCCAGAATTATGGATCAGCTTTGTGATTATGGTGTTGTTGGGGAAGAAGAGGGAACCAAACCTAGAAAGGTTCTGATGACAGAAGCCGAATTCGAACGTCTTTTGGATGAAGACGTATAAAATTTGACCGGAGGAAACGGATGTTAAGCGATATTGAAATTTCTCAAAATGCCAAAATGCTTCCAATTAAGGAAGTAGCTGCAAAGATAGGAATTGATGAAGACTATCTTGAGTATTACGGAAAGTACAAAGCAAAACTTTCTGACGAGTATCTTAACAAGATTAAGGATAACAAGGACGGAAAGCTTATCCTTGTTACGGCCATTAACCCCACACCTGCAGGTGAAGGCAAGACCACCACAAGCGTAGGCCTTGGACAGGCTATGTCCCTTATCGGAAAGAAGGCTGTTGTTGCTTTGAGAGAGCCCTCTTTGGGACCCTGCTTTGGTATCAAGGGAGGAGCTGCCGGTGGCGGATATGCTCAGGTTGTTCCCATGGAGGATATTAACCTTCATTTTACCGGTGATTTTCACGCAATCACTTCAGCCAATAACCTTTTGGCTGCAATAATAGATAATCATATCCATCAGGGAAATGAACTTGGAATAGATTCAAGAAACATTTCCTGGAAACGTTGTGAAGATATGAACGACAGAGCTCTTCGCAACATAGTTGTTGGACTTGGAAAGAAGAGCGATGGCTTTGTAAGAGAAGACCATTTTGTTATAACTGTTGCAAGTGAGATTATGGCTATCCTCTGTCTGGCTTCAGACATGAAGGATTTAAAGGACCGCCTTTCAAGAATCGTTGTTGGATATAACTACGAAGGTAAGCCTGTTACTGCGAAGGATTTAAACGCAGTAGGAGCTATGGCCGCACTTTTAAAGGATGCTTTAAAACCCAACCTTGTTCAGACCTTGGAAAACACTCCCGTTTTGATTCACGGAGGTCCCTTCGCAAACATTGCACATGGATGCAACTCCGTAAGAGCCACAAAAGCAGCAATAAAGATGGCGGATTATGCAATTACCGAGGCTGGATTCGGAGCTGACCTTGGAGCTGAGAAATTCCTTGATATCAAGTGCGTTCTTGCAGGCCTTAAGCCTGATGCTGTAGTTTTAGTTGCCACAGTAAGAGCGCTTAAATATAACGGACTTGTTCCCAAGGCTGACCTTGGAGAGCCTAACGTGGAAGCGTTAAAGAAGGGTATTGTCAATCTTGAAAAACACATCGAGAACCTTCAGAAGTACAATGTTCCCGTTGTTGTAACATTAAACAGATTCTCTTCGGATACAGAAGAAGAATTAAACTTTGTAAAAGAGTTCTGCGAGGCCAGAAACTGCGAATTCGCTCTTTCCGAAGTTTGGGAAAAGGGCGGAGAAGGCGGAAGAGAGCTTGCCATGAAAGTGGTTGAAACAATTGAGAAGAAAGAATCTCATTTTGCTCCAATTTATGACAAGAATCTGCCCATTAAGGATAAGATTGAAACCATTGCCAAAGAAATATACGGTGCCGGAAGCGTAAGCTATTCAACTACCGCTCTCAATCAGATTAAGAAGCTTACAGAACTTGGTTTTGACAAGACTCCTGTCTGCATGGCCAAGACTCAGTATTCTCTTTCCGACAACCCCAATTTACTCGGAAGACCTGAGAATTTTGAGCTTACCATAAGAGAAGTTTATGTAAGTGCCGGAGCAGGCTTTGTAGTTGCCCTTACAGGTGAAATTGTTACAATGCCCGGCCTTTCAAAATCCCCTGCTGCCTTCAGAATTGATGTAAGCGACGAGGGCGTTATTACCGGATTATTCTAAGAAAGGTGTTTATTAAAACATGACTCAGATTATAGATGGCAAATTAATTTCGTCACAGATTAAAGACGAGGTAAAAGAAAGGGTTGCGGCTCTTTCGGCTAAAGGAAGAAAAGTTACTCTGGCTGTAATTCTCGTGGGAGAAGACCCTGCAAGCCAGGTGTATGTAAACAATAAAAAGAAGGCATGCGAATATTGCGGAATCAACTCCGAAAGCTTTGAATTGCCTGAGAGTACATCTGAGGGCGAACTTTTGTCGCTTATAGACAAATTGAATAAGGATGCTGACGTTGACGGTATTCTTGTTCAGCTTCCTCTTCCTAAGGGAATTGATGAAGACAAGGTTATTATGGCCATCGATCCGGCAAAGGATGTTGACGGATTCCATATTTCCAATGTGGGTTCTTTGTGCGTTGGAAGAAAGGGACTTGTTTCATGTACACCCGCCGGTATCATTGAGCTTTTAAAGAGATACAACATCACTATTGAAGGCAAGGAGTGTGTGGTTATCGGACGAAGCAATATTGTAGGAAAGCCCATGGCTCTTCTTTTGCTTCGCGAAAACGGAACCGTAACCGTTTGCCATTCAAGAACCAAAGATTTAAAGGATGTTACCAAGAGAGCGGATATTCTCGTTGTTGCTATAGGAAAGCCCAAATTTATAGACGGCTCCTTTGTTAAGGACGGAGCTGTTGTCATTGATGTGGGAATCCACAGAAATGAAGAGGGCAAGTTGTGCGGAGATGTGGATTTTGACAGTGTCAAGGATAAAACATCTGCAATTACTCCGGTTCCCGGAGGAGTTGGACCCATGACAATAGCAATGCTTATGAATAACTGCGTGGCTGCTGTGGAGAATAAGACAAAATGATCTGCCCAAAGTGCGGTAAAGAGATTGAGGAGGGCAAGCTTTACTGTGAATTCTGCGGTGAAGAGATTAAGATTGTCCCTGACTTCGATCCTGAGATTGAAAACAGCATAACCCAGATTCTTTCAGATGTTGCCGATGAAGCTATTGAATGGCAATCAAAGAAGAACGCTGAAGCGGAATCGGATACTTCAGATACAGATGAGGATTCCGATGAAGACAATAGATTAAGAAAAGAATTTCTTACCAAGAATCTGAAGGCGGTAGGTATTATGGGTGCTATTTTTATAGTCCTTATACTTGCCTTTGGTTTATTGTGGTTTTTTCTGGATTACAGGTATACCAACTACGAATATCAGCTTGATAAAGCCGGCAAGCATGTGTCAAAAGGCGAGCTTAGAGAGGCTGCCGAAACTTACAGACATATTATTGAGTTAAAGGGCCACGACAGTCTTGCCACATATTATCTGGCTAACGTTAACCTGGCAATGGGAGATGAGGAAAGCGCCCTGCTTCTTTACAAGGAAGTGGTTGCAGACGACTCTGCAGAGATCGATTTAAGATATAACTCCTGCAAAAGTACCGTTGACCTTTATGTGGCGAGAGGAAACTATAAAGCGTTAAGCGATTTCCTTATGGCCGTGGGGGACAATGATATAACAAATTCCTTCCAGGAGTACAAATGCAGTGAGCCTGATTTTTCCTACGATGAAGGAACTTACGAGGAAATCATTCCCCTTAAGCTTTCTTCCAAATCCGGAGGAGATATTTATTACACTGTCGACGGTTCCACGCCAACCACTGAAAGCGAAACATATTCTTCCCCCATTTTCCTTGAATCGGGTGATCATGTTGTTTCAGCTTTTACCCTTAATTCTTACGGCGTTGAAAGCAGAATCGTATCCAAGAAATACCATATTGACGCAGATGTTCCTTTGACTCCGGAGGTCCTTACATACAGCGGAGACTATACAAGTCCTACATTGATAGAAGTTGAAGTGTTTGAAGGAACTCGTGTTTTCTATACAACAGATGGGACTGACCCCACATCAAGCAGTATGGAGTATAAAGGGCCCATTCACATGCCCCTTGGTAAGTCTGAATACAGATTCATTACTTACAATGAACTGGGTGAATGCGGTGAGATAACCTCCAGAAACTATAACTTGAACATTAAAACCAATGTCAGCATAGAAGCCGCTCAAAAGGCCATTGTTGACGGAATGATCGAGATAAATAAGATTTATGATGCTGATGGTCGTTCCATGGAGATTTACGGAAGGTATCTCTATCTTTATCAATATGTGACCAATATTGATAATGCAGGAGACTTTTATATAATTGCCGAGATTATGGAGGACGAAAATGGTGTCCGCACAAGAACCGGCGCTTTGTTTGCCGTAGGCCTCTACGACGGTAAACGATACAGATTAGGCTTGGACGAAAAAAATGATTATGTATTTTTTGAATTTTAAGCGGAAATTATTATAAGAAAGGGTTTAGAAATGTACAGAATTGTTGATTCTAAGAGATTAGCTGAAAATATTCAATACCTTGAAGTTGAAGCTAAGTGGGCTGCAAGAAGCTGTCAGCCCGGTCAGTTCGTAATCGTCAGAATAGACGAGGACGGCGAGCGTATTCCTTTAACTGTATGTGATTACAACAGAGAAAAAGGAACCGTTACCATTGTTGTTCAGGCTGTTGGTGCCTCCAGCAAAAGAATGCTGGATTTAAAGACAGGTGATTCTTTCGCTGATTTTGTCGGCCCTCTCGGAAAGCCCAGCGAGTTTATTGAAGAGGACATTGAGACTCTCAAGAAAAAACGCATTCTCTTCGTAGCCGGCGGACTTGGAACAGCTCCTGTTTATCCTCAGGTTAAATGGCTTCACAATCATGGCGTGGATGCTGATGTTATCATCGGCTCCAAAACAAAAGATCTGCTTATCTATGAGGATGAGATGAAGGCTGTTGCAGGCAACCTTTATATAACAACAGATGACGGATCATATGGTAGAAGCGGTATGGTTACCAAGGTCATTGAAGATTTGGTTAACGAAGGTAAAAAGTATGATGTCTGCGTTGCCATCGGTCCCATGATCATGATGAAGTTCGTATGTAAGCTCACAAAAGAGCTGGGTATTCCCACAATTGTTTCCATGAACCCTATTATGGTTGACGGAACAGGTATGTGTGGTGCCTGCAGACTCACTGTTGACGGCGAGGTTAAATTCGCATGCGTTGATGGACCCGAGTTTGACGGACATAAAGTTGATTTCGACCAGGCTATGAAGCGTCAGCAGTTATATAAAACTGAAGAAGGAAGAGCATATCTTGCACTCACCGAAGGTGATACTCACCACGGCGGATGCGGAAATTGCGGAGGTGACAAGTAATGGATGTAATGAAGAAGGTACCTGTCAGAGAGCAGGATGCAAAAGAGCGCGCACGCAATTTCGAAGAGGTGTGCCTTGGATATAACGAAGAGGAAGCAGTAGAAGAGGCAGGAAGATGTCTTAACTGTAAGAATGCACTTTGCATGAAGGGATGTCCTGTTTCCATTAACATTCCCGGCTTTATCGCTCAGGTTAAGGAGAGAAATTTCAAGGAAGCATATAGGATTATTTCTGAATCCAGTTCCCTTCCTGCTGTCTGTGGACGTGTATGTCCCCAGGAAAGCCAGTGCGAAGGCAAATGTGTAAGAGGTATCAAGGGCGAGCCTGTTTCAATCGGTAAGCTTGAAAGATTTGTTGCCGACTGGGCAAGAGAAAACGGAATTAAGCCTGAAGGAGCAAAGGCTCTTAACGGCAAGAAGGTTGCAGTTATCGGTTCAGGCCCTGCAGGATTAACCTGTGCTGGCGACCTGGCTAAGCTTGGTTACGAAGTAACAATCTTCGAAGCATTACATCAGGCAGGCGGAGTTCTTGTTTACGGAATTCCTGAATTCAGACTTCCTAAGAATAAAGTTGTTGCCAAGGAAATCGAAAATGTTAAGAGCCTTGGCGTTAAGATCGAAACCAACGTAGTTGTAGGTAAGTCAATTACTATTGATGAGCTTCTTAACGAGGAAGGCTTTGACGCTGTATTTATCGGAAGCGGTGCCGGATTACCCAAATTCATGGGAATTCCCGGTGAGCAGGCAAACGGCGTGTTCTCTGCCAACGAATATCTTACAAGAAACAACCTTATGAAGGCCTTCAAGGAAGAGGCTCCCACACCCATTATGAAGGGTAAGAAGGTAGCTGTTGTAGGCGGAGGAAACGTTGCAATGGATGCAGCAAGAACCGCTTTAAGACTTGGTGCCGAGGTACATATTGTATACAGAAGAAGTGAAGAAGAACTTCCTGCCAGAGTTGAAGAAGTTCATCACGCTAAAGAAGAAGGAATCATCTTCAATCTTCTTACCAACCCTGTTGAGATTCTTTCTGATGAGAACGGCTGGGTAAACGGAATCAAGTGCATCAGAATGGAGCTTGGTGAGCCTGATGAATCAGGAAGAAGAAGACCTGTAGAGGTTAAGGGGTCTGAGTTTGTAATTGATGTTGATACAGTTATCATGTCACTTGGAACATCACCCAATCCTTTGATTTCTTCTACAACAATCGGCCTTGATACTGACAGAAGAAAATGTATCGTGGCTGAGGAAGAAACCGGTAAAACCAGCAAGGAAGCAGTCTATGCAGGTGGTGATGCGGTTACAGGTGCGGCTACAGTTATTCTTGCAATGGGAGCGGGTAAAGCAGCTGCCAAGGGCATTGATGATTATTTAAACAATAAATAACTATTTAGTATTGGGGGTTTTTATGGGCGTATACATTGATAGCGAAAGTAAAGCGAATGATAATCGTTCATCCGCTTGGACTTTTTTGATGGTGGGACTTGTCGGTATGATTGCCATGGTTTTGGTAGTTACCGGCATATTCCCAATAAGTCTTAATCCTAACGCCAAGTTTTTGATTTACGGCGTTATGTTTGCAATGTTCGGCCTTTTTATCGTATTGGGTTTTGTTTCAATGGTTAATTCCACCCGATTTGAGAAAGAAGCCAAATCAGAGAAGAATCTTTACAGTGCCATGCTTGAGTATTGCAAGTCTTCCAATCTGGCTGATATTATCGGGGCAAATATTGAATCAGAAGAACCGGATTTGGCTGAAGAAGAACTTTATTTCAAAAGATGTGAATTGCTCAAAGAAAGCCTTTCTGACAAGTTTATGAATTTGGATGAGGCTTTCCTTGACAATTTCGTTGATAAGGTTTACTCAGAACTTTTTGGTGAGACTTAAGGAGCAGAGCAGTATGGCCCTTTTTCACATGGATGTACCGTCAAACCACATTTTAAACGTGTTTGGCTATAATGATTTATATGTCAAAAAGATTGAAAGAAGCTTTGGAGTTACGGTGGTTAACCGGGATGGAATCAACATTTCCGGTGACGAAGTCGGCGTCAGAAGAGCATCTGCTGTTTTAAACAGGCTTTTTGAACAATCATTAAAAGGAAATGAAATAGAAGAATCCGGAGTTGATTACGCTATAGCTATGAGTATGGAAGAACAGGTAAGAAATTTGGATTGTATGGATGATGCCATTATTTGTCATACAATCGGCGGTAAACCTATTAAACCCAAGACCCTTGGACAAAAGGAATATGTTGATGCCATTAAGAACAACATGATTACCTTTGGCCTCGGACCTGCGGGAACCGGTAAAACATATCTTGCCATGGCTATGGCAATTACCGCCTTCAGAAATGACGAAGTATCCCGAATAATTCTTACTAGACCCGCCATAGAAGCGGGTGAGAAACTGGGGTTTTTACCTGGTGATTTACAAAGCAAAGTAGATCCTTATTTAAGGCCTCTCTATGATGCCCTTTATCAGATAATGGGCCCTGAGAACTTTGCGAAGAACATGGAAAAGGGACTGATTGAAGTGGCTCCTTTGGCATATATGAGGGGAAGAACTCTTGATAATGCCTATATTATTCTTGATGAGGCCCAGAATACAACCCCTGCTCAGATGAAGATGTTCTTAACCAGAATCGGATTCGGCTCAAAGGTTATTGTTACAGGTGATGCAAGCCAGAAGGATTTGGCCGCAGGTACCGTGTCGGGTCTTGATGTGGCATGCAGGGTTCTCTCAAAGATTGAAGATATCGCTTTTTGTAATTTGACATCAAAGGACGTTGTAAGACATCCTTTGGTACAAAAGATAGTAAATGCTTACGAAAAATACGAGTCAAGGAGCAAGAAGAGTGACGATGGCAGAAAACAAAGCCGCCGATAATAAAACAACCGGCTCAGGTTCAATTCTTTCATATTTGTTGTCATTGGCATTTTTCTGGTTAAATGTCATATCCGTAGCAGCTTTCAGCTTTTTCCTTAACTGTCCTGTGCCGGATATGATCAGAAACGTTTGTCTCATGGCTTTATTTTCCGCCCTTTTCATTTTCCTCTTTACTCAGGGAAAAGAAGAGGATTTGTTGCTGTATGACAATTTAGAGCATCCCGCAAGGGTGTTTTTCTGGTACTTTATCGGCGTCATTGTTGAAGCGGTTTGTGTGTTCCTTCCGGTTACCGGCTGGCCCATTGTGCCCGTTTTTATAACAATGTCGCTGTTTTCCACACCATTAATGGGCGTTGTTTCCGGAACAGGATTTTTGCTCGCGGCAGTTTTACTTACAGAAAGTTCTCTTTCTGTATTTTTGCTTTATTTTGTAAGCGGTATTGTGGGCATATGTATGTTCAACAAACTTGATGAACGATACAGGGTTACGGTTCCGATTGTTGTGACAGGTCTTTCAATACTCGTTAATGAAACTGCCGAGATTATTATTTTTGAGAATGCCACCTTGTCATTGGAAAGATTTTTGATTCCAATTGCAAATGTATTTGTTTCAATTCTTTTCATTGTTATTGTTTTAAAGATTTTTTCAACCCAGGTTATCTATAAAAACAGAGATCGCTACATGGAAATCAACGACCCTGAATGCAAGCTTTTGGTTGAACTTAAGGGTAACAATAAGGACGAGTATTATAAGTCCATTCATGTCGCATATTTTTGCGATAAGATTGCCAAAAAGCTGGGTCTTGATGACGGAGCTGCCAAAGCCGGGGGATATTATCAGTCCATCGGTATTATTAAGGGTGATAAATCCTGGGGATATGTGGAATCCATATGCGAAGAATATAAATTCCCCTTAAAGGCCAGAGAGGTTCTTAAAGAGTATCTTACGGGAACGGGTCTTATAGTTGAGAAAGAAACCGGCATTCTGTATTTTTCGGATGCCGTGATTACAACCATTCTTTATCTTATAAAGAACGGACATACAGAGATTGATTACAAACAGGTAATCGACAGTGTGTTTAAAAAGAAACAGGCAAGTCCCAGATTTGCCAGATCCAAACTTTCCATAGATGAACTGAGAATTATGAAGCAGATGTTCATCGACGAGGAACTTTATTATGACTTTTTACGTTGAAAATGAGACTGATCATAAATTCAGATTTGATATAGAAGCCCTGGCAACTTCCGTGGGCGATGAGATATTAAAAAATGAGAAGGCGGAAATTGAACCCGCAGTTAATCTTCTCGTTACCGATGCTTCAGGGATAAGAGAATACAATAAAGAGTTCAGAGATATAGACAGGGAGACTGATGTTTTAAGCTTTCCGAATATGGAATTTGAAACTCCCGGGGAATTTGATCTGGACTATATTAATGAAAACTCTGCCGATTTTACCGATCCGGACACCGGAGAAGTTATTCTTGGCGATATTATTATTTGTGTCGAGAGAGTGTTAAGTCAGGCAAAGAAATATGGCCACAGTGTTAAAAGAGAATTTGCCTTTCTGGTGGCCCACAGTATGCTTCATCTTTGCGGTTATGATCACATGACAGAAGAAGAGGCGAAAATTATGGAAGAGAAGCAAGAGATTGCTCTTGCAGCTCTGGGGATTACAAGGGATTAGTTTTAATGGCTCAATGGGAGATTAAGAAAACAAAATATGGCCTGCTTAAAGGAATGCTTCTTATGGCCAATATTTTTATCCTGACCTTTTTCTTACAGGAAAACGGTATGGGCTATTTGGCATGCGCTTATGAAGTATTTGCCTTGATTTCGATTCTCTTAACCGACAGTATGCCTGAAATCATTGGCAAACTTATGCGTTCACGAATTCAAAAGAGCCTCGGAAAGAATGCAATTGAAGTATATAAGAGTGGTATTGTTCTTTCGGTTATTTATGCCTTTGTTGGAAGCATTTTTATATTTGCTGTATCAGGAGCTGTTTCCAGATTCGCCACAGGAACTCTGTTTGGAGCAAACGTTATAAGAATGTTTATTCCTGCTTTTATAATGATGTGCCTTTCGGCTCCTTTAAAGGGATTCTTTATTGGTATAGGAACGGCAGCTCCCGGAAGCCTTTCGGATATCATCTGTAATCTTGTAACCCTTGTAACCAGCATATTTGCCGCCAAAATAGGTGGTGACTACGGCAGTAAAGTGGCTACAATACTTAATAATCCTGAGTTTATTAATTCGTATAAGGCATTCATGGTTCCTTTGGCTGTTTGCCTCGGATATTTTGTGGAGCTGGTATTTCTTGCGGTTACTTACCTTGGTGGTGCCAAGAATACCCGTATCGCTGACAGAGATATGTCCAGATATCATGAACCTGTACCTGAGCTTATAGCCGCAATAATTAAGGGCATGTTCCCTTACAATATAACCTCATTTGTGCTTAGAGGCTTTGTACTTACTGCATTTATTATGTTCGGGATCTTCCATAAGCCTGAAACGGCAGATGTTCCCTCAAATGCAGTTTATATCGGAGCAATTTATGGCAAATTCCTGCCCGTTGTTGTATTTCTTGGCTTTTTCATTGAATTTATGGTTATATGCTTTAAGAATTACTGTATTGGCGGAATCAGACGTAATGAACTTAAGTTTACCAGAGAGAAAATGGAAGAGGGAGTTCATATGATAATGGTTTTCGGTGCTTTCTTAAGCATTGCACTTATGACCATCGGAAGTTCCTTACTTCTCGGGTGCTTTGGTGAAGACAATATAGCAGGTACAGACTTGTTCGCCTTTGGATGTCTGGTGGTTTTATTTATGCCTCTTGCCATGTATTTTAAGACCTTTGTAAGTTACACCAGCAAGAAGCGGGCTGTGTTTATTCTTGCGGTTGTATCCTTTGCGCTTTCTTCCGGAGTAATGGTTTTGGTAAGCAAGGCAGGCGGTTTCGGATATAAGACAATTCTTCTTGCCTTTGTTATATTCTTCGGATTTATTGCAGTCGGAAATGCATTCTTTAGTATGACCGGATTCAAATGTCGCCTTCCTCTTGTGAGCTACGTCGCAATTCCTGTGGGAACGGCAGCCTTATCCGGAGTTATAATGATGCTTTTAAATAAAGGGTTCTTAAATATAGTCGGGGGCCTGGCAAGCTTTGGGATTTGCTTTGTTATAGGCTCCATTGCCAATCTGATTTTACTTTTGGCCCTTAGAAATCTTTCCGAGGAGGAGCTGGTCTCCATGCCCGGAGGTAAGATAATAATAAAGTTCGGTGTAGCCTTCAACTTCTTTGAATATTAGGGGATTACATGAAAAAAATAGCGGTTATCGGAGGCGGTGCTTCCGGAATGATGGCAGCAATTACTGCTCATGACAAATCCTCTAAAGTGACTTTGTTTGAGGCAAATGACAGAGTAGGCAAGAAGCTTTTGGCCACAGGAAACGGTAAATGTAATTTTACCAATGACAAATTAAATAAGAACTGTTACAACGGCGGAGACAGAAAGTTCATCATGAATGTCATAAACCGTTTTAATTCGGATAATCTCGTTGATTTCTTCTGCGGACTTGGTGTTTTTTCAACGGTCAAAAGGGATGGCTACTATTATCCCTATTCAGGACAGGCCTCCACAATTCTTGACTGCTTGAGAAACGAGCTGTCCTACAGAGGCGTGAATGTATTTACGGAAGCCAATGTAAAAGAGATAAAAAAGAGTGTAAAGGGCTATACCCTTTCAGTTATAGTTGAAGGAAAGAAGCAGACTTTTGATTTTGATTCTGTAATTATTGCCATCGGAAGCATTGCCGGAATAAAAGGCAAGTCAAAAGAAGATCATTATAAGCTTCTAAAAGGCTTAAATTTGGACTTTGTTCCCGTGGTGCCCTCACTTGTTCAGCTGAAGTGCTCGGAGAGCTATTTAAAGGCTTTAAGCGGGGTCAGATTTGACGGAAGCATCTCACTCATTGTTAATGGCAAAACTGTAGCCAAGGAAAACGGTGAAATTCAACTGACTGATTACGGAGTTTCAGGGATTCCAACTTTCCAGTTGTCTCGAATAGCTTCATATGAACTAAATAATAACAATAAGCCTGAAATTTCCCTGGATTTTCTTCCTGATATTTCTGAAGAAGAGCTGACACAGCTTATTATGTACAGACCCGTCAGAAATACTGAACAGACAGCGGAAGAGTATTTCCTTGGAATCACAAATAAAAAGGTTATTCTTCAGGTAATGAAGATGGCCGGCATTAAGAGCGCCACGGCGGCCTGTCTTGTAAATAAGCAGTCCAAAGCCAAGGTGGTTAAACTACTTAAGGATATGCGCCTTCACGTTGAAGATACCAACGGCTTTGAAAATGCTCAGGTTTGTGCCGGCGGTGTTGACTTATCAGAGCTTAATGATGAATTGATGCTTAAGAAGTGGCCCGGATTGTATGTGGTTGGTGAAGCCTGCGATGTTGACGGCAGATGCGGAGGTTACAACCTCCAATGGGCTTTCTCCAGCGGCTTTATTGCCGGGACTTTCGCTTCAGGCAAAAACAGGTAATATATGCTTATAATTGAACAGTTTAAAACATCGGTTGATGTTAATGAGTCCAAGTTAAAAGGTCTTTTGGCGGCCAAACTTAAAATTGATTATGAATCCATAAAGGATTTCTCCATAGTCAAGAAATCTTTGGATGCCAGATACAAGCCTGATTTATTCAATGTTTACAGCCTTTGTTTTTCGTGCTCCAAAGAAGAAAGCCTGTTAAAAAATAAAAAAATCAAAAACCTGAAACCATACGTTTTACCAAAGAATTATGATCCTCGTTCGTTTTATAAGGAGGAGAATTCCACAAAAAAGATAGTCGTAATAGGTATGGGGCCCGCAGGACTTTTGTGTGGACTTTGTCTTGCCAGGGCAGGTTTTAAGCCTCTTATTCTTGAGAGAGGAAAGGATGCCGATTCCAGAAAGGCTGATATTGAGAATTTTTGGAAAAACGGCAGGCTTCTCCTTAATTCCAATGTCCAGTTTGGAGAAGGCGGAGCCGGTACTTTCTCTGACGGCAAGTTGAATACCCTCATAAAGGATAAAGATGGACGTATTTCTTATGTCCTCAAAACCTTCATTGAATTCGGCGCCAAAAGCGAGATACTTTATGATGCCAAACCTCATATTGGAACAGACGTATTGATAAAAGTAGTCAAGAACATCAGAGCTGAAATCATTCGTCTTGGGGGTGAGGTTCGATTCGAATCTCAGGTTACAGATTTTTTGATTGACTCTGACAAAAGCCTCAAAGCCTTAATTGTTAACGATGAAGAAAGAATAGACGTAGACAAAGCTGTTCTTTGTATAGGGCATTCGGCCAGAGACACATTTAAGACCCTTAAAGACAAAGGGGTGTTTATGGAACAAAAGCCCTTTGCTGTGGGATTCAGAGTTCAACACCCCCAGAGTATTATAGATAAGTCCCAATATGGTTTTGATAAAAACACATGTGATTTCTACCCCGGAGCAGCGGCATACAAGCTTGCCTGTCACACATCAAACGGGAGAAATGTTTACACGTTTTGCATGTGTCCCGGAGGATATGTGGTAAATGCTTCTTCGGAGTTTAATGCTCTGGCCATCAACGGAATGAGCTATTCGGGAAGAAGCGGCGCAAACGCCAACAGCGCAGTTTTGATTAATGTAGATGTTGCCGATTTTCCCTCAGATGATGTTCTTGCCGGAGTGGATTTTCAAAGAGTAATTGAGGGACGGGCCTATGAAATTGGAAAGGGCAAAATTCCCTATTGCAGACTGGGTGATTTTGGGGATGCCGGGTCAGACTGTTCCTTTGATATTAATCCTGAATTTAAAGGAGAATGTGAAAAGGCCGATTTGACGGACCTTTTACCCAAAGAATTCACTAAGGCCTTTGTTGAAGGAATGTCTTTGTTTGGACAAAAAATCAAGGGCTTTGATTCAAAGGACTGTATTGTGGCAGGAGTTGAGAGCAGATCTTCTTCTCCGGTCAGAATCACAAGAGATGAGAAACTTGTATCTTTAAGCACAAAGGGACTTTATCCCTGCGGCGAAGGGGCGGGTTATGCCGGCGGAATTGTGTCCGCTGCAGTAGACGGTATTAAAGCTTTTGAAGCTGTACTTTGAAAGGATTTATAGAGCATGAGGAGTATTATGAAAGAAAAGAAGAGGATTGTGGTCAAAATAGGCTCCAGTTCCCTTCAGCACGTTCAGACCGGAGATCTTGATTATGTAAAACTTGAAAAGCTTGTCAGGATTCTTTCGGATTTGAGAAACCAGGGTAAAGAAGTGGTACTTGTAACCAGTGGAGCCATTGCTTCGGGCAAACAGGCTTTAAATGATCCGGATGGTTCCAAATTTGGCCATGAGCTGGCTACAAAGCAGGCCTTTGCCGCCGTTGGACAGGCAAGACTTATGATGATTTATCAGAAGCTCTTTATGGAGTATAATCATATTGCGGCACAGATTCTGATGACGAAAAACACCGTCGTTGACGTAAATAATCGAACCAACGCCCAGAATACCTTCTCAGAACTTTTGAGAATGGGGGCTATACCAATCGTTAACGAAAATGATACAATAGCTACATACGAAATCATGGTTGGTGACAACGATGTTCTGGTTGGTGACAATGACACCCTTTCCGCGATTGTTTCTGCCATGATTGATGCGGATTTGCTTATACTTTTATCGGATATTGACGGCCTTTACACCGACGATCCCAGGCAGAATAAAGATGCCAAATTTATTGACACCGTAACTGATGTTGATGAAGTTTCATACATGGGCAAAAAGAGTACAGGCAGCAAGGTTGGCACCGGTGGAATGAACACCAAACTTACTGCAGCCAAAATAGCAACCATGTCAGGAGTTGATATGGTTATTGCCAACTCAAAAAATATATCTGTTATTAATAAGATTATTAACGGTGAAAATGTGGGAACACATTTTGTGGCCAGAAAGAATGAAGGCTTTGACCTTCCCGGATTTGTTAACAGCATTCATCCGGTTTAGGTGATTTTGAAAGGATTTATTTGAATTATGAATATGGATGAGCGTATAGCGCGCATCAATGCTCTGTATCACAAATCAAAGTCTCAGGGCTTGACTGATGCAGAGAAAGAAGAGCAAAATAAACTTAGGCAGGAATATATAGAAAGCGTAAAGAAGAATCTGAAAGCACAGCTTGACTCTGTTGACATAGTTAATGAAGATGGGAGCGTGACTAATCTTGGCAAACAGCATGGACAAAAAGGAAATTCGTGAAAAAGTTCTTGCACTCAGAAACGGATTGGAATCCAATACCAAAAAGGCACTGGATCTGGCTATAAGAGACAAGGTCGGAGAACTTCCTGAATATAAGGATGCCGAGGTCGTTCTGTGTTATGCATCATATCATTCGGAAGTCGATTCTTTCCCCATCATTAAGATGGCTTTTGAGGACGGTAAGGCGATTTATTGTCCCAGGGTAGTTGGAAAGAATATGGTATTTTTAAGAATATATGCCCTTGAGGAACTTCAGGCCGGATATAAGGGTATTCTGGAGCCTTTCTTTTCAGATGCTTTTACCCCTTCAATCGGCGGGCCCAAATCCTTATGTATTGTTCCGGGAGTGGCTTACGACAGAGACAAGAACAGAATCGGATACGGCGGAGGATTCTATGACAGATTCCTTGGTATTCATGAAGAATTCCTGAATACCGTTGCCCTCGGATACTCCTGTCAGGTTTTGGATGAAACCATTCCTGCAAAGGATTATGATATTAAACCTCAAATAATTGTTACGGATAAGGAAATAATCAGGTAAGTGTTATGGAATTAATTGATATTTGCAAAGCGGCCTGCAGAGTTAAATATTCTTTGCAGACCCTTTCTGATAATAAGATAAACGAAGCTTTATACAGTATTGCCGAAGCCTTAATTTCCTCAACGGAGTCTATCCTTGAAGCCAATGCGGTTGATTTGGCTAACGGCAAAGCAAAGAATATGCCGGAAGGTCTTCTTGATCGTCTGGCATTATCTGATGTTAGGATAAAAGCAATCGCTGAAGGGCTTAAGGAAGTAGCTGCTTTGGATAATCCCAAAGGACGTATTATTGAAAGCTTCAGCCGTCCAAATGGAATGATGATTGACAAGATCAGAGTTCCCTTTGGCGTTATTGGAATTATATATGAGTCACGTCCCAATGTTACCGCCGATGCATTTGCTTTGTGCTTTAAAACAGGCAATGCTGTTATTTTAAAAGGTGGAAGTGATGCCATTAATTCAAACATGGCTATTACAAAGGCTATCAAATCCGGCCTCAAAAAGTGTGGTATCGATGAGGACGCCATCAATTTGATTGAATCTACAGACAGAAGCGTAACCACTGAGTTTATGCGTATGAAAGAGTATGTGGATCTTTTGATTCCCAGGGGCGGTGCAAAACTTATTGAGAGTGTAGTAATGAACGCTACAATCCCTGTAATTGAAACCGGCACAGGAAACTGCCATGTATTTGTTGATGAGTTTGCAGATATTAAAATGGCTGCAAATATTATTGAGAATGCCAAAACCCAGAGAATCGGCGTTTGTAATGCGTGTGAATCCCTGATTGTTCACAGAAGTGTACTTAAGCCTCTTTTTGACGAACTTTCAAAGAGAGAAAAAATGAAACGTGTTGAAATAAGAGCTGATGAAGCATCCCTTCCTTTTGCAGAAGGAGCCATACCTGCAACAGAAGAGGACTTTGGCACCGAGTATCTGGATTATAAGCTTTCAGTCAAAACTGTAGACAGTGTTTCGGAAGCCATTGATCATATTAACAGGTATTCTACGCACCATTCCGAAACAATTGTTACTGAAAACAAGGATAATGCTGAACTGTTTCTTGCCAATGTTGATGCCGCATGTGTTTATCACAATGTATCCACAAGGTTTACGGATGGTTTTGAATTCGGGTTTGGAGCCGAGATAGGCATCAGTACTCAGAAACTTCATGCAAGAGGACCCATGGGTCTTAATGAACTTACCTCATACAAGTATGTTATCAGAGGTAATGGTCAGGTTAGAGGATAGTTAATGGTTACAGAAGAAGGAATTAGACAAAGAGGCTTTATTGAACAGGCCAAAACATACATTTTAAACCTGGAAAAAGAATTGGGGCGCAAGCCTACCTGCTGCGTCACCACATTCGGATGCCAGATGAACGCAAGGGATTCCGAGAAAATTTGCGGAATCCTTTCTGATGTCGGTTATGAAATAATTGAATCCGAGGATGCGGATTTTGTTATTTTTAATACCTGCACAGTAAGAGATAATGCCAATTTAAGAGTCTACGGAAGACTTGGTGAACTGAAGAGCAGGAAGAAGAGAAATCCTCATATGAAAATTGCTTTATGCGGATGTATGATGCAGGAGCCTTCCGTCATTGAAAAACTCAAAAAAAGCTATGGCTTTGTAGACCTTATCTTCGGAACGCACAATATATTCAAGTTCTCTGAATTGCTTTGTTCTATGTTTGAGAATGAAGGCAATATGATTATTGATGTCTGGAAGGATACCAATGAAATTGTTGAAGACCTTCCCGTTGTAAGAAAGTATCCCTATAAGTCAGGCGTCAATATTATGTTTGGCTGCAATAATTTCTGTACTTACTGTATTGTTCCTTATGTAAGAGGACGGGAGAGAAGCAGAACTCCGGAAGATATTATTGAAGAAATCGAAAGACTTGCTTCAGAAGGCGTAGTTGAGATTATGCTTCTTGGGCAAAATGTGAATTCTTACGGTAAGAATCTTGAAAATCCAATCAGCTTTGCTGAGCTTTTAAGAAGAGTCGAAAAAATAGATGGAATTAAGAGAATCAGATTCATGACTTCTCACCCAAAGGACCTTTCGGATGAATTGATTGAGGTTATGAAAGAATCGAAGAAAATTTGCCGTCATTTGCATCTTCCCCTGCAATCCGGGTCTACAGCCATTTTAAAGGCTATGAACCGTAATTATACCAAAGAAAAGTATCTGGATCTGGCTTTAAAGATAAGAAAAGAGATACCGGATATTTCAATAACGACTGATATTATTGTTGGTTTTCCTGGGGAAACGGACTTTGACGTTGATGAGACCATCGATGTAATCAAAAAAGTCAAATTCGATAATGCTTTCACTTTTATCTACTCAATAAGGACCGGAACACCGGCTGCAAAAATGGAACAGGTTCCGGAAGAAATTGTTAAGAAAAACTTCGACAGAGTATTAAAGACTGTTCAGGATACGGCAAGAAGTCAGGTCGGCAAAGACACCGGAAAGACCGTAACTGTGCTGGTTGAAGAGGTTAATGAGCATGATTCCGGCCTTATGACGGGACGAATGAGCAACAATACTTTGGTGCATTTTCCAGGCTCTATTGACCTGATTGGTCAATTTGTAGAGGTTAAATTAGAGAAGTGTAACGGGTTCTATTATTTCAGCTCTCAAATGCAATGAATTGATTCATAAAAATGAAAAGAGGATTTAACAAATGGGCGAAATGACGCCAATGATGAAGGCGTACTGTGAGACCAAAAATGAATACAAAGATTGCCTTTTATTCTACCGTTTAGGTGATTTCTACGAGATGTTTTTTGATGATGCTCTGGTGGCATCAAAGGCCTTGGAAATTACTTTAACCGGAAAAGACTGCGGTTTGGAAGAAAGAGCTCCCATGTGTGGAATTCCTTATCATGCAGTTGATTCTTATTTAAATAAACTTGTTTCAATGGGTTATAAAGTTGCCATCTGCGAACAGGTGGAGGATCCCAAACTTGCCAAGGGCCTTGTTAAGAGAGAGGTCACCAGAATCGTTTCGTCAGGTACCAACCTTGATATCAACGCTCTTGATGAAAGCAAGAACAATTATCTCATGTGTATTTCCTTTGATTCGGATGATATTGGAATTTCCGTGGTTGATGTAACCACCGGTGATTTCTATCTTACTGAAGTGGAAGATATAAACAGATTATACGATGAGATTATTAAGTTTGAACCAAGCGAAATAATCTGTAATGACGCTTTCTTATTATCGGGAATTGATGTCGAAGACCTGCGAGGAAGACTGGGTATTCAACTTAATGCTTTGGATTCCCATTATTTTGATGAAGAATTGTGCCGACGCAAGATCATGCAGCATTTCAACGTCAAAAGCTTGATTGGCCTTGGAATTGAAGACTTTCCTGAGGGCTGTGTTGCCGCAGGCGCTCTTTTGACTTATCTATATGATACTCAAAAGACTACCATATCAAACCTTACTCACATTTATCCTTATCTTACAAATAAATACATGCTTTTGGACAGCTCAACCAGGAGAAACCTGGAGCTTACCGAAACCATGAGAGATAAGCAAAAGAGGGGCTCGCTTTTGGGCGTCCTTGACAGAACCAAAACCGCCATGGGCGGCAGAATGCTAAGAAGTTTTGTTGAGCAGCCTCTTAAGGATAAAGCTTCCATAGAAAACAGGCTGGATGCAATTGAAGAACTGATTAAGGATTCCATTTCGAGAGATGAGTTAAGAGAATATCTTAATCCCATTTATGATCTCGAGAGACTGCTTTCCAAGATTACATATAAGACAGCAAATCCCAGAGACTTAATTTCCTTTGCTTCATCCATTGCAATGATTCCCCATATTAAGTCGGTTTTGCGAGCTTTTTCGAAGGCTGAACTTACAGGGATTCTTGATGACCTGGATGATCTTTCCGATATACATGGACTTATTGAAAGGTCCATTAATGACGATCCTCCCATAATGATAAGAGAGGGTGGCTTTATTAAGGACGGCTACGATGAGAATGTAGATAACTTTAGAAAAGCCAAGACAGAAGGCAAAACCTGGCTTGCAAAGCTTGAGGAGGAAGACAGGCAAAGAACCGGAATCAAAAACCTGAAGGTTAAATACAACAAGGTGTTCGGCTATTATTTTGAGGTTACCAATTCCTATGCCAATCTTGTTCCTGATGATTATATAAGAAAACAGACTTTAACAGGTTCAGAAAGATATACAACTCCCAAACTTAAAGAACTGGAAGATACCATTCTTAATGCGGAGGATAAACTGAACGCGCTTGAATATGATATTTTCTGCGATGTCAGAGATACCATAGCAGGTGAAATTGAAAGAATACAAAAGAGTGCAAAGGCATTGGCCAAACTGGACGTATATACTTCTTTGGCCTATGTTTCCGAGCATAATAAGTATGTGCGACCCAAGCTTAATGAAAAGGGCGTAATAGATATTAAAGACGGAAGACATCCTGTAGTGGAAAAGATGACTGCTTCGGATATGTTTATCCCCAATGATACCTATCTTGATAACGGCAAGAATCAGATTTCCGTTATTACCGGACCCAATATGGCCGGTAAATCAACATACATGAGACAATCTGCTTTGATTGTGCTTATGGCTCAGATAGGATGTTTTGTTCCGGCTTCAAGCGCAAATATCGGAATCTGTGACAGAATATTTACAAGAGTGGGCGCTTCCGATGATTTATCAAGCGGACAATCAACGTTCATGGTGGAGATGAATGAGGTTGCTAACATTTTAAGAAATGCTACATCTGATTCTCTTCTTATACTTGATGAAATCGGAAGAGGAACATCTACTTTCGACGGACTGGCTATTGCCTGGGCTGTTATTGAACATATCAGCAACAGAAAGCTTTTGGGTTCCAAAACCCTCTTTGCTACACATTATCATGAGCTCACTGAACTTGAAGGCAAAATTGATAATGTAAATAACTACTGCATAGCGGTTAAAGAGCAGGGAGAAGATATTGTTTTTCTCAGAAAAATAATAAAAGGCGGTGCCGATAAGAGCTACGGTATTCAAGTCGCAAGGCTTGCCGGAGTTCCTGATATGGTAACTGACAGAGCCAAAGAAATAGTTAATGAGCTTTCCGATAATGACATTACCGAAAAGATTCAAAGCATAAGCGTTAATGTTAAAAGTGAAACCGGAAAGAAGGTAAGTAAACCTGATGAGGTTGATATGGGTCAGATGTCTTTGTTTGATACAGTCAAAGACGAGGATGTCCTTAAAGAACTTAAGGAAATTGACATAGGAACTCTGACTCCCATTGATGCTTTAAATACTTTATACAAATTACAGAGTAAATTAAATAACAGATGGTAGATTGGTGGTGAAATGGCATGGGTGAAATTCATTTATTGAGCGAGGAAACAATCGATAAAATTGCTGCGGGCGAAGTCGTTGAGAGACCTTTAAACGTTGTTAAGGAGCTTGTCGAAAACTCTGTTGACGCCGGAAGTAACAGCGTCTGTGTAGAGATTAAGGAAGGCGGTATCTCGTTCATAAGGGTCACTGACAATGGACAGGGCATACCTTCAAATGATGTCAGGAAAGCCTTTTTCAGACATGCTACCAGCAAAATTAATGATGCCGAAGATCTGAACTATATTACAAGCCTTGGTTTCAGAGGTGAAGCTTTATCAAGCATCGCAGCTGTATCCCAGGTTGAAATCATTACCAAACAGGCTGATTCTTTAACCGGTATCAGATATACAATCGAGGGCGGAAAAGAAGGAGAGGAGCAGGAAATCGGTGCGCCTACGGGAACCACTGTTATTGTTAGAAATCTCTTTTTCAACACACCTCCCAGAAAGAAGTTCCTTCGTCAGCCCCAGACTGAGGGCGGATATATTGCTGATATGATGGAACATCTGGCTTTGGCCCATCCTGACATATCGTTTCAGCTCATTATGAATGGAAACACGCGTTTTCATACTTCCGGAAACGGAAATCTGAAAGAAGTAATATACAGAATATACGGCAAGGAAATATCAGACAACCTTGTTGAGGTTTCTGCTTCAAAGAAAGGCTTAACACTTGAAGGTTATCTTGGCAGACCTGTTTTAAACCGTTCCAACAGAAATTTTGAAACCTTCTTTGTAAATGGAAGATACGTTCAAAGCCAGGTGGTTTACAGAGCAATTGAGGAAGGCACGAAAGAATATCTTATGCAGCACAAATATCCTTTCTGTGTTTTAAACCTGACCATTTCTCCCGATGAAGTTGATGTCAATGTTCATCCAACCAAGATGGACATCAGATTCATTAACAGAGAGGATGTCTTTATATTCATAAGCTCTGCAATTTCTGCGGCATATAAAGTAAGGGAAATGATTCCCGAAGTAATTCTGACAGAAGAAAAGCCTGAAGTTAAACCCATTCCCAAAGCTCCTGAGCCCTTTGAGGTTAACAGAGTCGCTCAAAGACCCATCACTCCAAGTGATGCGGTGATGATAAATAAGATTCTTGGGCCTTCTCCGGCAGAGGCGGCCGAAACCAAAACGTTTAATAATGTCATTAAAGCTCAGGACACTGTTGTAGTTGAGAAAAATGTCCAGATGGAACTCTTTGAAGACAGGGTCTTGTCAGTTGAAGCCAGAGGCGAATATGAGATTATAGGACAGATTTTTGACACCTACTGGATTGTTGCCTTTAAGGATAAAGTGTTCTTTATAGATCAGCATGCAGCCCATGAAAAGGTTAAATATGAAAGGCTGATGGCAGCATACAGAAACAAAACCATAGCCTCTCAGATGCTTAATCCTCCTGTTGTTATTAATCTTCGTGCAGGAGAGGAGGATATACTTAAGCAATACATCAAGTACTTTAGTGATTTGGGATTTGAGATAGAAGATTTTGGCGGAAGTTCATATGCATTAAGATCTGTCCCCGTTGATTTATATGGATGCGACGAACTTGAACTCTTTAAAGAGGTGTTAGATGAGCTCACTGAATCCGGCGGACTTTCATCCAAATCAGAGCCTGCGGTTGTATGTGCAAAAATTGCATCCATGAGCTGTAAAGCTGCTGTAAAAGGAAATAACAGACTTTCACTTGCCGAAATCAATAAGCTTATTGATGAACTTCTGACCCTGGACAATCCTTATAATTGCCCTCATGGAAGACCTACCATATTCTCCATGAGCAAATATGAGGTAGAGAAAAAGTTTAAACGAATAGTATAAAATTGTATGGAAAAGTCTCCCTTAATTGTCTTGACGGGACCAACCTCCGTCGGAAAAACAAAATTATCTGTTAAACTTGCCAAAGAAATGGGCGGTGAAATAATAAGCGCCGATTCCATGCAGGTTTATAAAGGTATGGATATAGGCTCTGCCAAAGTCACCCCGGAAGAAATGGATAATGTTGTACATCATCTTATTGACGTACTTGATCCCAAAGATGATTTTAACGTCTTTATATTTAAAGATATGTGCGACAGAATTATTCCGGAAATACTTAAAAGAGGTCATATTCCCATTCTTGTCGGCGGTACAGGTTTTTATATTCAGGCTGTATTGAGGGGTATAGAATTTGATGAAAACGAAAATGACGATTCCTACAGAACATATTTGGAAAGTCTTGCCAAGGAAAAAGGTGCAGATTATTTAAACTCCATGCTTAGGGAAGTTGACCCCGAAAGCGCTCAATCAATACATAAAAACAATATTAAAAGGACCATAAGAGCCCTTGAGTTTTATCATTTTACCGGCAAGAAGATTTCTGAGCATAACGAAGAACAAAAGCAAAAGGACGATGCATTTAACGCCTGTTATTTTGTTTTAAATGATGAAAGAAGCCTCATCTATGAAAGAATTGAGAAGAGAGTAGATGAAATGCTTGAAGCAGGTCTTTTGGACGAGGTAAAGGCTCTAAAAGATATGGGGCTTACCAGGGATTATGTTTCTATGCAAGGCCTTGGATATAAGGAAATACTTGACTATCTTGAAGGCAAAATAACTCTGGATGAGGCGGTTTATATAATTAAAAGAGATACCAGACATTTTGCCAAAAGACAGATAACCTGGTTTAAAAGAGAACCCTCTGTTATATGGGTAAACAAACCGGATTTTGACTATGATGATGATAAAATAATTGAGTTTATGTCGGAAAAATGCAAAGAGGCCGGCATCAACAAAAAGTTGTTTTGACATATCATTTATGGTAGAATGTTTAAGATATTTTTTATTGAATAAAACATACCGGAAAGGGGTATTTTAAATTGTCTGGCAGTATTTTTGGCATTGATTTAGGAACAAATAATATAAAGATTTATAACAGAGCCGATGACAGTGTGATTGTTGAGAAGAACATGATTGCCATCGAGAATAAAAACACATTGTTTGCTTACGGTGATTCTGCATATGAGATGTATGAGAAGGCGCCTGCAAACATTCACATTTCTTATCCTTTGAACAATGGCGTAATTGCTGATATCAAGAACATGGCTACGCTTATTAAATATTTCATTGGTGATATTAAGAAAGGGGATAACAAACCTTCCGATTTCATCATTGCAGTTCCTACCGATATAACCGAGGTTGAGAAGCGTGCGTTTTATGATCTGATTAAGGATTCCGGAATCAAAACACACTCCATTAAGATTATGGAAAAGGCTGTTGCCGACGGACTTGGCAATGGAATTGATGTTAAGAATGCACAGGGCGTTCTTGTCGTTAACGTCGGTTATGAGACTACAGAGATTTCAATCCTTTCTCTCGGGGGCCTCGTTTTGTCAAAGCTTATTAAAGTCGGCGGACTTAAGTTTGACGATGCTATAAGACAGGCAGTCAGAAGAGAACAGGGACTTCTTATTGGAGTTAAAACTGCTGAGAGCGTGAAGATTAACCTTAGAGAACTTAAGAGCAATCATGAGCCTGCCGTAGTTTACGGAAGAGACATTGTAACCGGTCTCCCGGTGGAGAGAACAATTCCTGTTGAAGTTGTTGATAAAGCTTTAAATGAGCATTTCAGAACTATTATAGATAATGTAAAAGTAATTCTTGAGAGAACTCCCCCTGAACTGTCTGCGGACATATACAGACAGGGTGTGTATTTAACAGGCGGCGCTTCTCAGGTAAGCAGATTTGCAGAGTCCATGTATAAGGGAACAGGCCTTAAGGTTAATCAATCCGAGAATCCAATGACCAGCGTTGCATTGGGTATTTCAAAGGTTATTAAGGAAGAGAATTACAGATCTTTGGCATATTCGATTGAAGGAATGAGTAGATGAGCCCGATTGTAAAAAAGAAAGGAGAAAAATTTACTCTCCCGAGTAAATATCTCCTTTTTATTTTAGCTTTAATCTGCGCGGCGCTGATGGTTGTATCCTTTAGCACTGACGCTTTGGATAAGCCGGTTAATACTTTTGCCGGTTTTATTGTTGTACCCTTTCAGTCCGGCATCAGCAGTGTCGGAAGTTATCTTCATGACAGATCCGAAGAACTTGCCAAGATTAAGGAACTTATAGAAGAGAATGCCGAACTTAAACAGCAGGTTGACAAGCTGACAGAAGAGAACACCAAACTCCAGGAAGATAAATACGAGCTTAACAATTTAAGAAATCTTTTTAAGATTGATAAGATGTATGACGAATATGATAAGGTTGGTGCCAGAATCATTGCAAGAGATTCCGGAAACTTTTATCATACCTTCATTGTGGATAAGGGTTCTGCAGACGGAATTGAAGTTGACATGAATGTCCTTGCTGACGGAGGACTTGTTGGAAGAGTATCGGAGGTCGGAAGAAACTGGTCCAGAGTAGTTTCTGTTGTAGCCGATAACTCCAATATAAGCGGAAAGATTATATCTACCGGAGACACTCTTATAGTGTCCGGAAATCTTAAGACTTATGAGACTGACGGCTGCGTTGATTTCAGCCAGCTTATAGATGCTGACGGTGTGGTTAACAAGGGAGATAAGGTAACCACCGGAGACATAAGTGACAAGTTTTTGCCGGACATTTTGATCGGATATGTCAACGATGTCAAGATGGACTCCAATAACCTTACCAAATCCGGAACAATAACACCGGCAGTAGATTTTGCACACCTTTCAGAAGTTCTGATTATCCTTGAGAATAAGCAGACCATTGATGAGGACTAACAAGAGGTGATTTATGAAAAAGGCTTTGCTGGGAGCAGCTTTTTTGCTCCTCTTTTTTCTTTTACAATCCACCGTATTTAAATATTTTGCAATCAGTAACATCGGCCCCAATCTCTTGATTATAATTACCTGCGCTTTCGGCTTCATGTACAGCGACAGAGAAGGACTGTTCATGGGATTTTTTGCGGGGCTTCTTTGTGATATATTTTTTGGCCCTATATTGGGTATAAATGCTCTGATTTACATGTTTATAGGTTTTGTTAACGGTAAGTTTAACAGGCTTTTTTATTCAGAGGATTTTATCCTTCCCGGTTCATTGTTTTTGTCCAGTAATATATGTTATGGACTGGTTTATTATATTTTGATTTTCCTGTTGAGAGGACGATTCCAGTTTACTTATTATCTGATGAATATTATCCTTCCGGAATCAATATATACTCTTGTCTGTGCAATTGCTTTTTACCCCCTTCTTCTTATATGCGTCAATGCATTGAAGAAGAGCGAACAAAGGAGACCTTAAAGTTTTGTTTGAACGTATCAAAGAAAACTTAATAAATCTGTTTACTTCAAGATTCCTGTTTTTGTATGTGGCTTTCTTTGCCATGATGGTTGTTTTGCTTATAAGAGTATTCGATCTTCAGATTATACATGGCGAAGAGTATCTTGATGATTTCATGCTTAAAGCCGAGAAAAGCCGTGAGATTCCAAGCACCAGAGGAAATATTTACGACCGAAACGGTGTTCTTTTGGCATACTCTGAACTTGCTTATACCGTTAAAATTGAGGATGTTTACGAGGGTGGAAGCAGAGCAAGAAATCAGAAGATGAATGACATCATTTTTAGGGTTATAAAGATGATTGAAAAGAACGGCGATAATATCGTGAATGATTTTAATATTGCCGTTGAAAACGGAGAGTATAAGTATACTCTTTCCGGATCGCTTCTTCAAAGATTTAAAGCCGATGTATATGGCCATGCCTATGTTACAGACATGACTTATCAGGAGGAAACTTCCACGGCGGAAGAAATGATGGAATTTTTGATGTCTACAAAGAAATACGGCGTAGGCACTTATCTTGATGAGAATGACTCAAAATCATTTCAGCCGGGCCTGGGATATTCAAAGGAAGAAGCATTAAAGATAGTTAATATCAGATATAATCTGGGACTGATTTATTATCAGAAGTATTTGGGTACAACAATTGCGTCAGATGTATCTCCCGAAACAGTTGCTGCCATCATGGAGAATCTTGATGATTTAGAGGGAATATCCATTGAAGAGGATACTGCAAGAAGATATGTGGACAGTGTTTATTTTTCTCCCATTATCGGATATACGGGAAGCGTATCCACAGAGGAACTGGATGCCTTAAATCTTCAGAACAAAGAAAAGACCGGGGTAGACGCTGACAGATATGAATTAAATGATATTGTCGGAAAGACCGGCATTGAGCAGACCATGGAGCTTGAGCTGCAGGGTAATAAAGGCTCGGAACAGGTCTATGTAGATAACGTGGGTAAAGTTGTTGAGGTTAAGTCAAGAATTGAGCCCACAGCCGGAAACGACGTATATCTGACAATAGATCACGATTTACAGATCGCCGTATATAATATTCTGGAGCAAAACATTGCCGGTATTTTGCTTTCAAAGCTTCGCAATATGAAGACCTTTACTCCGACAGAGAGAACTCAGGGTGCGGATATGGTTGTTCCCATCTATGATGTTTATTATGCTCTGTTTAATAACTATATTCTGGATACTGCTCATTTCGAAGAGGAGTATGCCGGAGAAAACGAGAAGAATCTCTACCAGAAGCACACGGATTATAAGAATTCGGTTATTGAAACAATAAACGTAGAATTAACCGAAAGAAGAACTCCCTATAACAGGTTAAAAACAGAGTTTCAGGTATACGAGAGTAACATCGTTTCGTACCTTACAGATGATGGGGTAATCATATCAGATCAGATTGATACCAAAAACCCCACCTATGACGCCTGGAAAACCCAGGAAACTATAGGACTTGGTGAATACCTTGAATGGCTGATATCAATAAATGCCATTGATATATCCAAGCTTTCACTTGACGATAAATACAGTGATTCCGCTGAAATTTTTAATTCGTTATGCACTTATATCAGAAACATGCTTGACGAACATGTGGAGTTTAACAGAAAGCTCTATAAATACATGCTTTTAGGCGATGTTATTTATCCTGCTGATGTTTGTAAGGCTTTATGTGAGCAGGGAAATATCAACATAGATCCGGATGCGGAAGAGAAGCTTTTTTCGGGCAGACTTTCCTCATATGATTTTATATGCGGACGTATAGAGAAGCTGGAAATAACTCCTGCCAAATTGGCATTGGATCCATGCTGCGGTTCCATGGTTATTACCGATGTCAATAACGGCGATGTTTTGGCTTTGGTATCATATCCCGGTTATGATAATAACAGGCTTGTCAATACAGTTGATAAGGAGTACTATGCAAGCCTTCAGCTTGATCGTTCAAAGCCAATGTACAATTATGCCACACAGCAGGAAACGGCTCCCGGTTCAACCTTTAAGATGGTTATGGCTACGGCAGGACTTATGGAAGGAACCATTAACACATCCACCACATTCCCTTGCTATGGCCCATTTGAAAAGGCAAACTACGTTGCAAAGTGCTGGATTTCTCCCGGCGCTCACGGACTTTTGAATGTGGTTGGAGCTATTCAGAATTCCTGTAACAATTTCTTCTATGAATTGGGATACAGATTAAGTATCGATGAAGACGGTGATTATAATTCACCTCTCGGTCTTAGCAAAATATACAAATATGCTGATATGTATGGACTTTCTGAGAAATCGGGAGTTGAGATAGAAGAGGCGGAGCCTATGGTTTCCGATGAACTGTCTGTTCTTTCCGCCATTGGTCAGGGTACCAACAACTATACCACAGTCGGTCTTGCCAGATATGTAACCACGGTGGCCAACAGTGGCACCTGCTATAATCTTACCTTGATTGATAAGGTTACCGACCATAACAATGCTCTTTTGTATGATAACAGCGCAGAGGTCAGAAACCTTGTTGAAATGCCCGATAATTATTGGAACGCCATTCATACGGGTATGAGAAAAGTTGTTGAAACCAAATATTACTATAGCAATTTGGGCGTTAATGTTGCCGGTAAAACCGGTACCGCTCAGGAGAGCAAGAGCAGAACAAACCATGCTTTGTTTATATGCTATGCTCCTTACGAATCACCTGAAATTGCCATAGCTACGCGTATAGCTTACGGTTATTCTTCCGACTTTGCCGCAAGAACCACCAGGGAAGCTATTAAGTATTATTTTAAACTCGATGACGAGGATACTATTGTAAGCGGTACAGCTGATTCTATCGAATCGGGTATCGGTTCAAACGAGGGATAAATTGTGTTTAAACAATACAGACTGAGAGACTATGATTTTCTATTGGTTATATATTGTATCGCACTTGCCGGATTCGGAGTATTGATGGTGGGAAGTGCCAAAGAAAGCCTCCAGAACAAACAGGGACTTGGCCTGCTGGTGGGTGTATTTGTCATGATCATAGTTTCACTTATTGATTACAATCTTATACTAAAGTTTTATTGGGTTTTATACGCATTAAATATTGGATTTTTGTCCATGACACTTACGGGACTTGGACATACGGCAGGTGGCGCCGCAAGGTGGATTGACATCGGAGGCTTCAGATTTCAGCCCTCTGAAACTGCAAAGATTTTATTGATTTTATTCTTTTCACAGTTTATCATGGTAAATAAGAATAAAGTAAAAACTTTCAAGTTTCTTGCCATATCACTTGGGCTAATTGCTTTCCCCTGGTTCCTTATTTACAAACAACCTGACCTTTCCACCAGTATTACCGTTATTTTGGTATTCTGTATTATTTTATTTGTTGGTGGAATTGATTACAGATACGTAATAGGTGCCATTGCCATAGCAATTCCTGTATTTATAATATCCTTTAATTTGATTATTCAGCCTGATCAGAGCATTATTAAGGATTATCAGCAAAGGAGAATACTCGCTTTTATTGATCCCGAAAGTTATCCCGACGATGCACTGCAGCAGATGAATTCAGTTACCGCCATCGCCTCAGGGCAGCTGGAAGGTAAGGGATATAAGAATAACGAAATAAGCTCACTCAAAAACGGCAACTTTATTATTGAACCCCAGACGGACTTCATTTTTGCGGTTATCGGAGAGGAGTTTGGATTTAAAGGGTGCATCGGAGTAATTGTTGGATTATTCCTTATAAGTTTTGAGTGTATCAAGATAGCCAGACGAGCCAAGGACACCGGCGGTATGCTAATTGCCACCGGTATGGGTTCTCTTATAGCGGTCCAGAGTTTTGCAAATATCGGAGTTAATACCTTTATTCTTCCAAACACAGGACTTCCGCTTCCTTTTGTAAGTTATGGTTTGGCCTCTTTATTATCACTTTTCATAGGTATGGGAGTGGTTCTAAACGTCAAATTACAGTGCATAAAAGGTAAAGTAAAAAATATATAGGTATAGTTTAGGGGTGATTCTATGAACATCGCATTAATAGCACATGACGGAAAGAAAAAGCTTATGCAGAATTTCTGCATTGCTTACAGAGGTATTTTAAGTAAGCATGAGCTGTGCGCAACAGGAACAACAGGAAGACTGGTAGAAGAGGTTACCAATTTGAATGTTCATAAGTTCCTTGCGGGACATTTGGGCGGAGATCACCAGATTGGTGCCCAGATTGAACATAACGAGATTGACCTTGTTATTTTCCTTAGAGACCCTGTGGATGTAAAAGTTCATGAGCCTGATGTCAATAACGTAGTCAGACTTTGTGATATGCACAATATTCCTTTGGCTACAAACCTTGCAACCGCAGAGCTTTTAATCAAGTCTTTGGATCGAGGAGATTTAGAGTGGCGTGAAATGTACAAATAAAATCAAGGCAGGCGTTGTTTCCTGCCTTCTTATTTTGTCACTTACACTTTTCGGCTGCGGAAGTCTTGCTTATTCATTCCCCTATGACAGATCATCACTGGTTTCGGGATTTAAAGCAGTGGACCAGATATCCACAGGAAAAGCAACGCCTTATGCAGCCAATCTTTGTGTGGTTTCAGAGAACAAACTGGATAACAATATAAATATGGGTGAGACATGCTCGGCATGTCTTTTTGACGTTAACAATAATAGCTGCTTATACTCACTTAATGCTCACGAGAAAGTTAATCCTGCCAGCCTTACAAAGATTATGACTGCTCTTGTAGCAGTTAAATATGGCTCTCTTGATCAGGTGCTTACCGCCACCAGCAACATTAAGATTACCGAAACCGGTGCCCAGACCATGGATTTAAAAGCGGGAGACACAATGACTCTGGATCAGGCTCTGCACATCCTGCTTATTCACTCTGATAATGATGTGGCTATGCTTGTAGCAGAGAACATCGGCGGTACAATAGATGCTTTTATTGGACTTATGAATGATGAGGCTAAAAGAATCGGAGCCACAAACACTCACTTTGTTAATCCTCATGGCCTTACAGAAGATGAGCATTACACAACCGCTTACGATATGTATCTCATATTTAATGAAGCTATCAAGTATGAAGCCATTACGCAGATTTTGAACCTTTCAAACTATGAAACAAGTTATAATCAATCCGGCGGATTTCCGAAGGAAGTTTCCTACAGATCCACAAATCTGTTTTTGAGAGGAGAGAAGAAGGCGCCAAGTAACGTTACCGTAATTGGCGGCAAAACAGGTACAACTTTGGCTGCCGGACATTGTCTGATACTTCTTTCAAAAAATACCGAAGGCAAACCTTTTATCTCTGTAATTATGAAAGCTCCCAGTACAGAAACACTGTATGACCAGATGATAACTTTGCTGGAATTAATTCCTTGAATTTTTTGTCAATTTCATACAAAAGTAATAGAGATTTAAGGGAATTCATTGTTGTTTTTTAATGTATTATCCCTTATAATGTTTATAAGGTGTAAGGCATTAAATCACCTAATGTAAATTCCAAGGAGGGCACTGCAATGGTTCAGTTAATTGTAGGCAATAAGGGTAAAGGGAAAACTAAGGTTTTACTTGAAAAAGTTAATAGCGAAGTTAAGAAAACGTCCGGAAACATCGTTTATCTGGACAGCAACACCAAGCACATGTTTGAACTAAACAACAAGATTCGTCTTATCAATGTTACAGATTACGCCATTGATAATTGCAGTGAATTCATTGGATTCATCCTCGGTATTATTTCGCAGGATCATGATTTACAGAAAATGTATTTTGACAGCTTCCTTGAAATCGCCGGACTGTCAGATGAGACATTGGGAATGAGCATCGACAAACTTATAGCAATAAGTGAGAAGTTTAAAGTCGATTTTATCATAAGTATTTCGAAAGACGCTTCGGAGTTACCCGAAAATTGCAAGCCCTATATAGAAGTTGCCCTATAAAAAGAAATCTAAAAGCCTCGGATGATTTCCTCCGAGGCTTTGGTTATGCTATATGAATGACAGAGAAGACAAGATAGTACAATTTCCAAAGTTCCAACACATTAACCTGGGATTAATAATCTTCGGGTTTATTTTTGTATACATAATTATTATGGTTTTTCTTTCCTTCGCAGATAAGAAAATCAGTGGTTATGTTGTAACGGAAGGTTCCTTATCAACAAATACCGTTTACAGAGGAATTGCATTAAGGGATGAGCATTGTATTCTTATGGATCAGGCCGGATATGTGAATTTCTATGTAAAAGAAGGGGACCGTGTAGCGGTGGGAGACCTGGTATATACAGTGGATGAAACCGGAAAGCTTGCTGATTTGTACGGCTCTGATGATGCAAATATAGCATTGTCCGATGAGGATTTATATAATCTCAAAAGTGAACTTGTGAGATTTTCACATACTTTTGATGCCACCAATTTTATTTCCGCATACGAATTTAAGAACACCATGAGCAACACTGTTCTTAAACTATCCGGAAATACGCTTTTAAACGACATCGATAATATATCAGCCAAAGAAGGCGTAGTCATTAATAAGAAGTTTGCGCCCATATCCGGAATTGTTTCCTACTGGACAGACGGTTACGAGGATATAACCGAAGGCCTTCTTGATAAGGACAAGGTTAACGGAAAGAACTACAACAAGAATTTTATTGTTGATAACGATCTTCTCAAGACAGAAGACACAGCATACAAAATCTGCACGTCTGATGTCTGGTATATATATATTCCTTATGATTATGAAGAAGGCAGCAAGATAGTCGAGGAAGAAGAGGGCTATGTTCGAATCAAATTCATAAAGAATCAATATGAATCCTGGGGTAAGATTTCCATGATAAAGACCGAATCCGATGATTCCTTTATGAAGATAGAGCTTAATAACTCTATGGTATCCTTTGTAAACGACAGGTTCCTTGATATAGAACTTCTTATTAACGATGATGTTGGATTAAAAGTTCCCAACAAATCAATTGTCGAGAAACAGTTTTATCTTGTACCTGAGGAATATATGACAACAGCCGGAGACGGTGAGCCCGGTGTACTTAGACAGACATATCTTGAGGATGGTTCAGTATCTACTGAGTTTATCAAGAGCCCCATATATAAAAATGATGAGGAAACAGGAGAAGTCTATCTGGAAACCGACGTATTAAGAGGCGGAGATGTTCTTATTAAGCCTGAGAGCATGGAACAGTTCATCGTCGGCAAAATGGGTTCGTTAATCGGGGTTTATAATATTAATAAAGGATACGCAGATTTTAAGAGAATAGAAATCCTTTACCAGAATGAGGAATACTCCATTGTCAAGTCCAATACAATGTACGGTCTGACAGTTTATGACTACATTGTTCTTGATGCATCTACTGTAAGTGATGACGAGATTTTGTATGAATAAAGTACTAATTCTACAAAATATTGATTTTTTGTTGACATAATTAATAAAAAAGCAGATAATATAAAAGAGTATTACTATGTGTATACTGCATATTTCGGAGGATTTTATCGATGGGTGTAATGGATAAGTTTTTGAATTATATGAAACTCAATGATGAGGATGACGAATATTTCGATGATGATGACTATATAGATGATGAGCCTGAGGAAGCCAAGCCTCGCAAACAGACCTTATCCGCTAATGATTACAGTGCTCCTGTGGAGGAGAAGAAAACTTCCAAGATAACTCCAATGAAGCCCAGAAAGATGATTAACGGAAACGGCATGGAGGTTTGCGTGATTAAGCCCACAACCGTTGAAGACGCAAGAGAGATAACACAGACTTTGCTTGCCAACAGAACTGTGGTACTTAATCTTGAAGGACTGGATGTTGATATAGCTCAGAGAATCATAGATTTTACATCAGGTTCCTGCTTCGCTATCAGCGGTAATCTTCAGAAGATTTCACATTATATCTTCATCATTACTCCTGCAAGCGTTGATATTTCGGGTGATTTTCAGGATATCCTGTCAGTAGGTGCCAATTTCGACGGCATTAACAACAATTTCTAAATTTAACTCGATTTATTCGGGGTTTTGCGGATGCTCGTAAAACCCCGTTATTTTTTATAAACTATATTTTGGAGGATGAAATGTCTCAAAGACTTGAAATCATGTACGAAAAGAAGCCGGCATATCCCATTCTTTTAGAAGATAACTGGAATGCTTTGGCTCTGGAGCTGTCCAATCTGGAATGCAAAGACAGAAAGATCTGCATTATTTCCGATAAGAAAGTGGGAGAGTTATACTGTAACGAAATTACAAAGATTGCCTCACCTATTTCCAAAAGCGTTGTTTCTTACTTTATGGAAAATGGAGAGAAGTCCAAGTCCATGGACACTGTTCTTGATATCATTAACTTTCTGCTTGAGAATCGCTTTGAGAGAAAGGACATTCTTATTTCTCTCGGTGGGGGCGTTGTTGGAGATGTTACTGGTTTTGTGGCAGCCATATACATGAGAGGGATAGATTACATTCAAATTCCCACAACATTGCTTGCTCAGGCAGACTCAAATATGGGTGGCAAAACCGGAATTGATTTTGGCAATGCCAAAAACATCATCGGATCATTTAAGATGCCGGCTCTTGTGTATATTAATACTTCGGTCCTTGCGTCTCTTGATAACAGGGAATACTTCCAGGGCTTTGCCGAGGTTATGAAGGCCGCAATAATACGTGACGGAAACATGTACGAGTGGCTTATTGAGAACATGTACGAAATCTGCGAAAAAGATTCGGCTGTTGTCATGGAAATGCTCATAAAAGCTCTCGGCATTAAGAAGTTTTATGTTGAAAAAGATCCTTCCGATAAATCGGAGAGAATGGTCTTAAGCCTTGGCCACACCATCGGCCATGCATTGGAGGTATATTCCGATTACTCCCTTTTACACGGTGAGTGCGTTGCACTTGGAATAGTCTGTGCCGCTTATATTTCATGGAAAAAATCCTATCTCTCCATGGAAGAATACTATGAGATAAGAGACATGTTTGTTCCTTTCTATTTACCTATTTCAGTGGACAATCTTGATGTTAACAAGGTTTTGGAACTCACAAGATCTGATAAAAAGATGAAAGATGGCCAGATAAGATTTGTATTGCTTAAGAAGATAGGCAAGGCCTTTGTTGACGCAACAGTAACCGACGAAGAGATTCTTGCGGCGCTAAACGAAATCAACTTTACTGAAGAGGATGCTCGTGAATAAAAACAAAATAAGCCTCAGAAAGAAAATATTGCTTACAGCTGACCTTTTCATTATTGCAGGTCTTTATTTTGCTGACTATTTTGCCGAAAGGTTTGTAATCGACAATCTTAAGGGCAAGGGCAGCTATATTATTATAGAAAATGTTCTTCAGCTTACCTACAAGGAAAACTCCGGCGGACTTTTCGGCTTTTTAAATAATCAGCAGCTGTTTATAATGTTTATCTGCCTTATTTTGTTTTTCCCTTTATTTATAATTCTTATTAAGCTTCCTGATGGCAAAAAATATACAATCGCCAATTTTATGCTTTCATTTATTCTTGCCGGATCCGCAGGAAACTTTATTGATCGGGCTAAATATCAGCATGCCGTTGATTATATTTACTTCATTAATGTAGATTTTCCTGTTTTTAACCTGTCTGATTTATATATAACAATTGGATGTTTGGTAATTTTGTTCCTTTTGATTTTCTACTATAAAGAGATTGATTTGGTATTTATGAGCTTTAAAAAGGCTTACTTCAGAGAGATTAAATAGATGGATAAGGTCGTTGGATTTAAGGTAACTGAAGAATTTGAAGGAGAAAGAATCGATAAGGTTATTTCTGAACTTTACGATCCTTTTTCACGTTCTTTTATCCAAAAGATTATATCCATGGGAAATGTTACGGCTTCAGGGAAAACAGTCAAAGCTAGCCAAAAGGTTTCTGATGGAATGGAAATAGAAATGACCGTTCCGGATTTGATGGTGCCAAATATCGAACCCGAGGACATTCCTTTGGACATTCTCTATGAAGACGATGATGTAATCGTTGTTAATAAGCCAAAGGGCATGGTTGTTCACCCTGCGGCGGGGCATTATTCCGGAACTTTGGTAAATGCTTTGATGTTTCATTGCAAGGAGTCTCTTTCAGGAATAAACGGCATAATGCGTCCTGGAATCGTTCATAGAATTGACAAGGATACCACTGGAAGTATTATTGCCTGCAAGAACGACAAGGCCCATATTTCCATTGCCGAGCAGTTAAAAAAACACAGCATTAACCGGGTATATCATGCGATTTGTGCCGGGGTTATTAAGGATGATGAAGGCACAATTAATTCACCCATAGGAAGAAATCCCAAAGACAGAAAAAAGATGGCTACACCCGTTGCCGATGGGAAAGAAGCAATAACACACTATAAGGTCCTTAAAAGGTTTAAGGATTACACTTACGTTGAATGCAGGCTGGAAACCGGAAGAACTCACCAGATCAGAGTTCATATGGCATCCATAAATCATCCCCTTTTGGGTGATGAAGTATACTCCTCAAGAAAATGGGAATACAAAACTAACGGGCAGACACTTCACGCCAAGATTCTTGGCTTCGTTCATCCCACAACGGGAGAATATATTGAAACAGACGCTCCTTTGCCCGATTATTTCACAAAATTGCTTACAATATTAAGGTGATTGGGTTATAATTAAATTATCAAAACATGGGGAGGTGGAACCTATGAAAACAAGGATAACTATAGGACGCCAGTTTGGATCTTCAGGTCATGAAATAGGAAGAAAAGTTGCAGAGAAACTTGGGATTCCCTGCTACGATAAGGAGATAATTACAGCCACAGCCAAGAACAGTGGTTTTTGCGAGGAAATGATTGAGAACCACGATGAGAGGCCTACCAGTTCATTCCTTTATAATCTGGTTATGGACACCTATTCATTCGGATATAACAATTCCACATACGTGGACATGCCCATTTCACAGAAGGTATTCCTCGCTCAGTTCAATGCGATCAAGGATCTGGCTGATGAGGGTCCCTGCGTAATTGTCGGACGTTGTGCCGATTATGCACTGGCCGACAGAAATGATACATTAAATATCTTTATTTTTGGAAATGAAGACGTTAAGATTAAGACCATTATGAACAGATTTCCTGAACTTAACGAAGGTAAAGCAAGGGATATGATGGTTAAGAAGGATAAACAGCGTCAGAGTTATTATAATTATTATTCTTCAAAGAAGTGGGGACGTGCCGACACTTATGATTTGTGTATTAACAGTTCCACACTGGGTGTTGACGGTACGGTTGATTTGATTTGCCAGTATGTCAATGATTTTGAGAATAAAAAGAGTTGACAAGCATTGACGGTAATGCTATTATACATGAGTATGCCGCATGGTGGGGTTTTCCCGGGACACCAGGGAGAAGCGCAAGCTTCATGAAGTGCGAAAGCCACCGTAACCAGCGAGTAAATAAATAAGGAGGTGCCTTATAATGTACGCAATTATTGCAACAGGTGGAAAGCAGTACAAAGTTTCAGAGGGTGATGTTATCAAAGTTGAGAAGTTAGCAGCTGAACCCGGTGAAACAGTTACTTTTGACACTGTCATCGCTGTAAGCGATGCTGCTTTAAAAGTTGGTGAGGACGTTTCTAAAGCAAGCGTTAGCGCAACTGTTATGGAGCAGGGCAGAGGTAAGAAGGTTATCGTTTACAAGTATAAGAGAAAAACCGGTTACCACAAGAAGAACGGCCACAGACAGTGCTACACTCAGGTTAAGATTGATAAGATCAACGCTTAATTCGGAGTAATTTATGATTAACGTAATCATAAGAAAAGACAAGAATGGCAATTATTCAGACTTTTCGGTTTCGGGTCATGCCGGGTTTGCCCAGGCAGTTAATTCCGATAAGGATCTGGTTTGTGCATCTGTATCTGTATTGGTTATTAATACGATAAATGCACTGGAGAAACTTACCGATATCGGAATGAAAGTTGACTCTGATGAGAAGAAGGGTGTCATTGAATGCAAGTTCAGTGATATTCCCAATGAATCCGAGAAAGTCCTTGTGGATGCCATGGTACTTGGAATCAGCAGTATTGAATCCGAGTATGGAACTCGATTTTGTAGACTTAGATTTGAGGAGGTGTAAGACTCATGTTGAATATGAACCTTCAGTTCTTTGCTCATAAGAAAGGTGTAGGTTCTACCAAGAACGGTAGAGATTCCGAGTCCAAGAGACTTGGCGCCAAGAGAGCAGACGGACAGTTCGTTAAAGCCGGCAACATTTTATACAGACAGCGCGGAACAAAGATTCATCCCGGTATCAATGTTGGAATCGGCGGTGACGATACATTGTTTGCAACAGTTGACGGTATTCTTCGTTTCGAGAGAAAAGGAAGAGACAAGAAACAGGCAAGCGTTTATCCCGTAGAGGAAAAGTAATGTTTTGTATGAAAAGGCTTCAAACGTTGGTTTGGAGCCTTTTTTGAGGTGAAAATCATGTTTGCGGACAGAGCGAAAATTATAGTTAAAAGCGGCAAGGGCGGAGACGGTCATGTCAGCTTCAGAAGAGAAAAATATGTGCCTGACGGCGGCCCCGACGGAGGAGACGGCGGTAATGGCGGCAGTGTAATTTTTGTTGTCGACGAGGGATTAAATACCCTGGTTGATTTCAGGCATATCAGAAAGTACGCTGCAGGAAACGGCGAAGAGGGCGGTAAAAAGAATTGTCGTGGTAAAAATGGCAATGACATTTACATCAAAGTACCTCAGGGAACCGTAATTAAGGAAGAAAATACTGGCAAAGTCATTGTTGATATGAGCGGTGACTGCCGTGAATATACAATTCTCAAAGGCGGAAGAGGAGGTAACGGCAACCAGCATTATGCAACATCAACAATGCAGGCCCCCAAGTATGCCCAGCCCGGACAGCCTTCAAGAGAACTTAATCTTTTACTTGAGCTTAAATGTATTGCAGATGTAGGTTTGGTCGGTTTTCCCAATGTTGGAAAATCCACATTACTCTCCAGAGTAAGCAATGCCAGACCTAAAATTGCAAATTATCATTTTACAACCCTAAATCCCAATCTGGGTGTAGTCGACCTTGACGGAAGCCATGGCTTTGTAATGGCTGATATTCCCGGACTTATTGAAGGAGCCAGCGAGGGAATCGGCCTTGGACATGAATTCTTAAGACATATCGAAAGAACAAGAGTCCTTGTGCATCTGGTTGATGCCGCAGGTTCCGAAGGCCGAGATCCAATTGAAGACATTAAAGCCATCAATAATGAGCTCTATGCCTATTCTCCGGAAATTGCTTCAAGACCTCAGATTATTGCAGCCAATAAGCTTGATCTGATGCCCAAGGAAGAAGCGGATGAAATAACGGCAAAGCTTCGGGCTGAGTTTGAAAAGGACGGAATTGAAGTCTATCCTATTTCTGCAGCCACAGGAAGTGGTGTAAAAGAACTTTTATACGCTGTAGACAAGCTTCTTTCAACCATGCCAAGAGAGACCGTTGTATTTGAGCAGGAATACTTCCCCGAAGAAGAATTGCTTCTTAATGACGATCCTTATACAGTGACATACGACTCTGAAGAAGATGAATATGTCATTGAAGGACCCAAGATTGAAAAGATGCTTGGTTATACCAATCTGGAGAGTGAGAAGGGCTTTGCATTTTTCCAGAAATTCCTTAAGGAATCAGGAATTTTGGAAGAACTTGAGAAACTTGGAATTGAGGAAGGAGACACCGTGAGGATGTACGGCCACTCCTTTGATTATTACAAATAAGAGGTGTATTATGGATTTAACCAGTAAACAAAGAGCATATTTAAAGAGCCTTGCTTCGGTTTTGGAGCCCGTTTTTCAGATTGGTAAAAGCTCACTTTCTCCCGAGGTGACCGATGCCATAAATGAGGCCTTCAATACCAAGGAACTTATTAAGATCAATGTTCTTAAAAACTGTGCGGATGAACCTAAGGATATTTCATATATTCTTGCTGAGCGCACTCATTCTACAGTTGTTCAGGTTATCGGTAGAAAAATTGTCCTTTATAAAGAGAATAAAGACAACAAAAAGATTGAATTACCATAGGGTGTGTAATGAAGAAAATCGGCATTTTGGGCGGAACATTCAGCCCCATTCACTTGGGTCATGTTAAGATAGCACTGGCTGCTTACGAACAGTTTGGCCTTGATGAGGTTTTGTTTATTCCTTCAGGTATCTCTTACATGAAAAGGAATATGGATATTCTTGATTCTTCTGTTCGTTGTGAACTTACAGCAATTGCAATCAAAGATTATCCCTTCTTTAAACTTGACACCATTGAGGTTGACAGAAGCGGTAATTCATACACTTATGAAACCCTTCAGGAATTAAAGATGCGAGAAATAGCCGATTACTATTTTATAGCCGGTGCCGATACGCTTTTTTCTATTGAAAAATGGAAGGAACCGGGGCTTATTTTTTCCAATTGCGTTTTACTTATTGCCAAGAGATTCGAATATGACGATGAGTCTATTGCCAAAAAGATAGAAGAGCTTAAAAACAGATATCAATGTGATATTCGTATTATCAATATGCCTTTCATAGATATTTCATCCACAGAAATCAGAAACAGAATTATAAATAAAGAAAACATCCATGAACTGGTATCTCCCGAGATGGAAGAATATATAAAAGAAAAGGGGATTTATTTGTAGATGCCAAAAACATTGGAGCCCAAAAAGATCAGAAATAAACTTGAAAAGGTTTTGGACCGAAAAAGGTATGAGCATACCCTTGGTGTGGCCTATACTGCCATGAATCTTGCCTCATTATACGGCGCAGATATAAAGAAGGCGGAGATTGCAGGCCTTTTGCATGACTGTGCCAAGGGGATGAGCAATGATGACCTTTTGGAATTCTGTAAGAAATACAATATAACCGTTACCGAATTTGAGAAGAAGAATCCTTTTTTGCTCCATTCCAAAGTCGGAAGCTTTATAGCCGCATCCAAATATGACATTAAGGATGACGATATTCTTAATGCCATCCTTAATCACACTACCGGAAGGCCGTCAATGAGTCTTTTGGAAAAGATAATATTTATTGCGGACTATATAGAGCCAAACAGGAAAACGATTCCGGGCCTTGATGAATCAAGAAAACTGGCCTTTGAAGATCTTGATAAAGCCTTGCTGTTTATTTTGGAAAACATTCTGAAGTATCTTGAAAGCACCGGTTCAGAAATAGACGAGAAAACCAATATTACATATAATTTTTACAAAAAAGAAGCGGAGGAACTTAATGGAAACAATTGAATATGTTAAATGTGCGGTAAACGCTCTTTCCGACAAAAAAGGAGAGAAAATCACCGTTATCGATATTTCCGAAGTTTCAAGCATTGCAGATTACTTTATAATTGCAAACGGCGATAACATAAATCAGGTTAAAGCCATGTGCGATGAGACCGAAGAGAAACTTGCAAAGATGGGTATTAAAGGCGGCGTGGTTGAAGGTTATAATAACGCCGGATGGATTCTGATGGACTATAAGGATTTTGTTATACATATATTTGATTCGGAAACCAGAGCAATGTATGATTTGGAAAGAATATGGAGTGACGGTAAAAAGGTGGAGCTGGCTTAAGCCCCACCTTTTTTGATATAATTCAGCCGAGAAATACCGATAAAGTATAAAAACCATACCATTTCCGTTTGACTTTATGAAGTTAAACTAGTAAAATATATGTTAATTTTGGACAATATGGAGGAAGAAATTATGAAAAAATTAGTTAGCTTATTAATGGCACTGACAATGGTTGCTGTTATGATGGTTGGCTGTGGTTCTTCTGCAGGCACTGCATCAGGAGAGGCAACATATAAGATTGGTGCAACAGGACCTATCAGCGGCGATGCAGCATTATACGGAATCGCTGTTAAGAACGGTATGGAGATTGCAATCAATGAGATCAACGAAGCAGGCGGAGTAAACGGTGCAAAGTTTGAACTCAATTTCCAGGATGATGAGTGTGACGCCGAGAAAGCAGTAAACGGTTATAACACACTTAAGGACTGGGGCATGCAGGTGTTCATCGGCACAGTTACCAGTGGTGCTTGTATTGCAGTGGCATCAAATACCTACGAAGACAATATGTTCCAGATTACACCTTCAGGTTCTGACCCCAAGTGTATCGAGAATCCCAACGCTTTCCAGGTATGTTTCGCAGATCCTTCCCAGGGTAAAAAGTCTGCTGAATACATCGGTAACAAGAAACTTGCTGAGAAGGTAGCTGTTATCTATGACAGCTCATCCAGCTATTCATCAGGTATTTATGCAAGTTTTGCTGCTGAAGCTTCAAATCAGGGCTTCGATATTGTAGCAGCTGAAGCTTTTACCTCAGATTCCAAGTCTGATTTCTCTGTTCAGCTTCAGAAGGCTTATGACGAAGGTGCAGAGCTTGTATTCCTTCCCATTTATTATTCAGAGGCTTCTTTAATCCTTACACAGGCAAATCAGATGGGTTATGATCCCATTTTCTTCGGTGTAGACGGTATGGACGGTATTCTTGGTGTTACCAACTTTGATACATCCCTTGCTGAAGATGTTATGCTTTTAACACCCTTCGCAGCAGATTCTACAGATGAAGCAACCGTTCACTTTGTAAATGCATATAAGGAGAAATACGGTGAAGTTCCCATGCAGTTTGCTGCAGACGGATATGACGCTGTATACGCTGTTAAGGAAGCTCTTGAAAAGGGCGGATGTGAGCCTTCAATGAGCGCAAGCGAACTTTGTGATAAGCTTGTAACAGCTATTACTCAGGTTAAGATTACCGGTGTTACCGGTGAGCTTTCATGGGATGCAAGCGGAGAGTCAAACCGTGATCCCAAGGCTGTTATCATCAAGAATGGCGCTTACGTTCTTTTCGAATAACACATAAACTTCAATATTGCATTTTTAAGTCAGGTTTGCGTAGTGTCGCAGGCCTGACTTATGTGTTATTATAGTATTGTTGTAAAAATGTTTAAGGAGATTATTTATGAGCTTTTTATCCTATCTAATCAAGGGAATAAGTCTCGGAAGTGTGTATGCCATAATTGCTCTTGGATACACTATGGTTTACGGAATTGCCAAAATGCTTAACTTTGCTCATGGTGACGTAATTATGGTAGGTGCTTATTCAGTATTTATCATGACCACCAGTTTAGGTTTGTCTCCATTCTTTGGAGTTCTTACCAGCATAGTTGTATGTACTGCACTTGGCCTTACCATTGAAAGAGTGGCCTACAAGCCTCTTCGTGGAGCTGCCTCACCTTTGGCTGTACTTATTACGGCAATCGGCGTCAGCTATCTTTTGCAGAATATTGCATTATTGGTTTTCGGTGCCAACACAATATCCTTTACATCAGTAATTAACATTTCTCCAATCACCTTCGGAAGCAATAATGAACTTACAATAAGCGGCGAAACAATTGTTACGATTATTGCAGGAATTATTGTAATGGTTGGTCTTACTTTGTTTGTTAACAAAACCAAAATGGGACACGCCATGAGAGCTGTATCCGAAGACAAGGGAGCTGCATCCTTAATGGGAATCAATGTAAATGCCACAATTGCACTTACATTTGCCATCGGTTCAGCTTTGGCCGCCATTGCAGGTGTGCTTCTTTGTTCTGCATATCCCACATTAAATCCCTATACAGGCGCCATGCCCGGTATCAAGGCATTCGTTGCGGCTGTATTCGGTGGAATAGGTTCCATTCCCGGAGCCATGATTGGCGGAGTTTTACTTGGAATAATTGAAGTTTTCGGTAAAGCCTATATATCTTCACAGATGGCAGATGCCATCGTTTTTGCCGTGCTGATAATAGTTTTACTGGTTAAACCCACAGGAATACTTGGAAAGAACATTCAGGAGAAAGTGTGATGAAGAAATTGCTTAAAGATAAAAACTTCAAAAATAACCTCATCACATACGGCATTGTGATAGTTTCCTTTGTGGTAATATCCATAATTAAGGGAACAGGTAATCTTTCAAGCCTGTTTACAGGTCTTCTTGTACCTCTTTGTTCCTATATTATTCTTGCAGTTTCATTAAACCTGGTGGTTGGAATATCAGGTGAACTGAGTCTCGGCCACGCAGGATTTATGTGTGTCGGCGCATTTTCAAGCGCATTATTTTCAAAATGTGTTGTGGGCACAATGCCTGATGGAATCAGATTTTTGCTTGCACTGATAATTGGTTCCGTTTTGGCCGGAATTATCGGAGTTTTGATCGGAATTCCCGTATTAAGGCTTAAGGGCGACTATCTTGCAATAGTTACTCTTGCTTTTGGTGAGATTATCAAGAACATTATTAACGTAATTTACATTGGAAGAGATTCAAAGGGCTTTCATTTCAGTATGACAAGCGAAATGGATTTAAATCTTGAAGCAGGAGGAGAAACTCTTATTAACGGTGCTCAGGGAATAACCGGTACACCTAAGGATTCTTCTTTCTTAATCGGATTTATCCTTGTAATGATTACTTTGTTTATTGTACTTAACCTTATAAACAGCAGAGACGGAAGAGCAATAATGGCTATAAGAGATAATCGTATAGCTGCAGAATCCATTGGTATCAACATTACCAAGTACAAACTTCTCGCCTTTACGGTTTCCTCTGTTTTGGCCGGTGCTGCCGGAGTTTTATATTCCCATAACTTAAATAACCTTCAGGCTACCAGCAAGAACTTCGGATACAACATGTCCATCATGTTCCTTGTATTTGTAGTTCTTGGCGGAATCGGAAATATTAGAGGATCTATTATTGCAGCGGTTCTTCTGACACTTCTTCCCGAGCTTTTAAGAGGATTGAACGCATACAGAATGCTTATTTATGCCATAGTTCTTATTGCAATTATGCTCTTTAACTGGGCTCCCGGAGCTTTGGCTTTCAGAGAGAAGTATTCCATCAAGAACTGGCTTTCCAAGAAAACCGGAAAGGAGGAGATTTAATTATGGCATTACTTGAAGCCAAAAACTTATCAATCTCCTTCGGTGGTTTAAGAGCCGTTGATGAGTTTAACATTTCAATTGAAAAAGGACAGTTATATGGTCTTATCGGTCCCAATGGTGCCGGCAAAACCACCGTATTCAACCTTCTTACCGGCGTATATAAGCCCAACGAAGGCATTGTAACCTTAAATGGGGTTGATATTACGGCCAAGAAGACCATTGATCTTAACAAGGCAGGTATTGCAAGAACCTTCCAGAACATCCGCTTATTTAAGGATTTAACGGTTCTTGATAATGTAAAGGCTGCTTTACACAATCATTACGTTTATTCCACTTTTGACGGTATTTTCAGAACTCCTAAATTCAGAAAATGCGAGAAAGCAATGAATGAGAGAGCAATGGAGCTTTTGAAGGTTTTTGACCTGGATGAAAAAGCCGATATCCTTGCATCTAATCTGCCCTATGGTAAACAGCGTAAGTTAGAGATTGCAAGAGCCTTGGCTACAGACCCCAAGATTCTCCTTCTTGATGAGCCTGCGGCAGGCATGAATCCCAATGAAACTCTGGAATTGATGGAAACCATCAGATTTATCAGGGATAAATTTGACATGACCATTCTTCTGATTGAACATGATATGAAGCTTGTATCCGGTATTTGTGAAGAGCTGACAGTTTTGAATTTCGGTAGAATTCTCACCAAGGGAAAGACGTCTGAAGTGCTCAACAATCCGGAAGTAATCAAAGCTTATTTGGGAGACGAATAGTATGGCTATGTTGGAAGTAAGGGATCTTAATGTATATTACGGAATGATCCAGGCAATAAAAGGAATATCGTTTGATGTAAACAAAGGTGAAATCATTGCTCTTATCGGTGCTAACGGCGCCGGTAAAACAACGATTCTTCACACAATCTCCGGACTGATTGCTCCTAAATCCGGCACAATTACATTTGAAGGAAAATCTATAGAGAATTGTCCCGCCCATAAAATTGTCAGCATGGGCATGGCTCATGTTCCCGAAGGAAGAAGAGTGTTCGCAGAACTTTCTGTTTTACAGAATCTTAGACTTGGAGCCTATACAAGAAAAGATAAGATTGAAATAGAGGAGACTCTTCAGAACGTATATGAAAGATTCCCCAGGCTTGAGGAAAGAAAGAATCAGATGGCAGGAACCTTATCAGGCGGTGAGCAGCAGATGTTAGCCATGGGACGAGCTTTGATGTCACATCCTTCTCTTATAATTATGGATGAGCCTTCAATGGGTCTTTCGCCTATTTTTGTAAATGAGATTTTTGATATAATTAAAGAGGTTAGTAATTCCGGCACCACCGTTTTGCTGGTTGAACAAAATGCCAAGAAAGCTCTTTCAATAGCTGACAGAGCTTATGTTCTCGAAACAGGAAGAATTGTTCTTGACGGAGATGCAAAGGATTTGCTTAATAACGATTCAATCAAAAAAGCTTATTTGGGAGAATAACCTATGGACAAACATGTAGTAATTACCATAGCAAGACAGTACGGTTCAGGCGGTAAAACAATAGGTGAAATGCTTGCAGCCAAACTTGGAATTGAATACTATGACAAGGATCTGATTTATCTTGCCAGCGAAGAAAGCGGTATTAACGCAGATCTCTTCATGAAGGCGGATGAGAAGATTAAAAATAGTGCTCTTTTCAGAGCCATCTCCAAGGTTAAGCCCTATAACGGAGAGCTTATAACCCCTGATTCCGATGATTTTACATCAGCAGACAATCTGTTTAACTACCAGGCCAAAATCATTAAGGAACTGGCATGTGAAAACAGCTGTGTTATTATCGGAAGATGTGCAGACTACGTTTTGAGAGATTTTGATAATGTTCTTTCGGTGTTTGTACATGCTCCAAAGGACTTCTGCATGAAGAAAGCAGCTGAAAAGCATAGCATGTCCGAATCCGATCTTGAAAAGTTCATTGCAAAGACTGATAAGGGTCGTGCAGATTACTATAAGTATCATACAGGCAGGGAATGGACAGATGCCAGAAACTATGATCTGTGTCTGGACAGCTCCAAGCTTGGATTTGAAAGATGTGTAGACGAGATTATCGCATATATGAATGTAAGATTTAACGGTTAGATATAAGAAAAGGCGCTTTCGTAATGAAAGCGCCTTAATTATTTATTTAAATGTTCTGAAGACACCATATACCTTGCCGAGTATCTGGCAGTTCTTAACAATAATGGGCTCCATTGTGTCATTCTCAGGCTGAAGTCTGATATGGTCGCTTTCTTTGTAGAAAGTCTTAACTGTAGCAGAATCATCAACAAGGGCAACTATAATATCTCCGTTCTTTGCTGAATTGCAAACATTAACGAAAATATAGTCTCCGTTAAAGATTCCCACATTGATCATGGAGTCGCCCTTAACTTTAAGAATAAATGATTCTCCTCCGGGAACGTATTCAGCGGGAAGAGGGAAGTAAGTATCAATGTTCTGCTGAGCCAAAATGGGCTGACCTGCAGCCACCTGGCCAACAACAGGAAGACTGACAACCTCAGTTCTTACCAGCTGGAAGGAATCATCACAAATCTCAATTGCTCTGGGCTTTGCGGGATCTCGTCTGATGGCTCCTTTCTTCTCCAGGGATTCAAGATGAGAATGAACGGAAGAGGTGGATTTAAGTCCGACCGCATCGCAGATATCACGTACTGTAGGCGGATAACCTCTCTTAAGAATCTCCTCTTTGATATATTCCAAAATTTCCCTTTGCTTAGGGGTTATATTTCCAGCACTCATAAAGACCCTCCCTAGGTATCATTGTTTGTGTTTACAAATTGATTATAACATAGGATTTGGAAAAAGCAAACATATATTCCAAAAATTTGTTCGAATTTTTTACGAAAAACTATTGACACCCAAACCAATGTTCTGTATTATTATATCGAACAAAGGTTCCGAACGTATTTTTGATTAACTTGTTTCAGGATACATGGGGGTGTATATATGACAAGAAGACAACGAGTAATTCAATTAAGAAGAAGAGTGGCAATGCTTATCGGTGCAACAATCCTTATTATACTGTTTGTTGTATTGGGCTTTGCATTTTCATCAAAGGCCAAAGATAATACAGAAGAGCTTAATAAGTATTATAAGAGCATTACAATCGAATACGGTTCTTCATTATATTCAATTGCCTGTGAATATGCCGAAATGTCCAAGGGTTCCATAGAAGACTATATTAATGAAGTAAGATCAATAAATCACATTAAAGAGGATGAGGATATTTATTCCGGACAGAATATAATCATTCCCTATTATTCTTACGAATTTAATCTGTAATAATTGTTTCATTTTATCATTCAGGATACTGGATTATACTTGTTAAATTGCCTAAAAATATGATAATATAAAGAAAATAGCGGAATTTGTATAGGCAAATTTAAGGGTATTTAATTCTGATTAAGAGGTGTATCCTGCAGTGAATTCCAAAAGAAGAACAATACTGCTTACAATTCTAATTTCATATATTCTGATTGCTGTAATATGGATGATTACGTATCTTTATACGGAATCAAAGCCAGTTATCAATGTTCAACCGGAAAGACTTCCTTCCGACAACTCGTACAACCAGACTTTAATAGTGGTTATGGATAAGGACAATGCTCCTTATTCTTATTTTGATTCCAAAGGTGAATTTGTTGGTCTGGACGTTGATTTAGCCAATCGTCTGGGCAACAGATTATATATGAATGTGGAAATAAAACCTATGGTCTGGTCCGAAGCATTAACGGCTGTTAATAATGGCGAGGCCGATCTTATCATGTCTTACTCAGATAAGACTTTAAATCCCACAAAAGATATTCTGCCTACACTTTCCATATATAATAATCCTTTTGCAATTTTCGGAAACAGGAACATCAAAGATACAGATATAGACTTTAAAAAAGGTATTTTTGGCATTGTTGAAGAATGCCAAAGCGACTTTATTAAGGATTTTGATTTAACACCAAGAGCCAAAACCTATGATACTAATACATCCCTTTTTGACGCCTTAAAGAAGGGTGAAATTGACTATGCCGTGCTTCGTAAGAATACAGGGCATTTTATTATTGTTGACGAGAATCTGTTTAAATATACGTCTCTTTTGGAAGTCGAAAGTGACAGAGTATGTATAGGTGTTGCCAAGAATAACAATAAGTTAAGACTTGCTATTAATTCAGAGCTTGAAGAGTTATTTAAAGAAAACAGTATTGTTAAGCTTGAGGATAAATGGATACCTGACCGATTACATTATTCGTCACTTCTTGGAAGCGGAAAGGAAGCTGCTGTATTTTATGGCTTTTTTGTATCAATTATCCTGGGACTTACGGGAATAGTTTATCTTGTCATTAAATCCGCTTCTCATTCATCAGAACTGGAATATAAGTTTAAACAGATTCAGATTTATAAGGATTCCATAAATGAAAATGCTGTTGCATATTTCGAGGCCAACCTCACCAAGGATGTAATTACCTCGGATATCATCGAAAGAATAGCAGGGGAATATGTCAATGTTACAGGTCGTATTAATCTGCCAAACCCCATGCGTTTTACAGATTATACCGAGTATCTGCTCTCCAACAAAATTCTTACCGACAGAGAGAGCTTTGTAAGAGATTTCAACCGTCTTAACCTGATTCGTTCCGATGATGAAGGCAACAGAATGCATGAGCTTCAATTTAGAAGCTACATGTTTGACGGAACAAAAAAATGGATTAAGATGATGATTTTCACATCCCGCGAGAATGCTCACAAGGATGTTAATGCTGTATTTGTATTACACGATATTACAACGGAACATGCCAATCTCGATAAACAAAGACTTAGAGATTCGGCACTTCTTGGAATGTCAAGAGACTTTGAAAGCGTAAGCTATGTTGATATGGTTACCGACGAGGAGACCATATATTATATCAGCCCGCTGTTTAGAGAGATCCTCGGAAAGCAAAGAAAGAATTCCAAGTTTAGGGAGAAACTTACTTTTTTCCTGAACAAAATTGTTGTTCCTGAAGAGAGAGAAAGATTTACACACGATACAACCAGGTCCGTTATTCTTGAAATGCTTAATGATATGGACTCTTATATTGTCCATACCGTATTTGATATCAAAGGAGAAAAGCTTTTCTATGAATTGAAATTTGTTACCGACAAGGACAATCCCAACGGTCTTATTTTTGGTACCAGAAATATTGATTTTGAAACAAGACAGGAAATCGAATTGCAGAAGGATATGCTGCAAAACAGCAATATTATTAACATCCTTGCCAGTGAATATTCTTCAGTATTGTATGTGGATCCTGAGACCGGAAATATGAGTTCATATCAGCTTTCACTCAAATACAAAGACACTATCGGAAATCTGTTAAATAAGACCCCAAGATACACTGACATTATTCGCACATTTATAAATAAATATGTCTGTGAGGATGACAGGGAGGAATTTGCAGACAGAGTTGCCCTGCCAAACATGCTTGAGCAGTTAAGCGAAAAGAAATCCATGTCAATTGTATATCGTGTGTTGGATGAGAATGGTGACCTGCGTTATAACGAGCTTAAAGTCGTCAAGATTGACGATGAGAAAGAATATCCCACAGGTCTGGCATTGGCATTTGCCGACAGAGATGATGAAATCTGTAATAAATATATTACCGAAAAGATGATGGAAGAGTATGATGCTTTGTTTATGGTTGATTTGGAGCATGGTACTTTCAGAACCATTAAGGCATCGGATAATTTTGATGCAGACAGCCTTGCAAGCGGTGACTACAGCAAAGCAATGCGCTTATTCTCATATCAGTTAAGATCAGAATACTTTGACGTATGGATTAATCTTTCCATGCCTCAGAACATGCAAAAATACCTGGAAAATGATGATAGAAGAGAGTTTATCTTCAGAATGCCAAGTGTAATAAACTCCTGGCGAAGAGCCATAGTTCAGGTTGTGGAGCGAAAAGAAGGTGTCGCAACGGAAATTGTTGCCTCATTCATGGGTATCGACTCTGCCCGTGCCGAAATGCTTGATTCCAGCTTAAAGGCAGAAGATCAGAAGAAGGCACTGGAAGAGAGACAGGCTATTCTGGAAGAAGCAAGGAGCAACGCTGAGCATGCAAATAAAGCCAAGAGCAGCTTCCTCTTTAACATGAGCCACGATATAAGAACGCCCATGAATGCAATTCAGGGCTTTACAAATATTGCCATGAAGAACATGAATGATTCTTCCAAGGTTTCAGAGTGTCTTGAAAAGATTTCCATTTCAAGCAAACACCTGCTTGACCTTATTAATGATGTTCTTGATATGGCAAGAATTGAATCCGGTAAAGTTGTCCTTACCGAAACCAGATACAATATAATAAAGCAAAATGAAGAAATTGTTACCATGATAAGGGAAATGGCAAAGGATAAGTCCATTGATATGGAGCTTAATTTCGATGGTATCACCAATGAGGAAGTCTTGGCAGATCCTTTGCGCATGAACCAGGTATTTATAAATCTTCTTTCCAATGCCGTTAAATACACTAATCCCGGCGGTAAAGTAATTTACAACATTAAACAGGTTGAATGTAATGAGGCAGGCTTTGCAGCATTCAGTTTTGCCATTATCGATAATGGTATCGGTATGACTGAAGACTATGTAAAGCATATATTTGAAGCCTTTACAAGAGAAAAGAATTCAACCACATCCGGCGTTCAGGGTACAGGACTTGGCATGGCCATCACCAAGCAGCTTCTTGATTTGATGGGCGGTGATATCCGCCTTGAGACAAAACTTGGAGAAGGCACAAAAGTATTTGTAGATATTAAACTTAAAATTGTTGACTTTAGCTTCAGCCCCGTGTCATTGGAAGATACTGCGGTTGAAATTGATTTGAAGGGCAGAAGAGTGCTTCTTGTAGAAGATAATGAGTTCAACAGGGAGATTGCCAGAGATATTCTCGAAGATGAGGGTATTATTGTTGAAGAAGCTGAGGATGGCAGTATTGCCGTAGAAGCTCTTAAGAATGCAGATGCCGATCATTTTGATTTCATCCTGATGGACATTCAGATGCCGATTCTTGACGGTTACGAAGCAACAAGGCAAATCAGAGTATTTGAGGACGAAAAAAAGGCTTCGATTCCTATCATAGCCATGACCGCAAACGCTTTCGATGACGACAAGCTAAGGGCCAAAGATGCAGGAATGAATGCCTTCGTTTCAAAACCTATCAATATATCGCTTTTATTACAGACTCTGCAATCCTTTGCAAATAAAAAGGACAAATCATAGCGGCTGCCTTCCGTTTCGCTTTCTTGTCCATCCGTCCAGAGGATAATCTTTTATGGCAGCAAACATGCGATTCTTAACGCCGGGAGTCTCCCTGTTTATGGAGGCAATAAGGTCGGAAACATATTGGCGCTTTGTTATGCCGTCCACAGGACAGGGACTTTTGACAACAGGCACCTTGTATTTATTAACGAATCCGATTACATCTGCTTCATCCATGTAGATGAAGGGTCTTATTACTGTAAGTTCAGATCTGTCAAGATATGTAATAGGTCTGAAGGTATGAAACCTTCCCTCATAAATTAATGACATCATCATGGTAGCCACCACATCATCTTTGTGATGAGCGTATGCTACTTTATTACATCCGCACTCTTTAATGGCGTCATTTAAGGCGCCTTTTCTCATTTTGGCACATAAAGAGCAGGGGCTGGATTCCTTTCTTTGGTTAAATACAATGTCCGCGATTTCTGTTTCAACAATTTTGTATTCAACCTCAAGCTCATTGCAGAGTTTCTTGATTTCCTCAAGATTCAAGTTGCCAAAGCCCAAGTCAACGGTGATTGCTATGATATCAAATTTCTTGGGATAGAACTTTCTGATGCCTGCAAGAGCATACAAAAGAGTGAGAGAGTCCTTTCCGCCGGAGATTCCAATGGCGATTTTGTCTCCCTCATCTATCATTTCAAATTCATCTATTGCTTTTCTAACTACGCTGTATAACTGCTGTATTTTCATAGTGATGATGATATCATATGTCCTTTTAATTGTCTAACGAAAGTAGTATAATTTAATTGTTAACATAAAATAACAGGCAGGGCGCATATGAAGTTCAATTTTAACAAAAAATACGTACTTAAAGGTTTAACGGCTTTTCTTGTTTTAGCGGCAGGAATTCTTTTGTGGTATCTTGTTTTTCACGGTGAAAAATTCAAAGGAAACATGAATACCCTGTACAGCATTCTTGTTCCTATTCTTGATGGATTTATTATAGCTTACATAGCTTCTCCGATCCTTAATTTTATTGAGAAGAAATGGCTTTATCCACTATTCAGGAAAGTCTTTAAAAAAGATCCCCTTAAATGCAAAAAGCCCATAAGAGCAATCGGTATTATTCTTACGGCTTTACTTTTTATCGCAATAGTATACGGAATTATCGTTATGATTATGTCTCAGTTGATACCCAGTATCATGAGCATCGTCAATAACTTTGATGTTTATACTGATAACGTATATAAATGGGTTAACAAGCTTTTCGATGACAACCCGGAAGTCGCACGTTTTGTCGAAGAAAACGTTGCTGTTTACTCCAAACAGTTCGAAGACTGGCTCACTCAGACCATAATTCCTCAGGCCAGCCAGCTTATTAAATCAGTTTCATTAAGCATCCTTTCCTTTATTAAGGTATTATGGAACTTTATTATCGGTTTTATCATTTCAATTTATCTTTTGGCTTCAAAGGAAACTCTTGCTGCCCAGGCAAAGAAGATATTGTATGCATTTTGCAGCATTGATACCACCAACAAAATTCTCAGAGAAACCCGCTACGCCAACAAGACATTTATTAATTTCTTCATTGGTAAAATCATAGATTCTACAATTATCGGTGTCCTTTGCTTTATCGGAACATCCATAATGGGAATCCCTTATGCGGCTCTGGTAAGTGTTATTATCGGCGTAACCAACATTATTCCTTTCTTTGGACCCATCATTGGTGCCGTACCCACCGCATTGCTGATTCTTATTGTAGATATCAGTAATCCAATGAACTGCGTATACTACGTTATTTTCGTATTGATATTACAGCAGTTGGACGGAAATGTTATAGGACCTTTGATTCTTGGTGAATCAACAGGCTTATCAAGCTTCTGGATTATATTTGCAATCATTTTCTTTGGCGGATTGTGGGACGTATTCGGAATGTTTGTTGGTGTTCCTTTAATGGCCGTTATATACTCGGCAGTTCGAAGAATCGTTACCAAGAAGCTTAAAGCCAAAGAATTACCTGAAGATACAGGTCAATATATGAATGTGGGTGAAATTGACTCCAACAAAACCCTCATTCCACACCTTGATGAAACCGGCAATGTTATAAGCGGTGAAATCGAAGATCCCATGCCTTCCAAGAAAGCCAGACTTAAAAGGAAGAAAAACAAAGCCATTATTTCGATTGCTCATAAAACCGAAGAAATCAAGGAGGCTCTGGCCGAGAAAAAAGCTGAAGTCTTATCAAAAATAGAGAATTCGGATACTGAGAATGAAACAAAGGAAGAAAACAGGGAGGATTCTGATGGGAATTGATTATCCTGAAGATGAAGGCAATGAGCAAACCTATTTCAGATATCTTACAAGGCTTGATCTGGTAAGAGACTATATTGACGATAAATATAAATCTCTTAAAGATGAAGAATTGAAGCGAAATGCTTACGTACATTCATACGGCGTAGGCCAGGCGGCGTCCCTATTGGCCTTATACAGAGGCTTTGATGAAGAAACCGCTGAAATGGCCTGTATAGCCGGAATGTTTCATGATTTCGCCAAATATTACGTGGAAGATACTGATGATCACGCTCATGTTTCAGCAAAAATCGCCGAGTCCTTCTTAAGAGAAACCGGTGATTTTACCGAGGATGAAATAAGGACCATTACAGAAGGAATATATCATCACTCCGATAAAATGGTTGATGACAATGTTCCGTTTAATGACATTATTAAAGATGCCGATGCTCTTCAGCACTATTTAAGGAATCCCATGGAGAAGTACTGGCTCGAAAAGAGCAGGGTTAAAAAAACAGTGGAAGAGTTGAAGTTAAATAGACACTAGTCGGCAGAATATGGATCGATTTTGGCAGCCATGCGTCTGTGTGCATCTTCGGATGCTGCATAGTGCTTGGCTGTTGTATTTATGTCGGAATGCCCCAAAACATCGGCTACAAGCCTTATATCGCCGGTTTTGTTATAAAGAGCAGTACCGTAAGTGGAGCGCATCTTATGAGGCGATATTTTCTTGTTAGAAACCGCAACTTTGGCGTATTTATCTACCATTTCCTGTATGGAACGTACAGCAAGGCGCTTTTTCCTGTTTGAAAGGAAAAGTGCCTTTTCTTTATCGGATTCAATGTATTTCGGACGTTCAAACTGGATGTAATCCATTAAAGCATCCTCAACAACGTCATCAAAGTATAAAATATGTTCCTTATGGCCTTTACGAACAACGCACATGGACATTTCCTTGAAATTTATATCCGATAAATCAAGTCCGACGCACTCGGAAACACGGATTCCGGTACGTAAAAGCAAGGTTAAAATGGCGTAATCACGATATCTGGTGTTCTGAAGTATTTTTTGTTGCCTGTCAGAGCCCACATCGCAATTTTTAATGGTTGTTAAAAAAGTATCAACCTCAGATGGAGTTAAACGAATGATTACATGGTCGTCATCCTTACGGCTTTGTTTATTGGCGCCAACTGTGGGATCTTTTGTAAGGAAATCATGCTGACATTGATACTTATAAAAGGACCTTAAGGCAGACATTTTACGGGCAATGCCGGAAATATCATTTTGAAGGTCTTTTTCGCCGATTACGGTTACATCCTTGGCACTTAAATATTTCTGGTATTCATTAATGTCCTGGAAAGATAAATTATCGAGAATTTCCGCAGGAATTTCGTTTAAAGCGTAATCCTTTGCAGGAGGGCAGAATTCTTTGAGATATCCTAAGAAAGTGATCATGTCATAAGCATATGACACAGCCGTGTGTGGATTTCTTTGAACACGTGAGTCCAAAAACTCATAGGTATAAGTCGGAAGAGACTTCTTAAGTTCTTCAAGCTTAATTCGATAGGAGCGATCTTTTTGTCGATTAAATTCTGAATCCCTGCCCATAATCATTAATCCTTTCAATGAGAGTATATAGTCGAGAGTAGTCTCCAAAAGCCCAATTTTCGTTACTTTTTAGCGTTAAATTGAGATTTAACGCTATTTTATAAATCTATAATACACTACTTTTCTGTCTCTTTCAAGCACAAATTATCGAAGGCTCCCATGGCAAACATGTATGTTGCAAGCTGCGCTCTCGATGTAAATTCTTCATTTTCCACAAGTTTTAATGCTTCGGATTTAGAATACATGTCAGGAACAATCCATTCATTGGCGGATGCGTTTTTGCCGGTTGGTGTTCCTTTGACAACTACAATCGCAATCTGATTCTTGATATCCGAAAGTGCAACCGCAGCAAAGGAAGGAGGAAGAATACGCACTACTCTCTTAAGCTCTAGCCCTGATTCCTCCAGAAGTTCCCTTTTAATACAATCTTCGACAGTTTCGCCTTTTTCCATTCTTCCTGCGCACAGATTATATATCTGCTTGTTAACTCCCATTCGAAATTCTTTTAAAATCAGCATTTTCTCCAGAGATTCATCAAGGGCAACAATGGAAACACCGCTGGATTTTTGGCCGATTTCGGAGGCAGATTCATAGTCGTTATGGCTGATAATCTCGAAAATCTTCTCTTTTCCTTCGTTGTTAAGGTATTTGAGCTCGTAATTCTTTATGAATTTACCGTCTTTAACCTTCTTAAAATCAATCAGTTTCATATCCAAATTGCTCTTTCAGTGTTTTACTTATCTTTTTCCTGGTTATTTCCACAAGACCCAGCTTTGTCATATCAACGATTTCACATTTTACAGGATCTTTTCTTGCCAGTTCCTTAAGATATCCAATGAACTCTTTTTCTTCTTCGTTATCTTTTATATTGATGAAATCCACAACTATAATGCCGGACAAATTGCGAAGAATCAGCTGGTTCATTATTTCATCAGCAGCTTCTTTGTTTATCTTGGCAATCATTTCACTTTGATTCTTGTTTTTGCCTTCAAATTTGCCTGAATTGACGTCTATTGCTGTCAGGGCTGTGGTTGACTGAATAGAAATCCAGCCCCCGGATTTGAGCCAGATTCGACTGCCTAAAGCTTCTGAAATTTTGGAATCAAGTGAATATAATTTAGAAAGGCTTAGTCTCTCATCATCATAAAACCTTACGCTCTTTGTGGGATTCGATTCATTAACAGACTTATATATTTCAGGATCGTCAGTTATGATTTCATCATATTCGCTCTCATATGCGTCGTTTATAAATTTAATATAATCGTTTTGTTCCTTGAAAAGCAGGGAATAACAGGTCCTTTTATCCGAATAAGAGACTATCTCTTCCATTTTCTGTTTAAGAGATTCATACTCTCTTATAATTTCATCGGAATCTGTCAGTGAAGCGGAATTGGTTCTTATAATGACACCGAAGGGTGAATTTTCTCTTTCTGTGAAGATTTCTGTCTCGGAAAGAAGATGTTTAAGCACATGCTTTTCCTTCATGGAAAGCTTACCAGAGAAATTTACCCCCGGTTTATTGTACGCAAGAATCAAATATTTGCCGGGAATGCTTAAAGATAACGTCGCCGTAGGAAGCTTTGACCCCATGGCTTCTCTTACAATCTGTATGGTAATCTCATCTCCAGCTTTAAGATCCTTTTTCTCATCAAGGCTCAAAAAACACTGTTTATTGTCCTTGTAATTTACAAAACATGCATTAATGGGCTTGGATACGGAAACAACTTTCCCTTTGTAGATATCCATAAGCTCGCTTTCGCCACAAACCTTTGCCTTTTTAAGCCTGTTTCCCGAAATGAGCAGAGCAAGAAGCGTTTCAGTGTTATTAAATTTATAATTTAATACAAGAATCTTTCCGCTTTCATTCATTAAAACTCTTCTCCCACATCCCCCATGGAAATCAAATTGCCTTTATCGTCTGCTTCATATGTATCAAGTCTTAATATGGCAAGAGCATTATCTTTAAGTTTCTCTCCCTTTAAGGCGAGCAAAGATTCAAATACCTGAATAGGTTTGATATTTCCTGCACTTGAAGCATTTAAAAGGAGTTCAAATGAGCCGTCATTATCAGCCTTAAACTCATAAATGCCGGGTTTAATATCAACTTCCCTCTCTCCCGCTTTACCTTCTTTGGTAATTAAGATCTCATCTGAGGCAAGATACTCATCAATTAAAGAAGCTACATCTGTTGTAGGATTCTTCCCTTCTTTAAAGCTTACTTTATATCTGGCTCCCTGAACTGAGGCCATGGCATTTTTCTTGGCATCGTCAAGTTTTTTTACCTGTAAAATCTTTAATTCGGGAATACTTACGCTGTTTAATCTCTGGACGGCCTCTTTTGAGGTCATATCCATGCTGTTAACTTCAATATCAACGTACTCTCCTATACTTTCAACACCAACACCCAGGGGCTGAGCAAAAGCCATAATCTGGTGAGGATTAAATCCCTGAGAATACTTTAAATCAAGTTTGGCGCGTCTGTTTAATTTTTGGAAAAAGCGCATCAAATCCAAGTGGCCGGTATATTTGATGTCGCCGGTTTTACTGAACTTTATTCTTAGCTTCAAAACATATACCTCCACCAAATTTAGCGGCTCCGCATCCCTGACACTGCACTTTACAGTTGGGGCTTACAACACCCTCTGCAGCTTTATGCCACTCTCTTAAAAGGAATTCTTTATTTACACCGCAGTCAAGGAAATCCCAGGGGAATAACTCATTGTCCGCCCTTTTCCTTGTTGTATAGAAATCAATGTCGATTCCGCATTCTTTAAAGGTATCAAGCCAGGTGTCGTAGTTAAAGTACTCAGACCAGGCATCGAATATACAACCCTTTTTATAGGCTGCAAGAATAGCTTTACTAAGCTTTCTGTCACCTCTTGCAAAAACTCCTTCCAGTACGGTGACATCCGCTTCATGCCAGTTATATTTAATACTCTTTTGGTTAAGCTGGCTGGCAATGCCCATTCTCGTCTTGTAAGCCTTATCAAGGAACTCTTCCTTTGTGCACATGGGTGCCCACTGAAAAGCTGTAAAAGGCTTGGGTACAAAGAAACTTGTGCTTGATACTATCTGAACCTTGCCGTTAACTCTCTCTTCCTTTGGAACGGTTTCAAAGAAAACCTTGGCAATTTCATTGGACAGTTTGCCAATACCTTCGATATCCTCGTCAGTCTCAAAGGGCTGACCAAGCATGAAATAAAGTTTAACCCTTGTCCAGCCGCCCTTAAAGGCCATACGGGCTCCTTCAAGAATGACTTCCTCGGTCAATCCTTTATTTATAACATTTCTAAGCCTTTGGCTTCCTGCTTCGGGAGCAAAGGTAAGGGAGCTTTTCTTAATGTCCTGAACCTTGCTCATAACATCAAGAGAAAATGCGTCTATTCTAAGGGAAGGCAGGGAAATATTAACTTTCCTTTCCTTGCATTCATTGATAAGGAAATCCACAAGTTCGGGCAATGCCTGGTAATCTGAAGAGCTTAAGGAGCTCAAGGATATCTCCTCTTCTCCTGTGTATTCCATAAGCTCTATGGCTTCCCTCTTTAATGTTTCTATGTTCTTCTCTCTTACAGGGCGATATAACTGTCCTGCCTGGCAAAAACGACAGCCTCTTATACAGCCGCGCTGAATTTCAAGAACCATTCGCTCCTGGGTGGCTCTCATAAATGGAACCAGCTGTTTGGTGGGATAAGGAGCCTTGTCAAAATCAAGAACGATTTCTTTCACTATTTTGCGGGGAAGAGTTTCGTCCATGGGAACAAAGTCCTTTAAGGTTCCGTCCTCGTTATAGTAAGGTGTATAGAACTTAGGAACGTACATACCCGGAATATGGGCAGCTTCGTAGAGGAATTCGTCTCTTGATCTGCCTTCTTTTTTAAACCTCTTATAAAGATCCATAAGCTCTTTATATCGGGTTTCTCCTTCGCCTATATAGAACATGTCAAAAAAGTCCGCAATGGGCTCAGGATTATAGGAACAGGGACCTCCGCCGATAACAATTGGGTCTCCGTTCTTCCTTTCATCTGTGGTTAAAGGAATACCGGACAAATCAAGAATCTGAAGAATGTTGGTATAACACATCTCATACTGAAGTGTTATTCCAAGAAAATCAAAGTTCTTAATGGGTTCCTGGCTCTCTAACGCAAAAAGAGGGATGTGTTCCTCCCTCATAATTTTGTCCAGATCAGGCCATGGAGAATAGGTTCTTTCACACCATACTCCATCCATTCTGTTGAACATATCATATAAAATCTGAATTCCCAAATGAGACATACCTATCTCATAAACATCAGGGAAACACATACAAAACCGCACGTCAACATCGGCCTTGTCCTTGATAACGGCATTGTATTCGTGACCGATATAACGTGCAGGTTTGTCAATTTGCATTAATATATCATCGGATAATGCAAGCATATATACTCCTATCTCTTTGCAAGATCCTCCATGATTTCCTGCCAGGTAACGCCCTTTTCTTCCATAAGGACCATTATATGATAAAGGAAATCGGAGATTTCATACTTGATTTCTTCGGGATTGGGGTTCTTGGCGGCAATAACAATTTCAGTCGCCTCTTCACCAACCTTCTTTAATATTTTATCAATTCCTTTATCAAAAAGATAGTTAGTATAGCTTCCTTCTTTAGGATTTTTCTTTCTGTCGGCAATTACGGCGGAAACATCCATAAGAACATTCAAAGGATTCTTCTCGTTTTCGTCATAATCACTTTTCTTTACAATTTCATTGAAAAAACAGCTGTATGCTCCAGTGTGGCAGGCCACTCCAACCTGGTACACCTTTGCAAGAATGGTATCCATATCGCAGTCGGCAGTAAGCTTTTTAACATATTGATAATGTCCGGAAGTCTCGCCTTTAACCCATCTTTCCTGTCTGCTTCTGGAGTAATAGGTCATTTTGCCGGTTTTTAGGGTGTAGTTAAAAGCGTCCTCATCCATGTATGCAAGCATGAGAACCGCATCCGTTTTGTAATCCTGAACAATAACGGGAACAAGACCCTGGGGATCTTTTTTGAACTCTTCCCATTTATAAGGAGATTCAAGTATTCCCACGCTTATGCCCTGCTCTTTAAGCAATTCTTTAAGAGACAGAATCTCTTTTATATTGTCATTTATGGCATTTCCGGTTACACCGTAGATATTTTCATAACCGAAAATCTCAATGAGCTTGTTGAGAGCAATCTCTTTTACCGAAACAATTGCGGGAAGATTGGTTATTGCCTCTGCTTCCTTAATAATATGGGGGTTCATAAGAATGATTTCGGAAACATATTCTTCAAGGAGTGCCTTGTTAAACTCAATGATCTTGGCATTGTCAACTGAAGCAAGGATTTTGTCCTTTCCGAATTTGTCGGAGACTTCCTTGGTAATGGATATATCCTCATCCTTCTCATAGTCAAGCACCGCCCTCTTACAGCCGGCATAGAGAAGTTTCTTGATATCTTCCATTCTCTTGACATTTCCCGCTCCGATAACGGGAATTTCAACCTTTGAGCAAATCTCCTTTATAATAAGCAAAGCCTTCTCATGAGATTCGTCATCATAGGACATGTCAAAGATAAGAAGTTCGTCAACATTTCCGTCATTGTACTGATCTGCAAGTCTTAAAGGATCTGTTTCGACGATTGTCATATCATCAAGACCCTTTACCGCATGCTCGTTATATAAATAAATACATGAAACAAATCTTTTTGTTCCTGTCATTCCTATAAAACTCCTTTTGTGCTTAATACATCTTTGATTCGCTCATCATAGCCCGTAGCCTGATCCAAAGCCTTGGCAAAGGCCTTAAATGCAGCTTCTGCTATGTGGTGTGAATTAACGCCTGAAAGCTGTCTTATGTGTATGTTCATCATTGCTGAATATGATAAAGCATAGAAGAATTCTCTTACAAGCTCCGTATCCATCTCTCCGCATTTTTCAGTGGGAAATTCCAAGTCATATTCAAAATATGGTCTGCCGCATAAATCAATTGCGCAAAGAATCAAAGCGTCATCCATGGGAAGAATGAAGTTTCCGTATCTTTTGATCCCGGCCTTGTCTCCAATGGCTTCCTTAATGGCATTTCCAAGAACAATGCCGCAGTCTTCAACTGTATGGTGTCCGTCCACATTAAGATCACCCCTGCATTTAAGAGTCAGATCAAACAAACCGTGACGGGTAAACCCTTCAAGCATGTGATCAAAAAAGCCGATGCCTGTAGAAATATCGCCTATACCTGTTCCGTCCAGGTTAAGCTTAACTTCAATATCAGTCTCTTTGGTCTTTCTGTTAATCTTAGCTTCTCTCATAAGTCCTCCTCTATCTGAATCGAACATTTATTGAATTGGCGTGTGCCGTTAAACCTTCCTGCTTGGCAAATAATTCAATATCCTCATGTACAGCCTTTAATGCTTCTCTTGAATATGAGATTATGCTGCTTTTTTTGATAAAATCATCAACTCCCAAAGGTGAGAAGAATTTTGCGGTGCCGTTGGTGGGCAAAATGTGATTGGGACCGGCAAAATAATCTCCAAGAGGCTCTGATGAATACTCGCCTAAGAATATTGCACCTGCATTCTTGATTCTCGGAAGTATGTCAAAGGGATTTGCTGTCAAAATCTCCAGATGCTCAGAAGCAATCTCATTAACGGCATCGATGGCACTTGCCATATCCTTTGCAACCAAAGCATAACCGTAATTATTCAGAGATTCTTCTATTATCTCTTTTCGTTCAAGGGTTGCGGTAAACTTATCAATTTCTTTAGAAACCTTCTCTGCCATTTCCTTTGATGTGGTAACAAGGATTGCAGAAGCCAGCTTATCGTGTTCTGCCTGGCTAAGTAAATCTGCAGCCACATATTCGGGATTTGCGGTTTCATCGCAAAGAACCATTACTTCGCTGGGGCCTGCTATTGAATCGATGGAAACGTGTCCGAATACGCTTCTCTTTGCCAAAGCCACAAAAATATTTCCAGGGCCAGTAATCTTATAAACCTTGGGAATACTCTTTGTACCGAAAGCCATGGCTGCAATAGCCTGAGCACCCCCTGCCTTAAACACTCTGTCAACGCCTGCAATATCAGCAGCAACCAATGTTGCAGGATTCATCTCACCGTCCTTGTTGGGAGGTGTAAGCATAATAATTTCTTCAACTCCGGCAACCTTTGCAGGAATGATGTTCATAAGAACGCTTGAAGGATAAGCAGCTGTACCACCGGGTACATATACTCCCGCCTTTTCAATTGCGGTAATCTTCTGACCAAGAATTACACCGTCTTCTCTTGTGCTAATCCATGAATTCCTCTTCTGAAGTTCATGATAGCTTCTTATGTTTGAGGCTGCTTTCTTTAGTACTTCAATAAGGCTGTCGTCAAGTTTCTTATAAGCATCTTCGATTTCTGCTCTGGTAACCTCCACATTGCTCTCATCGATTTTGCACTTATCAAACTTAAGGGTGTACTCAAATAAAGCCACATCGCCCCTGTCTCTTACGTCGTTTACAATTTCTTCAACAACATCCTCATATTCCTTATAGTTGTTGGGACTTCTTTTTAACAAATCGTTTAAAAGAGAACTTTTGGTTTTTTCATTTAATTCAAGAATTCTCATTTCTGTCCTTTCGCTTCAACACAAGCTTTAATCTTGTTAATTAACTCTTTGATTCTTGCAGATTCCATCTGCATTGAAACCTGGTTAACTATCATCCTTGCAGAAAGGGGAGTTATTGTTTCAAGCACAACAAGGCCGTTCTCTTTAAGGGTGGAACCGGTTTCCACTATATCGACTATAACATCTGAAAGACCTACAATAGGGCCAAGCTCAACCGAGCCGTTAAGCTTAATAATATCAACGGTCTGATTCTTCTGATTATAGAAGTAATTCTTGGCAATTTCAGGGTATTTGCTTGCAACTCTTATCATCTCGTGATGCTTTAAGAGTTCACCTGCGGATTCAGGACCGCACACGCACATTCTGCAGGCACCAAAACCAAGATCAAGAACCTCATATACTCTTCTGTTTTCTTCCAGAATAATATCAGCACCCACAACGCCGATGTCAGCAGCGCCATATTCCACATATGTGGGAACATCAGGTCCTTTGGATAAGAAGAATTTAAGCTTTAATTCCTCATTAACGAAGATAAGCTTTCGAGAATTCTTATCCTTCATCTCTTCACATGTAATACCTACTTCTTCAAGTAAAGCCAAAGTTTTCTCGGCAAGTCTGCCCTTAGCAAGAGCAAATGTCAAATAACGCTCATTACTCATCTATTTGCCCTCCTTAAGAACAACTGCTCTGTTATTGTTTCTAAGCTCTATCGCCTGCTTTAATACCTCATCGTAATTATCTTTTGTATAGGTGAGCTCAACAGGTTCCTCCTCAAGAGGAATGTCGATATTCTGGCTTTTAACCGCCTCCATTAAGTCATCGATAATAACAACAAAACCGATGGCAGGTGCATCCTTTCCGAATCTGGAAAGAAGGGAATCGTAACGTCCTCCCTTTATGATTACATCGCCAACGCCATAAGTGTATGCCTTAAATATCACGCCTGTGTAATAATTGTATTTGGAAAGCATTCCAAGATCAAAGGATACATATTTCTCAACGTTATACTTCTTAAGTACGTCGTACAGAGAATAAAGCCTGTCAATGGCAGCCTTTGATCTTTCATTGTTGGCAAAAGCCTTTGCTTCCTCCAATATCTCTATTCCGCCAAATAAATCAGCCATTTTCTTAAGGCTTAATCCGGCTTTTTCATCTTTAACTTCTTTGTCAATCAATGCTTCGGCAGCGAAAATGTTCTTTACACTTATAAGGTCTCTTAAACCCCATTCCTCTTCTTCGGAAAGTCCTGCTTTCTGACAAAGGCCCTTAAAATATTCAACTTCACCGATGCTTATCTGGAAATCCTTAAGTCCTGTCTTAAGAAGGCAGTTGATAACCATTGCAATCATCTCAGCATCGGCATTAACTGAGCCGTCACCGATAAGCTCAGCCCCCATCTGGGTAACTTCTTTAAGCTTACCCTGAAGATTGCTGGTATTTGTAAATGTGTTTCCGCTGTAAGTAAATCTGATGGGAACATCCTCATCCATATAATACTTTGCGGCACATCTTGCCATGGAAGGGGTGAAGTCCGGTCTCAAAACCAGAGTGTTGCCTTCTTTGTCAAAGAATTTATAAAGCTCCTTGGAAGGAGTTGTACCAATCTCCTTGGAAAAAACATCAAAAAACTCAAAGGTAGGGGTTGAAATACTTTTATATCCATAAAGAGAAATTACGCTCTTAATGCGGGATTCCACCTCGCTCTTTCTCTTCATTTCATCACCGTATATATCTCTTACACCCTCGGGAGTATGTAATAATATTGTACTCATGATTCTCCTTTTTACTTTAGCGTGCTAATGTGCTAATTTGGTAGCAAGCGAAACTAAATGAAGTATACAGGAAATAAAATCAATTGTCAACACGGGATTCCAGGTCAATTTTTAAGCTATCCAGGAAGGGAACAAGCACTCCGGATTTAGCGTCTATAATCCACTTTTCATCCAATTCTTCAAATCGAAAGCTTTTTCTGCCCCCCTCTTCTTTTCGATTCCAGAATTTCTTCAAATCAGAGAAAGGCAGATAATAAAGCAAATCCTTATGGGAATAATAGATAATCAAAAACGCAATTCCCCGTTGCTCCTCAAATCTTTCCATAAAATCAAACTGGTGAGGATGTATGTTTTGAAGCGCAAAGGTGTCCACTGCACATTCTTTTGCATCAAAGCATACCGGGATACCCTGAACAACACCGATGTAGTCAACGGTACTCTTCTGGTCAAAGTAAGCCAATGTAATATGTCTTGTGGAAGGCTCGATATTAATGGGTGTAATGGGTGTCGGGACCTTTTGAATCAAAGCAAGTCCCTTTTCCTTATACTTGTCTATGGTTCTGTTGATCATTTCCTCAAGGGTAGAACCTCTTAGTCCCCTGGAATTCCAAGTAGCCATTAAAGCTTCTCCTTCTTAAGCAATTCATCGAATATAACAGGTAAATCCGCCTTTATTTCAAGGTTTATCAAAGCGTCAAGGCCGTTTGTGTCTTCATGAAACTTAACCTTATAGCAAACCAGAAACTGGCTTTCAAGGCCATATTCTTCCTTAAATGCGTCGTTTAACACCCTGTCTCCATATTTGTAATCGCCGATTAACGGATGGCCCAATGCGGCCAGGGAGGCCCTTATCTGATGGGTTTTGCCGGTAAAAAGTTCAGCTTCTACTAAAGTGACCTTACCGTTATCTGATACCGGTTTAATATCAGTTCTTATTTCTTCCTTATCCCCCAGTTTAACCTTAACTTTATTGGCGGAACTGTCTTTACTTAGATTGCCGGATAAAGTACTTTCCTTTATTCCCGTTCCTTTTACAAGCGCTAAATAGTATTTATCAAGCTTCCTGTCCTTAATAAGACCCGATAAAGCTCTGGAGCCCTTTAAGGACTTGGAACACAAAACAATGCCTGCAGTATTTCTGTCAAGGCGATTGCACACCGAAGGTTTAAAATCTCTAAGGGATTCGGCCGAGATCTTTCCTTTTTCCAAAAGATAGCCGATAAGCCATTCGTTTAATGAAGAATCGGATTCTGTGGCCTTTTGAGAAAGAACTCCAATGGGCTTATTTAAAAATACCACGTCTTCATCTTCATAAATGACCTTAATCCCTTTTAATTCGGAATAAGCATCTACATATGAAGAAACATCCGGTTTTCCGTGGACTGTTCCCCTAAATTTATCATAGGTTACATCAGAAAAGAATATTTCTATATAATCTCCGGACTTAAGAAGCTCATTACCAATAGCCTTTTTACCGTTTAAAGTGATATTTTTTTTCCTTAGCATCTTATAAATAAAGGAGGGCGCAGCTTTAGGCAAATGCTTAATAAGCATTTTGTCAAGCCTTCCTCCTTCATTAGAATTGTTTATGTCAAGTCTTCGCATAATCTACAAACAAATAGCCTTTACAGTGTTTAAAACTTCCTCAGGTCTGTTATCATTATCGGGTTCCAGTTGATTAAGACTTATCAGTCTCTCAATATATTTATCTTCCTTGTCAAAAAGTTTGACTGTGATTCCTTTATGACCGCCGACTTTGAGTTTTTCATCTATATGTGTTGTGAGCTTTGCAATATCAGTTCCCTCTTTTACCAGGCCGCAAAGATTGTTCTGTCTGAATACCATATGGTAAACAACATAGGTCTTCTCATAGGTGGTAAAAACATTGTCATACAGCTCATACAAGCTTCCAACCGATTCCTGAATCTTTGAAACAAGCCCTGAAGGAGCCGATTTAAACCTTAGAAACATAATCATGTTTACCGCGCTTTTACAGGTGGGAAGACATCCAAGCACCGCCACAATGGATAAAAGGTTCTTCCTGGAACCTGTAGTAATGTATCCTGCGATAAACAATGAAGCAGATACTGCAAACAATAATATGGTTTTAAGTATCTCTGCCTTCTTTTGATTAGCTATATAGTTTTGCTGCCCCTTAAAGCTATCGGCAGAAAACATTCTTTTTAACAAATTCATTTTATGACCTCTTTAATATATCTATTTCACTTGAGTTAAGCTTTCTGTATTCACCGGGATTAATACCAAGGTCTTCAAGAACAAGGTTTCCGAATGAAAGCCTTTTCAAATAAACAACCTTGTTGTCAACAGCCTCCAACATTCTTTTTACCTGATGGAATCTTCCTTCGGTAATGGAGAGATTTATGATTTTACCATCTATACGTGTTACCTCGGCTTCCTTTGTAGGTGTATCATCACCTATATCAACACCGTTTCTTAAAATATCCATATCAAAATCGCTGATACTCTTTTGGCATTCCACATAGTAAGTCTTTTTGACATGTTTTTTAGGTGACAAAAGTCTGTGAGCCAATTCTCCGTCATCCGTAATAAGCAAAAGCCCCTCTGTGTCCTTATCAAGCCTGCCAACCGGGAAAAGATTCTTTGTAACCTCACCCTTAAGCAAGGACATAACGTTAACTCCATCAGAATCAGATGTGGATGTAACAAAACCGGCGGGTTTATTCAGAACAAAATATACATTCTTTTCATATATTAGCTTATTTCCATCAAGAATTACTTCATCGGAATCGGTATTCAGTTTAAGTGAAGGGTCTTTGGCAGTTTGGCCATTAACCAAAACCTTCCCCTTCTTCAAGGCATCCTTTGCTTCACTTCTGGTAAGGGAGGATTTCTCGCTTAACCATTTATCAAGTCTTACAAGCATATATCAATCCCACTTTATAATCTGGCGAAAAATAAGCAGACTCCGAAAGGAATCTGCTTAGTAATTTCATTAAATAAGACTTATGCCATCCTTCTTTTTCTCAGGAATATCAATAGGACCTGTGATGGTCAAATCAGGATCCGGTTCAATTGTAGGTTCCGGTTCAGGCTGAGGATGTAATTCGTTTCTGTTGGAAATAACAACCTCTCTGTATTCGTTCAGAGAATTAACAAGACTCTCATAGTTTGTGGCAGCTGCCTGAGCTGATCCGGTTAATACCTCTTCAATATGTGCAAGCATATCATCCATATACTGCATGGCGGCGATTCTAAGACTGTTAGCTTCGTTGGTTGCATTGTCGAGAATCTGCTGAGCCTGTGCCGATGCCATGGAAACCACACGGTTAGCCTGATCATAGGCCTGTTTCATGATTTCATGCTCATTAATAAGCTCATTAGTGTGGACGGTTGCTTCATTAATGAGGGTTTCAGCCTTTGAACGGGCATCTTCCAAAATAGCATCTCTGTTACTGATAATCTTCTGATATCTTCTGATTTCCTCGGGTGTTTTCTTTCTGAGTTCACTGATTAAGTCATCGATATTTTCCTTATCAACAACAATCTTGGTGCTTGAAAAAGCCTGGTATTTGCAGCTTGCTATATAGTCTTCTATTTCCTTAATTGCATTCTCTATACTACTGTTAGGTACGGGCATTTATCTATCCTCGCTTATTATTTAATGATAAAATCATTTGTATTTATCATAAATCAAAGGAACAACAAAATCCGGAACACACTGAGCAATATCACCGCCAAAGCTGGCAATTTCCTTAACCGTGCTGGAGCTTAAGTAAGCATATTCCAGACTGGTTGTTAAGAACATGGTGTCCAAAAATCCATCTGACAGCTTTGAGTTGGTCTGTGCAAATTGTAATTCATATTCAAAATCGGTGATTGCTCGCAATCCTCTTATTGCCACATGAATGTTTTTCTTCTTGGCATAATCGATGGTCAATCCCGCAAAAGATTCGATGACAATATTGTCCAAATCCTTAGTTGCTTCCTTTAGTATATTAACACGTTCCTCTACAGAAAACAATGCGCTCTTGCCCTTGTTGTGCATCACAACGACGTGCAATTCATCGAAAATTCCCGCAGCTCTTTTAATTATGTCCAGGTGTCCCAGTGTCATGGGATCAAAGCTTCCGGGATAAAAGGCTGATTTCATAATAGCTACCTCTTTTCAAATTTTCCTGATAAATAAATGTCGGTTTGTTTTATAGGTTTTCTCTCTGTAAATATCAAAACCAAGTTCTTTAACATATCCAAAATCTGTATTAAGATCGGATTCAATAATAATCATGGTATCTTCCGTTACATAAGACGCGGAAGAAAGAATTTCCAAAGCCTTCTTTTCTAGTCCTTCTCCATAAGGAGGATCCATGAAAATAATGTCAACTTCCTTCTCGTTCAAAACTGATAAAGCACTGAGAGCATCCTGCTTAAGAATTATGCCCTGATTCTCATACTTTGTGAAATGAAGGTTGTCTGTTATGCAGCCTAAAGCTTCCTTTTCATTCTCAATAAAATATGCTCTTTTTGCTCCTCTGCTTAAGGCTTCAATTCCTATGCCGCCGCTGCCGGAAAATACATCAACAAATACCGAGCCCTGAATATCACCCTGAAGAATATTAAAAAGAGTTTCTTTAATCCTGTCAGTGGTTGGCCTTGTATTTAATGATTTGGGAGCCTTTAATGGCATGCTGCGGGCTCTGCCTGCTATTACTCTCATGCTCTTACCTTTACACCCTTGGAATCTCTTCTGCCAAGTTTAAGCTTGTTAAGTTCCAAGGTGCGTCCTTTGTAATCAATGGTTTTGTCAACTGTATTCAAGGTGTAATAAACAGCCTCAACATGGTCTTTGTCTCCAAGTTTCATGCCTCTTACACCTATGGCATTTTTCTTCTTCATGGGTATTTCATCAACGGCAAAGCGCAGGAAATATCCTTCTTTGGTCTGTAAAATTATATTTTTCTGTTCTTTTAAGATTTCAACAGAAAGTACTTCATCCTCATCATCCATAAATTTGGTGCCGGCAATTGTTCTCTTGCTAACATCAAATTCACCGCCGTCAACCACCTTCATCATGGACTTCTTGGTTACAAACAACAGTCTGTAAAGATTCAGGTCGGACTGACTTGTTAAAAGCACCACGTCTTCTTTGGATGTGGAGAAGTTGGATACATTATCGATGGGAACGCCCTTGTCTCTTAACTTGCCCATGGGTAAATCAAGTACCTTAAATGTGTGTACCTGTCCCTTGTTAGTGAAGATGCAAACCTTACCTGTGTTCTTGCACATGAAGACGAATTTGAATTCATCTTCAATGGTTTCCTTGTTTCTCTCGTAAGTTGCCACATCCACGGTCTTGGCATATCCGAAGCGATCCATAAGGAAGTAAACATCAGCCTCCTCAATTTTGCGCTCTTCGTATACAGCCTCTTCGGCATTTTCGATAAGGGTAAGTCTCTTCCTGCCGTACTCTTTCTTGATGGCATCCAGCTCATTCATAATTACCTGAGCCATGCTGCCCTTGCGGTCAAGAATATCCTCATATCTGTAAATGTTGGCGCAGGTCTCCTCGTGCTCTTTAATAAGAGCATCAATTTCAAGACCTATTAACTTGTATAAACGCATCTCAAGAATGGCGTTGGCCTGAGCTTCGGAGAAAAGAAGCTGGGCAGCCATAATCTTGGATTCTTTTGATTTAAATTTGATTCCTTCAGTTTTGCCTTCAACGAGACAGGCCTTGGCCATATTTCTGTCTTTACTGCCGCGAAGAATTTCTATGATCAGGTCAATAACATTGCAGGCTTTAATCAAGCCTTCCTGTATCTCTTTTTTCTCAAGTTCCTTCTTGAGAAGGTAATTATACTTTCTGGTGTTTATCTCAAACTGGAAGTCAACGGAGTCCTTGATAATCTGCTTAAGGCTCATGGTCTCAGGTCTTCCGTGAGAAATGGCAAGCATGTTTACGCCAAAGGTATCTTCAAGCCTGGTCTTCTTGTAAAGCATGTTGACGAAGTTCTCAGTATCGGCATCTTTCTTAAGCTCGATGACGATTCTGATACCTTCCTTTGAAGACTGGTTTGATATATCAACAATATCGGTGGTCTTCTTCTGCTCTGCCAAAGCGGCAACATCAGATAAGAATTTACCAATATTGGCACCTATCATGGTATATGGAATTTCGGTAATTACAACGTTTGTTTTGCCGGCTTTTCCTTTTTCGATTTCAACCTTGCCGCGAAGCTTGATTTTGCCCACGCCGGTTTCATATATTTCAAGAAGTTCATCCTGATTTATTACAATTCCACCTGTAGGGAAATCAGGTCCTTTAATATAACGCATCAGCTCTTTGTTAGTGATGTCTTCATTGAGCATATACGCTTTGGTGGCATCAATTACTTCACCAAGATTATGAGGCGGAGTACTTGTTACCATACCAACGGCAATACCTTCGGAACCATTCACCAGGAAATTGGGAAGCTTAACGGGAAGTACGGAAGGCTCTTTCTCGGTCTCGTCAAAGTTTGGAATAAAATCAACCACGTCCTTGTCGAGATCACCAAGAAATGCTTCCTGAGTCACCTTCTGAAGTCTGGCCTCGGTATAACGCATTGCAGCGGCACCGTCACCTTCGATATTGCCGAAGTTACCGTGTCCGTCTACGAGGGCCATACCCTTTTTAAAATCCTGGGACATAACCACCAGGGAATCGTAAATTGAGCTGTCACCGTGGGGATGATATTTACCCATTGTATCACCCACGATACGCGCGCTTTTTCTGTAGGGTTTATCATATCTGATGCCCAGTTCATACATGTCATAAAGAGTACGTCTCTGAACAGGCTTTAATCCGTCTCGTGAATCCGGTAAAGCTCGGGCAATGATTACACTCATGGCATAATCAATATATGACTTCTCCATTACCTCGGAGTATTCGGTTTTGATTATTCTGGTTTCATCCATTTCTTAATTACCGTTCCTATACGTCAAGTTCTGCATCGCAGGCATGTTCATAAATAAAGGCTTTTCTGGGAGGAACCTCCGTACCCATAAGAAGCTCCGTTACCTCGTTAGCCATTCTTGCATCTTCTATTTCCACAAGTTTAAGCATTCGTCTTTCAGGATCAAGGGTTGTTTCCCAAAGCTGTTCGGCATCCATCTCACCCAGACCTTTGTATCTTTGCAAAGTAAAGGAACCTTTGTGAGTTGCTCTGTATTTCTCAAGAGCCTTGTCATCATAAAGGTACTCCTCTTCACCCTTTGAAGGCATAGCTTTATAAAGAGGAGGCATGGCAATATATACATGACCCTCTGAAATCAGTTCAGGCATAAATCTGTAGAATAAAGTAAGCAAAAGTGTGGAGATATGAGCTCCATCCACGTCGGCATCCGCCATAATAATAATCTTGTCATAGCGAAGCTTTGTGATGTCAAAATCATTGCCGTATCCTTCGGAAAAGCCGCATCCAAAGGCATTAATCATGGTCTTGATTTCGGCGTTTGCAAGAACCTTGTCGATACTTGCTTTCTCAACGTTAAGAATCTTACCTCTTATGGGAAGAATGGCCTGATACATTCTGTTTCTGGCTGTCTTTGCGGAGCCACCGGCGGAATCACCCTCTACGATGAAGATTTCGCACTTTTTGGCATCCTTAGACTCGCAGTTTGCCAGCTTACCGTTGGAATCAAAGGAATACTTTGACTTGGTAAGCATATTGGTCTTGGCCTTCTCTTCTGTCTTTCGAATCTTTGCAGATTTCTCGGCGCAGGAAATAATAGCCTTTAAATCATCCAGGTTTCTGTCAAAATATCTTACAACCTCATCGCCTGTTATCTTGGAAACAACCTTGGTTGCATCCTGGTTGTCAAGCTTAGTCTTGGTCTGTCCTTCAAATCTGGGGTCGGGATGCTTAATTGATACTACAGCCGTCATGCCGTTTCGAACATCGGCACCTGTAAAGTTGGCATCTTTGTCCTTAAGAACGCCCAATTCTCTGGCATAGGTATTGATAACGTTTGTAAACTGGGTCTTAAAGCCTGTTAAATGAGTTCCGCCTTCAGAGTTGTAAATATTGTTACAGAAGCCATAAACCATCTCCTGGAACTCATTTACATACTGAAAAGCAACCTCAACTTCAATTCCGTCGCTGACGCCGCTAAAAGACACAACATCATGGAGAGCTTCCTTGGTCTTATTCAGATCCTTTACGAAGCCTTTAATTCCTTCAGGCTCTGAATAATCAATGATTTCGGGCTCTTCCTTACGTCTGTCCTCAAAATGAATTGTAAGTTTGGGATTAAGGTAAGCTGTCTCATGAAGACGGCTCTTAACCTCATCCTCTTTAAATCTGGTCTTGTCAAAGATTGTATCGTCAGGCAGGAAATTAATGGTGGTTCCTGTCTCTCTGGTCTTGCCGATGACGGGCAAAAGACCATTTTCCAGCTTTGTTGTGGGAATACCCCTTTCATATGTATCTCTGGAAATCTGTCCGTTCTTCTTAACTGTAACAGTCAAATGAGTGGACAGCGCGTTAACAACCGATGAGCCTACACCGTGTAGACCACCGCTTGTTTTGTACGCAGAATCATCAAATTTACCGCCTGCATGAAGGGTTGTAAATACAATACGCTCTGCACTTACCCCTTTCTCATGCATATCAATGGGGATACCTCGACCGTTATCGACAACTGTGCAGGTGCCATCAGCCTCCAAAATTACGGAAATCTTGGTGCAATAGCCTGCCAAATGCTCATCCACTGCGTTGTCGACAATCTCATATATAAGATGGTTCAAACCCTTTGTGGAAACACTTCCGATATACATTCCGGGTCGTCTTCTGACGGCCTCCAGGCCCTCAAGTACGGTTATATTGGAAGCATTATAAGTTGAACTATTAGACATTGCTTAAAAACCCTCTCTTTGCATAATACAACAAATGTATTATACCATAGATGTTGTGGATATTCAAAGTGAAAATACCACAAATTGTTGAATGAGGGCTTTAGAGAGTGGATGAATCAATCTTTATGCCAAGGGCTTTCTCAAGCATATCCAAAAAGTAAGGAAGTTCTGTGGTACTTATATCGCTTTTGCCCGCATAAATCATGTCAACACACTCGGATGCGTCCTTAAGGACTGCCGAATCATTGTAAATATCTGCGATTCTAAAGTTTAATTCTCCTGACTGCAGCGTTCCGAAGAGGTCACCCGGTCCACGAAGCTTCAGATCCTCTTCAGCTATATAAAAGCCATCGTTTGATTTACCAAGTATTTCAAGTCTGTCGTTCTTTTCACCCTTGGAATCGGTGTTAATGAATACGCAATAACTTTGAATATCGCTTCTGCCCACTCTTCCCCTTAGCTGATGAAGCGTTGCAAGCCCAAAGGCCTGGGCATTCTCAACCACCATAAATGTCGCATTGGGCACATTGATTCCCACTTCAATAACAGTTGTGGAAACAAGAACATCGATTAATCCGTCATGGAAATCCTGCATAATTCTGTTTTTCTGCTCGGCTTTCATTTTGCCATGCAGGGTAGAGATACGTATGGATTCCGGAAGCTCACTTTTAAGTTTTACAGTATAGTCTTTAACATTTTCATAATTGGAAAAAGCCGATTCTTCCTCAGAAGCCTCAACCAGAGGGCAGATAACATAGCCCTGATGCCCCATTGCCACTTCCTTTGCAATAAACTTGTAGGTATTAGGGCGCATATCAGGGTTTATAACGGCATTCTTGATGGGAAGTCTGTTGCCTGGGAGCTTTTCAATCCTTGAAATGGATAAATCTCCGTATACAATCATGGCTAAAGATCTTGGTATGGGGGTTGCGCTCATGACGAGAATATGCGGTTTTTCCCCCTTTAAAGAAATGGCCTCCCTTTGGTTTACTCCAAATCTGTGCTGCTCATCTGTTATGACAAGAGCCAGATTATTGTAGGTAACGCCTTCAGTTATAAGGGCATGGGTGCCGATTGCAATATTTGCCCTGCCGTTCTTTAAATCATCATAAATCGCCTGTTTATCCTTCTTTGTTACTGAACCTGTTAAGAGCACAGGCTTAAAGGGCAGCTTATATTTTTTGGTCAAATCCGTAAGATTCTCAAAATGCTGCTTGGCCAAGACTTCAGTAGGTGCCATTAATGCGCCCTGAAAGCCGTTTGTGACGGTCATTAACAGACTTAAAAAGGCAAGTATTGTCTTGCCGGAACCCACATCTCCCTGAATCATTCGACTCATTATAGAGCCTTTGGACAAATCGTCTTTAATCTCATCCCATACTTTCACCTGCTCATCCGTAAGTCTGTAAGGCAAAGCTTCAATTAGCCTGTTACATTCGGCAGTTTCGATCATCTTAAAGTTTGAAGCATGCTCTTCATTTAAGAGCTTGTTCTTTCTCACAAGAAGGATGAAATAGAAAAACTCCTCAAAAGCAAGCCTTCTGTGAGCAAGCCTTAATTCTTTTTCGTCTCTGGGAAAATGAACCTTATATACAGATTCCGAAAAATCAGGAAGATTATATTTCTCTTTAATTGAAAGAGGCAGAAAGTCTCTTGATATATCAACCTTATCAAGGGCATTTCTGACAGCCTTTTTGATGCTCTTATTGGACAGACCCTTTGTAAGATGATAGAGAGGTTGAATTGTGCCCTCAAGGGCATAGTAATCCTCGGGCTTATAAATGGCCGGATGTTCCATTCTTTTGCCCTTTAATGAGCCGATAAAGACATACTTGCTTCCTGCCTTAAGTGCATTTAAAAGATAAGGCATATTGAAGAATGTAATATTGATTTTAACGGCTTCTTCAGGAGATTTGGCGTTGGAATCATAGGCGGAAACATTAAGGATTGAAAGATTTCTGACCCTTTTTAATGTGGGCCTTGCGGAAATCGTCATAAGAAAAGCCCCTGTATCCCCCTCGCTAACCTCGTTAATTCTTGAAACCTTTGGCATTATCTCGTAGTTTCTGGGATAAAACCTTACAAGATCTTCTATGGTAAATATGTTTAATTTGTTATATAAAAGCGCACTTTTCTCTCCTACGCCTTTTAAATTTTTAATAGGTGTACCATCCATGTCATATACCTCTCGCACTTCTTAAATTTTATCATATTTACCCGATTGATTACGCAGTTTTTTCATGATAATTTAGTTGTAGGGAATTTAAAAAACTGTAAAGGGGAATTTAATATGGCAGATTTATGGAACAGAAAGAATGCGCCCAAAATCGCTATGATTTACGGGCACAACCCCAGATGGGATTCATCTGAGGCAGAGCTTATGGAGGCGGCCAAATTCGATCTTATTATTGCCGGCTTCAAAATCGATGATTCCAAGGAACACATCGAAAAGTTAAACGACAATCTAAAGAAGCTTCACGAATACAATGACAGATTGATCGTGGTCTCCTACATCGCAGGCTCCTGCGAGTATTTCCCGGGCACAAAATACTTTGATGATGATTGTTTTCTAAAGACAACAGATGGCAATAATATCAACTCCTGGCCGGGAAGTCAGCTTTTAAACCTTTCCAAAGAGAAAACCCTCAAATCATTCATGAATCTTATTGAGGACAAATGGCCTTCAATGCTTAATGTGGACGGAGTTTACATTGACTGCATGGGCGGTTCTTTTGATTCCTGGGCTGTTGAGCTTGAAAGCAAAAAGAAAGTTAAGATTGATGCCAACGAAGACGGTAAGGAAGATTCAATTGATGATCTTAACAGACTCTGGGTCAAAGGAAAGGAAACAATCCTAAAGGAAACAAGAAAAAGATACGGAAATGAACCCTATATTCTGATTAACGGAAGCATGGAATCGGATTATGCATTGGATTATGCCGACGGTACCATCTTTGAGGGTATATTGGATCATATAAGCCTGCCGGAGAATTTCACAAAATACACCTTCGACGATATTATGAACAAATATATTCCCTGGGGTAAATCAGCAACCGGAAAGCCCAATTGTACTTATATTGATGTCACCCCCGGATTCGATGTTGAATTCGGTCATATGATGAAGAGACCTGTTGAGGAAAGCTGCAGATATCTTGAAAAAGGCTATTCCAACCTTAAGAACATGAGATTCGGACTTGCCTGCGCTCTCTTAGGTGATGGTCATTACACCTATCAGATGCACACAAAATGGCTTGGCAATCATTGGTGGTATCACGAGTACGATATACCGATTGGAAAGCCTCTTGGAACATATTACAAGGATGAAGACGATACATATAAAAGAGAATATGAAAATGCTGTCGTTGCGCTCAACAATACCTTCCACGATACAATTGTACATTTTGATAAAAGAATGAGGGATGAAACCACAGGAATGGAAGGAAATGATTTCTTCCTTGGAAGTAAGGATGGCAGAATCTATATCAGATGTGGTTTATAAAAGAAAACTCCGAAGCCCTTAGGACTTCGGAGTTATTTTTATTCTGCAGAAACAACGTAATAATATATAGGCTGTCCACCGCTTTGTACTTCAACATCAATATCGGAATGTTTCTTTAATACCTCTTCAGAAATGGCATTTGCTTCTTCTTCTGAAACATCACTTCCGTAATAAATGCTTACCAGTGAAATCTCATCATCAACCATTTCATCAATCATGGATATTGTTACATTCTTAAGGTCCTCGCCAACAGAAAGAATACCGGAATCACCGATTCCCATGTAATCGCCCTGCTTGATTTCCTTATCATCAATAACGGTATCCCTTACAGCATAAGTTACCTGGCCTGTACGAACCAAAGCAATAGCTTCGTTCATGGCAGCAACGTTGTCCTCAACGCCTGCATCGGGAACAAAATTAATAATTGATGTAATGCCCTGAGGTACTGTCTTTGTAGGAATAACTACAACATTCTTTCCTTCTGTAAGGCTTGCAGCCTGATTTGCGGCAAGAACAATGTTCTTGTTGTTGGGAAGAATGAATATGGTATCTGCATTGACCTTATCGATGGCATTTAACATATCCTCGGTTGAAGGATTCATTGTCTGGCCGCCTTCAATGATAAAGTCAGCACCAAGGCCTGAGAAAATCTCGCTCATGCCTTCACCCACAGATACGGTAATAAATCCATAATCCTTATGTTCCATAGGAACATCGGGAACATTCTGAGCGCTTTCAGCGGGCTGAGAATCAGTACCCTTGGATAGACGGATATTCTCAATCTTAATATCGGTTAACTGACCATATTTAAGTCCACGCTGAATTACAAGTCCGGGATCATTTGTGAGAACGTCGATTTTGATCTCATCTCCGTCCACAACACACACAGGATCATCACCGATATTTGCAAGGAATTCCTTGAAATCGATTTCCATCTTAATATTGAATGTATTCTTAGAAATAATCTTGAAGGCTGTTCGATATCCGAACTTAATATTAACCTCGGCTTCCTTTGCCTCAGTTTCTTCGGCTTCCGGAGAAGCCTGTGTCATAATCTCGTTAATATCGGCATCAGGGTTATTAAAGCCCTCTCTTGCGCCCTTCATGAACTCAACAAGGCCCTGGCCGCCCGAGTCAACAACTCCTGCCTGCTTTAATACAGGAAGCATATCGGGAGTCTTGGCAAGAACAACCTCAGCCTCTGCAATAATCTCGTCAATGAACTGAGCAAGTTCGGTAACGCCGGCATCAGCCAGTTCTCTGGCTTTAACTGCGCTTCCTTTAGCCACGGTAAGAATCGTTCCTTCCTTAGGCTTCATAACTGCTTTGTATGCAGAATCAACCGCTTTCTCAAAAGCATCTGCCAAAACAGGTATATCTACTTCCTCGTAATCTCTTACTACTTTGGTAAAACCTCTTAAAAGCTGTGAAAGAATAACGCCTGAGTTACCTCTTGCGCCTCTCAAAGATCCGGAAGAAATAGCTTTGGCCAATGACTTCATGTCATTCTCTTCAAGAGCCAAAACTTCTTTGGCTGCAGACATGATGGTCATTGTCATATTTGTACCTGTGTCGCCGTCGGGAACAGGGAAAACATTGAGCTCGTTAATCCATTCCTTCTTGCTCTCAAGGCTCTTGGAACCATATAAGAACATAACTCTTATAAGGTCTGCGTTTATAGTGTTTGTTGCCACCGGTATTTCCTCCTTAATCAATCACTCGTACACCTTCAACATAGATGTTGATCTTATCAACTTCCATACCGGTGAACTCTTCAACTTTATACTTGACAGAACTGATCAGATTCTCGGAAACAGCAATGATGCTTACACCGTAAGCAACAATAATATGCAAATCCAAATCTAACTTGTTATTTCTAACAGTAACGTTTATGCCTCTTGATACATTATCAAGCTTAAGCAAGCTGACAATACCATCTTTAACATTAACGCCTGCCATACCGACAATGCCAAAGCATTCCATTGCACAAGTACCTGCGTACTGAGCTATAACTTCATTCTCAATAATGATATTCCCCATATGGGTATTGATTGAAGTCCTCTTTTCAGAACCACTTTTCATGGTAGACCTCCTTCGTTTTGACATATACGTAGTTATTATAACCACTTTGCACTAAAAAGGAAACTAAAAATTGTAAATATTTTATGAACGACCAAAAAATAAGGCTTGCAAACTGATAAACAATCTGTTAATATACTAATGTTGTGGCGAAAGCCAATTTGACCTAAAAGAAGATTCGACGAAGTCGTTAAGGAGGTGTGACGATGGCTAAATGTGATATTTGTGGTAAGGGTGCTCACTTTGGTAACAACGTAAGCCATTCTCATAGAAGATCTAACAGAATTTGGAATTCAAACGTTAAGAGTATCAAATGTAACGTTAACGGTACTCCCAAGAGATTACATGTTTGCACAAGCTGCATGAAATCCGGTGCTGTTGAGAGAGCATAATTAATTGCAACGAAAAGCGGAGCTTATTGCTCCGCTCTTTTTTTGTCATATTCACGATTTATTAACTGTACAACCTTCTCGGATCCGCAAAGATTATCGGGATGATAAATCTTCATCAAATCCTTATATCTCTTCTTAAGTCCCAGAGAACTGGTGACGCCGGAAAAAAGAATCTCGCACTCACCTTCAGAGCCTATGGCATCCAGATAATTGTTTTCAAACATAAGCTTCTCGCGGTTAAACTTCTGTTTCTCCGCTTCAAGCTCCATAAAGCCGTTCTTTAAGATGTCCATTTTCTTATCGAAGAAAATCTGCTCATCTTTAAGTCGCTTATGCTCAATGACCATCTGATGATTAAGCGTATCCATCTCTTTTCGAAATTCATCTCTTTCTTTGATGAATCTGCTCTTCATCTCATCCAGATCTCTTTGTTCTGATTGTAATCGAATATTCTCTCTGAAAAGCCAATGTTTCAGTTCCAAAAGGTCTTCTTCAGAAGTAGAATCCATCATTTCATCCCATTCAATCATAATAAACACCTGTCTTTATAATGAAGGAAACTTATTTATCAGGAAATGCTGCATCTCTTACAACTTCATCGGTAACGCCTTTTTTCTTGGCGCTCTTTCTCTCAAGCAAATCAGGTACAAGATCAATAATCTTGGTAATAGCATCCTGATTCTTAATATTCACTACTCTCGCATGTCCGTCTCTTATAACCAAAACAGCACTGGGAGAAACTTTACCGCCTATACCGCCGCCGGCACCTTTACTTCCTCCGGCGCCCATTCCGAATGTAACATCCACTAGCGGAACAATAATTGTATCATCAATTCTAGTAGGCTCTCCAACTACAGTCTTGCTGGAAAGAACGGAGTCCATTCCTTCAAACAGCGATTGAATAAACTGGCTAAGTTGTGTGTCTGCCATCTTTCGTCCTCCCTTTAAGAGCAGAAATTAATTTACGCATTTGCTTATCAAGGAAAATCCTTAAGGCAAGTATAATAACTGCAATCAAAAAGAATCTGCCTTTAACCAGGCCTTTGCCTTCAAAAAATGCGTCGGAGTCAAAATCGGGATAAAGCTTAACCTTACCGATCATAGAAGGATAAAACATCCCGAACAACCCCATAATATATCCGGTATTATCCGGCGAACCGGCACTGAAGTGTGCCTCACCGGAAATCTTCTTAGGTAGAATATGTTTAATGATTCTCTTAACTCTGTAAAGAGTTCTTTCAAGAAGCGCTTTCGTCTCATCAGACAAAAGCAAATCCTTATTTCTCTTTAGTACCTCAAGCATTGATTCTTTTTCTTCGGGAGAATTATCACCCTCTTCTTTTGAAGACACAGGTTCTTCTTCCTTCTTTTTCTTTGGTTTGGAAGAATCATGAACCTTAAAGAAAAGCACATATGCTTTGGATCTGACTTCTTTACCGTCAAAACTCAGGGTAAAGGTAAACAATCTTAAAAGAGAAAAAACTTTGGCGGAAACATCTGTAATTTCATCATTCTTAATTCCCTTGATTCGATAAAGTATCACAGGCTCCACCCATTACAGTAATAGATATTTCTTTAAATTGCATTCTCCGGTCTTGGCCAAAGAATCCTCTGCAATCTTTGCAATAAGATCAAAGGCGTCGCTCTTGCTTCCTGCCAGGCCAACAACCATCATATCCATGTCTCTGAAAAACTGCTGTTTAAAAACATACCCGGGATAAATATCTAGCATCTCGGTATTGTTTGAATAGGTAATAACATAGTAGCCAATAGACAGTTTCCCACTGTTAAGCTTCTTAATCACCTTGGCAGGTCGCTTTATGGACTTGGAAACATACTTTGGTTTACCATACAGCATTTCAAAAACCTCATATCATTATACCATATATAGTATATGCTTGTCACAAAAATCTAATTTTTGTACTGCCCCCACTTATGCGCCTTCTTCTGCTCTACATATTCCGCATAAGCTTTTTCAAGGATAGCTCTTTCATTTGGAAATTTAAGAAGGTGATATGCCTCATGGTATTTATAAAAACCTGAATCCATAAAATACTCTTCGTGCTGAGGCTTGGTGTAGTAACTGTCTGCCTGAATAAGATACCAGTGCACTTCCTTTTCAACCGTATCTTCAGGAACAGAGAACGTGTAATTGCTGGTGCCGATATACTTCACTATGGCGCCCTTTGCTCCTGACTCTTCAAGTACTTCTCTTAAAGCAGTCTGTTTATAGTCCTCGCCCTCTTCCACAGTCCCTTTGGGGAGAACCCAGCCCTCATATTTATTTTTGTAGTTTTTGTAGAGAAGAAGGATTTTACCACGAAAAATCACAACTCCTCCGCAGCTGGTTGCATGTAACATATTATTCCTCGTTTATAGGATATTCTTCAAAATAGGCGTCAAACAGCCTTTTCGCCATGGGAACGGCATAGTCTCCGCCGCTTCCTGCGCCTTCTACTATTATTGTAACACAAACCTTAGGATTGTCGGCAGGAGCAAACCCTGTAAACCATGCATGGGAATCTCCCTTTGAATTGTACTCAGCCGAACCGGTCTTTCCTGCAGATGTGTAATCCGCATTTTTAAGGAAGGTTGCGGTACCGTTTGTAACTACACTTTTCATCATGTCACGAAGTATTTCCGCTTCCTCCGCCGACATAAGTTTGCCATAGTTCGAAGATTTAAACTGCTTAACAATAGAATTGTTGGAATTGGTAACGCAGTCTACTACATAAGGCTTCATCAAAGAACCGTTATTTGCGATGGCACAGGTAATCATATTGAGATGAAGAGGCGTTATCTGGGTCTTGCCCTGTCCGATTGAAGTCTGAATGATTTCCTCGTCAGACAAAGATTCTTCCATATGAACAGAACTTGTACCATAGACAAATTTAACGGGAAGTTCCTGGTTAAATAAAAGTTCATCCAGAGTTTTCCTGAAGGCCACCTTGTTTAACTTGGTTCCGATATTTGCAAATGACGAGTTACATGATTTGGCAAATGAACTCTTAAAATCCACATATCCATGATTACTACCATGATAACACTGAATCTTACTGTCTCCAAGGGTGAACCTGCCGTTACACTGGAAGCCGTAATTATTGTAGGTATCGGGATTCTCTTTAATATACTCAAGGGCGGTAACAATTTTGAAGGTCGATCCCGGAGGATAAAGGCCTTGGGTTGCTCTGTTTAAAAGTTTACCGCTTGATTTATCTTTGGTGAGGGTTTCCCAGTCCGCATCTATAGTATTGGGGTCAAATCCGGGCTTGGATACCATTGCGATGATTTTGCCGGTGGCAGGCTCCGTTACAATTATTGCCCCGTCATATACACCAAGAGCTTTATAAGCAGTCTCCTGAACATGGGTATTAAGGGTTGTATAAACATCATCACCGGGGTTCTTGTTACCGGCAACATCATTTACAACCTTATCGGTAATGGGGGCGCTGCTGGTGATAAGATAATAGTTGGATGCAGCCTCAACGCCTGTTCGGCCGTGAGTTGAAAAGCCAACCACATGAGAAAAGATTTCGCCATAAGGGTACACTCTCGTCTCATTCTGTTCGGAATCCAAGGTGGTTGTGGCAAGTTTATCCCCCTTGTCAGATAAAATATCGCCTCTGTAGTTCTGGGCAATAAGAATCTCCTGCCTGGAGTTAAAGGAATTATTAAGGACTTCCTGTTCGGAGGTGGCAACAAAATAACACAAATAGACCACCATTCCTAAGAAAGTGGCCACGACCAAATAGGTGGTAATCATAATTTCAATCTGACTATGCCCATTTTTGTCGTTATTCAGTTTCCCTGTCAAGAAATACCAAATCGTCTTCGGGAGGGATAGTTTCCGTTTCTCTCCTGTAGCGCTGTTCACGATTTGGTCTGCGTTTCTTTCGCCTTCCATTTCGTTCCTCTTTCTGTCTTATCAAATAAAGTCCCTGAACAATGTAAAACATTAAAAGTGTACTCATTACTGAGCTTCCGCCATAGCTTACAAGCGGCAGGGTGACACCGGTTAAAGGAATAAATTTAATGCTTCCGCCGATTGTCAGGAAAACCTGGAAAATGTAAATAACTCCAAGTCCATACGAAATATATCTGTAGAAATTATCCTTAATCAGCAAGGCCATGTTCATCATCATGATGAAGCAGCTTATGCAGATAAGAATAAGCATTATTCCAAAAATGACACCCATCTCCTCACAAATGGCCGAGAAAATGGAATCCATTTCAACATAGGGAATGGTATCGGGATTGCCGGACATAAGACCCATTCCAAACCAGCTTCCGCTGCCTACTCCAAACAGTGACTGGGTCACCTGATATCCCTGATTATCAATATAGGTCCAGGGATCGAGCCAGGCCTGTACACGGACCTGTACATGTTTAAAGTAATGATAAGCAACTATTGCCGAACCGATTCCTCCACCGATTCCCAAAAGCAGGTACAGGTAATTCTTTGTAGCAACAAATACCATGAAAAGATAGGCAATAAAGAATATCAAAGCACTTCCCAGATCCTTTGATACCACAAGAATAATTACATGAAGTGCAGCAAAAACGGTAGTAAACGCAATATTAAGAAAGCTTGTGCTCTCATAAAGTGAAGCAGCAACGTAGAAAACAAACAGTATTTTTACGAACTCTGAAGGTTGGAATGTAATGCCAAAAATCGAGAAACTGATATTGGCGCCGTGTGAAAACTGCCCATAAATCAGCACAGCCGAAAGTCCGGCGATACCTGCAACGGCATAAACCCATTTAAAGCCCTTAAGGAATCTCCATTTTTCAATCAGAGAAGGGATAAACATGGCAATAACCATCGAAAGAATTACTATTACAAATTGCTTTAAGGCTCTCTGATAAGAAAGCCTGCAAAGAATGATAAAGCCTATTCCCAACAAAAGACAAATGTGGTTAATAAGGAGTCTGTTAGCTCTCGGATAAATCATGTCCGTAATCATAATAATTCCGAAGAGCATAAGCTGGACAATACCGTAGAACAAAAGATACTGCAAATCTCCCGACTTGATTACAAGAGTCATGAATGCAGCAAATTGAATAAAGAATATTAAAATAGTCTGCCTTAAATAGATTCCTCTTCTAGCCTCTTCCTGCTTGAAGCGAAATACCAAAAAGCTTTCCAATGTGTAAACAGCCATACATATGGCTATAAAATACTTTGATAATAAAGCAACGTATTCCTGCATGTATTATTCTACGCCACGTTTCTCATGTCCTGTGGTATAGCCCCCTGTAGTCTTCTCAATTTCTGAAGCAATATCACTGACTTTCCCAAGAAGTAAATCAATGTAACTGTGAATAACCGACTTCATTTGCTTTCCACTCTCGATTGTGAAACACAATCTCAAATTGCAGCCCTCATAGGCTTCAATATCCTTATGCAACGAAATCGGTACGCAGTTATATATTATATTCATACACTCATCACAGTGTCTCACTACCGGAAAATCATTGTTCAAACGATCTTTCAAAAATCCGTAATCTTCAAAATAATCTTTGGGACTGCACTGTCCTGAGGTTTTATAGGTACAGTTTGCACTTATCATCATGGGAACTCTTCCGTAAACCATAACGCTGAAGTGCTCTTTTCCCATGGTTTCATTACTTCTAAGCAGGCCCTTCTTTTCCCCTTTGTTTAATTCAATGGGGAGGGTAATTTCATCAACAAGTCCGGAAAGAAAACTTATTGAATTATCATTAAAACTGTATATCCCTGCATCGGAAATCAGTTTCAGGTTCCGGGAAACATGCCCGGTATAATGACCGATTTCTTCGGGATTTCTAAGTAAGATACCCTTAATAACCGACTCCGATTCAAGCTTTTGGGCCAAATCAAAAACCTTTGAATTGGTCCTTCTCAGAACATAAGGAAGGGCCATAAAAGAATTCTTGTCCTTAAGGAAATCAAGCTCCGAATCCTTAAGTAAAGTCATCAGATTATAATCAATAATCAGTTTAAAAGATAAGCCTGTTTCAAATAACTCACTGTCAGAAACAAGACTGCAAAACTGATCATATCTTTCAATATAAATCTCTAAATCAGCAGCCCGCATTTCCATTTATCCTATACTTTCTTTGAAGCAATTTTGCATCTTTAACTTTGTCCAAAAGTGCCGTAATTGCCTGTCTTCTAAGGTCATTAAGCATTTTGACCGGGACAAAGCAATCACCGATTATGTCAAGCTCCACGCCCTCCAATTCAAAGTATGAATTGCCAAGCTTTGAAAGGCTCCTAATAACATCTTCCCTGGTGGCAGGTCTTGTAAGAGAAGCTTCAATTGGGGTATCACCCAAAACTTTCACTTCAATGTCTTTGTAAATAACCTCAAGGGAAAAAGGTTCGCCAACTTTGCAGAATGCCTTCATTGAAACTTTGGCTTTCTTTAAATCCGTTAAGTATTCTTTTCTTATTTCAGCCAAAAGCTTATCATCCGTCGCCGAATAAGCAGGGCTGTCAAGAGTAATCATATCCTTGCCATTGTGCTTATGATAATAACCGCTTTGAATTTCACTCCTAATATACAGGCGCTTTAAAAGCTTATCATCAGTTGGGTCAATCTTTATCCTTTCCCCTGCATAGTAAGAATCAATATATTTTCTATATACAGAAACAACTCCTGCAGCATACTCCGCTTTCTTCATTCGACCTTCAATCTTAAAGGAATCAATACCTGCATCCAGAAGTTCGTATATATCATAAATGGTACACATATCTTTTAAAGATAAAGGATAAACCTCTCCCTTAAATCCTGCTTTTCCCTCATACGAGAAAGAATATGGCAATCTGCATGGCCCTGCACATCTTCCACGATTACCGCTTCTTCCACCCACTATACTGGAGAACAGACATTGGCCTGAATAAGAATAGCACATTGCGCCATGAATAAAGGTTTCCACTTCTATTCCGGTAGCTTTGATAGTCTTTATTTCATCCAAAGAAAGTTCTCTGGCAGGTACAACTCTCACCGCCCCGAGTTTCTTAAAGAATTCCACGCTTTCAGGCCCCGTTACATAAGCCTGAGTAGAAACATGAATGGGAAGCAAGGGGAAATTCTTATGAACAAAATCCATTACTCCAATATCCTGGATAATGATACCGTCAAGGCCGTTTTCATAATACGGCCTGAGAAAATCGTAAAGTTCTCCGAATTCCTTTTCTTTTACAAGGATATTCAGAGTCAAATATATCTTTTTATCCAATAAATGGGCATAGTTAAGCCCTTCAACCAATTCTTCTTCAGAAAAATTGCTTGCGTACGCTCTGGCTCCAAACTTGGAACCGCCCAAATATACAGCGTCTGCTCCCGCGTTTAATGCTCCGGTCAAGGTTTCATAGTCCCCTGCCGGAGCCAGAAGTTCACATCTTTGATTATTCATATTCTTATTGAAATAAAGAGTATCGCAAGGCGATACTCTTAACTTTTTACTTCTTAAGTTCTGTTTCCAGTCTCACTATCTTCTTTTCTCTGTCATTGATGGAAACCTGTGCATCCTTGAGGCTCTTTTCAGTATTCTCAAGTTTAATCTGACCTGCTATAAGTTCATGCTTCAAATCGTAAAGTTCTTTCTCCTTGGCAGCCAGGTCTTCTTCAAGCATTGCAATCTGTTTCTTGGCCTTGAAATAATCATCAGCGATATTGATTTGCATCAGAACATTCTTGAGATCCGAATTCTGTCGCCTGTATCCTTCTACGCTGTTAAATTCCTTAATCTTGCCGTTAATGTAAGAAGCAATCTTTTGGATATAATCGGGACTTTCATAACCGCTAATGGTAAAAAGCTTACCGTCTATTAACACATCCGTATCGGTTTTCATCGTTGCCATGAGATTGTTACCCCTAATTTGCATTTACTACTACAAATCTCATTTTATACTATATGTGTACTTTTATCAACACCCAAACACTAGGTCTTGTAAATTATTCAGGCTTATTTATTCCAAAATGAGAATAAGCCAAATCATTAACAACTCTGCCTCTCGGGGTTCTGTTCAAAAAGCCGTTCATAATAAGATAGGGCTCATAAACATCTTCAATGGTTCCGGCATCTTCACCTGTGGCGGCAGATAATGTGTCAAGGCCTACAGGTCCACCTGCAAACTTATGGATTATTGTCATAATAATGTTCCTGTCAATATGATCAAGACCCAGCTTATCAACATCCATAAGATCAAGAGCCTTGTTTGCCACATCAAGAGTAATGTCACCCTCATATTTTACCTGGGCAAAATCTCTGACTCTCTTAAGCATTCTATTGGCAAGTCTTGGGGTTCCTCTGCTTCTTCTGGCAATTTCGGAGGCTCCTGACTCATCAATTTTGACACCGAGTATTTTGGCTGAATGCATAACAATCTTGGTAAGTTCCTCAACATTATAAAACTCAAGCCTGTGAATAACCCCAAATCTGTCTCTTAAGGGAGCAGTCAAAAGTCCTGCTCTGGTTGTGGCTCCAACCAAAGTAAAGTGAGGCAAATCAAGTCTTATGGATTTGGCTCCGGCTCCTTTACCAATCATAATATCAATTGCAAAATCTTCCATTGCGGGATACAAAACTTCCTCAACCTGTCTGTTAAGGCGATGTATCTCATCGATAAACAAAACATCCCCCTCCTGGAGGTTATTAAGAATGGCCGCCATATCACCGGGTTTCTCAATGGCAGGGCCGCTGGTAATCTTAATGTTTACGCCCATTTCATTTGCAATAATGCATGCCAGAGTGGTTTTGCCAAGGCCGGGAGGTCCGTAAAGCAACACATGGTCAAGAGAGTCCTTTCTCATCTTGGCTGCCTCAATATAAACCTTCAGATTCTCCTTGGCTTTGGCCTGTCCGATATAGTCCTTAAAAAGCTTGGGCCTTAAGGTTCCCTCTATTTTGATATCTTCTTCGGTAAAATTAGTCTCAATGGTTCGTCTTTCCATATCCGTCTCCAAAGCAGGAATTTAAAACATGTTTTTGAGTGCAGCCTTAAGCAGTGCTTCACTGTCAAGGGATGCCGCATCTTCAACTTTATTAACGGCCTTAAGCGCATCGGATGCCGAATATCCCAGGGCGGTCAAAGCTTCTATAGCTTCCTTCTTACTGTTGTCAATCTCTCCATTATCTGAAGAGGTTTCAGCCTTAAAGAAGGAAATCTCATCAGATTTCACCTTGTCTTTCAGTTCAAGAATAAGTCTTTCTGCAGTTTTGGGTCCAATACCGTTGGCCTTTGAAATTGATTTGGAGTCACCGCTTATAATCGCAATCCTTAAGGAGTCCGAATCAAAAGCAGAAAGAATAGACAAGCCTGCCTTTGGTCCCACCCCATTGACCGAAATACAGCGTTTAAACATCAATAAATCATCCCTTGTAAGGAAGCCAAACAGGGTAAACGCATCCTCTCTTACTGCCAGGTACGTATATACCTTTATTTCTGTTCCCATAGGCGGCAAAGAATCGATAACGCTTGAAGGAACCAGAATATTGTATCCGACTCCGGAAGCCTCCACCACAACACTTTCCTCATCATAATCGCTTAATATACCCTTAATGTAAGAAATCATGCCTCTCTCCATTTAACTAAGTATTTTGAATATCTGCTGATTACAGTATTTCCAATAACTCCGATCAGTAAGCCCGTCAAAAGGCCTGCCAACAAAAGATAAGGAAAATAAAAAGCAAATATATTGGTTTGCACTACTAAAGAAGCTACGATTAACTGCCCCACATTATGCATTATGCCTCCAAGGCAGCTGACCCCTATTGGGGAAAAACGGTTAAATCTCCTAAACAGATACATGCATAGGAGGGAAAGCATTCCTCCAAAGAAAGCATAAATCATTGAAGAAAATGACCCAAACAACAATCCCATTAGAATAATCCTGGCCACAGAAACCATTATGGCTTCTATGGGCATATCCATATATAGAATTATTAAAACAATCAGGTTTGCCAGCCCAAGTTTAATGCCGGGTATCCCGAATCCAAAGGGAATAAGCGTCTCTATATAGGATAAAATAAGGGCAACGCACAATGCAAAGCCTAAAAACACAATTTTCTTTGTTTTCATAACTAATATGTGACGGAATCAAGTTCTGTATTATCCTCGGAGTCTACTTCCACAATAAGCTTATGAGGGAGGCAGACAATCTTATCGCCTTTCTTACTGATGTCTCCCTGCTTAACACAGCTGCAGTCCGGGCAGTCTGCGTCCGATACGCATATCCTGCCGTCATGAACGCTAATTACGTTATACCCAAGTTCAGTTTCAATTCTTAAGTCCTTATTCTCATAAAGATCAAAGGTATATACTCTTCCCTCTGAATCAGTTACAGTAGCCTTGCCTCCTTTGGAATCAAGATTCCCCAAAAATAATAGCAAAGCGCTCAAAGCAAAAAGGGCTATGAAAAGAATTATATCGTTTCTGTATTTTCTATCCCTGGAAAGGCTCATAGAATACTCCGGAATCGGAAACAGGCTCCTCCATCATACGCAAGTGTGAAGTGTCTCCAATCATCTGCGCTCTGAACATAGCATACTCCCCATCTCTCTCCTCGGTACCTATTACGGTAACTCCTGTGGGAGGAAGATATACTGCCTGCCAAAGCACTGAAGGTGAAATGCCAAACAAATGTCCCATTACAAGAAGCGAAACACCTAAATGGCAGAATATAACAATTGTAGATTCTTTACTTTTGGGGGATTCTTTAAGGATTCGATATGTATCTCCCTCTCTCTCATATCCATATTCCTTTAAAAGGTTATCAAACTGCGTAAATACGTCAATGGCAGCGCTTTTAACCTCAGGATTGGTTCTTAGAGTGGGAGCATCATACCAGGTGTCTTTATCAAAGAACTCCGGCTCGTTAAAGAAATGTACCGGGAAGAAATTCCAGGGAATATTATCCCTTCCTAAAATCTTGTTGTAAACACAGTGGTCAAATTCTGTTATCCAAGGAAGGACCACCGCTTCCTTTCCAAGAGCTTTAAGACAAGGCTCAGCGGTCTGTCTGGCTCTTAATAAGGGTGATACAAAGATATCGTCAACCTTCCAGTCCTTAACTCTTAAGGCAAGACAGGCTGCTTCTTTTACGCCCTTATCTGTGATGGAACCGCTCTCATACGCGGGCTCCGCATGTCTGATAAAAATAATTTTCATAAGAATTCTCCTTTGAAAATTATATTATCATATTCCGAACTAATGTTCCACAATTACTTGCTCATTACTTCGCATTTTTCTTCTGATAACTATACTGAAACAAATGAAATGGGTTATGAAAGTAACAGTCCAGGTAATGGGATAAGACATGAACAATACATCCAAAGTATGGAATCTGGCAAAAACAGTATAGATCCAGATTACTCTCAGGCCACAGGCTCCGGCCAGAGATACTATCATAGGCATTACGGTATAGCCCATACCCCTTAAAGTTCCTGTCATTACATCCATAAGACCACATAAAAGGTAAAGAGTACAGATGTATAGGATTCTGATTTCACCATAGGCAATTACTTCAGGATCCTTGGTGTAAATTCTCAATAAGGGATTGGCGAAAAGAACACATCCGTCTCCGAATATAATACCCACAACCGCTACTAGTCCGAGGCAATACCACATAATCTTCTTGATTCGTTTGTAGTTATGTGTTCCATAATTCTGACTTGAAAAGCTTAAGGCCGCCTGATAAACCGCAGTCATTGCAGTATATACAAAATCTTCCAGGTTGGCACCGGCTGTTGAACCTGCCACGGCCACAGAGCCAAAGGAATTGATTGATGACTGAATTAAAACGTTTGATATTGAGAAAACGCAGCCCTGAAGACCTGAAGGGATTCCAAATTTCATCATCTTGCCGAATTTATCTTTTGAAAACTTCAGATTCTTAAGATCAATTCCGTAGCTTGCATCAAGCCTGACGAGGAGGCGAATAATAAGTATTGTGGCTATTGTCTGTGAAAGAACTGTGGCAAGTGCTACACCTGCAACATCCCATTCAAGAACAACAACAAAGAAAAGATTAAGAACCACATTTACCACGCCGGATATTGTTAAGTAATACAGAGGTCTCTTTGTATCTCCCACTGCCCTCAAAACAGCTGCAAGATAAGTAAACAAAAGCTGTGCGGGCATTCCGGCAAAATAAATCTGCATATAAAGAACAGCCTGATCAAGAACATCCTCAGGCGTACTCATCATTATTAACATTGATCTGGAGAAAAACAAACCGACAAAGATAAGAAGAATGCCACCAAAAAAGGCTGTGTAAAGAGATGTGGATACCGTCTCTTTCACATCTTTTTCAGAGTTGCATCCATAGAACCTTGCCACCAAAACGTTGGTTCCGGTGGCAAGACCCCAGAATAAATTTAATAAAAGACAAACCAGTGAGCCCGTGGCTCCAACTGCAGCCAAGGCTGTATTGCCCGCAAATCTTCCTACAACAACAATATCTGCGGCATTAAATAAAAGCTGTAATATTCCCTGAAGCAAAACAGGAACCGAAAAGACAATCAGCTTCGATAAAATAGGGCCGTTACACATATCAATTTCATATTTATCGGCCTTTTTAAGTTTTGCTTCGGACATATTGTAGCCTTTCTATTTTTGATTCACGTAGTTTACCAGGCCTTCGGCCTTAATAATCTTTTGCATGAACTCGGGGAAAAGCTGTCCCTTAAATGTTTGACCCGTTGTGTTATCAACGATTTCGCCGGTGTCGAAGTTAACCTTGACTTCATCACCTTCGTTTATAGCCTTTGCTGCCTCTGGACACTCCACAATTGGAAGTCCGATATTGATGGCATTACGATAGAAAATTCTCGCAAAGGTGGGTGCTATAACACAGCTCACTCCTGCCGCTTTAATGGCTATAGGAGCATGTTCCCTGGAAGAACCGCAGCCAAAATTCTTTCCGGCCACGATAATATCGCCTTTATTAACCTTATGAACGAAGTCCTTGTCTATGTCCTCCATTGCATGGGTTGCAAGTTCGGCAGGGTCTGATGAATTAAGGTAACGGGCAGGAATTATTACATCCGTGTCCACATTGTCACCATACTTAAAAACTTTACCTAATGCTTCCATCTTCTATCCCCCTATTCAGTTGTCAATTTATCGGGCGAAGTAATATAGCCCGTAAGTGCACTGGCTGCAGCCACATAGGGGCTTGCCAGATAAACTTCAGAATCTACGTGTCCCATTCTGCCCACAAAGTTTCTGTTTGTGGTGGAAACGCATCTCTCTCCCGCTGCAAGAACGCCCATATAGCCGCCAAGGCAGGGTCCGCAAGTGGGTGTGCTTACTACACAGCCCGCTTTAATAAAGGTCTCTGTAAGGCCCTCTTTAATGGACTGCATGTAGATATCCTGTGTGGCAGGAAGAATAATGGCTCTGATGCCTTTCTTGATGTGCTTGCCCTTAAGAACTTCGGCAGCCGCTCTCAAATCTTCAATTCTTCCGTTGGTACAGGAACCGATAACAACCTGATCAATCATCACCTTCTCAGTGATTTCATCAACTGTTCTGGTATTCTCAGGTAAATGAGGGAAAGCGACGGTAGGACGAAGGCTTGATAAATCTATCTCATAAACCTCATCATATTCGGCATCTTCATCCGCCTCATAAACTTTATAAGGCCTTGTTGAATGGGCCTTCATATATTCAACAGTCAAATCGTCAACAGGGAAAATACCATTCTTTCCACCTGCTTCAATAGCCATATTTGCGATAGCAAATCTGTCATCCATGGAAAGTGCCTTAACACCCTCTCCCACGAATTCCATGGATTTGTAAAGGGCTCCGTCTACCCCAATCTTTCCGATTATGTGAAGGATTACATCCTTACCTGAAACATACTTGGGAAGTTTGCCTTTAAGTACAAACTTAATAGCTGAAGGAACCTTAAACCAGGCTTTGCCGGTAGCCATTCCTGCCGCCATATCCGTGCTTCCGACACCGGTTGAAAATGCGCCCAAAGCGCCGTAAGTACAGGTGTGAGAATCGGCACCGATAATAACATCGCCTGCAACAGTCAAACCTTTTTCAGGCAAAAGGGCATGTTCTATACCCATCTCACCTACTTCAAAGTAGTTGGTAATATCATACTTATGAGCAAAGTCTCTTACGCACTTGCAATGCTCAGCGGATTTAATATCCTTGTTGGGGACAAAGTGATCGGGAACCAGGGCAATTTTATCCTTGTCAAAGACACCCTCAGTCTTCATTTTGTCCATCTCTTTAATGGCAACAGGGCTGGTAATGTCATTTCCGAGAACCAAATCCAAATCAGCCTCAATCAGCTGACCTGCCACCACTTTATCGAGTCCCGCATGGGCTGCAAGAATTTTCTGTGTCATAGTCATTCCCATAACATAAACTCCTTTTCCCACGCCGGAAAGAAAATCAAGTTTTGAAATTTCCTTCCAAGCGAATTATAACATTTTAAAATTTTATTTTCAAGAATAATAAGTCAATAGTTTAAATAAGAGGTTGTACTAAGTATGTACAACCTCTTACGGAAAACTTTCTTAGTTGTTAATGAGTTTATCTTCGCCGTTCCAGCTGTAAAGCTTTCTGATCTCTTCTCCCACAACCTCTGAAGGATGCTCACTTGCGAGCTTTCTCATAGCCTTGAAGTGAACCTGTCCACCTGCCTCTGACATATCAAGAAGGAACTCTTTTGCAAATGTACCGTCCTGAATGTCCTTAAGGATTTTCTTCATTGTCTTCTTTGTCTCATCTGTGATGATCTTGGGTCCTGTGATGTAATCACCGTACTCAGCTGTGTTGGAAATTGAGTAACGCATTCCTGCGAAACCACTCTGGTAAATAAGATCAACAATGAGCTTCATCTCGTGGATACACTCAAAATATGCATTTCTGGGATCGTAACCTGCTTCAACAAGTGTCTCAAAGCCTGCCTGCATAAGTGCACATACACCACCGCAAAGAACAGCCTGCTCACCGAAGAGGTCTGTTTCTGTCTCTGTTCTGAAGGTTGTTTCAAGAACACCGGCTCTTGCGCCGCCGATAGCAAGGGCATAAGCCAAAGCCTTATCAAGTGCCTTGCCGGTAGCGTCCTGGTGAACAGCGACAAGACAGGGAACACCCTTACCTGCCTGATACTCACTTCTTACTGTGTGACCGGGTCCCTTGGGAGCAATCATGGTAACATCAACATCCTTGGGAGGATTGATGAGACCAAAGTGAATATTAAAGCCATGAGCAAACATAAGCATATCTCCGGCCTTAAGGTTGGGCTCAATATCTTTCTTATATAAAGCTGCCTGCTTCTCATCATTGATAAGAATCATGATAACGTCAGCCTTCTTAGCTGCCTCTGCTGCTGTATAAACTTCAAAGCCCTGTTTAACAGCCTTATCCCATGACTTGGAACCCTCGTATAATCCAATGATAACATTGCATCCGGACTCCTTAGCGTTAAGGGCATGCGCATGTCCCTGGCTTCCGTAACCGATGACCGCAATAGTTTTACCCTCCAGCATTGAAAGGTTACAGTCTTCCTGGTAATAAATCTTTGCCATTTTAAAACTCCTCCATATAATAATTTATCATTTGAAAAGATTTAACTTAAAAGTTACTGATTAATCCAAATATGTTACGTTCTCAATTCCTCTTCCGAGGCCCGCAATACCTGTTCTTGCAAGTTCGAGAACTTCGTGCCCTTCAAGAAGTGTAAGGAAAGCATCAATCTTCTCGGAAGAACCGGTCATTTCTACTATAAGACTTTCAGGTCCCACATCCTTAATATCTGCTTTAAATACCTCTGAAAGAGAAATAATATTCTGTCTGTTTGTGATGTCTGCTCTGACCTTAATTAAAGCAAGTTCACTGTAAATGGAGTTCTCAGGCTTTAATTCCTTTACATCCCTCACATCAACCAGCTTCTCAACCTGTTTCCTTATCTGGATAAGAACATCATCCTCACCGCTGGCAACTATTGTAATTCTTGTGTACTTGGGATCGGCAGTCTGTCCTGCGGTGATACTTTCAATATTGTAACCTCTTCTGGTAAACAAACCGGAAATTCTGCTTAAAACACCGGGTGTATTATCAACAAGAAGCTGAAATACTTTCTTTTTCACTCTTATTACCTCACAAATAATATATCCTAATATGTATCATACCTTGCAGGTATTGAATTCATACTATTTTTGTTTTGTAAGTTTACGTTATTGTACTCTTATATAAATGCAAAGTCAACCCTCAATTACTTGTCGGTTTCTGAACATTTTTGAAGAGCCAGCACACCGGTTCTTGCGACTTCGACGATACTTACTTCCTTAAGCATATTAAGGAGAATTTCAATCTTATCAGGTCTGTCACAAATCTGAATAACCATAAAGTGTTTGGACATATCAACGATATTCGCCTTGAGAATATCACATATCTCCATGATATCTCTTCTGTTATTCTTGTTATACTTGACCTTCACAAGCATAAGTTCTCTTGTAACAGAAATCTTCTCATCGAATGTCTTGACCTTGATTACGTCAAGTTTCTTATTTAACTGTTTCTCAATCTGTTCTATTGTTCGCTCATCACCGGAGGAGACAATAGTCATGCAGGAAACCTTTGGATCATCGGTTTCACCTACAGCCAGTGAATCAATGTTAAATCCTCTTCTGCAAAACAGACCGGCCACTTTCATAAGGACACCGCTTCTGTTTTCTACCAAAACTGAATATATTCGCTTCATAATGTCCTCCAATACTATTTAACCGTGTCAAGTGGATCGATTAAGCATTCAAGGAGTGCAGATTCATCTTTTTTAAGGAATTCTTTTATAACCTTCTCTGCATCCTTCATGTCCTTAAGTCTTAAGAACTTCATTTCATATGCTGCTGAAAGCTTTTCAAGATCCGGATTACCGGTCAGGTCTACAACGGAATACGCATCCTTGTAGGTGTAATGCTGATATTCTCTGACCATGCCGAGATAGTTGTTGGTAAATACAATTATCTTAACGTTAATGCCGTGCTGTCTCATGGTGGCCAGTTCACACATACTCATCTGAAAAGCACCATCACCGCAGACTGCAATAACCTGTTTGTCAGGGAATGCACACTTTACACCCATGGCTGCAGGGATTGAATAACCCATGGTTCCCATTCCGCCGCTTGTCATGAATCTTCCGCTCTTAACGATATGATAAGAGCATGACCATATCTGATTCTGTCCAACATCGGCAACATAAACAGCGTCATCTTTCATGTTCTTGGAGAGCATGTCAATGAAAGCTGCAGGATCCACATATTTGGGATTGGGTTTTCTTACAACTACAAGTTCCTTCTTATATGAATTGAGCTCATCAATCCAGGGCTTAAAATCATTGCAGTCAAATTCAGCGCCGTTTATATCTTCAAAAATGCTCTTACAGTCGCCTACAATGGGTATATGAGGACCTACGTTTTTGCCTATTTCAGCAGGATCCACATCAATATGAACCAAAACCTTGCCTTTGGTAATCAAATCGGGCTGGTTAACTGCTCTGTCAGCCACTCTCGCCCCTACCATAATAAGCAGGTCGGACTCATTCATGGCTTTATTTGCGTAGGGCTTTCCGTTATTTCCCACCATTCCAAAATACATGGGGTGCTCGGTAGGCATTACTCCAATGCCCATCATTGTGGAGACAACGGGAATATTATATTTCTCTGAGAATTTCCTAATTTCAAACTGGGCTTCGCTTAAAAGCACGCCGCCGCCGGCACAGATAATAGGCTTCTTGGCTTTGGAAAGCTCAGCAAGTACCTTCTTAATCTGAGCCATGTTACCCTTAACGGTAGGTTTGTAGGTACGAAGCTTAACCTCTTCAGGGTACTTGAAATTCCTTATTGTGGCGTTTTGAACGTCAATGGGTACATCAATAAGGACAGGGCCCTTTCGGCCTGTATTGGCGATGTGAAAGGCTTCTTTTACGATTCTGGGTATGTCATTGACATCCTTAACCAGATAACTGTATTTAACAAAGGACTCCACAGCTCCGGTAATATCAGCTTCCTGGAAAACATCGCAGCCAATCAAATTGGTACTTACCTGTCCGGTAATGCACACAAGAGGAATACTGTCTGCAAAGGCTGTGGCAATTCCGGTTATCACATTTGTGGCACCGGGGCCGCTGGTAACGGCACATACACCGGGCTTGCCGGTCATCCTTGCCATTCCGCTTGCAGCATGAGCCGCGTTCTGCTCAGTACGAATAAGAACCGTCCTGATATCAGAATCCAGAATACTGTTGTAAAAAGGGCAAATAGCTACTCCCGGATAACCGAAAACAGTATCTACTCCCTCTTCTGTCAGGCATTTAACTAAAGCATCTGCACCATTCATATTTTAACCCTCTTAACCAATTAAAAACTTATGACATTGTAACACATTAAAGTGATAAATTCAACAAACGTGCCGCAACCTTCACCGCATCGGCAGCGTCCGAAGAGTAAGCGTCTGCTCCGATTTCTTTGGCGTATTCCTCAGTAACCACTGCTCCGCCAAGCATAATCTTAAAGTCGGCGCCAATCTCATTACGATAATCCACAACTTCCTTCATTTTCTGCATGGTGGTTGTCATAAGAGCCGAAAGTCCAACCAGTTTGGCGTTGTGCTCCTTTGCAGCCTCTACAATGGCTTCCTTAGGTACGTTTTTGCCAAGATCAATCACGTTAAATCCGTAGTTTTTAAGCATCAGCACTACCAGGTTCTTGCCTATGTCATGGACATCGCCTTCCACAGTAGCCATTATTACGGTAGGCATTTCCTTGTCAGACTTGTTCTGTAGAAGTTTCTCCTCAAGAATGGCAATGGAAAGCTTCATGGTTTCCGCTGAATTTATAAGCTGAGGGAGGAAATAGGTTCCCTTTTCAAAGAACTCTCCCACCTTGTTAATTGCAGGCATAAGAACATCATTCAAGAGGACCTTGGCATCTTCTCCCTTTTCAAGGGCATCTCTTGTCATCTTTTCAATGCCGTTTTTGTTACCCTTAAGAACCGCATTATATAAAGCTTCCTTTATATCTGCAGCGTTATCCTTTGAATCTGTATTTCCGGAATCCTTCTTTATTGATCTTTCATCGGTACCGGAAAGAGAATTGGCAAAATTAATATAGTTTTCCGACGCTCCTTTTCTGTTTAACAAAAGATCGGAAGCATACACCGCTCCCATGAGAGCAGTCTGAGAAGGATTTGCAATAGCCATGGTAAGTCCCGAGTGAATTGCCATGGTCAGGAAATTACTGTTTACAAAGCTTCTCTCCGGCAAACCAAAGGATATATTTGAAAGGCCGCATATGGTTGAAATACCCATATCTGCACAGTACTTAATTGTTTTAAGTGTATCCAATCCTGCCTCAGGCATAGCACCGACGGTTCCAACAAGGCCATCAACCACCAGATCATCGTTAGTAAGACCTGCTTCATAAGCTAAAGATAAGAGCTTATCAACGTTCTCTTTTCTTTCTTCAAAGTTTTCGGGGATTCCCTTTGCAGAAAGAGGAAGCAAAATAACCATGGCTCCGTATTTTTTGGCAAGTTTAAGTACAGGAATTCTGTCCTCCTCCAAGGAAACCGAGTTAATTAATGCTCTTCCGGGATACTTTCTTAGGGCATGTTCAATAACCTTCGCATCACTGGAATCAAGAGACAGGGGAAGCTGTGTGGTCATAAGCACTTCATCCAAAACATCGCTCATTAGTGACAGTTCGTCCACTCCGCCCATTCCGACATTTATATCAAGAACCTTTGCATTGCAGGCTTCCTGCTCTTCCGCATAAGTTACGACGCCTGAAAGGTCATGGTTTCTTAACTGCTCCTGGAGTTTCTTCTTGCCGGTAGGGTTTATTCTCTCACCAACAACGATAAAGGGATCTCCCTGTTTGAAAGAAAGTGTCCTTCTCTCACTGGTAAGATATCTCATCCCCTCTTCTTTGCCCCTTTTGACCTTTGTGATATCAAAATCCTTATAGGCATCATGAATAGCCTTAATATATTCGGGAGATGTTCCGCAGCATCCGCCGATAATACTTGCACCGGCCTCTAAAAGCTGCCCGATACCCTCAACAAATTCGTCAACTCCCATGTCATAATATGTGTTTCCGTCCTTGTCAACGGAAGGCAAGCCCGCATTGGGCTTTGCAATAACAGGAATGTTAACATTTGATGCTATATCCTTAATATATTTAACCATTTTGTCAGGGCCGGTACTACAGTTTAATCCCACCGCACATGCCCCAAGGGATTCAAGGCATACAGCTGCGGATACCGCGTCGGTTCCATAAAGGGTTCTTCCGTCATTCTCTATGGAAATGGTGGCCATTATGGGAAGATCGCAGGTTTCCTTTGCAGCAATAAGCGCCGCCCTTGTTTCCTGTAAGCTCATCATGGTTTCAACAACAAGAATATCCACACCTGCAGCTACCATGTATTTAATCTGCTCTTTATATATATCAATCAGCTCTTCAAAATCCATGTTTCCCATGGGCTTAAGCTGCTCACCTGTCATGGTAAGATCACCACAGATAAAAGCTTTGCCCTTAGAGGCCTCATGAGATAGAGAAACAAGAGTCTCAATAATCTCTTCTATTCTGTCATAAAGTCCAAACTCTTTGAATTTAACTCTGTTTCCCGAAAATGTAGGTGAATATAAGAAGTCGCTGCCGGCTTCCACATACTTCTTCTGAAGATCAATCAGAATGTCCTTATGATCAAGAATCCATTCCTCGGTGCATACACCGACAGGCATTCCGGCCTTAATAAGATTGGATCCTGTAGCTCCATCCAAAAACAATACTCTGCTTTCAGCTAGTCTTTTGAATTCATTAACAGTCATTAACCAAATACTCCTTATTTTGTACCTCTCTATTATACTTATTAATATATTAAATGGCTATTTATTTCTTGAGATAAATGCAAAAATATGATAATGTTATGAAGGTTTATAAAAGAAGGGATGTAAGTATGAACAAGAGATTATTAAGCATAGTTTCAATTGTATTATTATGTATGCTTATGCTTTTCGGATGCGGTAAGAGTTCCGGAAAAGAAGCTTTTGAAGCTGATTTCATGGAGTTTTGCGATAAAGTTGCCGAGATTGACGCAAATATCAAAGCAATCAATCCCGATGATGAAAATGCCCCTGCAGAGCTTTTGTCTTCACTGGATACACTTGGTGAATTATTCACCAATATGTCCTCAATGAAATTTCCAAAGGAATATGATTATCTTGTTACTTTGGCCGAGGAATCCGGTCAGTTTATGAATCTGGCTGTTGAGAACTATCACGCTGCTTTCGAAGCTGAAGTATACGATGAAGAAAGTGCGAATCTTGCCAATGAGTATTACGCAAGAGCATACAAGAGGCTAAAATATATGATTACATTCATGCAGGGAGAAATTCCCGATTCGGATGAAATCAAATATGCAAATGCCGATGATTCTGCCGAGGCAGAGGAAGCACCCGCTGAATAAAGAACAAAAATATAGACCGGGTTGGAATTTATTCCAATCCGGTCTTTTTTTATGCTATGAAGTAATCTGAAATATCCGTTCCGGTAATCATGCAGATTCCATGTTCCGGCATGAACCAGCCCGCAGTACTCTTAATCCAGGTTCTTAGACTGTAGTTAAATACATCTGCAGTCTGTGTGGAGTGAGGATCGGCAGGGTCAAGCTTTGAAACAATGCAATTTGAGCACTCTTCTATGTACCCTTCCATCAATGAAGTATAGCATTGAGTACCGACTTTAATATCTTCGCTTCGGTCAAATACCTTCTTGTTTGCAAACAAAAGCCTCTTAGACTCGTAATCTACTAGATAAATATACTGATCCATTAACTCCAGCATGAGAAGTTTAATCATCATCTCTCTTGTGTCAAAATCAGACAAAGTAATCTGAACCGTACAGGTGTCGATAAGAGAAATCAGCTGCTTTAATTCATCAGCATCAAAATCCTCTTCGTTTGCCGGATTAAATAAAACAATGCTGCCTACATATTTGCCATCCTTAACAAAAGGATAATATATAATCTTCTCGAAATCGTTGTCAGCCATGAACTGTTCAAGGGAGAAGGAATATCCCGAAGCCTGCTGATTGCTTATCTCGGTCAGATTCTTAACATTCTTAAACAGATCTTCAAACTCGGCAGCCGCTCTTCTTTTTGATTTATAATCCTCGATAGAATACTCATAATCAGGTATGGTAAAAATCGTAATATCCTCATTCTTGGATAAAGAGTTTACATCCGGGAATATTCCTCCAAAACTGCAGCCGCTCTTATTAAGAAGCATATTGTAAACCTTTGCCCAGCTTTCTTTTGAGAGCATACCGTCATAAAGTGTCTTCATGGCACTTTCCCTTAATGACAGGCCATCGTAGTTCTCAAACAGCAGCTGGTCGTCTGATTTTTTATCCTCTTTAAGCTTATCTTTATCAATGAAGCGCCCAACTATCCTTGTAACATATCCTTCAAGACCCACTATACTCGAAAGAGTAAGATCATATTCTTTGAAGTCCCCGGAGAATCTGCTGTTTTTAATAGAGATATTCTCATTTACGGGCCCTGTCATAAGCTTGTTAAAGCAGGCAAGATATTTTTGAACTTCACCCGCTGCAAAATAAGAAGAATCAAATTTTGCAACATAATCAGGGATAATTATCTCCTTTTCTCTTTGCTCTTCATCAGTGTACTTAAGAACCAGAACATCAGATTTGACATTATAATCAAATACCGACTCTTTTTCTACGGTATCAATTAGATGCATTCTGGCTGCCTGAGCTCTTAACTCTTCATCACCGGTTTTCTTCTCGGTAACGTCTATAACTGTGGCAATAATGGTATAGGTGTCACCGACTTTTGAATAAAGATTACACCTTGTATACAGCCATCTAAGCTCACCTTTTCCGGTTATTGTTCTAAATTCGGTATCCACCGCTCCATCGGCCTTCAGGCATTCTCTGATACCCTGATCAAAAACAGGTATATCTTCAGGCAAAATACAGTAACGAATATTTTTCACATACTTATCGATGTCTTTCTTTGAATATCCGAGCATTCTGCTTAGGCCTTCGTTGGCATAAACGCAGGTCAGGTTATAGCTTCCTTCTTTCAGTTCAAAAGCACAAACTCCTGTAATCAGATTCTCAATATACGAAACAATATTTTCCTGATAATTATCCATAGTAAGCCCTCTCTTTATTTCTTAAAAAGAATCAGCCCTGGTTACAATATCATCCTTGTCTTTATAAATACTTTCTGCCGGAACAAATCCTCTGACACGTGAAAGAGGATAAACTATAGTGTTTCTTCCCACAACGGTTCCGGGGTTCAAAACACTGTTACATCCAACTTCCGCATGATCACCAAGCATTGCTCCCATTTTTCTCTGATTTGTCTTAATGTTTCCTGAGGAATGATGCATAACAATATTCCCGTGATCGCATTTAAAGTTGCTGGTTACCGCGCCGGCTCCCATATGAGCTTTATACCCAAGAATACTGTCTCCTACATAGTTGTAATGAGGAACCTGAACTCCGTTAAAAAGAATGCAGTTCTTAAGCTCGCACGAATTGCCCACAACGCAGCCCTTGCCCACAATTGCATTTCCTCTGATAAAAGCTCCGGGTCTTATTTCGGCGCCCTCATCAATAATAGTGGGGCCAACAATTGTAGCTGTATCGGCAATCTTCACATCTTTGGCAACCCAGACGTTCTCTCCTCTTTCCTCAAATATTGATTTGTCAATATCTCCAATCAGGCTCTTGATGCAATCTTTGATTGCAGGAACCGCATCCCAGGGAAATTCAAACTTCTTAAGGAAGTCCCCGGAAATGGATTCAGACAAAGTGTACATGTTTTTAATCTTAAACTGTTCCATACTCTACCTCTTCTTATAAAATTCAGACGCTGCAACAAATCTTTGATACACGTCTCTTTGATTGTTAAGAACTTTGACATTGTTGGTTCTTCTTATGACAAAATCGCTTAACTTGGTCATATACTCATCCGATGTGATTGTTCCATCGGCAACCATTGTCAATCCTTTTTCCCAGCTGGCTGTAAGCTTAGGCTCAAGAAGGGGTTTAATCGAGCCTTCAACAACGTCATAAACAAGCTCACCCATCTGGGTCGGAGTCAAAATCTGTGTCTTTTTGTTAAGGTTCAGATAATCGATATTAACAAGCTTCTTTAAGATTTCTGCTCTTGTGGCGGATGTGCCGATTCCGCTTCCTTTTATCTGTGCTCTCAGCTCTTCATCTTCAATAAGCTGTCCGGCATTTTCCATGGCCAGAATTATTGAGCCGGAATTATATCTCTTGGGAGGAGATGTTTCTCCTTCCTTGATTTCATATGTGCCAAAATCAATTTCATCTCCTTTTTTGAGAGACGACAGGAAATTGATTACAGTTTCGTCTGCAGCACTTTCTTCGGAATCATCACCCTCTTTATCGGTTTTCTCGGTAAGCTCGCTTTTCTTGGCAAAGGAATACTGCATAACCGCCAGATAACCGGGGTCAGTCAAAACCTTAAAGTTTGAGAAGAAACTCTCAGTCTTTGTTTTTGTAACCAGTGCAATCTTTAAATACTGGGCCGGAGGATAAAATATTGCGAGGAATCTCCTTGCAATAACTTCATATACCTTTTTGGCAGTGTCATTTAATGAGCCATAAGAATTTAACCCCTGACCGGTAGGTATGATTGCGTAGTGGTCAGTAATCTGCTTATCGTTGGTATATCTGCTCTTGCCGATATTTTTGTAGCTTCCTTCATCAAGAATATGGGCTGCAAATTCAGATAAAGGTGAAAAGTTCTTAAGGCCGCCAATATTTTTGTAAATCTCCTTGGCAACGGCTGTGGAAAGGACTCTGGCATCTGTCCTTGGATAAGTTACAAGCTTCTTCTCATACAGTTCCTGCACGTAAGAAAGCGTCTGGTCGGGACTGATTTTAAACAGCTTTGAGCAGTCGTTTTGAAGTTCTGCCAGGTTGTAAAGTAAAGGAGGATTCTTGCTTTCCTTTTTCTTTTCTATTTTTGTAACTACAGCTTTAGCTTTCTCGGGAGCTTCAATATAAGCAATAAGTTTCTCTGCATCTGCCTTTTCTTTAAAGCCGTTTTCCTTATAGAGAGCCGGGCTGTCCTTATATATGGACTCATCTGTTACACGCCACTCTCCTGTAATGAACTCATCCTTAACAGGAAGGGATTGAATGACGCGGTAGAAAGGCGTTTTTACAAAATTACGAATCTCTCTTTCTCTGTTAACAACCATACCAAGGACGCAGGTCATTACACGTCCCACAGATATAACAGCCTTGTCTTTTTTAAGGTAATTCTTTACGTCATTTCCATACTTTAAAGTCAGGACTCTTGAGAAATTGATTCCCATAAGATAGTCTTCTTTGGCTCTAAGATAAGCGGCATCACTCAAGGAATCATAGAAGGACAAATCCTTTGCTTCCCTTATGCCTCTGTTTATCTCTTCCTCCGTCTGAGAATCAATCCAGACTCTGCGTCTTTCCTTGCCTTTAACATTTGCCATCTGTTCTACAAGACGATAAATATATTCACCCTCTCGTCCCGAGTCGGTACAGACGTAAATTCTTGTGACGTCAGCCCTGTTTAACAGGCCCTTAACTGTATTAAACTGCTTTGAAACCGATGAAATCACTTCATACTTAAATTTATCGGGTATGAAGGGAATGGTGTCAAAGCTCCATCTCTTAAGTTTTTCATCGTAAGCGTCAGGATAACTCATGGTTACCAGATGTCCCACACACCAGGTGACAACGTAGGAATCGGATTCCATGTATCCGTCAAAGCTTTTCATGTTTTCCTTCAAAGCCTTTGCGAACTCTTTGGCTACGCTGGGCTTCTCGGCTATAAATAGGTGTTTCTCCATAAATATTACTGATCTTTCAAGGATATTAGCTGTAAAGCATTATTCTTATTACCGGTTTCCACAACCTTTGAATCAAACCTTTCAAAGGTGATAAGAACCGTCTGAACAACATTGAGTTTGGCTTTCTTGGCCAGGAATTTAACCCAGTCGTAGTCATCTGTGGTAAGCACATTCTTATCATAGTTGCACATACCGATAAGGGCATTTCCGTCGCCGTCAAAAGCAACTACATCTATGGTGTCCAGTTTGCCCACCCACTCTCCGATTTTCTCGGGTTTAAAGGGAATAATCCCTTTGTCGCAATATGTCTTAATAAGTTCCTGTCCAATCTTCTTCATGGAGTTTTCCACAAACTGTCTGAAGGTCTCCTCGATAAACTGCTCATAAAACTGAAGAGCGGGTATTGTGGTATATAAATAGTAGTTTGGATAAACATACTTGTAGTAGAAATGAACAAGGGGATGCATAATGCGATACACACCCTTTTGAGTGTTTCCCTTACTGTCGGTGTCCACACTGAAAGCCTTCTCCACAAGTTCAAGTTCCATTAAATTCTTAATGTAAACCGAAAGCTTCGCTCTGGAAAAATCCGAGTGAAGATGCAGTTCATTAAGCTTGTTCCTGCCTTCTGCCAGGGAGGCAAGAATCGTATTGTAAACATATACCTCACGAAGGTCCATCTCAACAAGCCTTACAGCTTCGCTCATAAAGAAGCCCTCGGGTTTGAGAATGACCTGGGTAATATTCTCTTTTACAGTCTTATAAGGATCAAGATGTTTCCAAAGTCCGGGATATCCGCCAAGAATCGCATACATTTCCATGGTTTCTTTTCTGGTGTAAGAAGGCATAAACCTTCTCATATCCTCGTACTTAAGCTCTCTTACTTTCAAAAATCCGCCAATTCTCAGGGCATATTGACCGACACGGTCTACGAGCCCTGACTCAACAAATCCAATGGATCTTGAGGAAAGGATAACCAAAAGGTCACTTCCTTTATTACCATTAAAAACGAAGTCTATTAGGGCTTTCATAAATGTGGGGTCGCCCTTTACGGCATTATGAAACTCATCGATAATCAGCACCTGTTTCTCTTCGCTGAACTCAAAACAAGCCTTGAAAATCTCCGAATACTCAGGGTACTCAGAAAGTTTGTTAAGATTATCCCTGATTTCATTGGCCCAAAGATATCTGTTCTCTCTTCCGGAACAGGCTCTGGCAATCAGCGTTTTAGAGCTTTTATCCTTGGTAAACTCAGCAAGTAAAGCATGTCTTCCAACGAACCTTTGGCCATAAACAACTACAATGCCGCTCCCCTTAGCTTCATATTTTTTGCTTAAATAATTTAATTCGCTACTTCTCCCAAGAAACATCCAATAACTCCTCTACTTTCTCCCCTGGTATGGGCTTCGAAAAAAGGAAGCCCTGAATTACTTCGCAGCCGATATCCTTCAGATATTGGTATTGCTCTTCGGTTTCCACCCCTTCAGCTATAGTCTCGTAACCCAGTCGATTGACCATGTCTATCATGGAACCTGTAATTATTTTGCTTGATTCGTCATCAACTACGTTGTCTATAAAGGTTTTGTCAATTTTCAGTGTGTCAATCGGCAAGCCGTTAAGATATGACATTGAGGAAAATCCTGTACCAAAGTCATCCAGGGCAACCCTTATACCGTACTCTCTGAGAATCAGTAGTTTAACTTTTACATTCTCAAAATCGTCTATCAGAACACTCTCTGTGATTTCAAGCTCTATATTGTTACACGGGACATCGTATTTCTTAAGAACCGTAAGGACTTTGTCCACGAAATCGTCTTTTTTATATTGGATGGCCGAAATGTTAATGGAAAGAATAATGTCACAGCCAAACTTTTCTCTCCAGGCAGCAAAAGTTCTTATGCTTTCCTCCATTACCCAGTCACCGATAGGAATAATAATTCCGCTTTGCTCAGCAATGGGAATGAAATGGGCAGGCGAAATCATTCTGCCATCGTTATCACGCCATCTGATAAGCGCTTCTACGCCTCTTATTCTTCTTGAATCAGAATAAAACTGAGGTTGATAATACATGAAAAAGCTGTTGGAGAACAAAGCAGTTTTTAACTTGTTTTCCAAAGCCACAGTTTCTATAAAGTCATTAAGGATTCGTGCATCATAATAAGAAATGGTATCTTTACCGCGATGCTTTGACTTAAACATAACTATTTCTGCACAGTTAATAAGTTCAAGTTCAGTAGACGCCGCCTCCGGGTATTCAACTACACCAACAGAGACAGTTATTTTAATATTTTGACCATCTAAGAGAGTAAATCCTTCAGAGAGTCGCTCTCTTATAATGTTATGAATAGTCTCAACGCTTCTTGATCCACAGGGATCATAAATTGCAATACAGAATAAATCGGAGTTAAAGTGTCCTGCAATAATATTGTCATTGCACAAACTCTTCAAGAACTGTCCGAACTGCTGAATAAGGTCATCGCCAACAAGAAGGCCTATTCCGTCATTTATCTTTCTGAAATCGTCAATATCCAGAATCATGACACTGACAACGGAATTACATCTCTCCGCCTTATCAACAAATTCCTTAAGTTTCTTTACGAAGTAATTTCTGTTGAACAATCCGGAAAGGGCATCGTAAAATGCCATAAATGAAAGCTCATCATTCTTTTTCTTTAAAGTTGTGATGTCCTTAATTCTTACAACCTTATCAGTCGGTCGTCCGACGGAGTTGTAATTGATTGAGCACTGCATCTCAATCCATTTTTTCCCGTTTCTGACGGTGGCCTGCATTATTTCATCAAGCTTGCCGTCCTTCTCAATATTCAAAAAATCAGAAAAGCCGGCCCTGTAAGGTTCATCAACACAGTTAACCCACTTGGGCAAATCACGAATGTCTTTAAGTTCACATTCAAAGAAATCATTCCACTTACCAAGAATGTTTAACTGTTTAGTCTGATAATTGTAATAAAAGAAGGCATTATTCGATGTCTCACAGATCATGCTGTACATACGCTCAGTCTCTGTGATTTTCTGATTCATAGCCTTTAATAATTCAAGCTTATAACGAATCTCATCCATCGAATAAAATGCCTCCGAATAATTCTTTATTACTTATTTGGCTGTAATATAGCCCTGTGCTTTAAGAAGCTCGGCACAAAGAACAGCACCGCCTGCAGCACCTCTTACAGTGTTATGAGAAAGACCAACGAACTTGTAATCGTAAACAGAATCCTCTCTGATTCTGCCTACACTTACGCCCATGCCGTTCTCGTAGTTGACATCCAATGATACCTGAGGTCTGTTATCCTCCTCAAGATACTGGATAAACTGCTTGGGAGCACTGGGAAGTTTAAGTTCCTGAGGAACGCCCTTAAAGTTTACAAGCTTCTCAATAAGCTGTTCTTTTGTGGGTTTCTTTTTGAACTTAACAAACACTGCAGCAGTATGTCCGTTCAATACAGGGACTCTGATACACTGACAGGTAATTACAGGGCTTTGTGCAGGAACGATAACGCCGTCTTTTATCTCACCCCAGATTCTAAGGGGCTCTTTCTCACTCTTCTCTTCCTCGCCGCCAATGTAAGGAATAATATTTCCTACCATTTCGGGCCAGTCCTTAAAGGTCTTACCTGCTCCGGAAATAGCCTGATATGTTGTTGCAACAACTTCATAGGGCTCAAATTCCTTCCAAGCAGTAAGTACAGGAGCATAACTCTGAATTGAGCAGTTAGGCTTAACTGCAATAAATCCTCTTGTTGTGCCAAGTCTCTTTCTCTGGAAATCAATAACCTTCATGTGCTCGGGATTGATTTCGGGAACAACCATGGGAACGTCCGGAGTCCATCTGTGTGCGGAATTGTTGGAAACAACCGGAGTCTCTGTCTTGGCATAAGCTTCCTCAATGGCCTTAATCTCATCTTTGGTCATGTCAACTGCGCTGAACACAAAATCAACTGAAGAAGCGACTTTCTCCACTTCATTTACATTCATAACCACAATCTTTTTGACTGCTTCAGGCATTGGAGTATCCATTTTCCATCTGTCTCCAACAGCCTCTTCGTAAGTTTTGCCGGCAGAACGAGGGCTTGCTGCAATCGTTACAACCTCAAACCAGGGGTGATTCTCCAAAAGGCTTATAAACCTCTGTCCAACCATGCCCGTGCCGCCAAGAATACCAACACGTAATTTGTCACTCATTTTTTCATCTCTCCTCTTAAATATATTTCTCAGATACCAAGATATTCCTTTTCGATATCTATAACTTTCTTCATTGCATCCATTCCGGGGCCTCCGACGGTAACTCTCTTCTCAACGCAGGTCCTTAAACTGATTGCATCATATATGTCCTCATCAAACAGTTCGGACATGTTCTTAAGTTCTTCCAAAGGAAGGTCCTCAATGGAGCAGTCTTTGTCAATGCAATATAAAACAAGTCGTCCGATAACACCATGGGCATCCCTGAAGGGCATACCCTTCTTAACAAGATAATCAGCTGCATCGGTGGCATTGGTGAAGCCTTTCATGGCTGATTTGGCCATTATATCCTTGTTAAACTTAATTGTTGATAACATTCCTGTAAACAGGGTAATGCAGTCCGATACAGTCTTAATGGCATCAAAGGTCAGTTCCTTGTCTTCCTGCATATCTTTATTGTATGCAAGAGGAATACCTTTCATGGTTGTAAGGATGCTCATCAACGCTCCGTATACTCTTCCGGTCTTGCCCCTTACAAGTTCTGCAATATCGGGATTCTTCTTCTGGGGCATTATGCTGCTTCCTGTGGAATAAGCATCATCAATCTCAATAAACCTGTATTCGTTAGAATTCCATATAATAATCTCTTCGCTGAATCTGGAAAGATGCATCATAACCAAAGAAAGTGCAGACAGGAATTCTACAACATAATCTCTGTCGGATACGGAATCCATGGAATTCAAAGTCGGTCCGTTAAAAGAAAGGAGCTTTGCTGTATAGAATCTATCCAGGGGATAAGTTGTACCTGCAAGGGCACCTGCTCCCAAGGGACAGTAATTCATTCGTTCATAAATATCACTCATGCGAGATCTGTCTCGCTTAAACATTTCAAAGTATGCACCAAAGTGATGTGCTATTGTGGTGGGCTGAGCCTTCTGAAGATGTGTAAAGCCGGGCATGTAGGTCTCAATATTATCCTCCATAATGCCAAGGATTACTTTAAGAAGTTCCTCCAAAGCCTCATCAACCTCAAGAATTGCACTTCTTACGTAGAGTCTCATGTCGAGAGCAACCTGATCGTTTCTGCTTCGGCCTGTATGAAGCTTCTTCCCGACATCGCCTATTCTGTCTATAAGGTTCGCTTCAACAAAGGAATGAACATCTTCATACTCTTTGGTAATTTCAAGCTTTCCTTCAGAAACATCCTTATGAATCCCCTTTAGACCTTCAATAATTTCCTTCATTTCATTCTCGGAAACTATGCCCTGCTTTCCAAGCATTGTGACATGGGCAATACTGCCCTCTATATCCTGATCAAAAAGCAGTCTGTCAAAGGAGATGGATGCATTGAAATCATACACCAGTTTATCGGTTTCTTTAGTGAATCTTCCGCCCCATAACTGAGCCATTGCGGGTTACCTCTCAATTTATTAAATCTGGTTTTTATCATATCATATCAGAGGGTTAAATTCAAATAAAAAAAGTGCCAAAAATCAATATCTTTGGCACTTGAAAAGCTGGAAAAGAGACTCGAACTCTCGACCCCTTCATTACGAGTGAAGTGCTCTACCGACTGAGCTATTCCAGCATCATCGCGAACAATGTCGCAACGAAAATTATTATACTTGCAATAAAACAAATTTGCAATAAAATAATTAGACCAATTCGTTTATCACTTCAAGAAGTTTTTCGTTTCTTATGGGCTTCACAAGATATCCGTTCATTCCCGCCTTGAGGCATCTTTCTTTATCCTCACCAAAGGCATTGGCTGTCATGGCAATAATGGGAATCAAAGACTTCTGCGCATCAGTAAGACTCCTGATTTTCAATGTGGCTTCAACGCCATCCATAACAGGCATCATAACATCCATAAGAACGCAAAGATAGGTTCCCGGTTCACAGGCTTCGATCTTATCCAACGCCTCTTTGCCGTTAGTAGCCTCATCTACAATAATACCTTCGGACTCAAGGCAATCTCTCTCGATTTCACGATTAAGCTCGTTATCCTCAACCAGAAGTATCCTTGTACCCATAATAGATGAGCCATGGGAAGCGGATTTATTCTCGCCTTTATAATAATCAATTTTGCGGAAACAGAAACGGCAGGTAACCTTTGTGCCCTTTCCGGGTTCCGAATCCACAAGGAGCTTACCGTTCATAAGCTCAATCAGGCGCTTTGCTATGCTCATTCCAAGGCCAACGCCTTTAATTCCGGTAAGTGTTGTTGTGTGTCTACCGGAGAAGGTTTCAAACAGATGATGGTCTACAAAGTCACGGCTCATTCCCACTCCGTTATCCGAAATGGTAACATCATAGTTTGTAAAGCCCTCAGGTGTGGACGAATCTGTATTCTGAGTAACTGAAATCGAAACCTTGCCATTGTTGGGAGTAAACTTAATGGCATTGGAAACAATGTTATAAACTATTCTTCCGACCTTTATCTCATCGAAAATGGCCTCGACATTTTCAACGTCTTCCGTATCAATAAGAATGCCGATATTCTTCTCCTTGGCCTGCTCTTTCACCATATCAAGGAGTCTGTCAAGGCAGTCAATAATATTCGCCTCATCCTCATCAAGAACAACCTTCCCGGATTCAATTCTTGCAAGGTCAAAGGCATCATTTATAATTTTGAGAAGCTGTTCTCCCGAAAGTTCCAGCTTATCCAGGCATTCAAGGGCCTTTTTCGGTTCATTTATATATTTCTTGGCCATCTGGGTATATCCCATAATGGCATTCATGGGCGTTCTGACATCATGAGACATGTCGAAAATAAATCTGTCCTTATTCTCGGCACGAGCCATCTCATTGCTGTAATCCTCTGCTACTACAAAAGCAACAACATCCTCTTCCTCGGTGTACAGATAGAAGGAAAGTTTCAGACAGTATTTACCGATTCCCGGAATGGAAACCCAACAGGATGTCTCAGGTCTTAAAATGCCGTTATCGAAGTTTTTGAGAAGAGTTTGCGGACTGCAGGCATTCAAAAACACCTCTTTGTCTGAAAGAAGGTCATTCTTTACAATCTGATTAAGAAGGCCGGTGTAAGACGCATTCTCTTTTAATCCAAAGTTTGCGGTGCAAGGCACATAGCCCTTGGAGGTGTTCTCATAAACATCACCAATCAGCTGATTCTTAGTGACATTAACGGTAACATATCCCGTTGCAGATGATAACAATATCTCCTTAAAATCGAATTCTTTGCTTCTATAGCCCATAGTTATCTATTCCCCCATGAATTTGTAAATAATAAGGCTTAGTTTACTGATATCAATCTTTGTAAAATATTGTCTCCCGTCCCATTCTCCTGTGGACGCTTTTCTTGATCTCTTATTGCTGCTCTGTTTATTACCTCCGAATTTTACATCATCGGAATTAAATATCTCTTTGTATGTTCCCGGGAAAGGAACACCGATTTTTAATTTCTGGTCTATTCCGGCAAAGTTAGCCACCACCAGAAGCAAATCCTTGTCATTCTCCCCTTTTCTAAGGAATGACAAATAACATTTCTCCGGCGAAATACAGTTTATCCATTCAAACCCGTCGGAATAATCATCAAGAACACTTAATGCGGGTTCTTTCAGATAAAGCTCATTTAAAGCCTTAAGCAATGGATTAAATCCATCATCCTCACCCATAAAAATATGCTTTCTTCCGGGATGAGAATACATATATGCCAAAGATAATCTCAAATTGGCATTTTTGTCAAATTCATCTCCGGGCATCTTCTGTACCAGACTCATTCCATCCTGACAGATAAGGTCATGAGATAAAGGAAGAATAAAACGATCCGAATAAGCATATATCATGCTGAATGTAAGGTCGTTATGATGATGAGCTCTAAAGTACGGATCAAATTTAATGTAATCCACAAAATCATTGGTCCATCCGATATTCCATTTAAAATCAAAGCCCAGGCCTTCGTCATCAAGGGCCGCGGTAACTTTGGGATATGCACTATTTTCTTCGGCAATTGTTATAATGCCGGGGTTCCTTTTGTGAGAAATGGAATTAAAATGCTTAATAAATTCGATTGCATCCAGATCTTCGTTCCCGCCATACATATTGGGGGACCACTCTCCATCTCCCTTACCGTAATCCAGATAAAGCATTCTGGAAACAGAGGGGATTCTAAGTCCATCTGCGTGATATCTTTCAATCCAGAATAAGCCATTTGCAATCAGGAAGTTTGAAACTTCAAATCTTGAATAATTAAACCTCAAAGCATCAATGTCATTGTATGACATCCTCTTGGGATCCGGATTCTCATATAATTTAGAGCCGTCAAAATCAGATAATCCGTGTAATAACCTTGGGAAATGAGAAGGAGCCCAATCAAGAATAACTCCGATTCCCGCCGCGTGAAGTTTATCTATAAATTCTGCAAATTCTGAAGGAGTACCGTATCTTGCTGTGGGAGCATAAAAGCATGAGGTATCAAATCCAAGGCAACTGTCATCCGTATATTCCATGACAGGCATAATCTCCACATGGGTATATCCTGTATCCTTCACATGCTCTATAATCTTATCTGCAATACCCTTATATCCCAAATCTGCGGGGAAAGATCCAAGATAGACTTCATAAACAGACAAGGGATCTGCATTTTTGAATTCCGTTCTCTTCTTAAGCCATTCACTGTCGTGCCATAAAAAATCAGTATCTGAAATTACTGAAGCATCGGCCGGTCTCAGTTCCGAACAAAAAGCATAAGGATCACACTTAAGGTAGGTAAGACCATCTCTTAATTTGATTTCAAATTTATATTTTTCACCTTTTCCTATTCCGGGAATAAAAATTTCAAATATCCCCGTATCCTTTAAAAGGTTCATCTGGTGAATTCTTCCGTCCCAATTATTGAAATCACCAACAACGCTTACTCTTTGAGCCATCGGCGCCCAAACTGCAAAGGAAACGCCCTTAACTCCCTTTATTTCTCTTGGATGAGCCCCCAAAAGTCTGTAAACGGAATAATGTATTCCCTTTGAAAACCTTTCAAGGTCCTTCTCATCAAAAACAGAGTCAAAGCTGTAGGGGTCAATAACCTTAACGGATTCGCCATCCACATCTTTAACAAGAAAATAATAATCAAATTTGCCGTATGTCGGCACTAAAGCTGCATAAAAGCCATCTTCATCCGCAAGTTCCATGTTCTTGTCATAATCCAATGAAGGGACACATAAGCTTACTCGCTTTGCCCTGGGGAAAAAGGCCTGAATAAGAGTTGAAGTCCCAACCTGATGAGCGCCCAAAACTTCACCCGGTCTTTTGGATTCAGAGTAGATTATCTCTTCTATTCTCGGCCAATTCATTAATTTATACAGCTTATTAGTCATCATAAAACGTCCTTTGTTTTAAATTTCGTGTATAAATAATCCGCTTAGTAACTTTGGTTCAAACCATGTAGACTTTGGTGGCATAAGCATATCTTTGTCAGCCACCGCAAAAAGCTCTCTCATAGAGGTGGGATGCATAGAAAACGCAACCTCGCAGCCATCCAAAACTCTTCTTTCCAGTTCCCCAAGGCCTCTTATTCCGCCTACGAAATCAATTCTTTCATCGGTTTTGGGATTCTTGATTCCAAGAACAGGATCAAGAACATAGTCCTGTAATATCGAAACATCAAGGCCTTTCACCGGATCATCTGATAAAATCTTCGGTTTCGCCTTTAATACATACCATTTTCGGTTAAGGAACATTCCAAATGTCCCTTTGGATAAAGGCTTAACTGCCCCTTCACTTTCAGAAACCTCAAAGCATTCCCCTAATTTCTCAAGAAACATTTTATATGTCAATCCATTAAGGTCCTTAACCACTCGGTTATAATCCATAATGTAAAGCTCATCCTCAGGGAAAAGCACGCTAAGGCAGTAATTAAACTCTTCCTCTCCGGTATATCCGGGATTCTCTTCTCGCTTTTTGAGTCCGACTTTCACGGCGGAAGCGCATCTGTGATGGCCATCAGCTATATAGATATGTCTGATTTTATCAAAGGCAGATACAATCCCTTTGATATCATAGTCGTCATCAATGATATATACTTTTTCAGTCACACCCTGCTCAGTCACAAAGTCATAAACCGGAGCTTTCGTCATTGCCTTTTGAGTAATGTTGTAAATTGTTTCATTGGCTCTGTAAGCAAGGAAAATTGGACCGGTCTGAGCAGAGCAGGCATAAACATGATTAATCCTGTCAATCTCCTTGTCCTCTCTGGTATTCTCATGCTTCTTGATGGTTCCGTTAAGATAATCATCTATGGCAAAGCATCCCACAATACCTGTCTGGGTACGTCCAAGGAAAGTCATGGAATAGACATAAAAACATGGCTTGTCATCTTTTACAAATCTTCCCTCATTAATCCAATCTCCGAGAAGAGATGATGCTTTTTCATAGACTTCCTTTCCGTATATATCATGCCCAACTTCAAAATTAACCTCCGGCCTGTCTATTGCCAGAAATGAAAAAGAGTTTGCAGACACAATCTGCCGTGCTTCCTCAGTATCGTAAACGTCATAGGGAAGCGCAGCGATTTTCTCTGCAAACTCTCGCTTGGGTCTTAATGCTTGAAACGGTCTTATATCCGACATCTTCCAAAAATCCAAACCTTTCAACTATATATAGTATGTATTTTATCAAATTTCGCTGTCACAAACAAGTAACTTGTGCTAAAATGTACCAAAGTGAACATAGTTAAGGAGTGAAAAATATGACAGACGAAGAAAGAAAATTTTTGTCACGTATAAATAAATACGCAGAAACCAAACTGGCCGACATTGAGCCTCAGAAAACTCTGGTTTCCGTACAGTTAGAAGCCCTTAAGCCCATAATGCAGGAATTGGCCGATGAAACCGGTATGAAGATTGAAGAAGTTTTTATCAAATATATGGATCTTCAAAGCGAAGCTGTTGTTGAAACCGAAAAGAAGCTTCAGGATGATATGAAAGCTTTGGATGAAGCTTCCAAATAACAAAAGCAAAAAACCTGAGAGAAAATCTTCTCTCAGGTTTTTTTATTCTTAGTTCTTTACAACTCTTACTCTTATTACGCCGTCTACTTCTTTAAGCTTTGCGATTAACTCATCGGTTATCTTTGCTTCAACATCCATAAGAGTATAAGCATATTCACCCTTTGATTTGTTGGTGAAATCTGAAATGTTGATGTTCAAATCAGCGAACACAGCCGAGAACTTATTAATGGTACCGGGAATATTCTTTGAAAGAACAGCTACACGTGCATTATCTGTGCAGGGTCCCATATCCACTGTGGGATAGTTAACTGAATTAATAACATTTCCGTTCTCGAGATACTCTATCAATTCCTTAACTGCCATCTTAGCACAGTTATCTTCAGATTCCTCGGTGGAAGCTCCAAGGTGAGGGATTACAATACATCCGTCCTGTCCTGCTGTGGTGGCATTGGGGAAATCAGAAACGTATTTTCTTACCTTTCCTGCCTTGATTGCCTTAAGAACAGCGGCTTCATCAACAAGAAGGTCTCTTGCGAAGTTAAGAATAATAACTCCATCCTTCATCTTACCGATAGCTTCTTCACTGATGAATCCCTTTGTGGAATCAAGAAGAGGAACATGGATGGTAATATAATCGCAGTTTGCATAGATATCATCAACATTAAGCACGTGCTTTACATCTCTGCTTAAGTTCCAAGCTGCATCTACGGATACATAAGGGTCATAACCCCATACTTCCATACCAAGGTTCTTGGCAACGTTGGCAACCTTAACACCAATTGCGCCAAGACCGATAATACCAAGCTTCTTATCCTGAATCTCTGTTCCGGCGAATTTCTTCTTCTCCTTCTCAGCTGTCTTGGCAATATTCTCATCATCCTTAGCAGAAGAAACCCAGTTAACGCCTCCGATAACATCTCTGGAAGCCAAAAGAAGACCGGCGATTGTAAGTTCCTTAACTCCGTTTGCATTTGCTCCGGGTGTGTTAAATACAACAATACCCTTTTCTGCGCACTTATCAAGAGGAATATTGTTTACGCCTGCTCCTGCTCTTGCAATGGCAAGAAGGCTCTCAGGAAGTTCCATTTCATGCATGGATGCACTTCTTACAAGCACACCGTCAGCTTCGGAAATATTATCTGTAGCTTTGTAATTATCTGTAAATCTTTCAAGTCCTACTTTTGCAATAGGATTTAAGCAATTATATTTAAACATTAAGCATTCTCCTTCTCATACTTCTTAAGGAAGTCAACCAAAGCCTGAACGCCTTCAAGAGGCATAGCATTGTAAATTGAAGCACGTAAGCCTCCAACGCTCTTATGGCCCTTAAGGTTGTCAAAACCTGCAGCCTTTGTTGCTGCCACTACTTCAGCATCCTTCTCAGCGGATTCGGTAACAAAAGGAACGTTCATAAGAGAGCGGAACTCTTTCTCTACAGTTCCCTTGAACATCTTGCTGTTGTCAAGGAAGTCATAAAGAATAGCTGCTTTCTTCTTATTGATCTCATCCATGGCTGAAAGTCCGCCTAAGCTCTTAAGGTACTTGAATACCTTGCCGCATACATAAATTGCCCAGCAGTTGGGTGTGTTGTACATTGAGCCATTATTTGCGTGAGTATCGTATCTCATATATACAGGTGTATTTTCAGGAAGGTCTTCACGAATAAGATCCTCACGAATGATAACGATGGATAAACCTGCAGGTCCTACATTCTTCTGAACACCGCCGTAAATAATGCCGTAATCGGATACGTTACAAGGTTTGGACAGGAACATGGAAGACTGATCTGCTACAAGAATCTTGCCCTTAGTGTTGGGAAGCTTCTGGAAAGTGGTTCCATGAATTGTCTCATTCTCACAGATATAAACATAATCTGCATTATCATCAACAGGAAGATCGGAACAGTCCGGAATATAGCTGTAATTCTTGTCATCGCTGGATGCAATGATATTGACTTTGCCAAATTTCTTGGCTTCTGTTGCTGCCTTCTTGGACCATGCACCGGTAACGATGTAATCAAACACACCGTTCTTGCAAAGGTTCATGGGAATCATGGAGAACTGTAATGTAGCGCCGCCCTGAATGAATAATACCTTGTAATTGTCAGGAATATTCATTAACTCCCTAAGATCTTTCTCAGCTTCGTCAGCTATGGTCTGAAAAACCTTGGATCGATGGGACATCTCCATTACGCTCATTCCGCTTCCCTTGTAATCAAGAAGCTCAGCCTGGATTTCCTCAAGCACAGGCAAGGGCATTGTAGCCGGGCCTGCTGAAAAATTGTAAACTCTGGACATTCCTCTCTCCTCCTCAATGCTTGTTAAAAAATTATCACGGTCGAAACCGTTATCAAGATTGTATACTTTAATACAACTTTAGTCAAGTAGAGTTTTAAATCAATCAAGTGTCGTTTTTTTAATATATTACTACAATTGTTCCTACAGAAACATTTTCATACAGCTGGGCCATGGCATCATCAGGGGTGTTAATACATCCGTGGCTTCCGCCCCACTTGTATATATCTCCGCCGAACTCGCTTCTCCACATGGCATCATGAATTCCAATGCCGTTTCTTATGTGCATCCAGTAATGTACAAAGGAACAGTAATCGGGGCCTATAAGGTACCGGTCTCTCTCCTTTGACACAATGGGACTTATCATGGAAGGAGTTGCATGTGATGTGGAAACATTTCCTGTTACAACAGGGGTGCTCAAAATAAGTTCACCGTCCACATAATAGTACATTGTCTGATTGGCTCTGTCGATTTCTATGTATGTGTCTCCAACGGTATCAACATTACCGGTTCCCACATATTTAGTGTACTCGGGCGTCCTTACCTCTTTTTTCTTCTCAAGGACAGCTTCTTTTAAATAATTTATCTCAGCCTTCTTATTAAGAGCTGTGCCAATATAGACATTATTGATTACTATTTCATCGCCTGCTGTGGTTTTGAAAGTTCTGGATTTACCGAAGGTGTCGCAGATATCCGAAAGCTCTGTAACAAAATCTTCAATGCAGTTATCCTTAAACGCGATGTTGCCATCTTCATCCGTAAGAATCCTGCCATCATCTCCTATAATCCACTTGGCTACTACGGAAGAATCAACTTCTATCTTTCGATCACCAAGATCATAGGTGATATCCACGTCCTGGATATCCTTAATTTTCTCCCAAAGCTCATAAGTTTTCTTATCGGCTTCCGAGAGGTTTCTTTTGATAAGATCTTCATCGGTAAAAGTATAGGAGTCGTCTCCAGCAAGCATGGCTTTTCCGATGTCGTCCTTGGCTTTCTTTGAGTCTATGGTGTCTCCTATATCCTCGTAAAGATAAAAACCTCTGCTTTCGTCATACTTTATCTCGACTACAGCTTTTGAAACGTCATTGTTTGAATAGGCAAATGCAGGTGCATCCGCCACAGATTTGTTAAACAGCTCATCGTTGTATGAGTAAACAGGATTAAGCTTATAGCTCATACCCATTGGCAAGCCCATGAACCAAAGGAAAGGGTTCTGACTGTCAATCATTTTTTCAAGCAGTTTTGTGTAATCAGACTCAAATCCTATCTCTTCATAATGAACAAAACTCTTTATTCCATGATTGTCAACAATTGTAAAAACGCCCTCGTCATCACCTTCACAGAGAATCTCATTAAGCTCTGAAACCGTGAGGCCCGTAGCATACAAACCGTTGACCCAGGTACCGAATATAAAACGATGGTTTTTTAAATCCTTGGAGAAAGCGCCATAAAAAGCACTTACTCCAAGATATAAACATACTAAAAGAACAGGAATTGCTATTATCGGAACAAGCCACCACTTGGGTTTCTTTTTGTCCATAATATAAGCCCTCGTCGCTATTTTTTGTCCTTAAGATCTGACTCGTCAAAAGCATCAGAAATAGGAGCTCCACCGGGAACCATGGGAAATACCTTCTCATCCATATCAATCAGGCAGTCAATCAATACAGGAGCGTTTGCTTTAAGAGCCTTCTTGAACACTTCCTCAAATTCTTCTTTCTTTGTAACCTTAAATGCCAGGCATCCAAGTCCTTCTGCAACCTTGCAGAAATCAACCTTATCCTGCAGAACAGTCTGGGAGTATCTCTTATTGTAGAAAAGAGTCTGCCACTGTCTTACCATTCCAAGAACATGGTTGTTGATTACAACCTGAATGATGGGAATATTGTATCTTGAAGCTGTTGCCAGCTCATTCATATTCATTCTAAAGCAGCCATCACCAGCAATATTGATAACTGTCTTGTCAGGCTTAGCAACCTTTGCACCGATACATGCGCCAAGTCCGTATCCCATGGTTCCGAGGCCACCGGATGAAAGGAAGGTTCTGGGCATTGAATACTTGTAGTACTGCGCAGCCCACATCTGATGCTGACCTACATCGGTTGTGATAATTGCCTGACCCTTGGTAAGCTCATCGATTTTCTCCATGATATAAGGACAGGACAAAACGCTCTTATTATATGACAAAGGATACTTCTTCTTGAAATCAGCAATATGCTTCATCCACTCTGCATGATTCTGCTTTTCAAGGCGCTTGTTTAAATCTGCAAGAACCAGTTTAAGGTCCCCTACGATGCATGCGTCGGTCTTGATGTTTTTATCAACCTCGGCATTATCAATATCAATCTGAATAACCTTGGCATTTGCGGCAAATTTCTTGGCATTGCCAACAACTCTGTCAGAGAATCTTGCACCCAAAGCAACCAAAAGGTCGCACTCACTTACGCCGAAATTGCTGGCTTTGGTTCCGTGCATACCAATCATTCCCGTATATCTGTCATCTCTTCCGTCAAAAACGCCTTTGCCCATTAATGTATCACAGACAGGGGCATCAAGAAGCTCGGCAAACTCTCTTACTTCTTTATAAGCACCTGAAGCCACTGCGCCACCGCCCACATAAATGAAAGGCTTTTCAGCTTTTTTAAATCTTTTTAAAATCTTCTCGACCTCAGTCTCATCAGGCTTATACTCGGGAACATACTCTTTAATTTTCTTCTTGGTATATTCGCATTTGGCTGCCGTAACATCCTTTGTTATATCAACAAGCACAGGACCGGGACGGCCGCTTCTTGCAATATCAAAAGCCTTTCTTATGGTATCAGCCAGGTTCTTAACATCCTTGACGATGTAGTTATGCTTTGTAATAGGCATGGTTACACCGGCTATATCAATCTCCTGGAAGGTATCTTTTCCAAGCATTGGAAGAACAACGTTTGCAGTTATGGCAACCACAGGGATGGAATCCATAAAAGCTGTTGCAATACCGGTAACCAGGTTGGTTGCTCCGGGTCCGCTGGTTGCAAAGCAAACACCCACCTTACCCGTTGCTCTGGCATATCCGTCAGCCGCATGAGCAGCACCCTGCTCGTGAGAAGTCAGAATATGATTGATTTCGTCGGTATGATCATATAAGGCATCATAAATATTTAAAATAGTGCCTCCGGGGTATCCAAATACAGTATCTACCCCTTGTTCCAATAAACACTGAATAACTATTTCAGAACCTGTAAGCTGCATATGTAAATCTCCTTATTGTCTTATTTATATTCCAAAACCGCACCACGGTTTCCGCTTGTCACAAGTTTTTCGTATCTTGCAAGATAACCTGTTGTAACAGAAGGAGTCTTGGGCTTCCACTCTGCTTTTCTCTTAGCCAGTTCTTCATCACTGACCTTGAGTTCAAGTTTTTTATTGGTTATATCAACAAGGATTGTATCTCCCTCTTTAACAAGAGCTATAGGGCCGCCAACAGCTGCCTCAGGTGAAACATGGCCGATGGAAGCTCCTCTTGATGCGCCGGAGAATCTTCCGTCTGTAATAAGGGCTACGGAAGATCCAAGTCCCATTCCGGCTATTGCCGATGTTGGATTGAGCATCTCTCTCATTCCGGGGCCGCCTTTAGGGCCTTCATATCTGATAACCACAACATCACCTGCAACAATCTTTCCGCCCTTAATTGCAGCGATTGCATCCTCTTCACAGTCAAATACTCTGGCAGGTCCTTCATGAATCATCATCTCAGGAACAACAGCAGACTGTTTAACAACACTTCCGTCAGGAGCAAGGTTGCCCTTAAGAACAGCAAGTCCACCGGACTTGGAATAAGGATTGCTTATGGGTCTTATTACAGTTTCATCTTTATTAATGGAATTCTTGATGTTCTCTCCAACAGTCTTGCCTGTTACAGTCATGCAGTCTCTGTTAATAAGTCCGATATCATCAAGCTCCTTCATAACAGCCCAAACACCGCCTGCCTCGTTAAGGTCCTCCATATAAGTATGTCCTGCAGGAGCCAAATGGCAAAGGTTAGGTGTTTTGGCGCTGATTTCATTGGCGTAAGCGATATCAAAATCAAAGCCTATCTCATGTGCTATAGCAGGGAGATGAAGCATTGAGTTTGTGGAACATCCCAAAGCCATGTCGACTGTAAGAGCATTTATAATAGCTTCCTTTGTCATAATATCTCTGGGGCGAATATTCTTCTTAAGCATTTCCATAACAGCCATTCCGGCATGCTTAGCAAGCTTAATTCTTTCGGAATAAACAGCGGGAATTGTTCCGTTGCCCTTAAGGCCCATTCCAAGTGCCTCTGTAAGGCAGTTCATGGAGTTGGCTGTATACATTCCCGAGCAGGAACCACAGGTAGGGCAAACTTTCTCCTCAAATTCCTTAACTTCTTCTTCAGTCATTTTGCCGGCAGCATGAGCGCCAACAGCCTCAAACATAGATGAAAGGCTTCTCTTCTCACCTTTGACATGTCCTGCAAGCATGGGGCCGCCCGAAACAAATACTGTGGGAACGTTGATTCTTGCCGCAGCCATAAGAAGGCCGGGTACGTTCTTATCACAGTTGGGAACCATTACAAGTGCGTCAAACTGGTGAGCCAAAGCCATACACTCTGTAGAATCGGCAATAAGGTCTCTTGTCACCAGTGAGTACTTCATTCCGATATGACCCATTGCGATTCCGTCACATACCGCAATGGCAGGAAAAACAACAGGTACGCCACCCGCCTCTGCAACGCCGAGTTTAACAGCGTTAACAATTTTATCAAGGTTCATGTGGCCGGGTACTATCTCATTATATGAGCTTACAATACCCACCATGGGCTTGTTCATTTCTTCCTCGGTAAATCCAAGTGCATTAAACAGACTTCTGTGAGGGGCCTGTTGCATACCAACTTTTACATTATCACTTTTCATTATATTCCCTCCAAATAATTAACCTATTCTTGATGCGATTACATCGCCCATTTCACTGCAGCTGACTTTTTTGAATCCGTCAGTATATATATCAGAAGTACGATAGCCTTCCTTAAGGACCTGTTTAACTGCGTCTTCGATAGCTTTTGCTTCCTTATCCATATCAAAGGAATATCTCAGCATCATTGCAGCGCTTAAAATGGTCGCAATGGGGTTTGCAATGTTCTTCCCTGCAATATCAGGGGCGGAGCCATGACTGGGCTCATATAAGCCAAATTTGGTCTCATTTAAGCTTGCAGAAGACAGCATACCGATGCTTCCTGTAATCATGCTTGCTTCATCCGATAAAATATCTCCAAACATGTTCTCAGTTAAAACCACATCAAACTGTGCGGGATCCTTTACAAGCTGCATAGCACAGTTATCAACAAGCATGTGCTCAAGAGTTACATCAGGGTAATTCTTTGCCACTTCATTAACCACGCTTCTCCAAAGTCTTGAGGAGTCAAGAACATTTGCCTTATCTACACTGGTTACCTTTTTGTTTCTTTTTCTTGCGATTTCGAATGCCTTAATGGCAATTCTTTCTATTTCTTTCTCATTATATTTAAGAGTATCAATTGCAGTCCTTACACCGTTTTCTTCGAAGGTCTTTCTCTCTCCGAAATATAATCCGCCGGTAAGTTCTCTCATAATCAGAATATCGAAGCCCTTCTTTGCCACCGCTTCCTTTAAAGGACAAGCTTTGGCAAGTTCCTCATAAAGATATGCAGGCCTTAAGTTTGCAAATAAATTAAGAGCCTTTCTGATTTTGAGAAGACCTGCTTCAGGTCTTAATTCCGGAGCCAGTTTATACCAGGGAGATGTGTTAGTGTCGCCTCCGATGGAGCCCATCAAAACCGCGTCTGCACTTTTGGCAGTGGCAATTGCTTCATCCGTAAGAGGAACTCCATGTACATCTATGCTGGCACCTCCCATGAGGATATCCTTAAACTCGAATTCTGCGCCGTAGACCTTGCTGATTTTATCAAGGACCTTCATGGCCTCGGCAACAATCTCCGGTCCGATTCCGTCACCGGGAATGCATACAATACTCTTACTCATATCAAACTCTCCTGAAATGTAATTTCTTATAGACAAAAATCCTGTGTCTTATGCGACACAGGATTCTGCTTTACGTTAATTATAGGTCACTGGCCTTCTCAACCTGGTTGATGGCTGTTTTAGCCATAGGGATACGGCAGTTCTTATTGTTTCCGAACTCAACAATAACCGTATCATCGTTAATATCGATAACAACACCGTAGAAACCTGAAGTTGTAAGTACGCTGTCTCCAATCTCAAGGCTTCCAAGCATCTCCTGTTTCTGTTTCTGCTCCTTCTTCTGAGGACGAATCATTGCAAAATAGAAAAATGCAACGATAATGACCAGCCAGCCGACCATAAACAAGGTGCTTGTCAGGGAGCTACCCTGAGCAGCTGCATCTGCTGTTAATAGAATGCCCATTTATTTGCCTCCTGTAAATGTTAAAATACAAGTTTTATGATACACAATATTAGCGTTTGGGGCAACCCTTTTTATATAGTTCTTAGACTTAAAAAGTAGTTTAACACAATATCGCGCTAAAGTCACGAATTATTTATCTAAAATTTGTAAGTTTACAATATTCTTCCACATCTTTCGCTACGATTTCGAGAGAGTTTCTCCAGAAATCAGGCTTGGTAAGGTCTACGCCCATTGCCTTTCCGCAGTCTTCAATCGAGCATGAAACGGTGTCGTGAAGCATCTTTTCATACTTCTTAACGAATTCATCACCCTCTTTGAGATACAGAGCATAAAGACCCTGAGAGAAAAGAAGGCCGAAAGCGTAAGGGAAATTGTAAAAGCTGAGATCACTTGAGTAATAGTGGCTCTTGCATGCCCACATATATCTGTGCATGTATTTGGGATCCAGGGCATCGCCATAGGTTTCCTTCTGAGCATTAATCATAATCTCATTCAAATCATCAGGCATAAGGAATTTATCCTGGCATTTCTCAAATACATTGGTTTCAAAAATGTATCTTGAAGTTATATCAATAATGCACTGCAATGACTCGGTAAGTGAGCTGTCAAGGAGACTGATCTTGGCATTGTCATCCGCTTCATTCATTGCATAGTGGCCAAGGAATGTCTCATTAAAGGTTGAGGCAGTCTCGGCAATGGGCATGGTGTAATCATGATTAAGAATTCTCTGATCCTTAATCTGTCTGTCATGGAAAGCATGGCCAAGTTCATGTGCAAGTGTATCTACCGAACCGAATTTGCCGTCAAAGTTGGTAAGAACACGGCTCTGACCGAATCCCAGAAGCTCATAGTCAAAAGCGCCACCAAGTTTACCCTTCTTAGGGAAGAAATCAATCCAGCTATCATCAAAAGCTTCCTTCATAAGATCAGCCATATCAGGTGAAAAAGCGCTGAAACACTTAATCAGATAATCTCTGCATTCTTCAGTTGTAAACTCTCTGTCAAAGCTTCCTGTGGGAGCATAAAGGTCATACCAGGGAAGTCCGTTCTTATGTCCCAAAGCCTTTGCTTTAGCCTTGTAGAAATCTCTGAGCTTGGGAATATACTCTTTGATTGCATTCATCATGGCATCAAGAGTTTCCTTTTTCATTCTGGACTTAAACAGCGCTTCGGAAAGGGGCGATTCATATCCTCTTCTCTTTCCTATTTCGATAACCTGATTCTTAATGTTATTCAAGGAAAAAGCCACAGCCTCTTCGAACTTCTTATAACCTGCTATCTCCGCCTCATATGCAGCTTTTCTGACCTTGGAATCAGAACTGTAAGCAAGGTTTCGAAGTTCTGTAAGTGTTAATTCCTTATCCTCATAGTCAAGCTTAACGTTTGAAGTCATATAATCCCTGAAATTACCCCAGGCATTACCTGCATAGGAATTCATAACCGAAATCATTTCTTCCTCGGCATCGCTTAACATATGCTTGCATTTCTCAATATTCTCTTCAAGCAGGAATCTGTACTCATTAATAAGGGAATCCTTCTCGCAAAGAGCCGTAAGATTTGTGATTCTTCCAAGTTCTTTTCTGATAACGGTATCGATTCCCGTACAGCCGGAGTCTATTCTTGAAAGCTTGTCTCTTGAAGCCATTGCATCACCATCATCACCGTTTGTTGCAAGATAAAGCATGGTAAAGGCAAAAAGCTTATATGCGAGTCCTACGTATTCCTCCTCAGCAAGAAGTAAGGTCTTAACCTTATTGACATCATCAAGTTTAAGAGCATTTTCATACTCATTTTTGAGAAAATCAGCCATTCCCTCAAACTTCTTAACGTCTTCTTTGTACTTCGGATCATCTAAACCTTTATATAAAACATCCAAACTCCATTCTTTATTCATTACAATTACCTCCTGTTAAACACTAACGCAATGCCTATTATACAACAAAAAGCGGTGGTTTACACCACCGCTTAACATACATTTCGAAATTATTTTTCATCTCCAAGGAAGAATAAAGCAACAGTTCCGGGGCCTGCATGAGAACCGATAACAGGTCCGAGGGCATTAAATAAGAACTCCTTCTTTCCGAATCTCTTCTCAATTTCATCAGCTACAAATTTGGCGTCATCATAGCAGTCGCCGTGGCTGATGAATACAACATCATTCTTATCCTTAAAGCTGCCCATCTTGGCTTCCATATCATCAACCAGAGCCGTAAGAGATTTCTTACGTCCTCTTACATTTCTTAAAGGAATAAGATGGCCTTCGTAATCTACGTGAAGAACAGGCTTGATACCTGCAATAGTACCAATGATTGCCACTGTCTTGGAAACTCTTCCGCCTCTGTAGAGATGGTTAAGATCATCAACCGTAAACATGTGAACCAGATTATTCTTATGAGCCTCAAGCCAGTCTCTGGTTTCTCTCATGCTCTTGCCTGCATCTCTCATTCTTATTGCATAGTCAAGGAGAAGTCCTTCTCCAAGAGAAGCTGCAAGGGTGTCCACAACAAGAATATCAGCATCGGGATAATCTGCCTTGATTTCCTCCGCAGCGAGTCTGAAACTGTTATATGTTCCGCTTAGTCCGGAAGAGAAAGCCACAATAAGGATTTCGTTACCCTTTTCAAGCACTTCCTCGATAGCCTTATAAGCCTCATCGGGATTAACCTGTGAAGTGGTAGGCATCTTTCCGCCTCTGATAAGTGAATAAAACTCATCGGAAGAAAGGAACTTGTCAACACCGTACTGCACACCGTCAATAATACATTTAAGGTTTACAACCTTAATATTATGTTCTTTAAAATATGATTCGGGTAAATCTGTGGTCGAATCTGTAATAATCTGAAACATTGCTACTCCTCCGTCATTTTAAACTGAATACGGGTTTCATTGTAGCATTGAATGGCAGGTGTGTCAATAATCGCAAACGCATAAAGTAGTAATGAAAACTACATATATTTAAGCTCCGGTGCTTCCAAAACCACCGTTTCTGTCTGCGGTACAATCATCATCCTCAGTAAGGCCGAAGGGAACAAATATACCCTGAGCAAAGCCATCGCCCTTTTTAAGTTCAATGGTCTTTCCTTCATTGGAATCGTTGGTCATCTTGATAAAGATGTGACCCTCATTGTCTGAGTTAAAATAATCACTGTCAATAATTCCGACAGTATTGTTAAGCTGTAACCTGTATTTAAATCCTAAACCGCTTCTTGGGAATACCATAAGTACCCAGCCGTTTTCCATTCTGGCTCTGATTCCCGTAGGAATTTTGGCGGTTTCTCCGGGTTTCAGGGTCAGAGAAACCGGCATTTTAAAATCATAACCGGCACTTCCTGCAGTACCCCTTACGGGAAGAATAATGTCTTCATATATTACGGCTGCTTCTTCCCAGCTTATATCCTTAAAATCATCGGTAATGGCATCGATAAACAAATCTTTGCTCACCTTCATAAACTTGGCTATTCTGTTCATATTAATCCTTATTAACAGCAGTCTGGTTCTTTTAAAGGCGTATATGTTTCAGCATAATAATCGCCGCAGTGAAGAACCGGTGCTTTGTCCTTATTCTTTAAACTTTCTTTGACATCTATTACGCGCTGATTCTTGCTGCCCTTCCAAAGGAGCTTTACGTCCCTTTGCTCCAGGATGAATTCACCGTCAACAAGAACATCAATATATTCAATATAGGGATAATTCACACAGGACTCCCACATATCTCCCGTATATACCCATATGGTTTTGTCAGGGAACTTCTCCTTGATTTCAACCATCAGCTTCCCGACTTCTTCCTTATTGGAACAATACATGGGATCTCCTCCGGAAAAAGTAATTCCTGAAATATATGGTTTGGAAAGCTGATCAAAAATCTCCTGCTTGGCGCTTTCGTCAAAAAGAATACCGTCGTTGGCATCCCAGGTAATTGGATTCTGACAACCCTTGCAACAATGGGAACAGCCCGCAAGCCAAAGTACAACTCTTAAGCCATCGCCGTTGCGCATGTCGTCCTTGGTTATATTATGGTATCGCATTTTACATCGACTTCCTCTCGGCAATTTCGGCCATCTTGGCATCATTGAGTCTGGTATCACCATGAACTCTGGAATAACTTAAATATCCGTTCATTCTGTCAATCTTGGTGAGGTTTCTGCTTCCGCAAACGGGGCAGACATCCATCTCAAGTTCTTCATGTCCGCAATCGTCACAGTATGCAAGGGAAAGATTGACTCCCTCATAGAATCCCATATCCATCGCTCTGTGAATGAGAGTTTTGACCGCATCAATGTTATAGTCAATAGGATACTTTACATATTGAATCTTGCCGCCGTTTGAAAGATCCCAGAATCTGTTCTCCAAATCCTGTTTCTGAATAGGTGTTATATCCTCGGCAACATGACAATGGAATGAATTACTTACATATTCTCTGTCCGAAACGCCTTCGATAATTCCATATTTCTTTCTGAACTGCTTAATCTGAAGTCCGCAAAGATTCTCGGCAGGTGTACCGTAGATAGCATACAGATTGCCGTCTTCTTCCTTAAACTGAGCAATCTTGTTATTGATATGCTCAAGAACTTCCACAGCAAAAGCTCCATCTTCTACAAGGGACTTACCGTTGTATAACTCCTGCAATTCATTGAGAGCAGTAATTCCGAATGAAGCAGTTGCCGATTTAAGAAGGGGCTTAATCTTATCATGGAGGCCCAAATGTCCTCCGTAGAAGCCTCCCTCACAGTATGCAAGAGGGTTGGTGGACGCGCGAAGCTCACCAAGGTAAGCGTAAGTTCTTATATGAAGCTGTCTGATTAATTCAAGATAATAATCGAGAACCTCATAGAAGTCCTTAGACTCCTTTCTTGCCTTAGCAAGAATCATGGGAAGGTGAAGTGAAACCGCACCTATATTGAATCTGCCCACAAAGATAGGCTCATCCTTATCATCTGCAGGATGCATTCCGCCCCTCTCATACCAGGGTGAAAGGAATGCTCTGCATCCCATGGGGGATATAATCTTCCCGTACTGTTTATAAATTCCGGCCACATATCCCTTTCCGGTAAGAGACAGCCAGTCAGGATACATGGTCTTGGCTGAACATCTTACTCCGGCTTCAAATACATCCTCGAGAGGTTTACCGGGGCCATGTAAATTCTCATCGTATAAGAATACAATCTTAGGGAAAAGCACAGGCTTCTTATGATCTGCCTTACCCTGTCCTCTTCTTCTGACATTTAACATGGAAATCGTTGCAAGCTTTGCAAATCTTCCGGTTCCTGTACCTGCGGTAACAGTAATGAAAGGATAATCTCCACGGCTGGATGCCACGGTATTAAACTTGTACTCCCAGCCCTGGAAGCCCTGTTCAAACTCTCTTACAACATCCTTATATGCTTCCTGCTCGGCCACATCATCATCTATTCCAAGTCTTCTGTACTTCTCTATATATTTCGCATAGGATTTCTCAGCGTAGGGTTCAAGTATCAAATCAACAGAAGGAACAGTAAATCCACCATACTGCTGACTTGCTGCAGAAAGGACGATATCTCCGATTACATCGAAAGCAACATCCAAAGACTTAGGCTCGTTGTACCAGATGTTACCCATCTCAAATCCACCGGATAACACATGTTCCACATCGAAAAGACAACAGTTCATGGTATCTCTTCTTGCGGACATATCGTGTACATAAATGTAGCCGTCACGGCACGCCTGAATTTCCTCTGTGGTCATGAAGAATTTCTGGTAGAGTTCTTTATTTAACTGGTTAAAAATGAGACTTCTCTTGGTAGATACAAGGGCAGAATCTGTATTTGCATTCTCCTTGTCACCAATATACATGATAGACTGACTCTTCTTATAGACGTCATCAAGCATTCTTACGAAATCCTGCTTGTAGTTACGATAATCTCTGTAGCTCTTGGCCACAATTGGTTTAACCTTCTCGAGAGCACTCTCAACTATGTTATGCATAACGGGGATGGGAATCTCTTCCTGATCCATCTCGTTAACTTTCTCAATTACATATTTGCAAATTGATTCTTTCTCTTCCGAGGTAAACTTTGTAAGGGCTCTGTAAGCACTCTTCCCAACGGCATCAATTACCTTCTGAACATTAAAGTTCTCAAGGCTGCCGTCCTTCTTTACAACTTTTACATCCAAGTTGGGTTTGAATTTTTCACCGTAATTAGTCAAATCGATATCCTTCTTATCCTGCACTTTTTTATTCCTCCCAATACACCTGATCGGCTATATTTCAATCATTTCACAAATTACAGAACAATTCTGTAACATATGTTACGATTCCGCAACATATTGTTATTCCAATCACATTTTTCCCCACATCTAGTAGTATAAAACTTATTACATACAACGTCAATGACTTATAAAGTATGTTTGAGGCAAAAAAATGCACAAAAAAGCTGCCCGAACTTTTACGTTCGAGCAGTTAACTTTGTAATCAATCCATTTAATTACTTAAGGAAAGTAAGTGAACGGATAATTGCAGGCTCTACAGACTTGTTGGAGCAAATCTGGAAGAAGCAGATAATCTTTACTACAGCAAGAATAAGAATACAGATTCCTGCAGCAATGGGAACAATAATGGTCCAGCAAAGAAGTGCGCCTACAATAAGAAGTAATGTTTCACATACAAGGAACTTAAGGTTCTGTCTCACGTGGAACATAAGGTATTCGGATTTCTGGCCTCCCAAAAGCGCATATATAATAGCAAATCCACCAACAAGGTAAAGAAGCATAGCCAGCACTTTATTGTCAGAAACATCCTTGGCATCAAACTCAGCGGTATGATCCCAGGGCTGAATGTAAGGAGCCTGCTGATACTGGTAATTACCCTGCTGGAAGTTAGGGTTTGCATTCTGCTGGTTTCCTGCAGGTGAAGGGCCGTTTAAGCTTGTTCCGCAAGATGTGCAGAATACCGCATCATCAGGAAGCTGAGCATTACAATTAGGACAATTTTTCATTTGGATATTCCTCCTTAGTGAGTATAATCATACTAATTATAGAGTATAGAAATACTTTAATCAAGTAAAATGAGCCTTCCCAATGGGAAGGCTCAAATTCATAAACATTATTAGTTCTCAACTGAGATGATTTCTTTCTTATTGTAAGAACCGCATGCCTTGCAAACTCTGTGAGGCATCATTAATGCGCCACACTTGCTGCACTTAACCAATGTAGGAGCAGTCATCTTCCAGTTTGCTCTTCTTTTATCTCTGTGAGATTTTGAGGATTTGTTCTTGGGACAAATAGACATCGTTACACCTCCCTTTTCGCGTTGAAGATATCTTTTATTGCTGCCATACGAGGATCAGGAACAAAAGTATCACATCCGCAATCTCTCTCATTCAGGTTAGCCCCGCATTTAGGACAAAGTCCCTTGCAGTCAGGCTTACATAAAACCTTATCAGGCAGATTCATAAAAATCTCATTGTTAATTAATGTTTCTGTATCAAGTAAATTACCGTTAAGAACATCGACATTCTCATCGTCTGAACTTCTCTCGGCTCCCTTACAATCCTCTATCTCACGTTCAATGTGAAATGAAACCGTAAACTGTGTTTCAGATAAACATCTGTCACACTCACCTTCAAGAAGGAACTCCGCATCCCCTTCAAGTAATACCTTATCGCCTCCTATATTGGTTGCAATGAGTTTAAAGGGGTTCGCCTGTTTCTTAACATAAGCATTGCCTTGATAAGAAATCGTGTCAACCACCGGATTAACGTCAATATTAATGACTTTTCCTTCGGTTGTCAGAACATCTGACAAATCAAATAACATAGTCGTCTCCTGTTCACACTTAACTGATTATACATAGACCAAAATGTTTTGTCAACCTATTTTTAGCGCAAAAAATCAATGATTTGTGATGACTTCACTCCAGTCAGAAATGCCTATTATATCCTTGGCGAAAGCTGTCACCTCATAACCGGATGCGGTATCAATATTCTTATATACATTATATATGTATTTATGACCTCCTCCGGAATAATCAAGTCCGAAGGAAAGGCCCTGAGCCATCTCGACAGGATGGTCCGTCTGCTTATTTAATATGAAGCCGTCTATATGCTGGTTTGCTGCGGCTATGTAATAAGCGTACGCAAAACATGCAGCCTGAAGGGTCTCACCATGATCCGATCCGAAGCCTATCTCATTTAGCAGTACACTTCTGACCTCTCCCTTTGGATTAAGAAATGCCCCCTGGCTTAAATAGTCAGTCAAGATGTGAATATTCTGTATCGTTATAAAGGGTGTGTCCACATTATTCTGAACCAGATTCATGGCCCTGTAATTGGATGGCATATCCCAGAATTTAGGCCAGGTAAGAGGTACAGGATAGGGATGATAGGCTACGCCGTAATCAATGTTTCCGTGAGTAACAATCGAATTATTGAAGGCATCCAGTACATCCCTTGCATCATATCCGTCGGTGCTCTTTAAGTTTCTGTTCCACACCTGATCAAGACAGGTATAGATTCTTGCATTGGCATTTACACTCTTGATGACATTGTAGAAAAGCCTGTAACCCTTGGCATACTCTTCGGAATATGTGGTTACATCAGTGTAATCCATATAGTTCCAGTCTTTTCTGGCGTTAATCTCGTTGGCAATTACCCAGTTTACAATCTGACCGTGCTCCGTTCCGGAATAACGCTGTGCCAGGAAGGTTGCTGCAGCTTCCAGCGCCTGACATCCATTCTCATCCGTTGCATTAAACATGTAGTAAGGCGCGCTGCCGTTAACTGCATTCGGATGTATTCTCTCGGAGTAAGGGCCTCTGTCATTTAAAATAACAGCTGTAGTAACAATACCCTGATTGGTCAGGGCTTTAAATACAATATCGAACTCTGCAACCCTTTGACCGTTAAAAGAATATGTCTTGCCGTTATAGTTAAAAGCTATGGTTCCATAGTTGCCGGATGTGGTAGGTCCCATAAGGAAGCCTAAAGGAATATTATAAGCAGCCTGTTTAACACCCAAATCCTTAAGGGAGCCATTGTTTACCTTAAAGTTATCGATAATAAGGCCCTTCTTTGATGAAGGTGTGGGATACTCGTAAGTATATGAAGCAACTGCCTCGGGATTTGTAATATACTGACCCCTACAGATATCAACGAAGGCTCCGTTCTTCTTAACGGCCATTACATACTTGTCAAAAAGTCTGTCCTTATAATAGGAAAAGATAAAGCAGCCTCTCTCCCTCTTACTGACGCTGGCGATATAAGAATCGTTATGGGAATTCTCGTATGTGGCCAGTTCAAACAAATAGTATTTGTCATCATCAGACTCAGGGATTCCGGGAAGGTCGTAATTGAATTTAACGTATCCCAGCACTCCGTCAATGGTACAGCTTACAGAAGTTGCAAAACTGCTTTCGCTGCCTTCGGGCAAACTTACAGCCCTCGAAGATCTCTTCAACGATTCGACTGTTGAAATGGATAATTCGGGGGCGTAATCTGTATAGTCCATTACGGGATCGAATGCCTTGAAGGTACTTCTTACACTTTCCGTATCTTCAACATCCACATTCTCCCATGTGATATCGGACGGTTTCGGTTTGTATTTATTGAACAACGCAAGTTCCATAACACAAACGAACAATATTAAAATTAGTGCTGATATGAGCAAGCTGAATCTTTTCATCAAATATCCTTTATTTGGTGATTTGGGCCTGCACAGCGGTTAAAGCTACAACTCCTACGATATCTTCCCAAGAGCATCCTCTTGATAAGTCATTGACGGGCTTTGCAATTCCCTGAAGCATGGGACCGTATGCATCTGCTCCGCCTATTCTTTGTGCTATTTTGTAACCGATATTACCGGCATCCAAATTAGGGAAAACAAGGATGTTGGCAGTACCTGCAATCTCACTTCCGGGAGCTTTTGATGCTGCTACCGAAGGAACCAGTGCGGCGTCAAGCTGTAACTCTCCGTCAAGAACGAGGTAAGGATACTGTTCGTGGGCAATCCTTGTTGCCTCCACCATTTTATCTACCAAAGGATGCTTTGCTGAACCCTTTGTAGAATGGGAAAGCATTGCGATCCTCGGATCGTCTCCTATAAGATTTTTGAAACTTGTATTACTTGAGTCGGCAATGGCAGCAAGCTCTTCAGCATTGGGATCCTGGTTAAGACCGCAATCTGCAAAGAGGAATGTACCATCATGTCCGATATGTTTATTAGGGCAATCAACAATAAAGAATCCGCTTACAAGCTTAACTCCGGGAGCGGTTCTAAGCACCTGAAGTGAAGGACGCAATGTATCTGCTGTAGGGTGACATGCGCCTGCAACCATTCCGTCTGCATCATCCGCTTTAACCATAACAACCGCAAACATCATCTCATCCTTTTCAAGGATTTCTCTTGCGGCCTCCAGGGTCATTCCTTTATGCTTTCTAGCCTCATAAAGAATATTTGCATATTCTTCAATTTTATCGAAATTCTTATTGTCAACCTTCTTAACCCCGCCCAAATCGATACGAAGCTTCTCTTCGTTCTTTTTGATTTCATCAGGGTTACCAATCAAAATAAGATTGGCAATATCTTCTCTCATTATTGCCGCAGCGGCAAGCAATGTACGTTCATCATTACTTTCAGGCAGAACAATAGTCTTTTTATTCTGTTTTGCTCTTTCCTTAATCTTATCAATATATGCCATTATAATTCCTCCCAAGTTCAAATGACTTCTTTTTTCAAGTTAGATATATTATACTAGATACAAAATTACGCAACAAGCGGAAAAGCGCTTATTTATTGTATCTTTCGAAGTACAAAACTTTACCGAGGTAAAATGACTATATGAAAATTACAGGTATTGCTGCAGAGTATAATCCCCTTCACGAAGGGCATAAATATCATCTGACCACGGCAAGACAAGCCCTTGGTGCAGATTATATAATAGTAGCCTTAAGCGGCGACTTTTGTCAACGTGGAACTCCCGCTTTTCTTAACAAAATGACCCGTGCCCAAATGGCCCTTCTTGCCGGAGCAGATATGGTGGTTGAAATACCGGCGGTTTATGCCACATCTTCAGCCGAAGGATACGCTATGGGAAGTGTAGGGGTTTTCGACGCTCTGGGATGTATTGATAACATATGTTTTGGAATGGAATCAAAATATACCGAAGAACTTGAAGTATGTGCATCCAAAATCCGTAACGCCAAGGATAATGCCAAAGACACCATGAATTCATATTTCAAGTCCGGGAAAAGCTACGCCGGAGCCCTAAGTGAAATAATCGGAGACGAAAATGTACTTACGCCAAACAATATTCTTGGCATTGAATACATAAACGCCATATTTCAAATAGGAAGTAATGTCAAGCCCTTTGGAATCACAAGACTGGGTGATTACTCTTCAGAAAGTCTCGTGCCGCAGGATTCATCAAACTATTCTTCCGCCTCCGCTATCAGAAAATCAATAGAGGATGACGGTTTTGACTGCTGTCTTAACGAAATACCAAAGGAAACCAGAGACCTTCTCATGGAATCATATGGCAAACTGGGGCCCCTGTTTGTAAACGACTTCAGTGATGAGTTAAAATACAAGCTTATAACCTGTTCTGTTGATGGATATGAAGATTATCTGGGAATCGACAGATCCCTGTCAGACAGAATCTCCAATCTCCTTTCAGAATACGAAAGTTATGAGCAGTTTATTGAGCTGGTAAAAACCAGAAATCTCACCTACTCCCATGTGGCAAGAGCCTTTTTGCACATATTGTTAAATATACGGAAGAATTCCTACATAATTCCATCTTCAAAAAAGCCCTTACCCTATGTTCATGTTCTTGGCTTCAGAAAAGGCAGTGAAGCTCTGTTAAAAGAAATTAAAGCCGCTTCAAAGTCCAAGGTAATATACACTGCAGAAGACTTTAAGTCATTGGAAGATGTGGAAGGTCTTAATTTATTAAATATCGATTTAATTTCTTCAAAGATTTACAACTCTAAATTACAAAAAAAATACGGGGTGACAGTCAAACCTGACTTCGCCACACCCGTACTTAAAATCTGATATCAGTTCTTAAAGCTGTGAATAGGGGCGGGAATTCTTCCGCCTCTGTTTATGAATGCATCGCATGAGAATGTGTTTACAGGCATTATGGGTGCATATCCAAACAATCCTCCAAATACAGCCTGCTCTCCAACTCCCTTTCCTATAACAGGAATAATTCTTACGGCAGTTGTCTTCTGATTTACCATTCCGATAGCCATTTCATCTGCTATGATTCCGGATATTGTAGTATCCTTGGTATCTCCCGGGATAGCAATCATATCAAGTCCAACTGAGCAAACGCAGGTCATGGCTTCCAGTTTCTCAAGGGTCAAAGCTCCGTCCTTTACCGAATCAATCATACCCTGATCTTCACTTACGGGAATAAATGCACCGCTTAAGCCACCTACATATGACGAAGCCATAACTCCGCCCTTTTTAACCTGATCGTTTAAAAGAGCCAAAGCTGCAGTTGTACCGGGTGCGCCCGCTCTTTCAAGACCAATCTCACATAATATGTCGGCAACGGAATCTCCAACTGCAGGTGTGGGAGCCAAAGAAAGATCTACAATACCAAAGGGAACGCCAAGTCTCTTTGAAGCCTCCTTGGCAACCAGCTGACCTACTCTTGTAACCTTGAACGCAGTCTTTTTGATAGTTTCACAGAGAGTCTCGAAGTCCTCTCCGCGTACTTTCTCAAGTGCTGTCTTTACAACACCGGGGCCGCTTACTCCAACATTAATTATCCTGTCTGCCTCTGTAACGCCGTGAAATGCGCCGGCCATAAAAGGATTATCATCAGGCGCATTACAAAGAACTACAAGCTTTGAACAACCAATTGAATCATTTTCCTTTGTAGCCAAAGCAGTCTCTTTAATGATTTCACCCATGAGTTTAACCGCATCCATATTGATACCGGTCTTGGTGGAACCAACATTAACTGAACTGCAGACACACTCGGTGGTTGACAATGCTTCAGGAATGGATCTGATAAGCAGTTCATCAGCTTTCGTCATTCCTTTTGAAACAAGTGCTGAATAACCGCCGATAATGTTAACTCCGATATCCTTTGCAACCTTGTCAAGGGTTCTTGCTATTGTGGCAAAATCAGAGGGTGTCTTGCAGGCAGCACCGCCAACCAGTCCTATAGGTGTAACAGAAATTCTCTTATTTACAATGGGAACTCCGTATTCCTTGGCAATATAGTCGCCCACAGAAACAAGGTCCTTGGCAGAATCATATATCTTCTTGTAGATATTATCGTTTAACTTATTTAAATCGCCATCAATGCAGTCAAGGAGGCTGATACCCATTGTTATTGTACGGACATCAAGGTTCTCCTTTTCAATCATGGCGTTGGTCTCAAGAACTTCGCGCTGATTAATCATCTATTTCTTCTCTCCTCTTGCATCAGATACGATGCATCATATCAAATATTTCTTCCTTCTGACACTTGATGGACACACCCATCTCTTCTCCGACTTTATCAAGCTCATCGCACATTTCGCTGAAATGAACATCAGATGCCGTCATATCAACAATCATCATCATGTTAAAGTATCCCGAAACAATAGTCTGGGAAATATCAAGAATGTTGATCTTTCTCTCTGCAAGGTAAGCACATACTTTAGCTATGATACCAACTGTATCTTTGCCCACAACTGTAATAATAATTTTCTTCATAATCTGCCCCTTAAAAATTTATAGATTTATCACCGGTGAGGGTTCGCCCCTCTTAGCAACCATTATTGGGAAATCATCCGCTTTATACGGATTATCTCCGAGCGTAACCTCAACCCTTACCGTCTCGTATGCAAGTTCAGGTAAATTGTTCTCATGGCTTAAATGGCCCAAAACAATTTGCTTCATATCATCATGAAGTATCCTGCTTAAAAGACGCCCGCAGTTTTCATTGGATAAGTGACCCTTATCCGAGAGAATACGCTGTTTGAGGTAATAGGGATATGGTCCAACCTGTAGCATGTTCACGTCGTGATTAGCTTCAAGCAAAACCCCATCAACGCCCTTAAGGTATTCTACTATATAATCGTTATAAAATCCAAGGTCTGTTACAATTCCAAAGTTTGTTTTACCGTAATTGATCTTGTACCCCACAGGTTCTGCCGCATCATGGGAAATCTTAATAGGATACATTTTCAAATCCTTTACGGTAAATGGCATATCAGGAGTTATTTCATTAAAAAGGGAGGAATCCACCTCCCCAAGATTTCTTGCTTCCCATAAGGCTTCAATTGTACCGCCTGTTGCGTATATGGGAATACCGTATTTCCTGCTGATTACACCAAGTCCGCCTATATGATCCGCATGTTCATGAGTTATTAAAATCGCATCTATATCTGTCATTGACAAATCAAGACTGTTTAGGCCTTGCTCTGTCCTTTTACAACTAACACCTACATCAACAAGAACATGGGTTGTATCGGAACCCACATAAATACAATTACCGCTACTTCCGCTGGCTATGCTGCAAACACGCATAAAGCCTCCTTAAAACTACATCTTCCAATATACTTCAATAACGTCACCATCTTTAAGAGGTGCCATATATTCGGCATTTTCGCCATTTAATGTTGTTACAAGGCCCTCGCCTTTCATACTGGAAGTGTCAAAATTTATATATTCAAATATGTCTACAAAGACATAATTCTGTTTACCCTTGAGGGTTATAGGATTTTTATTGACTATTACGGTCAAAGTGTTGGCGGATTTTGCAGGTTTTCCTTCATTTTGATTGCTCTGCTCTTCATTTTGGTCATTTGATTCATTTTCCGTTTCCGAAGATTCTTCATAAATCTCACCATCATCTTCGTAATCGGAATAATCATTTCCATGATAATCTCTTCCGTCATTGACGCCGGAAACAAACTCTACAGAGAAGTTTTCATAGATCTTGGTATCATCATGAGCAACTTTATTATTGACGATAACACGTGTTTTGTAATCTAATGTAAGATCCATGAATTCCAAAAGCTGCGCAACTGTGCAATAGTCAAGGAACTCTATATCATCCCCTGTCTGAATCTCATAGGAACCGGTCTTTAATTCCTTGTTTACAGATGCATATCTGGGAATCTTAATCTCTTTCTCATCAACCAGAAGCTTTAATGTATCTTTAAACTCAGGAAGTTCATCAAGTCTCTGCTTAGCAGGCTCGCCGGCTGTGGACTCGGTAACTATTACAACGTCATTTGAGTGAATAGGCGTATGAATATCTGCATCCTGTCCATTGACGGTAATAACAGCAGCTTCACCGGGAAGTCCTCTGACAATTCTGGGCTTGCCGTTTACAGTAAACTTAAGTTCACGACCTCTCTTCGGGAACAAACCGTCATTAGGAAATGCCGCCTGAATGGCTGCATCAACAACGGTAAGTTTGGAGTTGTCATATATTTTGATTCTCTCTTTGTTGAAGTTAACAAAGATAAAGTTATTGCTCTGGGCATAGAATGAAAGACAGATTCCAATGGGAGTAACAAGAAGTGAATCCTTCTTGACATTGTCCTCAAGGAAACTGATATCTCCCATTACATCTTCGCCTCTTACCGCAACACGTTCTGCAGCAATACCAAGTTTCTTGGCAATCAGTTTATCGTAGCCTTCTATCTTTCCGCCGCCACCGACAATAAATACAGCGCTGACGGGTTTATTTCCGTTTAACTTCTTAATGCACTCGCAGATAGCATCGGTTTCCTGTTCCATGGCAGGCATCGCCATCTTTAATGCTTCCGCTTTCTTTATGGTCTGTTTAAGCCCCATAATATCAATGTATGTAATATTATCGCCCTTACCGATATCTCTCTTAATCTGCTCGGCTGTATCAAAATCAGTAAGGCAGCTCTGCATAATTAGCTCGGTCATTGCATCTCCGGCCTGAGGAATCATGCCATAAGAAACAATACTTCCGGCTCGGGTAATGGAAATATCGGATGTACCTGCGCCAACGTCAACAAGGGCAAGATTCAGCATCCTGAATTTCTCAGGAATAGCCACCTGCATGGCAGCTATAGGCTCCAGTGTAAGATTAACAACATTTAAGCCTGCAATTTCTACAGCTCTGTAAAGTCCATCCACAACATCATCGGGAAGGAATGTGGCAATAAGATCGGTGGATATGGTTTTGGCCTTATGATCCAAAAGATTGGTTATCTGATTTCCGTTGAGGAAATACCTTACAACCGAGTATCCAACACAATAAAAACGTTCTTTGTTAAGCTCCTCGTATTCCTTGTTAAAGTCATCGTAGGACTGCTCAACGCCCTTGGATACAAGGCTCATAACATCTTCAGGTTCCACAACCTTTTCTTCCTCAAATTCATGTTCAACATGAGTGTCCACAGTCTTAAGGACACGACCCGCAGCCGCTATACAAACATCTTTAAGCTCAAATCCAAGTACACTTTCAAGCATGGATTTGACTATTAAAATTGTATTTCCGACTCTGGCAACGTCATGAATCTGACCATCAAGCATGGCTCTTGTCTGATGTTCAACACTTCTTTGGGCAACAACCACAAACTTATCGCCCTCTTTGTATCCCACTGTACCGACAATGCTTCTTGTTCCGATATCAAGTCCAAATACAAGTCTGTCTCTTAAAGTTGTGTAGGTATCCATTTAAAAACCCCCAAGCTTACTGTCAATCTGTCTATAGGCATCTTCAATATCAGCGTCATTGTTTATTACGAAAGCGCATGCTTTCCTGAATTCATCCTCCGACAGCTGATTTGAAAGAATCGCGTCTATCTTCTCATCGGAATAACCTCTGCTTGCTTTCAGACGTTTCCGTCTGGTTTCTTCCGATGCATAAACATACCATAACTCATCAACTATTTTCTCATACCCGCACTCAATAAGCAAGGCGGCTTCAATAAAGAAGTAATCAATTTTTTTCTTCTTTCTCTCTGCCTTTATTTCCCTGAGAAAATAGTCTTTTACAGCTGGATGGACGATATCGTTTACCTTGTCCACAAGGGTATCATCCTTAAACATGGCGTTTGCCATTGAAGCTTTATCAATCTTACCATCCTTTAAAATTCCGGTTCCCAAAAGACTCACAAGCTTATCAAAGCAAACCTGCCCCGGCTCTTCCAGCATATGGGCAACCTTGTCTGCATACTCAATTCTACAGTTGTATTTGCTATCCAGATATGAAATTATCTCAGACTTTCCGGCTCCAACACCTCCGGTTATTCCGATAAGTTTCATGAATTTCTCCTATTTTGCTTCAAACCAGTCATCTCCGGTATGAACATCAACTTCCAATGCAACAGCCAGGTCGGCTGCTTTTCCCATCTCTTCTCTCAGTATGGATACCACCTTTGAAGCCTCATCCTTTGGAGCTTCAATCAAAAGTTCATCGTGTACCTGAAGAATGACCTTTGAATCAAGATTATCATCCTTTAGTCTCTTAGCCACTCTGATCATGGCTATCTTCATAATATCGGCTGCCGTTCCCTGAATAGGCGCATTCATTGCAACTCTCTCGCCGAAGGATCGCTGCATAAAATTCGAAGATGACAGTTCGGGAATTGGACGTCTTCTCTTGAATAATGTCTTTGAGTATCCCTTATCTTTTGCAAAGGAAACAGCTGTGTCAAGGAAAGCCTTTACTCCGGGATATGACTTAAAGTACTGATCTATATATTCCTTCGCTTCTTTTCTGGAAATAGAAAGTCCCTGACTTAAGCCAAAGGAACTGATTCCGTAAACGATACCAAAGTTAACGGCTTTGGCGTTTCGCCTCTGAAGCGGAGTAACCTCATTTAAAGGAGTATGGAACACTTCAGACGCAGTAATTGCATGAATATCCTCGGCCTTGTTATATGCCTCAATCAGGTTTTTGTCTCCGGACATATGCGCAAGGATTCTAAGTTCTATCTGAGAATAATCCGCATCCACGAAAACACAATTTTTCTTAGGAATAAAAACTTTTCTGATTCTTCTGCCCATTTCTGTTCTCATGGGTATGTTTTGAAGATTTGGTTCTGTGGAACTGATTCTTCCTGTAGCTGTTATTGTCTGGTTAAAATTCGTATGAATTCTGTTGTCTTCTTCAATATAGTTTGCCAGGCCATCAGCATAGGTGGACTTAAGCTTTGTAAGTCCGCGATACTCCAGTATATCAACAACGATGGGGTAATCTTCCGCAAGCTTCTCAAGCACATCAGCGGCAGTCGAATAGCCGCTCTTTGTTTTCTTTCCACCGGGAAGCCCCAGCTTTTCAAATAACACCTCTCCAAGCTGCTTTGGAGAATTAATATTAAAATCCGTACCTGCAGCATTCTTAATACTGTTTTCAAGCTCATCGATACGGCCCACCAAAGCGTCTCCATAAGCCTTAAGAGCGTCCCTGTCAACCAGAATGCCTTCCTTTTCCATGTCGTATAAAACGGCTGTTAAAGGCATCTCAATCTCTTCATAAAGAGACAGCATATCGAGTTCCCCAAGCTTGTCTTTAAGTATTGTATAAGCCTTGTAAGCAATGTAAGCCTTGGTACAAAGATAATCAGATACCTTCTTTTCCTCGGTATCAAATAATTTTGCAGGATCCTCCTTCCCAAACAATTCCTTTTCGTTTGGAATGGTCAGGCCAAGATATTCAGAAGCCACATCCACGTAGCTGTAATCATTCTTTAAAGGGTTGATTATATATGCCGCAAGGACGATATCGAAGAAGCATTCGGTTTTACCGGAGTCAAAAAGGCTGTACTGATGCTTAACATCACAGGTTGATATAATGGATGATTTGTTAATATCCTTACATCTGTCCCTCAGATAATCCTTTGATACAAATCCGGCTACAGGAACATAATAAGCTTCCTCATCAGACAAGGCTATAGCAGCACCAACAAGGTTCTTGCCATCAAAGAGACAGTCAAATCCCACATAGGGCATAGTTGCAGCCTTATCAAAGACAGCCTCTACTTCGGTAAAATCCGTAACTATTCTAAAATGCTCAGAAAAGTCGGCAACACTCGCACCGCTTATATTGCCTTCAAACCTTCCCAGCATGTTCTTAAATTCAAGCTTCTTAAAAAGTTCATATGCCTTGGGATTAAAATATCCTTCAGTTCTGGCGTTATCCAAAGAAAGGTCTATTTCGCAATCCGTCTTTATGGTAGCTAACACCTTTGAAAGGTCTGCAAGATTTCTGTTCTCACGCAGGGATTCCCTTATGGCATTCTTTGTGATTTCTTCCAGATGCTCATAAATTCCGTCAAGGCTTTTGTATGTAACCATGAGTTCTCTGGCGGTCTTTTCACCAACCTTGGGGACTCCGGGGATATTATCCGCAGTATCTCCCTGAAGTGCTTTTAATTCGATAAAACCTTCGGGAGTAACTCCATAGGTGTTAAGCACATCGGAAGCATAATAATCTTCTATCTCAGTCTTTCCGCCTTTGGTTTTGGGAATTCGTATTTTTATATGTTCGGAAGCAATCTGTAAAAGGTCTCTGTCACCGGAAACCAGGGAAACTTCAAGGCCCTTTTCCTCGCTTCTTTTGGCAATGGTTCCAAGGATATCATCAGCCTCAAGGCCTTCCCTTGAAAAGATGGGAATACCCATGGCTTCAAGGACTTCCTTAATAACAGGAACCTGCATTCTAAGCTCCTCTGGCATGGGCTTTCTGGTGCCCTTATATTCCTTAAAAATACCGTGTCTGAATGTGGGCGCCGATGTATCGAAGGCCACTATGAGATATTCCGGTTTTTCCTCATCCATAAGTTTAAAAAGAATATTTAAAAAGCCGTAGACTGCATTTGTGTGAAGTCCAGCGGCTGTAGTTAAATCCGGGACGCCATAAAACGCCCGGTTTAAAATACTATGACCATCAATTAAAACAATTCTTTCTGACATACTTTCCCTCAAATAATTAGATTAAATATACAACCAGCATTACAAGCATGACGATAACTGCACCAAATTCCAGGCCTAAGCCTATTCGCCAGAAAAGTCTGTGCCTTGAAAGCGCTCTTTTGGAATCCGCCAAAAGATATTTGAGTTCTCCTTCAAGTTCCAGTGAGCCGCCGTCCTCCAGTCTCTTCATACCTTCAGCCACAAGAAACTGTACCGACATCTCCTCCATACAGGCGGGGCAGGTTTTGATATGTTCAAGGAACTTCTCAAGTTCTCTGTAATTCAGTTGATTTTCAATAAAAACCGGAATCAGTTTCTCCGCTTCTTTACAAGTCATGAATCGCCCTCATGTGATAATAAAGAAAAAACCTTCGATACCCATGTTATCGAAGGTTTAATGCAGGAGATGGGACTTGAACCCACACACTGTCACCAGCGTCAGATTTTGAGTCTGATGCGTCTGCCATTCCGCCACTCCTGCTTATATGCGGTCAGATAACGACCGAAGTCCATGATAACATATATTAAATCCATTTACAAGTTGGATTTATCAAAAATCTTCTATTTGCCAATCAATGGGATCAAGCCCGTTTTTAACCAGAAAATCGTTGGTTTTGCTGAAGGGTTTGCTGCCAAAGAATCCCCTGTATGCCGACAGAGGACTTGGATGAACCGACTTAAGAATCAGGTGCTTCGGATTATTTAACATGCTGCACTTCTTCTGTGCCGGAGAACCCCATAAAATAAACACAATAGGTCTGTCAATCAGGTTAAGCTGTTCAATTACGGCATCCGTAAATGTCTCCCAGCCCTTTTCCTTATGGGAAAATGCCTGATGTGCTCTGACTGTCAGAACTGTGTTTAGTAAAAGAACTCCCTGTCTGGCCCATTTTTCAAGATAACCGTTATTGGGAATTTTGCATCCCAAATCGTCATGTAATTCCTTGTATATATTAACAAGACTGGGTGGAATCTTAACACCCGGTTTAACCGAAAAGCAAAGTCCATGTGCCTCTCCGGGTTCGTGGTAAGGATCCTGTCCAAGAATTACCACCTTAACCTTGGAAAGCGGAGTAAAATGAAACGCACTGAAAAGTTCATCCGCAGGGGGATAAACCACCCTGGTATTGTATTCATTTTTTACAAAGTTATAAAGTTCTCTGTAGTAAGGCTTCTTAAACTCTTTATCAAGAACAGGAAGCCAGTCGTTATCAATCGCGCTCATTTATATTAACCCAGTCTTACAGAGACACCTTTGTCTCTGAGGAATCTTTTAACTTCATTTATTTCAAGTTCCTTAAAATGGAAAAGAGAAGCCGCCAGGGCAGCATCTGCTTTTGCATCTGTTAAAACATCATAAAAATCCTGTTTGCTTCCGGCACCACCGGAGGCGATAACAGGAACATTAACATTCTCTGCTATTATTCTGGTTAATTCCAGATCATATCCGGCTTTTGTTCCGTCACAGTCCATGCTGGTTAAAAGGATTTCTCCGGCGCCGAGAGAGACGGCTTTCATCGCCCATTCTACGGCATCAATACCCATGTCGACTCTTCCGCCGTTTTTATAGATATTCCATCCGGAATTATCGTCTCTTCTTTTGGCGTCAATAGCAACCACAACACACTGGCTTCCAAATTTATAAGCGGCTTCACTTATAAGATTCGGATTCATTATTGCAGCTGAGTTAATTGAAATTTTATCGGCGCCTTCTCTTAAGAGAATCTTGAAATCATCAACGGTTCTGATTCCGCCACCCACAGTAAAGGGAATAAAAACCTGATTTGCTACTTCTCTGACCCAGGCAAGCTGCGTATCTCTTGCATCGGCAGATGCGGTAATATCCAAAAATACAAGTTCGTCGGCTCCCGCAGTATCATAGGCCTTTGCAACTGAAGCGGGATCGCCTGCATCTCTTAAATTTACAAAGTTAATCCCTTTGACAACTCTTCCATCCTTTATGTCAAGGCAGGGAATAATTCTTTTGGTGTGCATCTTATAACTCCAGGAAATTCTTAATTATTCTAAGTCCCACATCAGAGCTTTTCTCCGGGTGGAACTGGCATCCAAATACGTTGTCCTTCTCAACAGCAGCGTGTACACATACGCCGTAATCTGTTGTGGCAACAACAATCGAAGGTTCTTTTGCCTTCAGATAATATGAATGCACAAAATACACGAAACTGCCTTCGGGAATACCCTCAAACAGTCTCCCTTTATTGGGATAGTCAAGAGAATTCCAGCCAATCTGAGGAACTTTAAGTCCAAGATTATCAGGTATCTTATGAATATACCCTTCTAAAAGTCCAAGGCCTTTTGCCTCGGGTGATTCATCACTTCCATCAAACAAAAGCTGAAGGCCCAGACAGATACCCAAAAAGGGCTTTCCGGTTTTTACATAATCATGGATTGTATCAATAAGGTCATACTTCTTCAATTTATCCATGGCGTCGCCAAAGGAGCCAACACCGGGAAGAATAACCTTGGGGGAATCCATTAATACCTTAGGATCCCTGGTAAGTATTGCTTCACCGCCACAATATGCAACTGCTCTTTCAACACTCTTGATATTTCCTGCGTCGTAATCAATTATCGCTATCTTCGAACTGCTCATTATCTGTTATTTCTTCCCCGTTCATTAATGCATTCACTCTTTCTTCAAAGTATCCATCCTGCAAATAATCAGGGATAACAAAATCTGTTCCATCTACAATGGAGTGAACATAGAGTGTATATACGGCATCCTGGTCAATGGAATTAATCATCATTGCATCTTCCTCGGAAAGTCCATAGGAAGTTTCCAGAATGGAAAGTATTTCATTGTAAGCGTTGGTTGCTTCTGCATCAAAGCCATACTGTGAAGCTTTTTGCATAAATGCGTCTTTGTTAAGTACTGCATCCAATAATGAATCCAGAGCGTGGTATTCATCGTCAATGGCCAAGTACTCATAATAGCGCTCTTTATTTCTTTCAAGGTAAAGAAGGAGTTCAGCCTTCTTAAACATGTTCTCGTCGCCTTCAGTCAGCTTCTTGCCGTAGAAGTTTCTGTAGCACTCTTCGTAATCGCCTTTATAGAATGCGCTTCTGGCTTTCTGTTTGGAAACTACGTCTCCAAGGAAGAATACACAGATTAATATGGCCGCAAGAATCGTTAAAGCGAAGAAGAATGTTGCTCTGACCTTCTTCTTTGAAAGTTTCGGTAAAGGTCTGTTATCAACGGGTTTGGGCTCTTTTTTCTTCTTTTCTTTCTTTTTCTTTTTGCCCTTTTTGCCGTCTCCGCCCTCTTCGGACTCCTCGTCGTCTTTGCCTGCCTGTCTTTCGTGAGGCTCTCTTTCTTCTAACTCCTCAGCTCCTTCAGGCTCACCTTTTTTACGTTTTTTCTTCTTCTTTTTCTTCTTACCGTCTTCTTCCTCGGCATCGAGCTGGCGGTTTACTTCTTTATTCTCATCCGTTGTTGCGCCTTCGGCATCGGCACCGGTAGGATTTTCCTCTCCGGAAGGTTCAGCATCTTTCTTTTTCTTTTTGAAAAGATCCTTAAAGGAGAACTTTCCACCCTCTTCTTCCTCGTCATCGTCATCAGACTCTGTGAGGAATTCCATCATCTTTAGGAAGCCGCCCTTTTTCTTGGGAGCCTTTGCTCCCTTCTCAGGAATATCCTCTGCAGACTCTCCGGATGATGCTTCTTCTCCGGCCTCACCCAGAAGTCCCATAAGGTCTTCCATTCCATCAGTATCAGAAACAGGAGTAGCTGTTTCCTGAACTTCATCTATGGATTCAAACAATAAATCCTCAGGATTACCAGCTTCGTTGGATTCAGTGTTTTCTTCTGTTAAATTACCGAAATCAAGGCCTAAATTATCCATTCCGCCGAAGAGACCGGAATCCAAAGTAACACCACCGTCAGCGGCAGGTGCATCATCTGTAGGGGCTTCCTCTGCAGGGGCTTCTTCTCCGGATGCCTCTTCCGAAGCAGGTTCATCTATTGTAATATCATCCAGTGAGAGTTCCTCCTCGGCAGTTTCTTCTTCGGCAGGTTCCTCTGCAGCAGGCTTAGGTGCTGCATTTTCATCAGTCTCACCCTTAAAGTCGTCTTCAGTTACTCCGGCAATAGAGAGTAACTCAGCAAGCCCATCATCCAAATCGACAACAGGCTCTTCAACATACTCTTTCTGCTCGCTTGAGGGCTCGATAAAGAAATCGCCAAACATGCTCTCCAGAGTTGCTTCATCTGATGATTCTTCTGAAGATTCTTCTGAAGATTCTCCTGAAGATTCTGCGGGAGTCTCCTCAGCAGCAGGGGCTTCTTCCTCAACCGCAGGCGCTTCTTCTATCACAGGTTCCTCTATGGTGAGAGGTATCTCTTCTTCAACTACAGGTGTTTCTTCTATTACGGGTTCCTCGATTGTAAGCGGTATCTCTTCTTCAACTACCGGTGCTTCTTCAATTACAGGCTCTTCAATAGTTAATGGAGCTTCCTCTTCAACCACTGGTGCCTCTTCGATTATAGGCTCTTCGATAGTTAAAGGCGCTTCCTCTTCTATAATGGGCTCCTCGATAGTTATAGGAGCTTCCTCTTCTATAACGGGAGCTTCCTCAATGATAGGCTCCTCGATAGTTAAGGGTGCTTCCTCTTCTATAATTGGTGCCTCTTCGATAATAGGCTCCTCAATTGTGAGGGGAGTCTCCTCCTCTACAACAGGTGCCGGCTCCTCTTTCTTACGGCCGAAACGGCTGAATAAGCCCTTCTTCTCCTTGGGCTCCTTCTCCTTCTTGCCACCCTTCTTGGGTGGTGCAGGCTCTTCGGGATCCGGCTCTACATATTCGTCATTGTCATTCTTATATAAGAGTTCATTGATTTCCGCAATGGCAGAATCCTTCATGGCGTCTGCCATCAAGGCTTCGTCTGATAACTCATTATTATCTTCAGGGGTGGGATTATTCATAGATGAAAGAATATCAGCAATCTCGGATTCAGACATGGCAGAAAGCTCCTCGCTGGTAGGAGGAGCAACCTCAGTCTCTGCAGGCGCCGGTTCATCGGTTAAACCATCAAAAATCGCAGCGACATCATCAGCTGTGGTGTCTGCCGCTGCAGCTTCGTTTTCCTTATCCTGCATAGATTTGAGTAGATTGTCTAAATATTCTTCATTGGAATTCATGAGACTTCCTCGTCAATCTTATGTATTTTAAATCGTATATACAGTTAAGATTATTCTAACACATTTTTAGATATTAGTCTGTACAAGTTTGGGTCTGTAACCGTTTTTCTCAAGCTTATTGATGATTTCCATCTTATGGTCGGTTCCAAAGGCTTCCATGGTGATTCTAAGTTCAACGGCAGCTGTTCTGTTGGTGGAAACAAACTGGTTGTGCTCAAGCTTAATAACATTGCCGTTAACGGCTGCAACAACGCCCGCTACTTTGCATAATTCACCCGGTTTATCCGGAAGAAGTACAGATACGGTAAATATTCTGTCTCTGAAAATAAGACCCTGCTGTACAACAGAAGACATGGTAATTACGTCCATGTTTCCGCCGCTTAAGATTGATACAACTCTCTTATCCTTAGCTCTCAGTTTCTTCAATGCAGCAACACTTAATAGGCCGGAGTTTTCTACAATCATCTTGTGATTCTCCACCATATCAAGGAAAGCTGTAACAAGATCCGCATCATCTACAGTAATGATTTCATCAAGGTTCTTCTGTAAGTATGGGAATAACAAATCGCCGGGAGTCTTAACTGCAGTACCGTCAGCAATTGTATTGACGCTTGGCAGTGTAACTACCTTGCCCTGCTTTAAAGATTCCTTCATGCAGGCTGCACCGGCAGGCTCTACGCCGATAACTTTTATCTTGGGATTGAGAAGCTTTGCCAGGGTAGAAACACCTGTGGCAAGTCCGCCTCCTCCTATAGGAACAAGAATATAGTCAACAAGGGGTAATTCCTTAAAAATCTCCATAGCAATGGTACCCTGTCCTGTGGCAACAGTCAGGTCATTGAAAGGATGAATAAAGGTATAGCCCTTCTCGTCAGCAAGTTCATATGCCTTGGCGCAGGCCTCATCATAAACATCACCGCACAAAACCACATCCGCTCCATAGCTCTTGGTTCTGTTGACTTTGATAAGGGGAGTTGTGGTAGGCATAACAATTGTAGCTTTAGCCCCAAAGCATGACGCAGCATAAGCAACGCCCTGTGCATGGTTTCCTGCTGAAGCTGTAATCATACCTTTCTTTCGTTCGGCATCGCTTAAGGTGCTGATTTTATAATAGGCACCTCTAACCTTATATGCACCTGTAAACTGCATGTTTTCAGGCTTAAGATAAACTCTGTTTCCTGTGAGTCTGCTAAAGTGATCACTGTAAACAAGTTTGGTCTCAAGAGTTACTTTTTTGACGATTTCACTGGCTTCCTCGAACTTTTCAAGTGTCAGCATGTTCTCATTCCCCATGATATTCTACTCCTCTGAATTGTCTATATCGAATAAGGCGTTTACGAACGCATTCGAATCAAATTTCTGAAGGTCGTCTATTGTTTCTCCGACTCCAATATACTTAACGGGCACTTTCAATTCGGACTGAATTGCAATTGCAATTCCGCCCTTTGCTGTACCGTCCATCTTGGTAAGAATTATACCTGTAAGATTGGCTACCTCTCCGAATTCCTTGGCCTGCATCATAGCATTCTGGCCTGTGGTTCCGTCAAGAACAATAAGATTCTCTCTGTGAGCATCAGGATATTCTCTGTCGATTATCCTGTTCATTTTCTTAAGTTCTTCCATAAGGTTCTTCTTATTGTGAAGTCTTCCGGCCGTATCAATCAAAAGCACATCAACATTTCTGGCTTTGGCTGCATTGACTGCATCAAAGACAACACTGGCAGGATCTGTACCTTCCGCAGCTGAGATAATTGGACAATCTGCTCTGTCTGCCCATTCCTTAAGCTGTTCTCCCGCAGCGGCTCTGAATGTATCAGCGGCACCGATAAGAACTTTTCGTCCTTTACCCTTTAATATACCTGCAAGCTTACCTACAGATGTGGTTTTGCCCACGCCGTTTACTCCGATAACCAAAATTACGGACTGCTTGTTTTCAAAATCATAAGCAGTATCTCCAACCGTCATCTGTTCTCTGATGGACTTAATCAGAAGTTCCTTACATACGCTTCTGTCTCTTATGCTCTTTTCCTTAACCTCAGCTCTTAGGCGATCGATTATTTCCGTTGTGGCATTGACTCCCACATCGCCCATAATTAGCTGCTCTTCCAATTCCTCAAAGAAATCGTCATCAACATATGAGTCGGATGAAAAAGCCGCATCAAGACCTGCGATAATATTATTTCTTGTTTTACTTAAGCCTTTTTTTAATCTGGAAAAAAATCCGCTCTTCTCTTCGCTCAATATAATGTCTCCTAATCGTCCAAATCCTTATCGATAAGGTTAACACTTACCAATGCCGAAATACCCTTCTCCTGCATTGTAATACCATAGAGTCGGTCTGCAGATTCCATAGTACCACGTCTGTGGGTGATAACTATGAACTGGGTATGCTTTTCAAGTTTATGAAGGTACTTCGCAAATCTGCTGACATTGGATTCGTCAAGAGCAGCCTCAATCTCGTCCAAAAGACAGAAGGGCGAAGGTTTCAGGTTCTGAATTGCGAACAAAAGGGCAATTGCTGCAAGGGATTTCTCACCACCGGATAACTGCATCATGTTCTGAAGTTTCTTTCCCGGAGGCTGCGCAATTACACGAATGCCTGCTTCAAGAACATCCTCATCCTCGATAAGTTCCAATGTACCCTTACCGCCTCCAAACAGCTCTTTGAATACCTTGTCGAATTCTCGATTGATTTCATTAAATTTCTCGTTAAACTGTTTTCTCATTGCAGTATCAAGCTCTGCAATGATACCTTCAAGGGTTTTCTCAGCCTCAATCAAATCATCATGCTGAGTCTTTAAGAAGGTATATCTCTCCATCAAAGCCTTGTATTCCTCAATGGCATTGACATTGACATCACCTAACTTCTTTATTTCATCCTTGATGGCGCTGACCTGTTTCTTCATCGCTGAAAGATTGGTCAGTTCTTCATTACGCATGGATTTGGCATCTACAAGGGTAATTTCATACTCTTCCCACATGTAATTAATCTGAGTAGAAATATTCTCCTCAAGTCTTTCCTTCTGGGAGTTAAGTCTGTATACTTCCTTATCCAAAGCGTTCATGCGCTCAGATAATTCCTCACGCTTGGTAAAGAAGCTCTTATTCTTGGCATTGAGTTCTTCTTTTCTCTCAATGTCAGCTTTAAGTTTCTTCTCTGCCTCGGTCTGTGACGTATGAGAAGCAAGTATGGTTTTTTCCAGCTCGGAAATATTCTCCTGCTTACTTTCGATCTCGATGGCACTGCCTTCGATGGAGTCGGTAATCTCCTTCAATTCGGAAACCAGCTTCTCTATCTCGCCATTGATACGGTCCACGTTGCTTTGCATGAATTCCTGAGACTGAACCATCTTCTCAACCTTCATGTCCCAATCAGAAACAAGGGCTGACTGATTGGTCTCCTCAAGTCTCTTCTTCTCAAGCTGCGCCGTGAATTCGTTTATCTGCTTATCAACGTTCTTTTCAAGTTCCTCAGACTCTTTAAGTTCCTGGTTAATCTCTAACTTGCTCTGTCTGATTTCCTCGGTCTGCTTAAGGATTTCTGCCTCTTCCGCCTTAAGTTCATCAACGCTTGAAGCAGTTTCCTCCTGTTTCTCCTTCTCCTTAACGACATTGAGTCTCTTGGTGTTCTGCTCAATGAACTTGTTCTGCAAAAGGAGCTTATTCTTGTCGCTTTCGGCTCTTAACTTGTTACGCTCTTCCTTGATTTCTTCAATCTTGGAATCAAAGTTATCAATCTCTTCCTTTAAGGCTGCAACCTTCTTCTTAAGCTCTTCCAGCTCACGCCTTCTGCCTAAAAGATTGTTGTTATTCTTAAAGGAACCACCGCTTATGGCACCGCCGGGTACTAAAAGTTCACCCTCAATGGTTACCATTCTGATGGTATAGTTGTATTTTCTGGCAATCTTAACCGCATTGTCAACGTTATCTACAACAAGAATACGGCCAAGCAAAGATCTTGCTACGTCCGAGTACTTCTTATCAATTTTAACAAGGGTATCAGCCATGCCGATAACGCCCTTTTCCTTAAGGGAATCCTTTGCTTTAAATTCCTCGGGATTCTTAATGCTGGTTAAGGGTAAGAATGTAGCACGTCCCGCTTTATTCTTTTTGAGGAATTCAATCATCTTCTTGGCGGTTTCTTCATCATCTGTAACGATGTTCTGGATATTTCCGCCGAGAGCAGTCTCAATGGCAGTCTCATATTTGGGATCAACCTTAATGATATCTGCAACGACACCAACGATTCCTTTATTGTTATCCTTCTGCTCCATGACGCTCTTAACAGCGCCACCGTAGCCTTCGTATTTCTCAGTAATGTCAAGAAGAGTCTCGAGTCTTGATTTCTCCTGATGATACAGCTCCTGCTTCTGCCTTAAATTGTTGTCGGCATTTCCAAGCTCTTCTCTGATTTCACCCAGGCGCAGGTCCATTTTGGCCTGATTCTCGTTCAAAACTCTAAGTTCTTCATTTACAGCTTCAAACTCCGCTTCCAGCTCTTTAATGGTTTCGCTGTGCTTTTCCTCATCGGATTTCACACGCAAAAGTCTGCTGTTTAAGTCAGCTCTTCTGATATTTACGTTCTCGAGCATGGTATCAAGACGTCCAACCTTGGATTTAATGGTTGCACGCTGATTCAAAGCTTCGATAATTGTATTTTTCCCGGTTTCAATCTGCTCGTTTAAAGAAGCGATTTCATTCTGAAGGATATTCAGTTCATAAGCAACCTCGTCTCTTTGAGATTTCAGCTGCTGAACCTGGCCGTCTACAGTGTTCTTCTCATCTAAGATGGCCTCTTTTTCCTTCTCTCTTTCCTTAATCTCGGCACCGACATTCTCTTCTCTTGTATGGAAATGTCCCTCGCTGCTCTTTAAGGAGTTAATCTGCTCTTTTAAAACAGCAATTTCATTTTCAAGTTTAGCGCGAAGCTCGTTGGTGTCTGATAAAGAAGCTCTTCCTTTTTCGATAACATCATCAAGAGTTTCAAGTTCTGTCTCTATCTGCTCGTACTCAGTCTTGATGTTGTCATAGTTTTCAGTTGTTTCCGCAAGATCCTCGGAAGCAATCTTATACTTCTCAGCAACCGAATCAAGCTGTTCGGTTATCTTTTCGTTTTCAAGAAGGAACACATTAACATCATAGTTTTTGAGTTCTTCCTTCTTCTTTAAGTAAACCTTGGCCTTCTCAGACGCACGCTCCAAAGGACCAACCTGTTTCTCAAGTTCTCCAAGGATATCGTTTACACGAACAAGATTGGCCTGCTCATCTTCCAGCTTCTTCTGAGCGGCATATTTTCTTCTTTTGAATTTAACAATACCTGCAGCCTCATCAAAGAGCTCACGCCTCTCCTCAGGTTTGCCGCTAAGAATCTTATCAATCTGGCCCTGTCCGATGATTGAGTATCCTTCTTTACCGATACCTGTATCGTAGAAAAGCTCGCTGACATCTTTAAGTCTGCAAAGTGTACCGTTAATAAGATATTCACTTTCTCCCGAACGATAAATCCTTCTTGCTATTGTTACTTCTTCATAGTCAATGGCAAGTGCATGATCGGAGTTATCAAGAGTGATTGCCACATAAGCATAACCCATGGGCTTACGTGTCTCCGTTCCGGAGAAAATAACATCCTGCATGGAAGCACCACGGAGCTGTTTGATACGCTGCTCACCGAGAACCCAGCGAACGGCGTCGGCAACGTTACTCTTACCTGAACCGTTAGGTCCTACAATAGCTGTGATGCCATCATGGAATTTAAACTCTATTTTATTTGCAAAGGATTTGAATCCATGCACCTCAATACTTTTTAAATACATTTTGTAATATCCCGCTATTTGTTATTTAATTCGAGAAGGGCTTTATAAGCAGCCTGCTGTTCCGCAGCCTTTTTGGATTTACCCTGTCCCTGACATACCGGCTTATCGCCGATATATGCCTCAACTGTAAAAATCTTCTCGTGCTCAGGACCTTCCTCACCAAGTGTCTCGTATTTCACTGAAGTGTGAAGCTCCTTTTGAACCTTTTCCTGAAGAATAGTCTTGGCATCGTAGAAAAGCGTTTTATTCTCCAAATCGGATAAAATAAACCTGTGAATAAATTCCTCGCAAGGCTCAAACCCGCCATCAATATACATGGCACCGATAATAGCCTCGCAAACATCGGAAGTAATGGAATCACGTCCCCTTCCGCCGGTATTCTCTTCACCTTTTCCCAGTCGGATGAACTTATTTAATTCAATATCTTTGGCACAGTATGCCAGTGCCGGTTCACACACATAGGTGGAACGAAGCTTGGTCATCTGACCTTCTCTCAGCTTCGGCTCTTGTCTAAAAAGGAATGCACTGCTCACTAATTCAAGCACGGCATCCCCCAAAAATTCAAGACGTTCATAATCGCCAACACAGTTAATGCGCTGCTCATTGGCATAAGAGCTATGAGTCAGCGCTTGAGTCAGAAGCTGTGGGTTCTTAAAACTATAACCGATTCTTCTTTGCAATTCGGCTTCATTGTACTCAGTCAAATCAAGTCTCCCAAAGCAATTATTCTGATATGATAAATTAGTTTAATGCACTCTTTATAAGTTCAACCGCCTCTTCAACGGTGGTAATGTTCTCTGCGCTTTCAGGTGCAATTTCGATGTCAAACTCTTCCTCGATACCCATAATAATCTGGAATAAATCAAGGGAATCGGCACCAAGGTCGTCAACAAAAGTGGTGGATAATTTAATCTCCTCGGTATCTACATTAAGTACCTCTGCGATAACCTTTTTCAACTTCTCAAATTCCATAATAATCAGCCTTTCTTAAATAAAAAATGATTTGTCACCCTTCGGCTTTTATTCAGCCGAGATTTTTTGACTTATTTTGTCATTTATATTCTTCTGTGCAAAAGAAACACATTGAATAACCGTATTCTTAATTTCTATGGCTTTGGAGCTTCCGTGGGTTTTCATAACAAGTCCGTTTAATCCGAGCATTGGTGCTCCGCCATACTGTTCAAGTGAAAACTGTTTCATGTTCTCCTTGAGCTCTTTCTTAATTAACAATGCGCCAAGTTTGGTCTTAATGTTGGCAAACATTGTTTGTTTGAGAGTCTTAAGCATTATTTTGCCCACACCCTCATACATTTTAAGGATTACATTGCCGGTAAATGCTTCGCATACAATTACGTCAGCATATCCTTCGGGAATATCTCTTGCTTCGATACTTCCGATGAAATTAATATCGGGACAACTCTTCAACAAGGGAAAAGCTTCCTTAACAAGGTTGTTGCCCTTTTCCTCCTCCGCACCGATATTTACGATTGCAACGGTGGGGTTGGGTTTATCCATAATATTCTCCATATAAACGGAGCCTATCTTTGCAAACTGAACCAGATGACTTGCTCTGGCATCTACATTTGCGCCACAGTCAATTAATAAAGAAGCGCCCTTTGCAGTGGGAATCAAAGGAGCAAGAGGTGCTCTCTCAACGCCCTTTATTCTGCCTACAATTACCTGGCCGCCTACAAGTGTGGCACCTGTGCTGCCTGCGGAAACGTAGGCATCACATTCATTATTTTTAACCATATATAAGGCTTTCACGATTGAAGAATCCTTCTTCTTACGGATTGCCATAACAGGGGGCTCTGCCATATCAATTACTTCCTCGGCATTAACAACGCATACCCTGTCTTTGTCATAGGTGTATTTAGCCAATTCGGCATTGACATCTGCCTCTCTGCCCACAAGAAAAACCTTAACGTTCTTCTCTTCATTGACAGCATCAATACAGCCCTTTACAATTTCACCGGGTGCGTTATCGCCACCCATTGCATCAACTGCAACTCTAACCAATTCAGCCATTAAAAAGAGCTCCTTCTTCTTGTCTCATTTTAATATACTAAACACATATCTAAAAATCAAGAATTTAAATATCCCTGCAAAGACTGATTTAAGAACGCCACATAGTCTTTAACCACGTTTTCAGGGCTCTTGATTCTGACCTCAGGCCCAAGGCCCAAAACCCAGCCAAAGAACTGCTGACTTACACAGACATTAATCCTTGCTTCAAAACGATCTCCGCCAAAATACTTTATGGCCGTATCCACACCGAACCTGTCAATTATAACCCCTGCAAGATAGGTGGGCAACTCCAAGATTACAGTTTCATCTGTTCCGTGGTACATTCCGAAGTTCTTAGATGAGTATTTCGCAAGATCAAGGCTCTCAAACTTCTCTTTGCCGGTTCTTTCAAGTTCCAAAATCTCGCAGTCTCTGATTTTGTCTACTCTGTAATGTCTGATTTCACCGGCGCCTGTATCAAAACCCACAAGATAATAGTTCTCATCCTGCCAGACCAAAAGCCAGGGACTCACTTCCCTTATTTTGCCCTCGTCCTTTTCTACAAGTTTCTTTTCCGGAGTCCATATCATATAGGAAAAAGCAAGGCGCTTATTCTCCCTGATGGCTGAATGGATTGCATCAACCGTGTAGTATATGGATTCATTTCCGGACTTTGCTCGATCCGCAATATATACTTCTCTTTGAAGTGTGCCGGCTTCATATTTGTTAGTCAGTCTTGAAAGCTTTTTGATTAACTGCCTTGATTTCTTCTCGGTAATGAACCTGGAAGACTGTACCGCATCAACCAAAAGCTTTAATTCTGCGGACTCAAACTCATGGCTTGCCATATAATAACCTCCGCCATCAGCGGCGGTAAGTTTAATTATGTCATAACCATACTCAATCAGCTCATCAATATCTGAATAGATAGTCTTTCTGTCGGCATGAATACCCAATGAATCAAGGCGGGCAATCAGTTCCTTTGTAGAAATCAGATGATTCTCATCAGTCTCATTGTTAAGAATATCAATCAGGTATAAAAGCTTACTCTTCTGATTCTGACTTTTTGGCATCCTTACGTTTCCTCAGCTGATAACCTATAATTCCACCAAGAGCTCCTACCAATACAAATGCTGCCACTACCATAAGGTAAGACAAAAATGAATTCAAAAACAAAATTCCGTTTTCCATATGCGTTTTCTCCTTATACGTCCTCTATTAAATTATCACCGTCTGCGGCATTTGTTGCCAGTTTATCACATCTTTCGTTGAACTCATGACCATCATGGCCCTTAACCCAAACGAATTTAACCTTATGAGGTTCTTTTGCCTTAAGAAGTCTCTTCCACAATTCCGGGTTCTTAACCGGCTGCTTTGAAGCGCTTCTCCAGTTATTCTTAATCCAGTTATCAACCCAGCCTGCATTGAAGGCATCCGTAAGATACTTGGAGTCTGAATACAAGGTCACATCACAGGGCTTTGTCAGGGCTTCCAGACCGATTATTGCAGCCATAAGCTCCATTCGATTGTTGGTGGTTTTGATATATCCCTGCGAAAATTCTCTTTCATGGATATTTCCTTTGGAATCAACAAATCGAAGGATTGTCCCATACCCTCCGGGGCCCTCGGGATTTCCCCTGGCGGCTCCGTCCGTATATACATCTACTTTTGTCAAAACATCACTCATAGTTTACGTTTTCCCATGTTCCGTTTTCAAGGAAACCGGCAGACATTTTTTCAGCCGACTCAACCAGTGAAGAATCATAGCCCATAACAGAAAGAAGCTTGATGGCATTTCTGGTTGTTGCCTTTCCTTCTTTAATCATATATGAGAATTTAACGTCTCCGTCTTCTATTTCTTCCTCAAAATGGTAATTATCATAGTATTTTGCCAAAAGATCGGCAAGTTCTATATCGTGCGTAGCTGCAAAGCAGATAACGTGGCTTTTTGCAAGGCTCTTTAATATCTGTGTCGATGCAGCAATTCGCTCCACTGTATTGGTGCCTCTTAATACCTCATCCACAAAGCAAAGTACCGGTATATCTCCTTTAGCTCTGTCAAGAATTCGTTTAATGGACTTAATCTCAACAATGTAGTAACTTTCATTGTCAAAAATATTGTCCTTAAGAGCCATAGATGACGCGATATAGAACAAAGGAGCAACATAAGATTTTGCAAAAACAGTATGAATAGACTGAGCCATTATTGCATTTATGGCAACCATCTTAAGGAAGGTGGACTTGCCGGATGCATTGGAACCGGTAAGCAAAACGCCCCTTTTTACTTCAATACCGTTAGGAACGCAATTCTCTAATAAAGGATGTCTTCCCTCTTCGATATTAAGATTCTCTCCGATTTCAGGAACGCAGTAATTATCAAGGGAACAACGATATGCCGCAATCGAAAGCATGGAATCCAAATAACCCACAGCCCTTACAAGAACATCAATATCCTCAGTATGATTTCTGACTTCCACAAGCATGTTGTTAAACTTAATTATATCAACATGGAAGCACATCCTTAAATAGTCAAAAATCATGTCCAAAGGGTTTCCGGATGCGGACATTCTTGCGGAGCTCATAATAATGTATGAACCACGTCTGAATTTATTGAGTTTGGCCTTGCTTGATCTGATAATTTCCCACTCTTCATTCCAGACCGCATGATCAAGTTTCTCAAGGGCGTCTCCTGTCTGAAGGAGCCTCATAATATAAGAAAAACTTGTTATATAAGGATCAATCTGAGATTTCTCCCTAAAGTAGGAAACAAAGTTATAAACAATTACACCGGCAATGGCCGCGGCACCCATGCCCGGATTATAGAAAATCAAACCGATGGCGATAAAGAGTGCAACCCAGGACAGATAATGAAGGGTATTTTTTCTGACTCCGAGGATATCCAGGTTATCGATGTAATCATGTATTGAATACTTGCCGGAATAACCAAGTCCTGAAATCGCATAAGCCACATCAACTCTGTCCTTTTCATTGTCAATGAAATTGTTGATGTAGCGTTCCCTTTTATCAAGCTCCGATTCATCAATTGATGGAGTTCTTAAAAGGTGATATAAATACTCGTCTCCCGCTGATGAAAAAGCATAATTTAAACGTTTATAAACCTCATCCATCCCAAGATCATTCCAGGTAATATCATCAACGCACAAATCTTCGGGATGTCTCTTATAGAATCCGGCTATTGTATCCATTCTTCCGGCAGGATACTCCTTTTTCCTCATAACGCCGAATTTCTCACGAATGTTAGTAATGAATCTTATTCTATCTCTTCTCTTATCAAGCAATCCCTTGATAAAGAGAATGATGAGAAAAAGACCCATGACCCCCAGAAAAACTATATACTCCATACTCTAAAAGCCTTTCAAAATCACTTATACTGCTTGGATACGTAATCCCAGAATTCTGATGCCACCACAGAAAGCTGCCTGTCAGCGGAATGGATCATAACATATGATGCAGTTATTTCCGGCTCCACAATTTTTCGGATGCCTATATCGGAATGTGCATACTTTCCGGCAGCCGCGGGATAAATAGTTATTCCCACATTTGAAAGTGCAAGCTCATAAGCATTTAGCACATGGGCCATTCTTCCGATAATTCTGGGCTTCTCATTAATTCCCTTAAACCATTCCTCAATTTCACTGACTCTGGATGCACGGCTTGGCACAACAAGGTCATAGGGAGCAAGCATCTTAAGGGGTACAACGTCCTTCGTCTCCTTAATAAGAGGATGTCCCGGAGGAATCATGGCTACCCAGGGCTCCTTGGCAACAACCTGGCCCTTAAATCCTTCAGGATTATAAGGTGCAACAATAATTCCGATGTCATCAAGCCCGTTCTGAACTCTCGCCAGAACATCATCGGAGTTTCCGTTCCAAATGGAGAACTGAACATTTGGATACAGCTCATGGAAACCTGCAATCCATTTAGAAACCAGAGAAGGTGCACATCCTTCCACACTTGCAACATACAAAGTACCCTGCAGACCCTTCTCCAGGTTTTTAATCTCGGCTGTGGATTTCTCAGTCAAATCAAGAATCTGGGTAGCATACTCATAGAAGTGCTTTCCCGCCTCAGTCAACTGTAATCCTCTGGCCTTTCTTATGAAAAGTTCAGCTCCCAGTTCCTCCTCCAAGTCCTTCATCTGTCGGCTTAGAGGGGGTTGAGCTATACAAAGCTTTTCAGCTGCTCTTGTAAAGTTTTTCTCCTGGGCTACTGCCAGGAAATAGCGTATATGCCTTAATTCCATCTATTCTTCCTTTTGGGATTATAAGTTATAGCTGTTAAGGTATCTCTCCTGCTCAGGTGTAAGAACGTCAATCTTCTTTCCGAGGAAAGCAAGCTTTCTTGTGGCAACGTCCTTATCAACCTCCACGGGAACGTCAATAAGCTTCTCTTTTAATTCCTTACCATGTTCAACAAGGTACTTGGCGGAAAGGGCCTGAATTGCAAAGCTCATATCCATAATCTCTGCGGGATGTCCGTCGCCTGCAGCAAGGTTTACAAGTCTTCCTTCTGCAAGAATATATACCCACTGACCTGTGGGAAGGAGATATCCCATGATGTTCTTTCTCATCTCACGGCTCTCCTTTGCATTGGCTTTAAGCCATGCCATGTCAACCTCTGTGTCGAAGTGACCTGCGTTACAAAGGATACATCCATCTTTGATTACGGCAAAATCTTCTTCATCTACAACCTTGTCACAGCCTGTAACTGTAACGATGAAGTCAGCAACCTTAGCAGCTTCCTTCATAGGCATTACATCGAATCCGTCCATAACAGCTTCAATGGCCTTAACAGGGTCAATCTCAGTTACGATAACTCTTGCTCCAAGGCCTTTAGCTCTCATGGCTGTACCCTTACCACACCAGCCGTAGCCTGCAACTACGACAATCTTTCCTGCAACAATAAGGTTTGTGGTTCTGTTGATTCCATCCCATACAGACTGGCCTGTGCCGTATCTGTTATCGAAAAGGTGCTTACAATCTGCATTGTTAACTCTTACCATGGGGAACATAAGCTTTCCGGCTTTGTTCATGGCCTCAAGTCTGATGATACCTGTGGTTGTCTCCTCACATCCGCCGATTACATTAGGTATGAGTTCAGGCATCTCATTGTGAATCATGTTAACAAGGTCTCCGCCGTCATCAATGATGATGTTGGGGCCGCACTCAAGGGCATGACGAATATGGGTCTCATACTCTTCAGGAGTAGCATCATACCATGCATGAACCTCAAGTCCTCTTGAAACAAGGGCAGCTGCAACGTCATCCTGGGTTGATAAGGGGTTTGAACCCGTTACATGCATTTCTGCTCCACCCGCAGCCAATACAAGGCATAAATAAGCCGTTTTGGCCTCCAGATGAACAGATAAGGTAATCTTCTTACCCGCGAAGGGTTTGGTCTTTGTGAACTCTTCCTCAAGGGTTCTTAAAAGATCACAGTTTCTCTTAACCCATTCTATCTTTCTGATACCTGACTCAGCCAGGTTAATGTCTCTGATTTCACTCTGCATTAAATTCATCCTCCGTTTACATATCAAGAGTTAATCTCTTTATGATTTCGTTTACTTTCTTATATACCAAATCTTCGTCAAGATTTAATACTTTTCCGTTTTCTACAACCTTCTTGCCGTCAACGAATACTGTCTCAACCTCTGTTCCGTCAGCAGAATAGCTAAGACCTGCAATGAGGTTGTTGATAGGCTGTAATGAAGGTTTCTTAAGGTTGAGAATAGCAAGGTCAGCCTTCTTTCCAACTTCAATGGAGCCAATCTTATCTTCCAATCCAAGAGCCTTTGCTCCGTTTATGGTAGCCATCTTAAAGCCCTCTGTTGCGCTGATGCACTGAGGGGTTTTGTGAGTGCCCTTATGAATAAGGGTAAGAAGATGTAACTCCTTAAAGAGGTTAAGTGAGTTATTGCTTGCCGCACCGTCGGTACCAAGGCAGACATTGATGCCCTTTTCCATCATTTCGGGAATAGGTGCAAAACCGTTTCCAAGCTTCATGTTGGAGGCAGGGTTTGTAACTACGTTCACATTGTGCTTTGCCATGATGTCCATATCCTTGTCATCCACCTGAACACAATGTGCAGCAATACATCTTACGTCAAAAATGCCGTTTCTCTCAGCCATTTCTATAGGGGAGCAGCCGTATTTTTCCTTAATCTGATCAATCTCGCTTAAACTCTCGGAAAGATGAATGTGAATACCAAGATTATTCTTCTTGGCTTCATCAGACACGATTCTCATATACTCTTCATCGCAGGTATAAGGCGCGTGGGGGCCCAACATAAAGGATAATCTGTCGCAGTCTTTGCTAAACTCCATATCCTTATAAGTATCGTTGATTCTCTTTCTGCCGCCTTCGTCATTTCCGTTTCCCACAAGACCTCTGGCAATAACGGCACGCATTCCGGAATCCTTTACCGCTTTGGTAGTGATGCAAGGGTTCATCTGCATGTCATTAAAGCAGGTGGTTCCTGTCTTTAACATTTCGATGATTCCAAGGCAGGCGCCCCAGTAAACATCATCGTCAGTCATCTTCTGCTCGATGGGGTCGATTCGTCCGAAGAGCCAATCCATAAAGGAAAGGTCATCAGCAACATTTCTCATGAAAGCCATGTAAGTATGGGTGTGGCAATTGATGAGGCCCGGAATTACGAACTTATCCTTGCCGTCAATTACTTCATCGGTCTTAAAGCCTGCAGGTTCAGTGCCGATGCCCGTGATTTTATCATTTTCAATAAAGATGTCTGTTTGCTTTACTTCTACATCTTCGCCTTTAGGTAATGCAGCTAAAATGTCTTTTAAAACAATACCCATTTAAAATCTCCTTATATTTTTTAGAGCCAGTTGACTCCTTCTATTCCTTTGATGCCCATTCCGGGTGCGTCCGAAAGGGTTATGTTCTTCTCGTCAAACACAGCTCCGCCAATAACGGGATCCTCACTGCAAAGAACAGGACCGTCCAGGTCAATCTTCTCAACTATACTGTGTCCGCACGCAAAATGTACAGCGGCATTAACGCTCACCTTGGCCTCAAGCATACAGCCCATCATGCAGGGCATTCCGTATACTTCAGCAGCTGCAGCGATTTTACTTGCATTGTAGATGCCGCCGGTTTTCATAAGTTTAATGTTAATCATGTCTGCGGCACCCATCTGAATAATCTTAAAAGCATCTCTGGGTGAAAATACCGATTCATCAGCCATAACAGGTACATAGGAATTCTCCGTAACGTACTTCATGCCCTCTAAGTCATAACCTTTAACAGGCTGTTCAACCAGCTCAAGATTAAGATTCTTCTCCTGCATGGAATTAAGAATTCTTACGGCTTCCTTAGGAGTCCATGCCTGGTTTGCGTCAATTCTTATTATGGTGTCAGGGCCCGCAGCTTCTCTTACCGCCACAAGTCTTGCCACATCAAGTTCGGGATTGATACCAACCTTAATCTTAAGGGTTTCGTATCCTCTTTTAACCGCATTTATTGTATCCTCAGCCATAACATCAGGATCGTTGACGCTGATAGTAATGTCTGTAACAATCTTATTTCTTGCTCCTCCAAAGAGTTTATAGCAGGGAAGTCCATATTTCTGGCCAAACAAATCATAAACAGCCATATCAACCGCTGCCTTCGCGGAAGTATTGCCATGAATGCAATCGTTTAATGCCTTAAGAGTACCTTCAAGGTCATCTATCTCCTTGCCAATCATTGTAGGTCTTATATGATACTTTAAAGCCCCAATAATGGCATCTGTTGTATCTCCGGTAACAGCCCCCGTTGGCGGTGCCTCACCATAGCCAACCGCCCCCTCGTCGGTGTAAACCGCAACAATAATGTCTTCAACACTATTTACCGTTCTTAGAGCGGTCTTGAACGGAACTCTTAAAGGGACGGACACTTTGCCCCATTTTAAATCTGTAATCTTCATCTTGGTCATCCTCTTCTTTTGCTATACTTTCTGCTTTTCTTTTAGCAGATTCTATAAGCTCTGCCCTTATGTCTCTGGCAGGTCTTTTTCTGAAAATAATGTAATACATCGGTGAAAAATAACAATTCAGATATGCACCGATCATAATTATATAAATGGCAAAATAAATCCAAAACATCATAAGTACAATCATAGATAAGGATCCATATGCCGAATTCATTCCGAACTTAGACAAGTACTTGGAATACCCAAATGAAAACAATGTCCAGATAACTCCCGAGAAGATTGCGCCGGGAATCTGATATGTGAACTTAAGTTTCTTATTGGGCATATACGTATATAAGAGAGCCAGGAAAAGGAACAAAATCAAAAGTCCCACCGGATATCTTAAATACGATAAATAATAGTATGCCACTTCAAACTTTGGATATTTATCCAAAAAATAATCGAGAATCATTCCACCGAATACCATGGCAATCAGCGAAATCAATACAACTACCAAAAGGCCTATTGTGTACAGTATTGCCTGAAGCCTTAATACCAGAAAATTTCTCTTTTCAGTTATGTTATAAATAGCATTAAAGCTTCTGATAAGGGCCAGACATCCGTTTCCCGCCGACCAAAGAGTAACTATAATAGCCACCGAAACCGCACCGGCTGAGCTGTTGTAGGCCTGCTTAACCAAGGATGCCACAAACCCTGAAAGAATATCCGGAAGCAGTTCTGTGGCCGTTTCCGCAAGCAATGCTTCCGTCACCGGTGTAAAGGGTAACAGAGTACATAAAAGCATCAATATAGGCATCAATGACAAAAAAATAAAAAAGGACGCACTGGATGCAAAGGAACTGATATTCTGTTGACTTATCTGTCTGCTTACATCATCAAAAATGATGTAGAATCTTTTAAACATTCCCATGGCATTTTACCCTAAAGATACAATATTAATCCTACCACATATTGTGTCATTAAGCAAAAAAAGAACAGCTGTCGCTGCTCTTTTATTAACCCCAAAATGTTAACCCTGTTTTTGACTCCTAGCACGACTGCCAGGTGGGTAACCGCAAACTCGCTTCTGCCTTCCACTGATATTTTGAGGCCTGACATAGACGAGAAGATATAGGAATCCCGTTTAAAGTAACTGTAGGTTCAAAATATCAGGACCAACACTTCAGGTTAATGTTATTATATCATAATTTAGATAAAATGCAATACTTTTTTGAAAATAAATCGGCGAATATTCAATATTCAGAATATTCGCCGAAAATCAGACAATTATCTAATTAATTGCATCCAAGATGCATCTTAGAGCTGAGGACCTGCAGCAACAAGTGCCTTACCTGCAGCGTTGCCTTCATACTTAACAAAGTTCTTGTTAAATCTTGCAGCAAGGTCTTTAGCCTTCTCATCCCACTCTGAAGCGTTAGCGTATGTATCTCTGGGATCAAGGATCTTAGGATCAACGCCGGGAAGCTCTGTAGGAACCTCAAGGTTGAATACAGGGATCTTCTTTGTAGGAGCTTTGTTGATATCGCCGTTAAGGATAGCGTCGATGATTCCACGGGTATCCTTGATGGTGATTCTCTTGCCTGTGCCGTTCCAACCTGTGTTTACAAGGTAAGCCTTAGCACCGGACTTGTTCATCTTCTTAACGAGCTCTTCACCGTACTTTGTAGGATGTAACTCAAGGAATGCCTGACCGAAGCAAGCTGAGAATGTAGGTGTGGGCTCAGTGATTCCACGCTCTGTACCTGCAAGCTTTGCTGTGAATCCGGAAAGGAAGTAGTACTGTGTCTGCTCAGGTGTAAGAATTGATACAGGAGGAAGTACTCCGAAAGCATCAGCTGAAAGGAAGATTACGCTGTCAGCTGCAGGACCTGCGGATACCTTGTTAACCTTCTGTACGATATTGTTGATGTGATCAATAGGATATGATACACGAGTATTCTCTGTAACGGACTTGTCGTCGAAGTCGATCTTTCCGTTTGCATCAACAGTAACGTTCTCAAGAAGAGCATTTCTCTTGATAGCGTTGAAGATATCAGGCTCAGACTCTTTGTCAAGGCCGATAACCTTAGCGTAGCATCCACCCTCAAGGTTGAATACTCCGTTGTCATCCCAACCGTGCTCATCATCACCGATAAGAAGTCTCTTGGGATCTGTTGAAAGTGTGGTCTTACCTGTTCCGGAAAGTCCGAAGAAGATAGCTGTGTGCTTACCTTCCATATCTGTGTTAGCTGAGCAGTGCATGGAAGCGATGCCCTTAAGAGGTAAGTAGTAGTTCATCATTGAGAACATACCCTTCTTCATCTCGCCGCCGTACCATGTGTTAAGGATAACCTGCTCTTTGGATGTAATGTTGAATGCTACACATGTCTCAGAGTTAAGACCGAGCTCTTTGTAGTTATCAACTTTAGCCTTAGAAGCTGTGTAAACAATGAAATCAGGCTCGAAGTTAGCTTCTTCATCAGCTGTGGGCTGGATGAACATATTTCTTACGAAGTGAGCCTGCCAAGCAACCTCCATGATGAAACGAACAGCCATACGAGTATCCTTGTTAGCGCCACAGAAAGCGTCAACAACGAATAATCTCTTGCCGGAAAGTTCCTTCTTAGCAAGATCCTTAACTGTTGCCCATACATCCTCACTCATGGGATGGTTGTCGTTCTTGTACTCATCTGTTGTCCACCAAACGGTGTCCTTTGAGTTCTTGTCCATAACGATATATTTATCTTTAGGTGAACGTCCTGTATAGATACCTGTCATAACGTTGATGGTATCAAGCTCTGTTTTCTGGCCTACCTCAAATCCCTCAAGACCTGCTTTAGTCTCCTCGTCATAAAGCATCTCATAGGAAGGATTGTACACGATTTCAGTTGTGCCGGTAATGCCGTATTTGGTTAAATCGACTTTTGACATGAAATGTCCTCCTTTATTGAAAATAAATAATTAACTGTTACAGTATCCTGCTCCAAAACTGTACCCTTTTGGCGCATCAAAGATATTATGGCAAAACAACCCATAAATGTCAACATTTTAACATAGATTTTTATGTTAGTTAAAAGGTGTCCATCTCAGTCCAAAATCTCCTGCATACCAGAAGTTGTTAACGCCATTGTTTAAAATATAGGCAACAATTTCTCTGGCCTTAGTAGTATCACAACCCGCATTGGCACCGGACAGTTCGCCATATTCCAGACTTTCAAACTGAACCGTTATTCCATAAGGAGTTGCGGAAATGCTGCAGATATCCTGTCCAAACTGCTGACGGGCGCTGATATCATCTCCGCTTCCGTATTCGATGGTCCAGCCGGCCTTTTTAAACATTTCCTCACATGTCATGCTTGTATTGTATGTTCCGCCGCCTGTAGATGCTCCTGCTGATTTGGTGCCGCTTCCAGAATCTGAAGTTGAACCGGCACTTTCAAAAGGTCTTGCGCTCTCATTCTCTGCATTAAGTTCTGCTTCATCAACAGGTTCAAAGGGCTCTGCTATCTCCACGTCACCTATGCTCATCTCAAGGCCGTATGTGGCCTTCAAGGAATCTCTTACAGGAATAAGTCTTGCTGTTTCTTCCTTAATAGTAGCGTTCTGCTCTGTGAGTTCCGCAATGGCAGCATCAAGTTCAGATTCAGGAAGAGGAGGTATCTCTATCTCTCCCACTTCACTTGAAAAGTCAATTACAGGTCTTAACCATTTGGGATTTTCCGATGCAGGCTGTTTAAGCTTCTCAGAAGCAGGTACGTATCTGTCTTCCTTTAATATTTCCTCACGATAGGGGGCTTCATAATAGGAAACCTCCATGAGAAGGTCACAGTAATCATTCCAGAGAACTGCATTTTCTCTGTATAATTCCTCGTACTGTGCTTTCTTGTCTACAGGAGTTTCTTTCTTGGTTTCTTCGGTTACGGCAGGTTCTGCGGTGCTCTCCGCTTCTTCTTTGCCACATCCTGCGAAAATAAGGGTTCCAAGGACAAGGCCTGATAAAATCAATAATTTAAATCTTTTCATATTATTCACCACTGCCTTCTCCATAGTTTTCCGGTGCACCCCAGTTCTGTTCATAGTATTCGGTGATTCCCGTCATGCCATTGTCCGTTTCGGTTTCACCCACCTGGAATCCTCCCAGGTTACCACCGTAAGAGGGATCGTCCGTTCCTGCCAATCTCGCTGTGAATCCTCCATTATCAAGAACAGATACCTCTGTAAAATATACATATTTGTAGTTAAGATAATCATTCTCAAAGGAGTCAATGTGCGCCGCTCTGTTCCAGTTTGCGTCATAAAAATCTACCAATGTATGACCGTTTTCAATGTGAGTAACGGCTACCACAGGAAGTATTCCGTTAATTGTAGGAACATCGCCTACGATGGGCTGCTGATATTCAGTATTGCCATTACTATCCGTTGTTTCTGCAATGAGCTTTGCTTCTGTATTGGCTATATCTTCCTGCCTGTCATAGCTCTTTACAAGGGCATCCTTCTTTTTCTGGATGATTTCTTCCTGCTTTCTGAACATCTCCTCAGCCTTGGGAGATTTTGCTACTATAACTGTTTCCGAAGCAAAAAGTTCATCATAAAGATAAAGAGGGCATTCCATTTTGATGACGTCATAATGGGCAACAGGCAGTCCATCGGAGTTTGTATCCATATAAGCACGAACCATTATGCCCTGCTCTTCCATCATCTCAATATGCTCTTTTGTGAAGTGCATAATGAATTCTACTTTTTCAACTCTTCCATCATCATACACCTTATCAACTACCATTTTGGCAGGGTATAATGTCTGACCTGCCAGAAGGCTTTCATATGTTGCGCAAATATGGTGTGAGCCCTCTTTAAAGTCGGAATCCTCGCAAGCTTTCCACTGTGTCTTTGTCAGAGTAACAGGCTCAGCAATGGTATATTCAAAGTCATCAAATACAATGGGCTCAGCAAGACCCGCCGGCACTTTTACATACTCGCCATCTACAATGTATCCGTCACTTTCCTTATAACCATCTTCACCCCAGTAAGATTCATGAACGGATACAGAAGGCTCTCCAACGCCCACTCCCTCATCGGGATTGTAATAATAGTGTTCACTGTAAGTCCTTCTCTCATCGGCATAGTACTGTTCCATCTGATTGGGCTTGCCTGCATCTTCACTGCAGGTGATAGCTTTTCCATCCTCATACTTATTGTATGTATAGGAATAAGTTGAACGAAGCGAATTACCCTTCTCATCTTCCATGAACACCACGAGGTTATTGGCAAAATCTCTGCCCGCACGGAAGATTTCTTTATTATTCTCATCACAAAGGCTGACATTAGGATAATACTGCCCGTCAAGTCCCTTGGTCCAGTACCTGTATGCTGTCATTCCATTGTCCAGCTCCAGGGTTTCCTGCATTTCTTCGATATCTTCCTTATCCTTGGGCGCCCAAAGAGAAGGATCCAAGGTGGGAGATTTATATATCTTCCCGTCAGCATCCGTCAGCTTTAAGTCAGCCGGCATATAAAAGCCGTTGCCGTAATCCTTAAGTGTCATCTCCTTCGCATTTGCCGTAATGGGCAAAAGAAGAAATGCACCAAGGATAAATGAAGATAAGGTTATAAGTTTCTTTAGCATTTTAAGTACTCCTAGAAATATAAAATGTATACTGATATTATAAAAGTGGACTTCCCAATTTGGGAAGCCCTAATTAATTAATATGTATTTATTCCATATCTGCTCATAATCTCGGTGTTATTTGCTGACACGGATGCGTAATAAGCTGCAATTGCAGTATTAGCCGCTGTTTCCTCAGTATTTCTTTGAATAGCACTAATGCTTCGCGACATATTCTCCATCAGTTGATGTCCTTCAAGCATAGCCTTATATAGCATATACTGATTTTGTCTTATTGCCTCTAAATTTTCAATAATAACATCTAATCTGTCTATAATCCTATCTAATCTTACTTCATTTTCATACAAATTATAGGCTCCGTCCGGTCCCTCTAAAGAAGTGCATCTTCCGGAAGCCAAGTACTCGCAAAATTGTGAAACAGCAATTACATCAAAACGATATTTTTCAAAAATGGGTTCACACAATGATTTTAAGAGATTTACTGAATTCTGACGAGCGGCTTCCATTTCATCCCTTTTTTGTATAAGCACTTCCTTCTGTCTGTTTTCGTTCTCTACACGTTCCATATCAGCTTGAACCGCTTTGTTATGCTCTTCCATAACCCGATTATGTTCCCTTATTTTTTCTTGGTTTAATTCTCTTGCCAACTTGTTATTTCTAATTTTGCTGGTTATAGAATAATAAAGGAAAGCAATTATGGCACCAACAACAGCTCCGATTAAGGTGTAGATTCGAACACCAACACCGTCACCAGCAGCAGTAAAATCATCGTTCATGCAAGCTATTATAAATCCAATAATGCCACCAGGAATAAGACCAAACAACACGCCCCCAAGAGATGACATAAAGCCGACATGTTTTTCCATTTGGGAAGATATGTGCTCTTGTCTTGTTGTATCCTCAGAAGTAGTAATTACTGCCGCATTTCCGAGAGAGGCTATCTTTTCGTCCAATTTTCCAATAGCCGTTTGCAAATTAAAGCATTCTGAACAAACAGTATAATAATCCTGTATATACTGCTTTAAGGTATCTGGGTTCTTTTTTACTTCGCTTAATTCATACATTTTATCACTCTCCTGAAAAAAAATCCGTAACCACATGGCTTGAAACGCATGTGGTTACGGGAACTATTATATATATATATATATGAAGTCAATAGGAAATACGCGGTTTTTAAGGGCTTTTTGAAATTTTTATTCAAAATAGTGTTGGCTCGTTGCATTTTTTTACCCCATCTTTTCCCCACTCGGAATATCAGAATGCAAAACTTACCATAACTATATAAAATGTGCAAATCTTACCATAACTCACCATAACTTTTGATGTTAAAAAAAAAAAAAAACAGGGTTAATGGCTTATACAAACCATTAACCCCAACAATTCAGCAAAAGCTCGTCAAAACACTATATGTACTGATCTGTCTCCGGCCAGTTCAATTAAGAACTCATTATCAGCCAACTCGGTAGTAAGTACGACTGAATAGTCGACCTGTTCCCTACTAAAAGTAACCTTTCTGTTGTTCTTTCTCAAATTGTGCACATCAGCAGGAACTATGATTCCCTCTCGAAGGAGCTGACAAATAATAGAGTCATTGCTCTTGTAAGCAACAGGCACCGGCGTTCTCAGTTCGAATACGCTTCGCAGAATGTCTTCTGCTCTCTTCTGATATTCATAAGCATCATAGTCCTGGGTATATACTGTGAGCGATTCTGTTTCCGGATAATACCATGAAATCACCTCAGACAAAACAGTTATAGAAACCTCTCCGGCATTCTTCTTTCTTGTTCTTCCGTTCGAAAGCTCCTCCCCCGGGATAGGCCATTCCTCATACAGTTTGGAAATCCACTCACTGTATGCATTCATGTTCAGAGGATCCCTCGTTTCCACAAATCTTCTCAAATACGATCTCACTCTTCCAATAAGTGCAGTGGATGCCAGAACAATCTGGTATAGATTGCCTTCCTCATATCCGGTTAATCCCGAATAATTCTCCTCGGATATGCTGTATATCGGATAACCATAATCGATTTGTTCCTGAAGGAATTCCAAGCGCCCATGGGCGTCCCCTATTTCATTAAGCACCCATTGGGGCACAAGAATCAGGTCATAGTCTCCCAAAACAGGCTGAAGTCCAATACCATTCATTGAAAGTGTTTGCATGAATGATACCGATGATGTATCCAATATGGCAATATGCTTTTGATTGATTTGTTTTATTTCTTGGATTCTTAACATGTTTTTAGATCTGAGGATAACCGAAGTTCACCAATTATGTTCTTTAAGAAGTTTTCATTTTCAAAATGATAAGTGAGTTCCGGATTATTCTCTTCCTCTGTTTTTATTTTGTTCTGCAGGAAAGAAGCATTAATCACATAAGACGGAAGTACAAGACTGTTGTCCAATCCCAGATTGCTGAAGTCACCTGAAAGGTTATCCGATTTATAATCAAAAACTGTCTTAATCTGTGTTTGAAGTTTCTCATTATCAGTTTTCACAGCCTCTTCATACAGGGATATCAATACTGCTTTATAAGGAGACTGAAAGGCCGACATGCAGCAATAAACCTTGGAGACGAATTCCATTTCCGGCAATTCAGAATAATACTTTTCAACTCCGGTAAGAGCCATGCAAGATGCAAAATACTCAGCCTTTCGTTCTTCTATCATATATTCATTTTCAATGTAATGATCAAATGAAACTTCGTCGAAGATAAGATGATAGATCTCATGCCAGGCTGTATAGTATTGATTGGCACGCGGAAGTGCCGTATTAATCACAGGAATTTGCTTACCATCCTTAACAAAAATAGCTCCGCTCCAATACTTGTCCTCTATCGGAACCTGTATTAGTCCAAATTCCTTCAGGATCAGAAGTGCAAGTTGTGGCATGGAAGATACCCTGGCATAGGTTGGATTCATTTGCAGTTTCAACGCCTGTGTAGAAATCTCATCTCGTATTTCTTTGTTTCTGAATATAACCAAGTCAAGATTCGAGGCAGTAATAATCTCACTCATCGTTAATACCTTTAGTAGTAAATTGCGCACAAATCAACAATATCAAGCATAAGATTATATTGTTTGACAGCTGTTTCACTCATCTTGTGATGCTCAGGGGCGTTCTGGGAGAATACAGCCTCAACTTCTTTTCTGTTCTTTCCTGAATACAGCATCAAATCGTTAACAGAGACATTTAAGTGCTTCAGAATCTTCTGCATATGCTTATCAAAAGTTGTCTTACTGTCAATACTTCCATTTAAAATCTTATCCAAAGTGGGTCTGGAAATACCCGTTAGGCAAGAAAACGAAACCTTGGTATAACCACGGTCTCTTAAATAGTCTTTTAGTTTCAAAGCCAACAGGCTTCTGTTTTCAAATAAATCATCGAATATCATACTGATGACCTCCTATATCTATGTAAAATTATAAACTTAAAGAAACCCATTATCAATATGTTTGTAAATTATTTTTTTACATTTTTACTTTGTAGTGCAATAAAACAGGGTTAATGGCTTATACAAACCATTAACCCTATAAATTGAGTACATATTATAACTCAGCAGTTTCTTTCTTAAGCCACTTACGCTCGTCATCGGTAAGGTAATCCTTGGTCATTTCGTAAACGGACTTCTGATAAGCATTAACAGCCTTGAGTTCTTCCTTGGTGAAGTGCTTGGGATCAAGGGCATCTCTGTCAAGAGGTGTGAAGGTTAACATCTCGAAATCCATGAACTGGCCATCGCCGTTCTTTTCAGCATTTCTGGCAACAAGTACATTCTCGATTCTGATGCCGTGGCTTCCCTCAATGTAAACACCGGGCTCGTCAGTTACACACATGCCTGCTTCAATAACCGCTTCCTTTTGGCCGGGATTGTATTTCCACCGAATGTTGTGAGGGCCTTCATGTACGTTAAGGATATATCCTACGCCATGACCGGTTCCACACTTATAATCCATCCCGCGATCCCAGAGTGGCTTACGTGCGAGAATATCGAGGTTTTTACCGGAACAGCCATATAACCACTTGGCGTTTGCCAGGGCAAGCATTCCCTTAGCCACGTCACAGTAATCTCTCTTAATGTTCTCATCAAGAGGTCCTATGGTAATTGTTCTAGTAATATCCGTTGTAGCTCCAAGGTACTGTCCGCCGGAGTCCACAAGAAGCTGATTCTTGGGTTCAAGGACCTTAAATGATGTTTCTGTTGCCTCGTAGTGCATCATGGCAGCGTTTTCGCCATAAGCGCTGATTGTAGGGAAAGAAAGATCAAGGAAGCCGGGTATCTGGCGTCTTAAGTTGTCGAGATACATTGCAGCAGAGTACTCGGTAATCTCCTGCTTTCCGATGTTGTGCTTAAGCCAGTAAATAAACTTTGTAACAGCTACAGAGTCCTTGATATAGAAGTCGCGCATAAGGGCAAACTCCTGCTCGCTCTTAATAGCTTTAAGGAGTTCCGTGGGATTTGGCTTGTCCACGAACTCAGCTTTCTCGGAAACGAGTTTATATATAAGGAAGCTCACATTGCTTCCGTCTGCCATAACGCGGTCCTTCATCTCATATTCCTTAAGGAAAGGAACGAACTCGTCATAGCCTCTGATTACGATATAGTTGGATGCGGCATAGGCCCTGAATTCATCGGTGATCTCCTCATCCTGAATAAAGAAATACATCTGCTCCTTTGTTATGAAGCCATAGCTTAATGCCACAGGATTACACTCTACATCGCCGCCTCTGATGTTAAGAAGCCACATCAGATCGTCGAGCTTGGAAATAAGGAGCTCATCGCACTCTTCCTCTTCCATCTTCTCGATAACGGATTTCATCTTGTCAGACATCTTAACTCCTGCGACATTCTGATCAAGAATCATTACTTCGTGCTTAGGGAGGGAAGGTCTGTCTGTCCAGATTTCACTGGGCAAATCAAGCTCGTAGTTAAGGGTAACACCAAGCTTAAGCATTGCAGTTTCAAGCTTCTGGCCGAAGGCACAGTCTACACATCTGCCGTCAAAACCGATGCAATCGCCCTCCTTAACATGTTTCTTAAGATACTCGATTATTGTGGGAACGCCTTCGTTACCCATTCTGAATAAGGTAACGCCGCTTCCTTCCAGCTCCTTCTCAGCCTGAATGAAGTAACGTCCGTCAGTCCAAAGGCCCTGTTCCTCTTTTGAAACCACCAGAGTACCGTTTGAACCTGTGAATCCGCAGAGCCACTCTCTTTCCTTGAAGAAGTTGTCTACGTACTCTGAATTATGATAATCGGCTGTGGGAACAATGTAGTAATTTACACCACGCTCCTCCATCAGCCCTATTAGAGATTCTATTCTTTCTTTATAGATACTCATACATCTACCACCTTTCGTTCGATGACTAATATTTTACCCTTGACTAACCAAGAAGTCAAAGGAGGTGCAGAACGGGAGTGCAGAACGGGGACAGGCCCAACTTGCACGTTTCATGTGCAAGTTGGGCCTGTCCCCGTTCTGCACCTATCCACTATCTACACTATCTGGCGAATAGGTTCAATATAAATTCCGAAGTTCCCGGGAACTTCTGTATTATGGCCTGTCTTATCTGTTCAGCCTGACCAGTGACATTGGCGTCAAAAGTGAATTCACCTTTGGCTTCATCAGCTATGGCTATTACCGCATCTCCAACTCCACCTTTGGCAATTCTTGAAGCAAGGGCAACTCCGCCGATTGCATATCTTCCTATTGCAATTCCGCCAAAGGAAAGAACTCCAACTGCGATTCCACCTACAGCGAGAGGTCCCACTGCTATTGCACCAAATGCCGCAAGAAGGCCAACGCCGATACATGCTAAGGTTAGTAAGCCTACTGATAAAGAACCAATAGCTATGATTCCTATTGAAGCAACACCGATTGCAACTACGCCCTGAGCAACATTACCTATTGCAATAATGCCTTTGGCTCTCTTTAAACCGCTTCCTATATGAACATGTACAAGTGGAATTCCTTTAAAAGTTTTCTTACTTTTATATTCATATTCATATCTGGTATAGATTTCGGCTCTGCAGAATGACTTATTATCGCAGTCCTCATTTCCAACCAGTTCATCAATGCTCACTACAAAAAGCTTGGACATTTGAATAAGCTTATCCATCTCTGGTGTGGTCTCACCAAGTTCCCATTTGGAAACTGTCTGCCTGGTAACTCCAATCTGATCACCAAGCTGCTCCTGAGATAATCCTTTTTGTTTTCTTAAACATATAAGCTGTTCGTTAAATTCCATATACTTACCTCCGACTGATTTATTTTCTTTATCGTAGAAAATGCAGTCGTTTTTATCTACCAATTAGCCTTGGAAGTTTGTCACGCAAACTTAACATTACCCGAAAAATGTGCAATTTGGGCCTGTCCCTATTTTGCACCGTGCAGTTTAGGGCCTGTCCCCATTCTGCACCGTGCAGGTTGGGGACAGGCCCAAACTGCACCTACACATGTCGGGTGACGGTGAAGCGTTGGAGTTCCACAGGTTCGTCGGGGGCGATGCCGGCCTTTTGTTTGGAGATGGAAATCTGGCGTTCGACTGTGTCGACTCCATCGAGGTCTGGAAGAAGCAGTCCTCGTCTTCTGCCGTTGGTAACAATGACACCGTATTTCTTGGGGTCTAGTTCCGCCTCCGAATCAATGGGCTCCGGTGTGCTTAATACATCCACATTTATTTCAAGATACGGGATCTCCGAAGGCTCTATTGGATTAAATCTGGGGTCTTCCGTTGAAGCACTTACGGCGTTTCGAATTATTTCCTCAGCAAGGCAGTCTGTAACAGGAAGAATTGTTCCGATGCATCCCCTGAGTCTTCCGTGCTCATGAATGGACACGAAGGCTCCCGCTTTAGTATTCATCATCTCAGTAAGAAGTTCAGTGGAGACATCTTTAATTTTAAGCATCCGACCTGTCTTAAGAAAACATTCCACCGACTCATAAGCAAGCTTAACATATGAATCTGCTTTATCCTTCGTGGCCGATAACGCATTAACTTTCTCATCCAAATATGTCTTAAGGAAATGCCTTCTCTCGTCATCACCTTTAACAACAAAGGAAGCAACCCCATATCCCACTCCCGTCACATCTTCATGGGAATAAACCTTGGCCTCCACGCTCTTACCATCCAAGGCTCCTGCCATCATTACAAAGGATCTGTGGCCGCACTCCGCCGCCTTTTCACAGAAGGTCTCATCGAAGTCAAACATCTCATCAAATGCAGCCCGTTCTGCAATGTCCATTATTCTCTTGTCGTACTCAGGGCCTTCCGGTGCAAAGCCATAAGGGCCGTAGGGCTGAAGCTTGTGGGACAAATCACCGCTTGCCACATATACGGCATTCCTGCCAATCTCATCACAGGCTTTTGCTATAAGCGTTCCAAGCTCATAGTGCTTGGTTAGCGCAAGCCCCGATAAACCGATTCGAACCAGTTTAAAGTCCTTATAATACTTTTCTATGAAATACAAAGGCACCATGGTTCCATGATCAAGGCCTGTGCCCTGTCTTCCCAGAGTTCCTGCCTCAAGTCCGTTCAAGGATGAGAGGGTTTCGATTTTTGCCACAAGTTCAGAGTCATAAGTTTCGTCAAACTTAACTCCGGGAGCTCTGAAATCAGCCAATGACCCCTTTTCGCCCTTACCCGATGACATGTTCATATAATCCCCGTACATGGGGGCATGGGGGCTTGAAATGATAATTGTGTCGGGCTTAATGTCCGCTATCATCCTTGCCACCTCATCATAGGCGGTTGAAGTCTTAATGACCTGTTCTTCCGACCCTTTTCCCACTGCAGGAACAATCATGGGCGGGTGCGGAACCATAAATGCAGCTTTAATTGCCATAGTCTGTAACCCCTTTCAATTAACAATTGCCTGTATAAACGTATTTAAGCTTCTGCCTTGCTATGTCAGCCAGCTTGTAAATATGCTTTACGTCTGTGGCCGGTCGGTCTAACATGTGAAACTTCGGGAAAAACCTTGATATATGAAGAGGTATCTCGTCAGATAATCCCGCGATGTAATTGGAAATCTCACGCATTTCTTCCTCGGAATCATTCTCTCCGGGAATTATAAGGGTCGTAAGCTCAACGTGTGCATACTTTACCGCTTCTTCAATAAAGGCCTTAACGCTGTCAAAATCACCCTTTAAAACATCTCTGTAGAACTCCTTGGTAAAACCCTTTAAATCTATATTCATTGCATCAACATAAGGTTTCAGTTTCTTTGCTATTTCCACATCCGCCGTTCCGTTTGAAACAAGCACAACGTACATATCGTTCTCATGGATAAGTTTTGCTGCGTCTATTATGTATTCGTAATCAATCAGGGGCTCATTGTAGGTGAAAGCCACGCCTATATTTCCTTTATCCTTGCAATCAATGGCAATCCTGCATAGTTCTTCAGGAGACAGATATTCACTGTCCTTTTCAAGCATATAGGCAAAATCAGACCAGGAGATCTCGTGATTTTGACAAAAAGGGCAACGTAAGTTACAGCCGTAACTTCCCAAAGACAAAATCTTGCTTCCGGGTTTAAATCTGGCCAATGGTTTCTTCTCGATAGGGTCCAGGGCAAGGGAAGTAACCTTGCCATAATTAACGGGTTTAATCACCCCGTCTTTGCAGGTTCGAACCTTGCAGAAGCCTCTGCCGCCCTCTTCGATTTCGCAATGTCTGAAGCATACCTCACATTTTGCCATATAAAAAGCTCCTTATGACTTATATTCTAAGCCATAAGGAGCATCATTGCAAAACCGTCAGAATTGTAATTAATATCCTTCGCGATGGAACCAATAAGGTGCTCCGTTTCCTCCCATGTAGCCAAAGCCATCAGACAGGAACTGAGGATAGTCGCTGGCATCGCTGAATACTACGACCGCATTACCCGTTCCGCCTCCCGGGCCACGGCTGCAATCAAACAAAGTAACAATAATATCATCCATTTCGGATTTTGGATCAATATAGGAATACGTTCCTCTGCTTGTCCAGTAATCACCACCAAGAGAACTGTCCAGCTCATAAGTGCCGTTTTCATATAAACGTAAGCAAGGCCATATCTCACTATCAAAATAATCATTATCAAAGTCCGTTTGTGGACTTGCCAGGAATGTTCCATAAATGCAGCCAATCCAATATCCGTTTGGACCGTACTCTTCACCGTTAGGAATAATTTGGCCGTCTTCCTTTACGGCATAATCAAGAGAGTCTTTATCGTAGTCAACAGAATCCACATATTCTTCCTCGACAGTCTGTGTTCCTGAACTTGAATCCTTCCTTACCGGAGAATCTGAACTCTCATAGAAATTGATGTCGTACTTTATTACTTCAGAGGTATAGAAGTATTCCTCAACAAATTCTGCCTCATCATTATGCTGAATACAAAGCCATCCATTTTCGGGAAGACTTTCAAAGGAAAAACCTGAAACTCCTGAGCAATTGACTCGCATGTTTATTACATCGTCACCCATATGCAAATCAATAACATCAAAGTATTCCATGTTATCAGATCCATCAGATCCGGCACTATGATGGATCATGTAACTCTCAATCACGCCATCAACTTCACCAAGGTCACCGCAGATAAATTCCCAATCATCAAATGTAAGAACTGCTCCTCTTATTTCATCACCGCGATTATCTTTGGTATCAATTATTAAATTTGCCTGACTGGGTCCTTTAATCAGAAGTTCTAAAACTCCATCTTTAACTTTGGATTTACCATTTACCAAAGGTGCCTCTTCGTTTTTTGAAGAAGATGTGGAATTGTTCACCGAAGAATTGCCTGTATCAGATGTGCTCGAAACACTGCTTGCATTCTCATTTCCAGAATCTCCGGAATCTTTGTTAAGTACAAACTTCCAAATACCAACTCCTGCCAAAGCCAATACAACTACAGCAGCGATTGCAATTCCGGCAACTTTTAGCCCTTTCTTATTACCAGCTCCGGTGCTTTTTGAGCCAACCACCTGCTTAGGTCCAGGTACATCAATACTCACCTTTCCTACAGGACCTGTCGCAACAACCGGTCCGCCTGCCAAAGGCGCTCTACCTTTTATAGGTGTAATCTTCAATTCAGGTTCCGGAGGCGCAGGTTTAAGGCCTGACGTCACCGTCTCGGAAGCCTGTGCCACACTTCCTTCAATTGGGTAAACATCCTGCCTGTATTCTCCTGTGTCAGCGTTAAACCAGGTGACAACCTGGCTCTTCGCCCCATTGTCATCCTCAGCTATAACCTGTGTGTAATATAGACCTGTATTAGGGTCCAATACGTACCCTTCAGGTGCCTGATACTTTGCCATAACTGTTTCCCCTTAATTTACTCTCTTAAACTCGTAAGGTGCTCCACCGTAACCCATACAGCCAAATCCTTCTTCTAAGAAGTAGCCGTATTCGGCACGTTGATAGTCTATGCAAAATGTACTTGTGGCAGGTACACCATTTTGAGTGCCGTAATCGCTAAGGTATATATCTACACCGTAACCGTTTTCAACCACCTTATACTCTCCACCGTAATCATTAAATCCCTCCAGGAAATTTACATGCATGTAAAAGCTTCCGTTCTCATAAAACTCAATGGTGGTAGCTGCATCACCCGGTAAATTTGGATCGGTGGTCGCGAATTTATGAAGATAGCAAGGAACGTAATCTGAGTCGCCATAGTTTCCGGCTGCAATCTCCATCTTCTCATCATCACTATAATCCGACTCATATGTGTTCAATCCACCGAACAAATCCGCCGGCTTTTGCTTCTCCTTTTTATCCTTATCCATGCTTGCAGAATGGTAAGGTTCATCAACAGCTACATAAAAATCATCAAAGGTCAAAGCATCATCCCAATATGGGGCATATACCTGAAATACAAATTTTGTATCTCTATTCATGTCACCATCCAAACCGTTTGAGAAGTCGTAAAAGCACAAATTGTAGCCATCCACCTTCACCAAGGCAGTACCGGTATCACCCTTATATCTGTATTGGCATTTCATGTCTCTGGCATATATTTCTTCTGCTCCTGAAGTCTCATCATAGCTGTTGTCTAAATACACTTCGAAAGTATTATCACTCGAGCATAAATACCACATATAATTACAGCTCATGTTCGTATTTTTTGCGGGAATGTTCGGGAAAGCTTGGCTCACATTTCCAATAGTTTCAATATTAATCTGGTAAACGTCGAAGTTCCCGTTCTTATACATTCGAATAAAAGAATTCGAGAAAGAATCCTGAGGGTAATAATCGTAATCAGCATAATTTACATCAGCTGAAGTTAATTTGGTTGTGCTACTCTCATTTCCCGACGAACTAAACGCATCAATAACAGCCTCTTTCTTCGCCTGCTGCAGCTCCTCATAATCTTCTTTACTCATGGTGCAGGATGATTCACCCATAATGAATCTGATAAAGAATATGACAAGTAAAGCCAGGATTAAGCATACGATTAAAAATATCCCCAGCCCCTTCATAAAATTTTTGTTCTTGTAGTACTGGTAATCATCCGAAGTATCTACCTTAGGCGGCTTAGGTATATTTACAGGCTGTTTCTTTTTGGTATTAGAAATAGGAGGCGCAGTATTTGCCCCTCCCTTAACAGGATAAACATCCTGTCTGTATTCACCTGTGTCAGCATTAAACCAGGTGACAACCTGGCTCTTATTTCCGGCTGCATCCTCAGCTATAACCTGAGTATAGTAAAGTCCTGTATTTGAATCTAAAACGTAACCTTCCGGTGCCTGATACTTAGCCATAAGATTCCTCTTTTCTAATATCTGCTACCAAACTGATCGTAAACTCTTCCCTTGCTGTCAACGTAAGTAGGCTCGCTGAGGGCCATCTTAAGTACGAAGGGTCCGATAATTACGAAGGTTACGACAAAGATAATAAGCGCGATAATCCACATTGCGAGAACGCCGATCCACATAGCGCCCATTCCTACAAGAATAGCCGTGGTCCAAAGTTCAACTGTGGGTAAACCAATCTTTGCAAATCTGCCCTTAACCATGAAGTAAGTCATCACGTAAGCGATTGCCACAACGAAGTACCAAAGGAAAACAGGTACCAGTCCCGGCTGCAGCCACGCATCCTTCATAATTCCGAAGGATACCGCAATTACGCTTGGCATCATAAGGATACCGATTATGCAAAGAACTATGGGGCGAACAACCATCAAAGGTTTTGCGCCGTACTTTCTCTTAAGGTCAATAAGGTGAACAATAAGGAAAGGAATGCAAATGAAACCAAGGAACAGCGAGCTTCTGAAATCCTGAGTCTCATCGGGTTTTGCAACAGCCACAATGATATCGATAAGCATGAGAACCATAAGTGGCGCAAACTTAAGCCACAGAGGACACTTGTTTACGAACTTTTTGAAAGCGTACAGAAGCTTTCTGATGATTCCGGGCTCCTTAGGATTGCCGTTTTTATCATATGCGTAAAAAGCGTATGCATCTTCTCCCACGGCTGCATCTTCATATCCTGTGCCGATTCCTGCAGTAGCATTTCTTAAGTCTTCACTTGCCTTGCCAAATATGCCCTTAGCCTTACCTGCAATGTCTTTACCGAACTCGGAAGCTTTGGCTCCCAAGTCACCGGTGTTAAAGTTTGAAACGAATCCGCCTAATCCGGCACCTGCCTGCTTTACTTCAGGTGCGCCGTCACGTGAGAAGGCAGCCGCTTTTCCCACATACCCGGCAGGAGTCACAGTCTGTGCCACCTGCGACCCCTGAATGGGATATGTATTTTGTGTATATTCGCCTGAGTCGGCATTGAACCATGTCACAACCTGTACCTGGTTCCCTGCCTCGTCATTCGCAATAACCTGTGTGTAATAGAGCCCTGAGTTAGAGTCAAACTCATAACCTTCGGGAGGTAGATAGTTTGCCATATATTTCCCCTTTAATTTATCTGATAGCGAATCTTATGTTTGAATAGTCCAAGGTTTCCTTCAAAGAGGGATTCTCATCGTAATGAACAGAAGCCTTGTCTTCTGTCTTGGAGTCGATTACTGCAGGGAAGTAATTGCCCCTGCCGCTGTAGTTGGCGAAACACTGCATTTCTTTTACAGCCTCGTCAACTGTATATATCTTTGAAAAAAGAAGTTCTCCTTCTACATCATCGAAGAATTTAACCTTAGCCTTCTCGGAGCCAATGGACTCAACGGTTGCATAATAATAAAGCCCGTCCATGCCCGATCTTGCAAAGCATTTCTCACCTTCCTTAAGGTCTCCGCCATTGGCTTTGGCCTTGGGTTTAGCTGCTTCGATTCTTGCTTCTTCCTCTTCCTTTTCCTTCTCTTTCTCAGCATCAGCAAGACTCATGGATGTTCTTCCTGAGCCACCTGTCAGTTCTTTACTTACTGAAGGCGCAGGTGCACCCATAGATAATCCTGCCGGTAACGGTGGAGGTGCCGGAGCTGCCTTAGGTGCTGCCGGAGGTGCCGGTGGCGTAGGAGGTATAGGTGGTGCGGAAGGCGGTGAAGCCTGTGCACCTGCGACATTAAGTCCTGCGGGAAGTGGCGGAGGCGGAGGTGCTGCGTTCCCCGCAACTTTCATTCCGTTTGGCAACGGAGGCGGAGGCGGTGCCTGCAAGTTATCATTTGAACTTCCCAATACATTTGCCATTTCTTATTCTCCTTTTATTCGATTCCATAATCCAGCTCTTCGCAACATTCCTGCCTGTACTCTCTTGTGGCATTGTCATACCAGCTGGTGATTTTCAAAGTCTTTCCGTCAGGTCTGATGGTGTACTCTTCTTTATAAAAGAGCCCCTCTCCGTTAGCGTGGCGATAACCGTCAGAGTTGTAAGAATTCATAATCATAATTGTCTCTCCCATTGTGATCTCCCCTCACAAGTTTGAAACAAAAAAACAGTGAAAGATATCATCCCTCACTGTCAATGTTACTAGAATATGCATTTTTACCACATTGTAATTATTACGCTTGAAGTAACATATATTACTATTTTACATGCCACAAAGCTTATTTAACACACCTTCAACCCTGAATATGGCCTCATCAACCTGTGCTCTCGCCCTGTTAATCTTGGACTGCACATAGAAGTCTGCTATAAAACCATCAAAGAAGAAATCCGCAAACATTGCAAAATCAGAAATACCGAAATCTGTTCCGTAATAACCGGAAACGTCATTTAATTCGGTGCTGAACTTCTTCAAATCATACTTGGCTTCCTCAATGCATCTGCTGGCATTGCTTATCTTACTGTGTTTGATGGCTGATGAAATGAGGCCGCCTCCGAGAATATCATATATTCCCCAGCCTCTGGCGCTGTTTAACTCACTCTTTGCCCTTCTCAAGGAACTAAGTGCCCTCTCTCCGGCCTCAATGGCCTCTCTTCTTTCTTTTTCCAAATCGTAAGGCATAACCTTTATACTCTCCTTTATCTGCAGTATTTCCTGATTAAATGATAATCATGTTTTGTAAAAAGCAGATGCCTCTCCCCTTCCTCTTCGGTGGTGTAGGTCAGATTGATTCCATCTACCTTAATATAGTGATCGTTCCTCTCCACGAAATCAACCACATCCATGATCTTCATGCATTCTATTCTATCATGTTCCGGCATCAAATTCTCAAGTCCCTGCAAATAAAAACTTACAAACAATTCGCCGTTTAAGGTATTGTCAACCAGAGGATAATAGCCATCCGGAATATCGGGGAAATTCTTACAAGGCAGATACATATCCGTATCTTTAATACTGATTAAGAAATCCGCCAAATCTTCAGTATCTTCCGCCGCATCGTCAGGTTTAAAGTCATCTGAATCCATGAACTCATCTATGTCGCAGTAAGGAACATATTCTCCGTTAATCTCACCGTAACAACAGCACATTTCATCGCCCTTATAGTATCCCATTTCAGGATCCTTGAAATCATCCATAAGAATTCCAAAGAACAAATGGTATCCTTCCCTGAAGGAATAATCGACTATACGGGTGAATTTGTACTCGGGCTCCAAATCGCCTTTTACATATACAGTCATTACCTGGTCAATCTTGGCCTGATATCTGAATTCATCAAAGCCCGTCATTTGCCTTGTTTTCTCAACAGATTCGGAAGCCTTGTATTTTGCCATGGCATCCAGTTTATCCTTAAACTTCCTGCCAATGGTTCCGTCATCCCCCACAAATCCAAAGTCTAAATCCAGATGATCCTGCATCACAATATATCTTGAAATGTCGGGATTGCCTTCTCCATACCAAAGCTCTCCGCCATTCTCATATGCAGGAGCAAGGACCTCTAGTATAAGTCCATCTACGGGCTCACACTCGCAATAAGTAAGTATGCAGTTTGCCCCTTCCGGCATATTAAAGCCTTCCAGATAATCCTCTGTACTTGGCGTAATCGGTACTGTTACATAATGTTTATAAAAATGTCTGAACTGACGTCTGTCAAAAATCATTGCTTACCCCCATTTAAAGCTAGTTCAACTCAAGCACGGTATATTCAGCAGTATATGGATCTATATGAAATGCGTATTTGCTGAACACAAGCCAATTGGCCTCAAATCCAACAAAATAGTTGTCGCCTCTTATCATCAGACGCTCTTCAGGATCCGGTTCATCCGGCCAATCTGTGCGGTAATCATATTCTCTGTCTCCAAGAATACCCTTCATACATACACGCATGTCGGTATTGTTGTGGTCTCCAATTTTGTAGCTGACTAAAATATAAACCTCATCAGTTCGACTGATATATTCAAATCCTCTATACCCATACGCACATTCACACCTTCTCTCTTCGTTATATCTGTACAGTTCTCCATTGCCCCCGAATGCGGACCAAATAGAAATCATATCGGGATTAAACCCTGTGTTCTCATATGCGCCGAATAGTTCTCTGTCATAAAGCCCCAAGGCGCCCTTACCTGCGCTGGGGATTTCGGGAATAATATACGACTCCCATTTTGTGTTTAAATCCCATGTATCTCTATTGAAAACCATGGTATAAAGGAAACAATCGTCAAGACACGATATTGCAAGAACATTGTCCATAAAACCAAATTCACATGTCACTGTATATCCATCTGATATGGGATCATCGTCATCATCATGAATTTCTCTGCAAAGCTGCTGATAATCAATAAAACTTAAATCTGTAATCCCCTTATCTCCCGTCTCGGGATTAAAAGCCAGCAAATCTCTTCTCTCGCCGTTACGAAGCCATAAATAAATGCGACCTTCATAAGGCACAAGAAGTGAATACTCATCCTGCAAGAATACCTGCTCTTCACCGGTATTCTTATTCCTTTGGATATAAGTCATATTCGAAGACCTGTAATCGCCGGTACTGTAATATAGATAATCGCCCATAAGGCAGAAAGTATACACATACTCGTCCGGAGAAACCACAGTCTCCACACCGCTGCCTCCATCTTTCCTAAACCTGATAATACTTCCATAAGGCATTCCACCGGACCCATCTTCCTCGTCTATTCCAATAGCAGCCGGTCCAAAACTAAAGTTGGTATTAAAAGGTTTAAAAGCATACACATACTCATCATCAGCCCAAACTGTATTATAGTGATAGCCTACGCCTTCACGTTCATCACACCAATCCCAAATGGTAGTCAAATCTCCGCCGGGATTATGATAATCAATGCTAGCTTCGTTCTTTTCACTATCATCATTGCTTTCTGATGATGAATCACTCGAATAATTGAAAGCCTCAGGATCTGGCACATACACATCAGATGAATCGTTCCCTCTGCCCTTAATAAACCTGATTCCAAAGAAAATCAAAAGTCCCGCAGCAGCAAGTGACACCAGTGCAATAATTGCCTTCTTGGCTTTATTCCCTTTTATATGAGCACCTTGTTGGCCATAATTATTTGCAGCATTATTAACACCATCGGGATAAATATCCCTGGTGTACTCACCTGTATCTGCATTAAACCATGTTATTACTCTTACATTTTGCCCGTTTTCATCCACAGCCCTTACCTGATTAAAGTAAAGGCCTGTGTTTGGGTCATATTCATAACCTACGGGCGGTTGATAAGTTGCCATGTTGCCTCCCAATTCTTATCACTTTCCACTATTCTTTTCAGCATTTCGATACTCATTGCTGAACAAATAGAATGCTTTATCACGTGTGTCGTAAAACGTTCTCGTCACACCCCACCTTTTATCTTCATTCTCAACATAGTTACGAGCCAAAGACTTTCCATTTCCTTGGTCAATAATATTCATTATTGCAGCTCCTGCATGGTTAATTGCCCCAAAATCTCTAACTTCTTTATCCGGATAAAGTTTTTTGTAATATGCTTCCGAAATATTATTACCAATTTTTTTAAGCGCCGATGTTTCAGAATCTTTATTTTCGATTTTTCTTATCAAATGGTCAATAGATGAAGTATAAGCATCCAGAATCATTTCGTACTTCCATTTTGAGTCTGGATATTTCTTCATCAGCTCTTCATTATCTTTCTTCTCACTTTCCTTAAGTCGCTCAAGTTCAGCTTTCAATGCTCTTCCGCCACTTTCTCCCAAAAGAGCCAAGAATCCATCAAGTGCATCCTCATCCATAAGCGCATCTATGATTTGTCCATCTTTATAATTTCTCTTAAGATATGCCAAAGCTTCCTCATGCATATCCCAATAGTTATAACCCGCTTCTTTATTCTTTCTGGATGCTATTGCATTACCATGAACCAAAATACGTTTGAATGCTAGTGCATTTAACGTGCCAGGCTTATCAAAACCATCATCGATATCTGGATCGGCAGCAAATGGATTGTAGTTATCATCATCATCCTTTGGAGTGTTCGCATTGGACTGATTAGACCCACTACCCGAGCTACTTGCGGAACCTCCTGCAAAAAGTCCTCCACCGTCTCCAATCAGTACAGTCATGTTTAAAGTCGCATTATGTGGTTTCCAGCTTTCGTGAATGAGCATATCTACCATTCGATTTGCTTCACTCATTGGAACTCTCCAATGTTTTGTCTGCTCATCATAAACTACAAGAAAGTCATCGGTTCTTGCTTCTTCAATACACCATTTATATTGTCTCATAACATACATAAATGTTTTATATAGCATAGTCCCTTGTGAATCCCCTGCGCTTAATCCGGCTTTCGAACGCCAATCTCCCGATAAGATGGAATACATCTGATTTGTATCCAGGGTGGTATTAAAATAAATGCCTGTAGTTACTCTGACAATAGCTTTTTTGTTATCACTGGACCCCTCAACAAATGATACTTGTGGATTAGCTTTAGCTAATAAAGTATCAATCATTTCGGGTAAAATATCAGCAATGTCTTGGAGCTGGTCTTCTGATAGATTGTATCCATTTAAAGCAGAACGAACTTGACTCTTTAAATCTGCTTCCTCAGTCTGCATTAGCTGATCCCAATCAACGTATCCGTAATAATTTACAAACTTGTCAATCCCACCATTTAACCTGTTATATTTTAAATTTTGCGTCGAGCCTTTATCCGTAATGTATTTCCACAAATCTATACATTCATTGACCGCATCCTGCGGATCCGGAGTTTCATCAACTATTGGTGTTGTTTCGCTCGGTTCAGGGTAATCGGGCTTTTCGGATTTTGTATCGATGGGTGTAGTTTCAGGTCTAGGAGGCTTATATTCTCTTGCCCACGGATTTTCTATTCTTGGTTTTTGAGGTTCAGGAATTGTCCAGTCACAGCCCGGACCATCAAATACTATGGGCGGAGGGTTAAAAACAACAGGAGGAAGTTCGTCTATTCCACCGTCATCTTCTTCCGGAGTTTTAGTAGTTGGTGGATTGCCTTTCTGTTCATCTTCTTCTGGAGTTTCTGTTATCGGCGGCGGGGGTGGTGGAGTAATTCCGATACTAAAATCAAAGCATTCAATCATGTTAAACCAACCGTTAACAGGATTAATGCTTGTATATTCGAAAGGTTCAATACACAAATCCTTTGATATCCACATATTGAAAGATGCGCCAATTGGAGCCTCGCCAATACAAACAAGAAATTCACCCCACTTGTAAAAAGAGCGAATGGCAAAAAACGATATTACATATGCTTCATCTCTACCGGGCTCAATGGCATATAAATAGAAGTCTATAGGACTTTGGAATACAATCCTCCCGCTAACAAGGTGCATATTCATCCCGGAGACTTTTGTTTTCTTTCCTGACCCACCATCTCTATCAACACAAAGAATATACCCTCCATAGCTTTCATCCTCTGCATTATCAGTGATTACTTCAAGATAAAGGTATCCATTTAGCTCTATTGAATTGACAATAGTATCACCGTCACCCAGTGATATATATCCATTTACGTCACCTTCATCATCAAGTTTTACGTACTCTGTGGTCTCATCATCATGCATTATCAGACCATAGAAACCATTGTCATCATATTTTAAGTTATAATATGAATTGTTTGATGAGCCGATTTGTTTAACATTAAATCCGGATTTTAACGAAGAAAGGTTATCTACTCGATACAAACCTCCCCCAAATCTTTGTTCATACATATCAACAGCTATCGAGGAGTCAAAGCCTATTGAATCCTCCATGTCTGTGAAAAACAAAGAATTGTTATGAACATTAATGTTTGCTACCGGATAATCGGTAAGCTTAATCTTATCGCCGCTATCCTTGTCCTCTGCGCACAAACCGCCAAAGGATTCATCATTATAGTAAATAAACTGATCATCCTGCGAAATGAGACTTCCGGAATCATACATCTCGTCAAATGTCATATCTAAATCCCTTGAATAATCAATGGTTATGAATTCTTCTGCTGCTTTAGATGTACTGCTGGGAATCATCCATGAGAAAGCTATAACAAATATCAGAACAAAGCATAGACCCTTTTTCATCTTATTATTCCTCCCTCATCAAAGTACCCGTCAAATTCCTCCATCTGCATGGTCATATCCGGCACAGTATCAAAATCATACATATCATTAAACTCCGAAATAACATCCTCTGAAAAATATTGTTTATTAGGTTGACGCAATACTGAAATAACAAAACCAACTATAACAACGGCCACGATTGATACCAAAGCAATAATCACAACCTTACGTTTTGAATTCGTATTGCCCTTGACTCTTTCTCCACCAAGTGCAAAACTCTCCTGCCTGTATTCCCCCGTATCGGCATTAAAATAATACCGGTGATCATACTGAACACCCGCCTTATCCGATACCACCATTTTCTTCACCCAAAGGCCCGATGCCGGGTCAAATGAGTAACCTTTTGGTGCCTGGTAAACTGCCATGACTTTCCTCCTTAATTCCCATTTCTAAACACAAAAGAGACAACATCGTTTATGTTGTAATCAAAGTTGTAATTATGTCCATCTTCGTAGTACTCAACGTGGACTGATATATCGTCAACAAGGTCTGTCATTTCCAAGTCAGCTATTTGAGTCAAATCAGCGTCAATAGCAATGACAGGATCGTTTATGTTGTAATTGGCATCTGCCACATAAGAATAAGAAACATTTTCTTCGGTATCTTCATTCTTCTTCCAGATACTGCATTGAGTAATACTTCCTTTGTCATCCCAGTCATCAACCGAAATTGAATAATCTCCCATGTAAAATGACAAGTGCTTTACATGCGTTCCCTCTAAAAGGTCCGTATGGCAAACCAGGGTTGCAAATCCATCATCATATATAAAGATTTCTATAAGCCCATTCGGTTTTGAAACATCTCCCGGATTTAAGGTTTCTTCTGATATGACATCGGTGCTTAATCCTGCAAACCAACCAAGCTTCAAATAACCAAATGCGAGAACTCCTACAGCCACCAGTAAAGCCACCAAGCATATAATTAACGGTGCTTTACTTTTCTTCTTAGCTTTCTTTGGAATCTCAACAGGTTTCTCGGCCTTATTCTCTTCTATCGATGTTTTATCTTTAATAGGATAAATATCCTGCCTGTACTCCCCGGTATTCGCATCAAACCATGTGACAACCTGTGCCATATTGCCTGCATCGTCTTCTGCGATTACCTGTGTGTAGTACAGGCCGGTGTTTTCATCTAATATGTACCCTTCGGGTGCCTGAAATTTTGCCATGTTCGTACATCCTCCCACCGTCAATGATACAAACTTCTCCTCTAAGGCAATATTGATAATATTACTCTTATGCTTACAAATATTAAGGTGTCCACCCAGTTGCTAATTTATATTTATTAATTTTTGACAAATTAAGTGAATAAGTATAGTTGTAAGTACAACTTTGTATGTGATAAAATATATATTGGTATCGCGCAGTATCAAAGTGCCGATTTTTTAAGGGGTAAAGGAGAATAAACACATGAAAGTCAGAAGATTTAGCATCACAAATAAGCTTATCCTTGTTGTAATCGTTCTGTTTCTGATTTCTGACATCATTCTGGGATACGTTTCATACCAAAAATCCTACGATATGTTAAACGATCAGATTAAGGGCAACACCGAAAGCATCGCGTCTGCAGTTGCTGCCATGATAGACGGAACCATTGTCGCTTCTGTGGAACCGGGTGAAGAAGATACAGATGACTACCTGAAAGTAAGTAATGATCTGACCACCTTTCTTGACAGCACAGGTGTTGAATATGTTTATACAATCAGATCAGACGGAAACGGCGGAATGGAATATGCCATTGACGCTCAGATTGAAGATTACTCAGCCATCGGTGATGAATTTGATGACGATGAAGCGGCGCCTGCTTTAAAGGGAACTGTTGTTTCAAGCAGCGAACCCTATACAGATGATTGGGGCACGCATGTTTCTGCCTATGCTCCCGTATATGCAGACGGAGCCATAGTCGGTGCTGTCGGCGTCGACGTAAGTATGGAGTGGATTTCAGCTCAGACATCCGCTCTTCTTAAGCAGATAGTTCTCATATGTGTGATTGTTATTGTCGTAGGCGCTCTGGTTCTTATTATCATAAGTAAGGCCCTTGGCAGAAGTTTCTCTCTTCTTAATGACAAAATCGTCGAACTCACAAATGGTGATGGCGACCTGACAAGACAGATAGATATAAACTCCGGTGATGAATTTGAAGTTATCGGAGGAAACATAAACAAGCTTATCGAATTCATACGTACTATGCTTTTATCAATCCATAGTGAATCCGACAGGTTAAACAGTGCGTCAACGCATATCGCTGACAATGTCAGAGGTGCTTTAAGTGAAGCTCAGTCCATATCAGACATAATTGCCGATATGAATACAACAATGTCAGATACGGCATCCTCCATAAACGAGATCAACTCACTTATGTCTGATATCACCGCTTCCTTCAGGGAAATTGTAAATGAGATTGATGGCGGACGAGATTTCGCCCACGAGGTAAAAGGCTCCGCATCAAACATTGGCTCTATAGCTTCCAAGGATCGTTCAACCACTGAGGAAAGAGTTGCTAAGATGGCCGCAGCCGTTACCGACCAGATTGAACGTTCCAAGGCAGTTAAACGTATCGAAGATCTTACCGGAAACATCATTTCAATTGCCAACCAGACTAATCTCCTGGCACTTAACGCTTCCATCGAGGCTGCCAGAGCCGGCGATGCAGGACGTGGCTTTGCAGTTGTTGCTACCGAAATCGGTGACCTTGCTAACAACTCCCAGTCCGCAGCCACAGAAATCCAGACAGTTTCTGCAGAAGTTATTTCCGCAGTTAACGGTTTGTCAGATGAAGCACAATCGCTTCTTAAGTTTGTTAACGATACTACTCTCGCAAGTTTTGAAAATCTTGCCAAAACAAGTGAGGAATACCTTCAGTCCGCTGGGCGTATTTCAGAGATGATGGAGCGCTTTGCAGAAGCTACAGCCCAGATTCAAAGAAGCATCGATCAGATTCAGGAATCAACAGAATCCGTTAACAGTGCAGTTGAGGATGCAGCCAAGGGTGTTTCCACTGCAGCTGAGAAATCCGTTGAAATGTCCGACAACATGTCAAAGATTGATGTGGATGCTGCGGAAAGCAACGAAATCTCCAACCAGCTTAAGAATGAAGTCGGTAAATTTAAACTCCAATAATCCAATAATAAAAATGGGGGCAGCCATAATTGGTTGCTCCCGTTTTTAGTCTATTTACCTTGTTTTCTTTCGCACCGGCAATCTAACCATCACCGTGCATCCCTTGTTTTCTTCCGATTCCACATGAAGCCCATATCGCTCTCCGCAAACCATTCTGATTCGTCTTTCGATATTTATAAGAGCGACCCGGGAAATACCTTCGTTTGCACCGCTGTGACAATCTTTAAGTTTCTGCTTCAGTTCACTTAACTCTGACTCTTTCATACCGCTTCCGTTATCTTCCACAGTGATGAAAACATCTTTCTCATCAACAGTAGCCGATACCGTAACCTTTCCGGCCCTGTCAGTAAATCCATGAATAATGGAGTTCTCAACAATAGGCTGAAGAAGCATTCTGGGAATCATGATATCAAGGAAAGCATCGTCATCAACCGTCTCAAACTCAAACCTCTCGGGGTATCTGGTATGCATGATTGATGCGTACTGGTTTAGTGCGTGGAACTCATCAAACAAAGAGATATACTCTTCACCTGCGTTTGCATAACGGATAAGGCTCGAAAGCTCGTTACAGATTCTGACGGCCTCCTCTTTCTCACCCTTATTTATCAAAGCTCTTACTGCATTTAAAGTGTTAACGGTAAAATGAGCACCTATCTGTTTTTTCAATAGAGAAATAAGGGTTCTCTCAGTCTGCAGTTCAGACTCCTTAATCTTTAAATCTGCGGCAAAAAGCGCCTTATCTCTGTCCTCAATCCTCTTAAGAGTATCGTTGACGTGAATTACCAGATCATCAAAATACTCCTCGCCTGTAAGGGGCAAAGGTCTGTCTTTATTTTCGTTGGTATTAACGATAATCTTGTAAATAGGCCCGATTATATGCCGTCTCCAGTATTTGACAAAAATCGCCATAACCAGAAGAAGCACCACAATAGCTATGGGAAGGGTAATCTTAAAATAATTGCTGAGTTTATCCGAAACAGCGTTCTCACAGTAAACAACGAGATTGAACCCGGAGAGACCGATTTCTTTTTCCTTGCAAAAAACGCTTTCTCTCAGAATATCATCCAGTTGGTCTTGCGACACATCTTTATTGGAGCATATGATTCGGCCATCGGCCGTAATAACTGTCCCGAGGTAATCCAAATCAGCATAGGAATTCAAGAGGTTCTCAAGCCTTGATCTCTCCATCAGAAGCACAACATAGCCAAGTGATATATCACCGCCCATAATATCATTCATACACCCTATATAAGTTGTATTATTTGATGATACTGTAAAAATCCTGCTGTGCTCCTTTTCCACCAAATAGTAGGCTCGCTTAAGTGCTGTGTTGGAAATTTCGCCCTTGATTCTGTAAAATAAACCGTCATTGTTAAAAACCACCACATTGTTTGCGGGACAATAGTTACCTATAATGCTGTCCGCCCTTTCAGCCACTTCCATACCCTCATCATAGAAAGTTGAGGTGGCTCTGGTGGATGCCATGGAAATAATTCCGTCGAAATGGCTTAAAGCATAAGCGGTATCATTTAGGGTCAGCAATTCATTTTCCACGCCTCTTATGATGGCATCAGATGTGGTCTCTGCCTGGGATACCATGTTGTTAATCATGGAACGCCTGGTGGTGAAATAAAAGAACACCCAAAGAAGCACTAAGAAGCTGCTTAGTGCGAACATGGTAAGCATGAAGTTAATGAGGATGTTCTTTTTCTTCATATTCTTTGTTAATGACTCTTAAGGCATTCTGCCCAGAATTCACGGATTTTCTCTTTATTCTTAATCAGATAATCCTGATCCGCTTCAATCAAATCTATAGCATTTTGTGGTACATCGTTTCCATCGGGAACGTCGACTCTTGCCGACCAAGTTCCCTGAGTGCAGAAAGGCTTGTATCCTTCACCTTTTCCATCTGCCTCACCAAGCAGGAATCTGATAAAAAGCCTAGCGCAATTAGGGTTCTTTGCTCCTGTTGCCACCATTACCGCGTTGGTTGTGCGGCATCCGGTAAAGGGATTCAGTTCATAGATAGGCTCAAAGGAATAACCCACTTCTCTGTATCTCATTTTGCTGGAAACCATAATTCCAAAGTCGGCGCTTCCATCATTTAACGCTTCCATTACCTCATCGGAACTATTGGTGAAAACCATATTAGGTGAAACGGTAAGCCAGAAGTTTTCTGAAGGGGTATGTGTTTTGTCGAGGTCGTAGTTTTTTCCAAAATACTCTTCATATGAGCTGATAAAATCGTCGTCATGAAGGGTAGATGACCCAACAAATGCATAAGTTGAGAAGGATCTTAAGGGGCTTGGCATATAAATTCTGCCCTTGTATTTTTCATCCGTAAGTTCCCAAATATTCTTAATCGGTACTTTATCAAAACTATCAGAGTTGTAATAAATCATATCCGCTTCATCAAGAAATGATATGTACTGGCCTACGTGCCCGGGCTTCATTTTTTCCTTGATGTCCTGAGGCAGATAAGGAACTACCATGGCAGTATCAATTAATTTATCTTTAAAATCGCCGGAGCAGTCATTGCATATAACAATGTCACACTCGCCCTTTCCGGACTCGAAATTGGCTATAACCGCATCAATAAGGTCAGGGCTTCTAAGGTCTCTTACTTCAACACAAAGTCCGGGATATGCAGCTTCAAAGGCTTCTTTGGTCTTTGTTACTCTGGTCGAAACTGTGTAGATAATAAGCACGTCCTCTTTAAGAGCAGCTTCATACAATTCATCGACAGATTTCTCTTCATTTAAGCCGACTTCTTCCATCCACTCTTCACCGACGGTGCTTACTTCGATAGTTTGCCTTGCTCCACATCCTGTAAGGACTATTGCCGATGCAAGTATTGCTCCTAAAATGCACTTGATTCTGCTTTTCTTATACATTAATTATTACTCCTTATTGAAATATCTTTATTTAACTTAATCCATTCGGTAGGGTTCTCCGCCTCTCTGTCCCCCACTATAAAATCTCTGATTACATTGTCTACGTATTGAGCCAGATTCCTGTCATATTCAGCTTCGCTTGATGAGTCTGTCAAATATGGTTCACAACTCATTTGAGCTCTTGCGTCAATATACTCGGCATCCGAGTCAACGCCGTTCCAGGTAACACCTCGCAAGTATTTGTCGGGAACGTTCATTGCGCCAATTCCGTTAAGATGTTTGTTCTGGGATGTGTTCCAGATATAGTTCTTCGTAACAATGGTTGATGCCGTACGATAAATGCTCACATCGACTCCATCCGAATATTCCCAGTCAACTCCCTCTTCGCCGTATCTGGCAATCAGTGAAGCATCTTTGGTAAGCATCAAATCCAGCAGTGTTTCGGCCTCTGTTTTGTGGCTTGATCTTTCACTGATAATTGCCCCAATATCCGGCTTTCTCTCTACTTTTAATGCATATCTGACTCCCTTTGGACCGGTTAGTGGTGCCACATGAATAAACTTGGCCATTATCTCCGGATTACCCTGATACAAAACGTCGGAAATGGAGTCCGTTGTAAAAGCTCCCACCACGTCCGCGCTACTGTTAACTATCTCGCAAAAGGCTTTGTGATTATATTCAAAAGTCCTTGAATCAAGAAGCCCCTCTGAATAGAGATCTCTGATGTACAGAATGCCGTCCTTAAAGGAAGTTAAATCTGTGGCGTATATCTCCTGTCCGTCAGCATTCCTGCATTTTCTATTATGATATGGATCGTTATAAACAAAACTGTTTAAGATAAGTTCGCAAGGATTATTGGAATAGAAATCCCTGCATCCGATAAGAGGAATTTCATCCTTCTTTCCATTTCCGTTAGGATCCTTTTCTTTGAAGGCCTTAAGAACTTCCTTTAGCTCTGACGTGGTTGAAGGAGTAGGCAATCCAAGGGTTGTCAGCCACTCGGAGTTAATCCATAATACCTGTCCGCAGTCTCCAACGGCTTTCCTTCCGTAATTGGGGTAATAGTATTCTCCGTGTGAATTCTTATAAATATATCCGGAATCTACATAATCGGTCAATTCAACATCAGTAAGTTCAAATTTCTCCCCAAACATTACAATATCTATATCTGAATCGGAAGAAAACAAAGCATCCAGATACTCTTTACCGCTTGAATGTCTGACGGTTACAGGCTCGATATCGAAACCGGTCTGTCCCTCCAGCCAGTTAATGTAATAATTACTCTCCGGGTCAAGAATATTATCGGAATAAGGTATTGCAACACGCAAAACGGTAGGCTGTGCGGTTTTGACACATCCTACCGTGAATAAGCATGAAAATAATAATATAAGTAACGACCGATACATTCTCTTCATGATAGTCTAATTATACCATATATACTACATTTCTTGCATTTCTTTAGGTGAAACACCATAGTATGACTTAAATACTCTGAAGAAATGATAATACTCAGGATATCCGCAATTGATTGCAACTTCTTTAATAAGAACCTGCTTGTCCTCAAGAAGTTCTTTGGCCTTCTTCATCCTGATATCCGTCAGATAGCAAGTAAGAGATGTATTAAAATGCTTTGAAAAAAGACCACAGATATAGTTCCTTGAAAAACCGAATTTCTTGGAAAGAATATCAAGGGTAATCTTCTCTGCATAATGTTCGTTAACATATTTCACCAGATTGTTAAATCCGGGATTCTCTGTCAAAGGTTCATCATTCTTTTCGGGTTTCTTCTTGGAAAGCCTTCCGATAAGTCCTTCCAAAACCATCTGAATGTCTTCGTTGTTAACCGGTTTAAGAATATAATCAAAACCTGACTGCTGGAAAAACGCTCTGACGTTTTCAAAGCTGTCATAGGCTGAAATCATAACAAATTCAGTATCGACATTTGCTTCCCTAAGGGCTTTAATCAGCTCATTACCATCCATTTCAGGCATCTTAAGGTCGCAGAAAACCACATCCGGCTTAATGAACTGGATTTCTTCCAGCGCAGTCTCCGGATTGGTCTGGCTTCCCACAACTTCAAAACCGTTATCAAGCCAGGGAACCATGTTGATAAGTTCCTCCAATATTAAGGTGTCGTCGTCTACAAGATAAACGCTATACATCCCTAAACCTCCAATAATAATATTAACATTAATCAGTCTATAAGCAATATGGCATATTTTAAGACTGTATTGGTGAATATTACGATGGATTTGATTGTTTAAATCACGGTTCTTAATAATTTCTGTAATATTTATTCAAAAATGTTAAAGTTTTATAAATATTTAGCCCATAACCTTGCCTAAATACGACATTTTTTGATAGTATATTAATACACTTTATGAACAGGAGGGAACTTATGGATTATACACTGGGAAACCCCTATTCGGTTGTAACACCCGAAATTGCCCGCATGGCCGAAATGTGCCAGAAAGCGGATATTATAGATACGGAATTATATACTAAGCTCGATGTTAAGAGGGGTCTTCGTGACCTTAACGGCAAGGGGGTATTGGCAGGTCTTACCAATATCTCTGATGTTCATGCCAAAGAAATCGTTGATGGCAAGGAAGTGCCTGTTGCGGGACAGCTCTATTACAGGGGATATAATGTTGAAGATTTGGTTAAGGGTTTCACTTCTGAAGACCGTTTCGGATATGAGGAAATGGCCTATCTTCTGCTTTACGGAAAGCTTCCAAGTGCAAGTGAATTGGAGGAGTTTAAGCGTATTCTTTTCGGTTATCGCTCCCTCCCCACAAATTTCGTCAGGGACATCATTATGAAAGCACCAAGCCGTGACATGATGAATACTCTTGCAAGAAGCGTGCTTACCCTTTACTCCTACGACGATTATGAGGATGACACTTCTCTTCCAAACGTATTAAGACAGTGCTTACAGCTTATAAGCCTTTTCCCTCAATTGGCTATTTACGGCTATCACGCTTATCACCATTACTATAATGGTAAAAGCTTATATATCCACCATCCCAGACAGGACCTTTCCACTGCGGAGCATATTTTGTATCTCTTAAGATCCAACAAAAAGTTTACGGATCTTGAAGCAAAGATTCTTGATATAGCCCTGGTTCTTCATATGGAGCATGGCGGAGGTAATAACTCATCCTTCACAACCCACGTTGTAACATCAAGTATGACAGATACTTACTCTACCATTGCTGCAGCCTTAGGTTCACTTAAGGGTCCCAGACATGGTGGTGCCAATATCAAAGTTGTTCAGATGTTTGATGATTTGAAGAGACACGTTAAGAACTGGGAAAACGATGATGAGGTTGCTGTATATCTTGAGAAGCTTTTAAACAAAGAAGCCTTTGACAATGCGGGATTAATATACGGTGTCGGTCATGCAATTTACTCAAAGTCTGACCCCAGAGCCGTAATCTTCAAATCCTTCGTTGAAAAGCTTTCTGAGGAAAAAGGTCTTCACAAAGAGTTTGAGCTTTATAACAGAGTCGAGAATCTGGCTCCCGATGTAATCAGTAAATCCAGACAGATGTATAAGGGCGTCAGCGTAAACGTGGATTTCTACTCGGGATTCGTTTACAGAATGCTCGGTCTTCCCCTTCAGCTCTACACTCCCATCTTCGCAATTGCAAGAATTGCCGGCTGGAGTGCACACCGTCTTGAAGAACTGGCCAACAACGGAAAGATTATAAGACCTGCATATAAACCGGTTTGTGAACATAAAGACTACATAGATATGAATAAGCGATAAAATAAAGAGCTCGGCAATACGCCGAGCTCTGATTATTTGTTTATTATTCCATTTCACCCGCCACAACAGGTTCAGCTGATGTGATTGCAAAGAAGTTGTCCTTAAATATGATATCTTCTTCTCTGCCCTCAAGAAATACGTAAGGCACAAATGTAGGAGATGAAATCCAGGTGGTCTTCTGTCCTTTCTCAAACTCAACCTTAAGAATGGGTGTTTCAATTTTGAGATCCTTAATTGGAACGAAGGTTGCCCATTCATTGTAATCATTGAAACTCATCTCAACGAATACATTATCGGGATTAAGCTCAGAATTATTCTCAAACAGCTCTGTAAAGTCATGTTCAAACACTTTAACTGCAGCAAACCTTGGAACAAAGATTTCCTGTCTTTCCTCAAACTCAGTCTTGAAATCCATGGTCTTAAGTCTGAAACTGCAAAGAGTTGTGATTCTCTGAGGGCTTTCGTTTGATACCCAGAATTCAACCTTTTTATCCTTTATTACAATGCTGGGAGCTATTGGAGCATAGAACTTCCTTGCCATGTAATGAAGAGCTTTGTATCTTCCGTAGTAGTCAATACTTGACCAGGAAGCAACCGGCCAGTCATCGTTAAACTGCCAGTAAAGACTTCCCATGCAGCGTCCTCTGTTTCTTCTCATGTGGTCGACAGCCGTCTTCATTGCAATACCCTGCATAATCTGACTGTCAAGAACCAGCTCCTCGAAGTTACCGGGCTCATTAAAGCATTCCTTAAGATAAGCGAGAATCTTCTCATTTGCGGAAGGATTCTTCTGGTGTGATTCCATAATCTCGGAATCAATTCTAAGGTCATCTTCCTTCTCGATAAACTCAGCAATGGTCTTCATTGAAGGGAAGGACTGGAAACCAAATTCAGAAAGGAATCTGAAATAATGATTCTCATAATCCCTGAAGGGCTTCATTCCATGCCATACCTTCCAGTAGTGGCTGTCACCATCGTTTTCATTGTCAGGATCATCGAAGCCACCGCCCTTTGAAGGTGATGAAGGTACATAGAATGTATCAGGTGCATAGCGTTTGCAAAGGTCGGGAATCAGCTCCTCGAACTGCTCTAAATAATCTTTTCTTAAAGTATCTGAATGGTGCTTAGTAATCTCCCATTCAAGCCATGCAACTTCCATCTCGTTATTACCGCAAAGGAGTCCGAGACATGCATGGTTTCTGATACGCTTGGTAACATATCTGATTTCTGCCTTAATAAGGTCTCTGAATTTCTCGCCACCCTCAAGGCTTGATTCCAAATCATAAACATTGCAGGCAAACATGAAATCCTGCCAAAGAATAATACCGGCTTCATCGCAAAGGTCGTAGAATTTATCTCTGGGATAGAATCCGCCGCCCCAAACTCTTAAGCAGTTAAAGTTTGCGAATTTGGCTGCTCTAATATCCCTCTCCAAAGTCTCATCATCGATAAGACCATAAAAACAGTTATCAGGAATATAGTCCGCACCCATGGCAAATATTTTGTGTCCGTTAACGGTAAAGGCGAACTCTTTGCCCCACTCATCCTTGTTACGGGAAACCGTAAGAGTTCTCAGACCAACGCGGGTGCTTAATTCATCGCTCTCACCTGTTGTGCGGCTTGTTGCGGTTACTTTTACAGTATATAAAGGCTGGTCACCGTAGCCTGCAGGCCACCAGTACTCAGGATTATAAATCTCAATCTCTCTGAAGAATTCTCCCTCGTAAATCTTATCTCCCGCAGGGTCAAATACTTCTGTTTTAATATCCGCTTCGACAATGCCGATACCCTGGGAGAAAACCTTAAGACCAACAACACCCTCACCAAGGTTGTGATCCTGTCTAACCCAGACATCATCAAGTCTCACTTCATCATATGCGATAATCTCCATGGGCTCATAGATACCGCAGTCAGGAAGCTGAGGACCCCAATCCCAGCCGAAACTGGAATGTGATTTTCTGATGTACTGGGAATTAGCCATGGTACCGGTGTTAATCATGGTGATTTCTCTGTCGGCACCGGGCTTTACGGAATTCACAAGTCTTGTAGCCGAGAAGAATCTGAATTCCAGTTCATTCTGGGCCTTAAGAATATCTGATACATCAATTCTGTATTTAATGTGTGCATTCTCGCAGTGTCTGATTTTCTGTCCATTCAAGTAAACATCACAGACCGTATCAATGCTCTTAAGAATAAGTTCTTTCTTTTTCTTCTTAAGAACATCATCTTCTACAACAAAAACTCCCCTGACAACGAAATCATTGTCAAGGAAGTCTCTTACTTTGTACTCATTAACCCCAATGTACGGGTTGGGAATATCACCGGAAACAACGAATGACTGCATTGCGGACCCGGGAATATCAAACTTCTTCCAATCGTCAGAACCCGAAACTGAAATCTTGAAAATTCCTTCTAATACTCTCTTCAATTCAACACCCCCATATAATATGTTTAATTACAATCCCAAAATGTCACAGACTGTGTCGCACATCTTGTCCTTGTCACAGACTGTATTGTGAAGCACCTTGGCATTTCTGATATCTTCGATTGCCTTAGGAACCTTTACGTTAGCGACCTTGGAAAGCTCGTCAACCAGCTCGAAATCTCCTGCCTTGTCACAGTCACCCTTTAATGCTTCCATTACGCTTCTTGTAAACTTGAAAGGACTGGCTGTTGAAGCAATAACCGCAGGAGTCTTATCATCACCTGTATCCTTTGCAAACTTCTCATATACGCAGGCTGCTACAGCCGTATGAGTATCGATTACATATCCGCAATCGTCATAAATCTTCTTAATTGTGTCTGCACACTCTTTGGTGTTTGCCCAGTTTCCGTAGAAATCCTTAAGTCCCTCTTTCATCTCAGAGGTAATTGAGTATTTGCCGGAATCCTTAAGGCTGCCCATAAGCTCAGCACACTTGGATGCATTGTTGCCTGCAATCTTATAAATCAATCTCTCAAGGTTACTTGAAATAAGAATATCCATGGAAGGAGATGTGGTAAGAATGAAATCTCTGTTTCTGTCGTAATCTCCTGTTCCGAAGAAATCATATAAAACCTTGTTATCATTTGATGCGCAAACTAACTTCTTAATGGGAAGTCCCATGTTCTTTGCATAAAATGCCGCAAGGATGTTACCAAAGTTTCCGGTGGGAACAACTACATTGATTTCATCCCCGGATTTGATCTTCTCCTCTTTAAGAAGTGTTGCGTAAGCATATACATAGTAAACAATCTGAGGAACGAGACGACCGATGTTAATGGAGTTTGCGGATGAGAACTGCATTCCTGCATCACTCATTCTCTTCTTCATTCCCTCATCTGAGAAAATCGCCTTAACTCCGCTTTGAGCATCGTCGAAGTTTCCTCTGATGGCAACTACATGAGTGTTATCACCGGTCTGAGTAACCATCTGTTTCTCCTGGATAGGGCTGACGCCATCCTTGGGGTAAAAAACAATAATCTCCGTTCCGGGAACATCGGCAAAACCTGCAAGTGCTGCTTTTCCTGTATCACCTGAAGTTGCTGTAAGAATAACAATCTTCTTATCCATCTTGTTCTTCTTTGCAGAAGTAGTCATAAGATGAGGAAGAATTGATAATGCCATATCCTTAAAAGCGATTGTTGCTCCGTGGAAAAGTTCAAGGTAATATGTGTTTCCTACTTCAACAAGGGGAGCAATGGCCTCTGTGTCAAACTTAGAATCATACGCTTTTTCAATACAGTTCTTAAGCTCATCTTCTGTAAAGTCTGTAAGGAACTGCTTCATTACCTTGTAGGCAACTTCTTTATATTCCATCTTAGCAAGTTCTTCCAAAGAACAATCAAGAGAGGGAATACTGTCGGGAACATATAATCCGCCATCCGGTGCCAGGCCTCTTAATATGGCCATGGAGGGGGTTACCGCTTCCTTATCTCCTCTTGTGCTAAAATACTTCAACTCCATTTGTTACTTGTCTCCTTTCGGGGGTACATTATAATTAACTATCTTCTCAGATATAATAAGTCTCGAATACATATCAGCATACTGCCTTGGGGACAAACTTTCAATATAATTCGGCGAAAAATTCTTATGAAATCCATTCCTTTTTAGTATATCTATGGCCTTGTTATATGCCACAGCCGCCTCTTCCGCAGTTCTGTACGTCCCAACAAGATAATTGCCGTTAATGTGTATGTGTGCCTGATACACATTGACATTCTTTTTCTTCTTCTGTTTAACCCCGTGATAGGAATTTATGATGTGAATATTCTCATATCTGAAATCCGTGGGATCATCATTGTAGAACTCGTAGTCTTTTCCCAAAACAGCATTACTCATGATTCCGTAGCGGTTCATGATGTTGTACTGCATTCCATACTCAGCAACGAAAAAGTGTCCGTTTCTTCGCATGATTTTGTGGGATGAATAATAGAACAAATCGTCCATATCAAATTTGAACACGAAGTCGGGAGAAAGGTAATAATAGAAAAACTTCTCCTGGAGATAAATGGGATTAGCAATATAAATGTCGTTATCCCTTAAATTGATAATGGAAACATATTTATCAAACTGTATGGATGGATTGATTTTGTTATATGCGTCAATCTTTATGCTTGAATCGTGAAGCAGGGCTTCTGCATCCTTATAAGCAAGATGCGCCGCAAACATGGAGTCATAGCTTCCCAGACTTATATGCTTTCGCTTATAAGTCATTGAGGCTCTGTAATACTCGGTTCCGTCTTTTTTCTTTGCGGGGTAAACACCCGGTAGGGATTTTCCTTTGGCCATGTCGTTCACCGTCTAAAGATTGAAAACTAAGTTTTATTTGTTGGAGTAATCAAGGAAGCAAATGTTAAGGTTTGCCGGTCCTGTAATGCCGTTAACTTTGCCCGATGTGGAATACTGCCACATGGAGAATTTATATGGATAATCAGGAAGGTCCCCGGGCTGCGAAAGCCAAACTTCATAACCAGCAAGTTTGGTAAGATCCATTTCCTTAATAAGCCATTCCTTATTTCCATAAAGGCTTGGGCGATAGCCCTTTGCACTTATGGCGTCCATAAAGGTCTTGGCTATTGTGGTCTTGTCTGCCTTGGATAAGCCCTCTATTCTTGCGGTGTCATTCTCCACAAATTCCATGTCATAAGCAATAGGATAGGTTATCTTGTATTCACCTATGGCATTTAATACCACGTTGGCTTCCTCTGTGGCTTCCTCAACAGTAACTGCCTGAGAGTAGAAATACAAACCGATTCCAAGGCCTGCATCACTGGCTTTCTTAATGTTGTCAGCAAAGTATTCGTCAATGGTAATGGTTCCTGAGCTGTATCCTCTGCCTCCGACTTTCAGCATTACGAAGTCGACGCCTGCATCCTTAAGTGCATAGAAATCCACAGTGCCCTGGTACTTTGAAATATCCGTTCCCCAGAAGGATTTGTTCTTTCCGTCATCCTCATATTTAAGAATTCCGTTCTGTATTGTAAACTTGGTCAGGTCGTAGTTGTTTCTGGTCAGGTAGTTGCTGATTGCAACCCACTCTTCGGTACCGTCACGGTATTTAACCAGAGTATGCTTTCCATCGTCAGAAGGGTCCTTTGTGTCTTTGTTCTCTTCTTCGGACTTCTTGTCGTCTGTCTTGTCCTGGTTCTTATCTTTGTCCTCAGACTTCTTTTCAGCGTCTGCCTTCTCTTTTTCGTTTGTGGTGTCAGTGACTTCCTTATTATCTTTATCTTTCTTCTTATTGTAATCAGAAAAGATGTCCAGATCATCCGGATGAAGCTTCTCCTTCTCGCCTCCGAGAATGGACTCGGTGCTTGGCATTCCGTAAATGTCTGTCTCCTCTTCCGCCTCCACCTGGGCGGGCTTTGTTGAAACCGATGACGACTGTTTCTTCTTATTTGCATTACCGGAAATAACAAGAACTACTGCAAGAATAAGCAAAATAAATAAAGACACGAGAATAAAAATTGCCGTGCCGCTCATTCTTTCATTGCCGTATTCAAAATTGTCGTCGTAGTTGTCGTTAAGCTTCATGACGATATTATATCACACATCAGGCTCCCTTGACTAAACTAAGTCATTTTTGTATATTCAAGGATATGAAAAAGATACTGTCGGCAGCATTGCTGTTAATCCTGCTTATTATAATCATATTTTTTGCAAAAAAAGGTCCCTCAGAATCGAAGTCTGTTTCAAAGACGGCATTTGGACTTGATACGGTTATCACCATAACAATATATGATGATGGCGCTGACACTGAAGCCACACTCGATGGTTGCTTCTCACTTCTGAAAGATTATGAATCAAAGTTCAGCAGAACAATTGAAGAATCTGATGTCTATAAGATTAATCATGCCGAAGGTTCACCTGTTTTAGTATCATCTGATACATATGAGCTTGTGAAACTGGCTGTTTCATATGCCGAAATGTCAGAGGGTCTCGTTGACCCTACTATCGGCTCCGTTTCGGAGCTTTGGGACTTCCATTCCGAATCACCCACTTTGCCTGATGCCAAGGCCCTTGCTGAAGCTGTTAAGCACGTTAATTATAAGAACGTTGTATTTGACGATTCCGCTGAAACGATAACACTTTCTGACCCTGATGCCAGATTAGATTTAGGATTCATCGCCAAGGGATATATTGCAGACAGGATTAAAGAATACCTTTTGGATAAAGGAGTTAAGAGTGCCGTTATAAACCTCGGCGGCAATGTTCTGGCAATCGGTTCCAAACCGGACGGTTCCCCTTTTAAAATAGGAATACAGGATCCCGGGAAACCCACAGGAACCCCTTATACTACTCTTGATATCACAGACAAGTCCGTTGTTTCTTCCGGCTCATATGAAAGGAACTTCGTAGTTGGCGGTATCACCTATCACCACATCCTCGACCCTAAGACCGGTTATCCTGTGGATACAAACTTGGCTTCCGCATCAATAATCACAGAATCTTCAGTTGAAGGCGATGCATTGTCGACTTATTTATTTATTCTCGGCAAGGATAAGGCTGAAGAATATGCTTCCGAGCACCCGGATATAGAAATACTGTTAATACCTAATGAATAGAAAAACCCGGCTTATGCCGGGTTTTCTAATAAGATTCAAACTGTAATCTTCAAAAGCTCATCATCTGAAATATGAGCGTCATACTCTTTTCCGTCTATAATAATCTTGTATTCACCCTTGAACGCTTCAACGTTTGCAATACCTTCATCATTTGTTACGACTGATGTATCTGTCCACCATTCTTCGTGAGTAAGTTTCTTAAGAACCTCATAGGAAGGCTTTCTTGAATTATCTTTTCTCACAAAGCCGCTGGGAGCTCCAAGCCATGCGCCGTCCTTGTAATCCCATGTAGTGATTGCCTGAACCAAAGGATTCTCGAAGAGAAGGCGATACATCTCTTCCACATTTTCAGCCTGCCTTGCCTCGCCTTCAGGAGTCGTAGGCCATTCAGGTACCTGCCAGTCATTAAGATCAACTATGTGGGCAGGCATCAAATCACCGGATACAAAGGTGTTTTCAGTGAAGTGAATGGGAAGTCCAAATCTTGAAAATCTCTCAAGTACATCTTGTACCTTCTCCTTACCCCAGTACCCCTGGTGCTGATGAGACTGAATTCCGATTGCACTGATAGATACCCCTGCATCAAGGCATTCCTCAATAAGCTCCTCATACTTAGGTGAAGTATTGAAATCGTTAAGCAGTAAGGTTGCATTGGGATTCATCTTTCTTGCTTCATCAAATACAGTCTTGATAAGTTCAACTCTTCCTTTTTCCTTACAGATTCTTGTAATGGCATTGTCATATTTATCAAAAACAGGCATGATAACAACTTCGTTGATAACATCCCACATATCGATAACGCCCTTGAAGCCTGAAACTTCTCTATCTATTCTCTCAAGCTGTTTCTTGAGAATAGTCTCATTATCATACTTAAGCAGCCAGTCAGCGCAGACTGTGTGCCAGCAGAGAGGATGTCCTTTTACCTTAACACCCTTGCTCTTTAAATACTGAGCCGTCTTCATAAGTGCATCAAAATTTGGCTTACCTTCCACCGGCTCATAGGTGCCCCAATAGAAAGGCAAGGTACCGTAATTGAATATCTCAAGCCAGCCGTCGGTCACTTCCTTATTTTCAATCTTGCCTTCGGCCGCATAACCTATAAAGTCAAAGGCTCCGCATCCAAAGAGGAAATCGTGATTAACCTGCTTAACCTGGATTCTTTTGCCCTTAACAGGATTGCCGGCGCCATCAATCAGCTTGATGTCTTTATTGACCACTCTGTGTGCTATTTTCTTATCAACCATAATAATACCTCCGCTTAATATCCTGCTTTATCTTTAATCTGAAGGGCCCCGTACAAAGCATACTTAGGATTAAAACTCTTGTCATAAAGCAAGGGACTGTACTCCCTTCTCCATGAATATCCGTCGCTAAAGCCCCAGAAGGTAAATGCGTCCAACTTAAGCTTTCCGGCGTCAACTCTCTCAAAAATACCATTGATAAGGTCATAGTAGAACTTGCCCTGTTTTACCAGATTATCATCAGTGGCTTCTAGAGGCGCCTGATATTTGCCAAGGCAGACATCCAGCTCCGTCAGCTGAATCTTAAGGCCGGTCTCTGCCAGCTTATCAACAGCTTTAAAGTATCCGGGCAGATTATCTGAAGTATATAGATGCGCCTGCAGTCCGATACCGTCTATAAGATATCTGCCATCCTCATCTTTAAGGGTCTCCACAAACTTCACAAGGGTATCTGCCTTGTACTGCTCATTGTAATCGTTGTAGTACAAATCAATGCTTTCGGGAGCATACTTGTCAGCATAATAGAACGCATACCAAAGGTAATCATCGCCGATTATCTCTAGCCAGTGGTTGTCTCTCATGGTACCGTCTTCCATCCACGCTTCGTTTACAACATCATAAGCATAGAAAAGGTCCGTGTAGCCCAGCTCCTCAATCTTTGCAAAGGTTCCGCTGATTAAATCTTCCATTCGCTTAAGCATTTCGTCACGATCGACGAAATCCCCTGAGTTCTCGAATCCCTCACGGAATAACCATTCCGGCGTCTGAGAGTACCATACAAGAGTGTGACCTCTCATGGAAAAACCGTTCTCTCTCGCAAACTCAAGAATTGTAAGAACCTCCTTGTTGAAGTCCACAACCACTTTGCCCTCTTCCTTGCTCTTGGCCTGATTAAGGGCGCTGTCGGGCTTCATGGCATTCTCAACAGTAAGGCTGTCAAACTGACTTAAAACAGTTTCTTTAAAGCTTCTTTTATTTAATTCAGATGAGGAAACACAGGTCCCCACTTTCAACCCATGCTTTGCGAATACCTCTTTAAGTGTTGTGTCCACTGTCTCCTCCTCAGTCTCCTCTGCTTTGACTTCCTCTTTCACTTCCTCAGTGGTTTCTGTCGTCACAGCTTCTTCGTTTTCCACTGATTCCTTTGCCGGTGCTTGTGCCTCCGCGCCACAACCTGACACCACCATTGCTCCTGCAAGAACAATGCCCAATAGTTTTTTCATCATTCTACTCCTTTAAAAACTGCAATCCTCTATACATGGAATCTGCGCTGTAGCTCGTTCGCCACCGCTCTTCCCTTGAATATTATGGTTCCCACGAAAAGTATAGCTCCAATCATCATACAGATAACCCATGCAAGAGGCATGGAATCCCTCACTATAAACTGAATAATTCCCGGCACCAGACAAAGCAAAAGTCCCGACAATAGATAGGCCATGGAATTTCCGTTTCGATCAATCATTGCAAGCACAAAATTGGTGATTATGGTAGCCGCCAGTGCAATTGGGATTACCAGATTCAAGGTAATATCCCAGAATCCGAAGAAATACGCAGTAACCATCCAGGCGGCGGCAATAATAAGCATAAGCATTGAAACCTTGCCTGCAGAGCCGGTTCCCGGCTTAAACTGCCGCATAATGCCAAACTCAAAAGCCACAAGCCACATGGAAAGAAGTAAACTCCAGTGAAGCCCCGGGAATCCGGGAAGCCTTAAACCAATCATAAAGTCAAGGCCAACACCAACTATAAGAAGCGTCCATACCAAAAGAAGCTGAATTCTATAGATTACAGATTTCTTCTTCTGAGCTTCAAGTTTGGGAAATGGAGGTTTTTCCTCACTCCCCGTAAGTTTACTTTGACACAGAGGGCATTTGTAAAGATCCCCTTTTATTTCTATCTTGCAATAAGGACATCTTTTCATTTGATCACCTCCGTTGCACTCACCTTAATATCCACACCCGCTTCGCTGAGGAATCTTACAAAGTTCTTTATTACCCCGGTGTTAATATATGCGTGAGAAACTCCAAGGGTCAGCTTATCGCCGTAGCTCAACATAGTGGAGAAAATGGAATTGGTGCTGCAAAAGCCACTGTAATTCGAAACCTTTGCTCCAATCTCCTCAGGCAGTTTCTGAACTCCCATGTTTGAGAAAGTCATGGACACCTTCTTATTCGATTTTTTGGTGAAATATCTGACCACCAGCTGCTTAATAAACAGCGGCACAACCCTGACAGGTGCCACATACTCCATGGTTTCGAAACTGTCCATCTGCTTCTTTACAGCTTCCTCAGTAAGATGGCTCTTAAGGGATGCATCAAATTCTACCGCCAGTTCTTCAAGGGTAATATCTTTATCAAAAACATGAGTCACATTAACGCTGTTAAAGAAATTCCTTACAGTCTTTGAAGGATAATAATTTCTGAGATTAACCGGAAGCGATATCGTCACAGGAAGATTTCTCTTCCTTGGCGGCATCTCGTCGCGAATGGCCATCATCCATAAAGCGCCAAAATAACTGGTCAAAGAAACCTTAATTTCCTTGGCCTTCGGAAGAACCTGTGATGTGGGAAGCTCAATCTCAAAAAACTGCAGTTGATTATAGGGAAGCTTGATTCCTCCGGGATGAAAAGCAACAGAATCCGAGGAGCCACTCGAAAGATTCTTTCCACCAAAGAACTGCCTGTAGCTGTCCTGGCTCAGATCTCCTTCTGATGCCCCTGAGTGAATTGTTACATTCGTCAGTTCTCCGGGATATTTACGCTTCAGATAATCAAGAACTATTATATTAAGAAACTCCAGTGCTCCTGTTCCGTCAGTAAGCACATGAGAAATATCCAGATTTATCCTTTTACCAAAATATGTGACACGATAGTGAAGCATGGTTTTGGAGGGGGAATACAAAGCAGGACAAATCCTGTCATTCTCCTCTTCCACCGTAGGAAGAATATCCGTATCCTCCATATAATGCCAGAAGAAACCTCTTCTTATTCTTACCTGCACCTGGGGCCTGTCCTCAATTGCCGAAAGCACAGCTTCCTTAAGAAGTTCCGGGTCCACATCTTCATTAAGGGTACAGCTAAGCCTGATTGATCTTGTATCTCTTTTCCCGACAGTAGCCAGAAACACCTTGGATACATTGTCGATTTTGTACCAGTTGGAGCTTGCCATTAAACCTTAAATCCTTTCTTACCGCTTGACCTGTGACGGTCAGTAATACCTCTATATTATATCTAAATTTACAACAGAACGCATTAAAAAAGCTTCCATTGCAAATCTTTTAAATCTGCAATGAAAGCCTTTAATAAAGTCCGGTTATATTCTATAAGTCCGCCTTAAACTGTTCCCATGCGTCTTCATGTTCTACATAGTAGAGGGGGCACATTTTACCCGTAACATCATAATGCCTTATTACGTCATCTGCCTCCAAATCAAATCTTTCCATAAGCCAGTCTACAAGCTTAACAAGAGAATCATAGGCCTCGTCGCTAAACTCACCGGTCGTATCTTCATGACATACCTCTATGGAAATTGTATCGTGATTTCTGTGATTGCTGGCCGCTGAATACTCATCTAAAGGCAGACACATAATAACATGACCATCGATTCCCACAACGAAGTGAGAACTTACATTGGAATCCGGCTGATTATAAAAGTTTCTGTTCTGCTCTGCCGTTGTGCCGGGGTTCCCCACGTAGTGAATAACTATATTGTTAACTCCATCAAGCTTTAATCCTGAACGGGAAGGGTTGCCCTCATCTATATAATTCACAACAATCCATTCCGGAATTTCTGTGCTTTTCTGAGAGGCTTCGATTTTGTCTGCCGTAGTATTTGCAGCGGGTACAGCCGCATCGTAAAGTGCAACCTCTCTCTTATCTACGGTCTTTGAAGGCCCAAACAGCTTGACCGCCAAAAGCACCACTCCTGCCAGTATAAGAATTTCAAATGTAAGTAGCCTTATTCTTCGGCGAATTCTCTTTTTTCTTCTGGCTACCTTCTGTCTTATTATATATTCTCTTCTGCGTCTCCGATAATTTTCATAGTCCTCATAATTGTCAAAATCCTCGCGACGTTTTTCCATTCGCCTAAATATCTCCCCTGCTTAAAAATCTCTAAAAATGCTGACCACACATTCGGTCGGTCCCATCGAACAAGGTGTATTATATAGGAGCAAATCGATGAAAATATATATCAAAATTATTAATATTTTTTGAAGTTTACTATTGTGTTATAATTGTCTAGAAATTCAAATTGTGGAGGGAATTATGGACATTTACAAAGGAATTGCTGAGGGCAAGTGTGATAATGAAACACTTGTGGATTTTTTGAACTACGTGTTCGGGATGAACGGTGACAGGACAAGCTTCTACAAGCTTCTGCCTAAACTTTACAAGCCTGAATACCATCCGGAGCGCTACAATTTCATCACCACCGAAGACGGCCGTTTGCGCGCCGCAGTAGGTGCCTACCCATTTTCATTAAGTGTAAAAGGGACTGTTTTGAAAGGAATCGGTATCGGAAATGTAGCTGTTCATCCCATGCATCGTGGCAAGGGATACATGAAGGACTGTATGAATATGGCCCTTGATGACATGAAGAAAAATGGCGTTGATTTCGCCGCTTTGGGTGGCCGCAGACAGCGCTACTCCTACTTTGGCTTTGAGCCCGCGGGAGCCTGCGGAAACTTTAGCCTTTATAAGCACAACCTTGTACATGTATACGGTTCAATAAATGAAGGAACCGGCTACAAGGCTAAACTGCTTACCGCCAACGACACCAAAGAGATTGATGAAATTAAGGCACTGTCTCAGAGCAGGGATTACTATCCTCTTCGTGACAACGCCTCATATTTTGATATTCTTTCAAGCTGGACCGCCAAGATTTATTCCATTACAGATGAAAAGAATGCCTTCGCAGGATATTTCGTTTACGGCGGCGACGGCGGAAACTCAAATGTCATGGAAATCGACTGTGTAAAATCAGAAAATGCTCCCAATGTGCTTCGTGCATGCTTTGAGGCAATCGGTGAAGATCGAATCGGTCTTGATGTTCCACCCTTTAATGTGCCTTTTTATAATCTTCTTTCAGATATTGCCGAAGGCGTTACCATTTCAAACTCAGAGCATTTCTATGTGCTTAATTATGAAAAAGTTGTAAGAGCAACCCTAGCTTTAAAAGCATCCTACGCCAAACTTGCAGATGGAGAATTAAGTATCGAGGTTCAGGGCAAAGCGGGAACAGAAAAGTTCTTAATCAAAGTCAATAACAATGAAACTTCTGTTGAACCCTATACAGGCGAATGCACTTTAAATCTGTCCCACAGACAGGCAATGGGAGTCCTCTTTGGGCTTCTTGTTCCCGAGAAGAATCTTCTTCCCGGATTTGCTTTAAGCTGGTTCCCCCTTCCCCTTAATACATTCGGCGCAGATAACTGCTAAATTATCTCAATTGAATTACTTGTGCTAATTATCAGAAAAATATATAATATATTTGTGTAGCTTCGTAAAACGAGGCTGCACAAATATAATTGTTGGGGGAATTTTATAATGTTTTTTCTGAAGAAAAGGCTCACCATCAAAGCCTCTATCAAGTCTTATAATTTAATGTGTCTTCTTATTCACATCTGGTTACTCATTTTCTTCTCCTATTTGGGAATTGTTCCATTAGCTATAATTAATATCTTCAGTATTGTTGCATATGCTGTTCCTCTTTTTCTAAAAGGTGAAGACGGTTTGTATACCGGACTATTTATAATGTTTATAGAACTGGGACTTTATGGAGCTATATCAACAGTTATTCTTGGGATTGCGTGTGGCTTTTACACTTACAACATACCTATACCTTTAAGCAGTTTTATAGAGTTAGACACACTCAAAAGAAAAAGGGTGATTTTCTATGGCTCAACAACAAGTATTCTTTTAGCTATTCCTCTTTCATATCTGCTCTCCGATTATTTTGAGCACTATCGAGCCCTTATGATTCCTTACAATGAATCATTCCTGATTTGCAACCTGATTGTTGTTATATTATCTATTGCAATTTCTGTACCTGTTTTCATGCTTCAGACAGAAAGAAAATCCGCTGAAATCAAATACGAGTCAGAGCACGATACTCTTACAGGTGTCTATAACAGACACTTCTTCCATCAGTTCATCGACAATGCTTCTCAAAAGGATGAAATCGGCGGCTCTGTAATAATGTTTGATATTGATAACTTCAAGGGAATCAATGACGAATATGGACATGATATTGGTGATATCGCTTTACAGAAGGTAACATCACTTTCCAAAGACAAGATTTCCGACAAGGACATACTTGTTCGTTGGGGTGGCGAAGAATTCGTTATATACACCCCCGGCCAGAATCTTGAAGACGCTGCAAGAAAAGCTGAAGAAATACGAAAGCTTATTGAGCAGACGCCCTACCACGACAACAAGTATCTGACGGTAACCTTGGGCGTTACTCAATTCAATAAAGACGAACGATTTGAACATGTTCTTACAAGAGCAGATAATAACTTATACAGCGGAAAAGAATCCGGTAAAAATAAAGTAGTGGCTTGTTAAAAGCCACTACTTTTAGCTTCAACTCTGGAAACCGCAGTTTTCTCTCTCGGGAGTTTCAATTCCCGATTCATAACTTGCTCTGAATTCCATGTTGATATCTTTTATTTCCTTCTTCCCATCAATATAGTCCTGGTACATATCGGCAAGGCCTGCCATGCATCCATCGCAGGCCCCGCTGATATTTCCTATGGATTCCGCAACAATGCGCTCCCTCTCCTCACGGGTTGTATCTTTAATCAAAATTGAATTCATACTATCTCCTTGACTTCCTCCCTTCACTTTCCAGCTTGTCTTTTCGATTACATTTTTCAAAGATAGGTGTTTATACAAGGTGTTACCGCTCATAACATCAATACTGGCATGTCCACTCGGATACTTGTCGATTATTTCTATTGTACCTTCGAGTATCTCCTCTTTCTCTGATTCGGAGCTCCTTATCCTGATTCTTACCCAATCACCTACTCTGTAATTTCTGATGTCAAGTTTTTCGTCCGGAATATCTTCGAATTCACCGTCACGATCTGCAAACCCCCACCGTTTTTTAACTGTGTCAACCCAGATAAAACGCTGATCGCCAATAGTATCACCATTCCGGTAAGTGGAAAAATCATCTACAGTAACCAATTCTCCAAAATAATCCGTTTTATTAACTGGAGTATGGCCTACCACCTGAAGATATCCCACCGGATACATTTTAGTCCAGCCGTCTTGTGGTCTGGCCCAAATTGGTGAAACATCACTCCACATCTCCTCTCTTCCAAATGAATTAATCTTATTAAGCATTTCATCTATATCACCGCTAAATTTCGGAAGGAAATGAGATACAAATACCTCCGTCAACCCCGCATGACTGAACAGTACATTATCAATTCGATGAATGAATGCTATGTTTTCAAACGGAATAAGCTTTTCCAGTCTAGATATGCCTTCGAGGACTACCATCCTTGCATAATCCGAATATCCCGATTCACGTGCCGCCCATAAATAGCTTACATCATGATTACCATAGCAGAATAAGAAATTCGGATGCCGATTAATAAATTTCTCAATCGCCTTAAATGTCTCAGTATACAACCCTAAATTCTTTTCTTGCCCCCAGTCATCTACAAGATCTCCTAAACAGACAATTTGATCATAATCATTTTGAAAAAGAAGTTCCTCGGCCTTATCAAATATCCAAGGCTTTAGATGAACATCCGGTATCACAAAAACCTTACTCATTACGTTTCATCTTCCTTTCCACCGGGCTTATTACTTTTGCCTTCCAAAAGCATCCTGAGAGTCACGCATCTGTTATAATCGCTCAAAATGTCGATACTCTTCTGCCAACTTCTCTTACTGCCTTCATCACGTCTTCAAAAGAAGTTTCTGCTGAATAACTATTATTATCCCTGTAGTTCTCCCATAAAGACTTAAGCGTTAAATCCCGCGACATTTCATCACAAATATCCCTCCAATCGGCAAGATATTCCTGGGATCCTCGTTTCTCAGACGTTCTTGCTACTGCAGATTTAAGGATATTATAATCTATAACTTCTTGAAAAAGATTAAAGAACATATACAAGTCGTAAAAATCTCTTGCCCTAGTTGAGCCAATATTTCTTCTAATGATTGTTTCGTATTTTTCTGCAATAATTGTTTCTCTATTATATGCTTTAACTTCTATCTGATCCTCATCTAAAATTGTTTTGTATGAATAGTCAATCGCACGTGGTGTAATAACATCTCCGGTAGTAATATCCAATTTCATTTCGTTAGCAATCTTACCATAATGTGCCACAAAATAAACCCTGAAGTTATTGTAAGCATCATCTTCCCGTATGGGCTTCATATTTATGATTTGGAACTCGATTCCATCATCCACATCAATCGAAAGTATTTCGGTTACTTTCTTATGTATCTCGTCTTCTTTCATCTCAATTCCGGTAACAGTAGTATCCATATCCATAGTTGTTCTTCCTTCAACTCCAAACATAGACGATATGAGAAACCCACCTTTCAGTATAAAATTATCTTTGTAAGGCGATTTCGCAATTCTTTCCAGAACCCTTTCAAGCAAAAACATTTGCAACACTTCCTGTGGTTGCAAATTCCTTGTAGCCGCGAAATTTCTGATTTGACCTTTAAGCTGTTCCGGTGTTCTATCTTTCATTGAAGTATCTCCATATAGTTTCTGATTTTAGTTTCTATATTGAATTCTTTTGCGTACTGGATTATCTTTCGCGGATTACATCTGCCTTTAAAATATTCCTGGATAGCTTGTATGTAAATCTGCTTATCTACGTTATCCTTATCCTTGACTATATCGCAAATACAACGTTCAGGATTGTATACGCGCACGCCATATCCCATGGGAGTGTTCACATTCATAATACCCAAATCCCAAAGTTCTTTCTTACAATAATGAAACCTTGTATTATGATATGACTTCTTGATTCTTGAAATATTATCTCCTTGCGGTACTGTAATATCTAGTGTGTGTGGCACACGATCCGACATTCCATGCAAAAAAAGCGCTGTTCCATGTGAATAAATAAGTTTTTCGGATCTGTTCTGTATAACCTTATACTCATCCGGCTCATTATCAGTAAGAACATAATTGCCATGGGACTCCTTCTTAAGTATTTCCTTCGCGAGAAGAGAATACAATCCTATTCGGTCTATCCCAGCATGTTGGAGCTCAGCTGCAGAAATAACTCCACCGTTAGATTCTATTAGTATCTTAAGATTGTCATATATATAATCCATATCTTTGGTCTCCTTTCATTTCGTTCTTTAATCTTACCACTTTAAAGTATGTTTTGTAAATATCGTTCTTTAAATGCGTATATTTAAAGAACGAGAATCGGTGAATCTCATCACATCCTATGTGACCTGTCCTGAAACCGATTGAATTCTACTTTTAGCTGATGCTCTACGTGAAAAATCTTAATTTTCTCTTCTTATCACGTAGTTCTGATAATGAAAACCGACGAGCCCTACGTGAGTAATTCTTGTTTTCCTCTCAGACTCACGTAGGGATAAACTCAAACAAGTCCTAAAATTACGTGTAAAACCTACGGATTAGCCGTCAACTCACGTAACGCGTACCCGCGAGCACTTAGAAGTACTACATAAGCATCGCATAACCTCCCCAAGCGACCGCAAAATCCAAAGGCCACACCCCGAGGACAAAAAGCAAGCAAAAATCCCTCGCTACCAGGAAGTAGCGAGGGATTGAACTCATAAGGCAATTTAAATTATTTACCTGCTATAGCTGCCTGAGCTGCAGCAAGTCTTGCGATGGGAACTCTGAAAGGTGAGCATGATACATAATCAAGACCAATCTGGTGGCAGAACTCTACGCTTGAAGGGTCGCCGCCGTGCTCGCCGCAGATACCTACGTGAAGCTTAGGATTAACGGGCTTACCAAGTTTAATGGCAAGTTCCATTAACTTACCTACGCCATCACGGTCAAGCTTTGCGAAGGGATCGTTCTCAAAGATCTTGGTGTCGTAGTATGCTCCAAGGAACTTACCGGAGTCATCACGTGAGAAACCGAAGGTCATCTGAGTAAGGTCGTTGGTACCGAAGCAGAAGAAATCTGCATCCTTTGCAATCTCGTCAGCTGTAAGAGCAGCTCTGGGGATCTCAATCATGGTACCTACTTCGTACTCTAACTTAACGCCTGCAGCTTTGATCTCAGCGTCTGCCGTGTCAACAACAATCTTCTTAACAAACTTAAGCTCTTTGTCTTCACATACAAGAGGAATCATGATTTCGGGCTTAACAGTCCAGTCAGGATGCTTCTTCTGTACGTTGATGGCTGCACGGATAACTGCCTTGGTCTGCATCGTTGCAATCTCAGGATATGTAACTGCAAGACGGCATCCTCTGTGACCCATCATAGGGTTAAACTCATGGAGTCCTGAAATAAGAGCTCTGATTACGTCACGAGGCTTGTTCTGAGCCTGTGCAAGTTTGTTGATATCTTCGTCCTCTGTGGGAACGAACTCATGAAGAGGAGGATCAAGGAAACGAATGGTAACAGGGTTACCTTCAAGTGCTTCATAAATCTCCTCGAAATCTTTCTGCTGGAAGGGAAGAATCTTCTCGAGAGCTGCTTCTCTCTCTTCTACCTTCTCTGAACAAATCATCTCACGGAAAGCAGCAATTCTGTCTTCCTCGAAGAACATGTGCTCAGTACGGCAAAGTCCGATACCTTCTGCACCAAGTTCTCTTGCTTTCTTTGCATCGGCAGGTGTATCTGCATTGGTACGAACCTTCATGGTTCTGTACTTGTCAGCCCATGCCATAACACGTCCGAACTCACCTGCGATGGTAGCGTCTATGGTAGCAATCTTACCGTCATAGATGTTACCTGTGGTTCCGTCGATTGAAATCCAATCACCTTCGTGGAACTCTTTGCCTGCAAGTTTAAACTTCTTGTTAGCCTCATCCATGTGGATGTCGCCGCAACCTGATACACAGCATGTACCCATGCCACGTGCAACAACTGCAGCGTGTGATGTCATACCGCCACGAACTGTAAGGATACCCTGAGCAGCCTTCATACCTGTAATATCTTCAGGTGAGGTCTCAAGTCTTACAAGAACTACTTTCTCACCCTTCTCGTTCCAAGCCACAGCATCATCTGCTGTAAATACAATGCGTCCACATGCAGCTCCGGGTGAAGCACCAAGGCCCTTGCCCATAGGTGTTGCTGCCTTAATGGCTGCGGGATCGAACTGAGGATGAAGCAATGTATCAAGGTTTCTGGGGTCAATCATTGCTACAGCTTCCTGCTCTGTACGCATTCCCTCATCAACAAGGTCACACGCAATCTTAAGAGCAGCCTGAGCTGTTCTCTTACCGTTTCTGGTCTGGAGCATGTAAAGCTTACCGTGCTCTACGGTGAACTCCATATCCTGCATATCTCTGTAGTGCTTCTCAAGAGTTGCACATACATTCTTAAACTGTTCGAATGCTTCAGGGAACTTCTCAGCCATCTCGGTAATCTTCATAGGTGTACGTACACCTGCAACTACGTCCTCACCCTGTGCATTGGTAAGGAACTCACCGAACAAGCCCTTGTTTCCTGTAGCGGGATCTCTGGTAAATGCAACACCGGTACCACAATCGTCACCCATGTTACCAAATGCCATTGACTGTACGTTTACAGCAGTACCCCATGAATAAGGGATATCATTGTCTCTTCTGTAAACATTTGCTCTGGGGTTATCCCATGAACGGAATACGGCTTTGATTGCTCCATATAACTGATCCTTGGGATCTGTGGGGAAATCGGTTCCGATCTTTGATTTATATTCCTCCTTAAACTGGGAAGCCAGTTCCTTGAGGTCATCGGCTGTAAGCTCTACATCCTGCTTAACGCCGCGTTTCTCTTTCATTGCATCGATTAACTGCTCGAAGTATTTCTTACCTACCTCCATAACTACATCGGAGTACATCTGAATGAATCTTCTGTAGCAGTCCCAAGCCCATCTGGGATTGTTTGACTTCTTGGCAATAACGTCCACAACCTCTTCATTAAGTCCGAGGTTTAAAATAGTATCCATCATGCCGGGCATACTTGCTCTTGCACCGGAACGTACGGATACTAATAAAGGATTCTCCTTGTCTCCAAACTTCTTGCCTGTGATCTCCTCCATCTTGAGGACATACTCGTCGATTTGAGCTCTGATTTCGGCATTAATTTCCCTGCCGTCCTCATAATACTGTGTACAAGCTTCTGTTGTGATTGTGAAGCCCTGCGGTACAGGCAGCCCAATGTTGGTCATCTCTGCCAAGTTTGCGCCCTTGCCGCCAAGAAGGTTACGCATATCTGCGGAGCCCTCTGTGAACAGATAAACCCATTTTCTAGCCATGTTTTTCTCTCTTCCTTCTTTGATATTTGCCCTGAAAAGGACTTAAAAATAAACTTACTTACCCTCATTCAAGTTTATCATAAAACTGCTCATTTTTGCATCATTAATTCGCAATTTCCCTCACATTTTTGCAAATAAAATTCCAAAGAAAAAGGAGCTTATTAAAAGCTCCTTAATTCATCCTCCGAATCATCGGTAGATTTGTCTATATCTCTTATAACAACCTCATAGCTGTAACCGGGATTAACCTCCACCGTAACCCTGTCTCCCACCTTTTTGCCAAGCAAAGCTTTTCCAAGGGGTGACTCGTTACTGATAAGTCCTTCAAGAGAGTTGCCTCTCACGGTTGTCACAATACGGTAGGTTTCTTCAACTCCATCTTCTTCAACCCAGACCTTTACGGTGTTGTTTACTCCCACTTCGTCATCCTTGGAGGAATCATCGATAACCGTTGCGGTCTTAATCATTCTCTCCAGGTATCTTATACGGCTTTCGTTCTTGTTTTTCTCCTTCTTGGCCGCATAGTACTCAAAGTTTTCAGAAAGGTCTCCCTGTGCTCTGGCTTCCTTAACGTGTTCCAAAAGTTCGGGGCGAACAACTACCTTCCTGTGTTCAATTTCTTTTTCCATCTTTTCGATGTCGCTCTTGGTTAACTGATTATTCATCTGTCCATCTCCTTCGCTTTCTGAAGAAGTTCCTTGGCGTTATTCAGAGCGGATTCCGTAATTTCTTCGCTTCCGAGGAGTCTTGCGACCTCGGATACGCTTCCGTCATAGTCAAGCTTCTTTATGTCTGTAATGGTTCTTACACCATCATTGTCCTTTTTAATCATGTAATGGCTATCAGCCCTTGCCGCAATCTGAGGTAAATGCGTAATGCAGATAACCTGATGGGCTTTGGATAGCTCACCAAGCTTGCCTGCAACCTGCCATGCGGTTCTTCCGCTTATTCCGGCATCAATTTCGTCGAAAATCAGCGTATCTATAGAATCCTTATCTGCCAAAAGCGTCTTAATCCCAAGCATTATTCTTGAGAGTTCGCCGCCGCTTGCCACATCCTTTAAAGGTCTTATTGCCTCACCTACGTTGGCCGAAATAAGGAATTCCACATCATCAAAGCCTAAGGAATCAGGCTCGTCTTTCTTCCCAATATCTATCTTGAATCTCACGTCAGGGAAGCTTAATTCCTTAAGAACGCCCACAAGAGTTTCCTCAAGCTTCAGGGCATTTTCTTTTCGGATTGCACTTAATTCCTCCGCTTTATCGGAAACCAGTTTTTTGTACTTATCCGTCTTGACGGTAAGCTCAGAAATTCTGGCTTCATAGTTGTCGATATCATCAATTTTGGACTTCAGTTCATCGGCATAGGCAATTATTCCATCAATGTCTTTGCCGTACTTGTCCTTAAGTCTGTTAACAAGATTAAGTCTTTCTTCCGTTGCATAAAAGGTGGCTCCGTCAACCTCAAGGCCATCCAGATAATTTTCAGCTTCTCTGTGAAAATCATGCAAAAGCCCCTCCACCTCGGAAAGACTTTGTTCCATCTTAAGAAGTTCCTCATCAAGATCTGAGATGCTTCTGATTTCCTTTAGAGCTCTTCCAAGACTTAGCCCCGCACTTCCTTCCTCGTCGCTTCCTGAAAGGGCACAGATTCCTGTTAAGGCATCTCCGATTTTCTTGGCATTGGACATCTTTCGATAATCCTTCTCAAGTTCTTCATCCTCGCCGGATTTAAGATTTGCCTTTTCAATCTCGTTATACTCAAAATCATAAAGCTCCAGGGTGCGTTTCCTTTCGTCCTCATCCATGGAACACTCTTCAAGTTCTTTTCGAAGATCTGTGTATTCTTTGTACAGGGTTTTTAATTCATCCAGCTTAATTCTAAGATCTTCTCCCCCGTACAAATCAAGAATTTCCAAATGCTTTTTCTTGTTTAAAAGCGACTGATGCTCATGTTGACCATGAAGGTCCAAAAGCATCTCACTTACAGCTTTAAGCTGCTTGGCATTAACCGTCTCACCGTTAATTTTTATTACACTTCTGCCGGGCATGATTCGTCTGCTTATGGTAATGTAATCCCCATCAACAGGAATATCCATACTTTCAAGCAACAAATTTAACTCCGAATCCTGGGACTCGAAGTTAAGTTCAATAAATGCAGATGATTCACCTGTTCTGATTAAATCTGAATCGGATTTCGCACCGAGAGCAAGATTAACAGAGCCTACAAGTAATGATTTACCTGCGCCCGTTTCACCGGTCAGGATGTTAAGACCGGGGGTAAAGACAACCTCTGTCTCATCAATAAGTGCAAGATTTTCAACGTGTAAACTGTGTAACATATATTACTTCTCCTTACACCTCTAAAGCCTCTCTGAAGAATGAAATGTAAGATTAAGATTCGATTATTTCGGAAATCTTGGGAATTAAATCTCCCGCTTCCTTCGTACTTACAACAGCAACCATAATCGTGTCGTCACCGGCAATTGAGCCTGCAATTTCTTTAAATTTCATGGCGTCAATTGCAGCTGCAACTGCCATTGCCATTCCGGGAACAGTCTTGATAACAAGAATGTTCTGTGCCTGTGTAACAGAAAGAAAACCTTCCTTGAGAACTCTTAAATACTTCGCACCCAAGTGGTTCTCGGACTGAGCAACAATAGCATACTTCTGCTTTCCTGTGTCATCCGTAACCTTAAGTATCTTCAGTTCTCTGATATCTCTTGAAATAGTTGCCTGTGTAACCTCAAAGCCCCTTTCAGATAAGAGATCGGACAATTCTTCCTGAGTTTCAATGTCCATGTTTTCGATGAGCTCAATAATTTTGCGCTGTCTGTTCTTCTTCACCGCGATATTGCTCTTCTTATCGTCTTTTGCCATTTCATGCCTCCTTTAAGAGTTCATCTTTCTGTGTAAAGCTGTAATAAAGCTTGCTTCATTCAGCCTTACAATCTTTGTCACTTTACTTGCCTTCTTAACGTTTATTACATCGCCTGTAGTCAGAGAAAGATTGTGGGCCGCGTCAAATGTTACCTCAACCTCCTGCAGTTTTCCCGTTCTGTCGGCGTTAACGTAGATGCCAATCTCATCATTTCCTGAGAAAACAATGCTTCTGGAATTAAATGTATGTGCACAGATGGGTGTCATCAGAATCACCTGAGCGGTGGGCTCAACAATAGGTCCCCCGGCAGACATGTTGTAACCGGTTGATCCCGTAGGTGTTGAGATGATCATTCCGTCTGCATCATATTCGTTAAAGGTTTGTCCGTTAACTGTGGTGTCGAAATGAATAATACGAAGAGAGCCCTGCCTTGTGAGGACAATGTCGTTTAAGGCATAGCCGCTGTAAAGCTTCTTACCGTTTCTGGTTACACTGCCTTCAAGCATCATACGCTCACTGACTGTATACTGCTCATCTGCAAGCCTGGTTATGGCTTCTTCCGCTTTCTCAAAGGGCACCTCGGTAAGGTAACCCATTGTTCCAAGATTAATGCCAAGAATCGGAAGCTCCGCTTCAAGAGTTTCGCCGGCAACCTGAAGCATGGTACCGTCGCCGCCCAGAACCAGAATTCCGTCAGCATCGTCCCACTTCTTCTTATCAACCGAAAGGGTGCATTTAAGCCCCTTTGACTCAATCATTTTCCTGATTTCTTCGGTAATCTTCAGGTCGGGATCCTTCGCAGTGTTAGTTCTGACATAAATATGTTCCATATTAACCCCTTCAGTGGTCCAAAGCTCCCTGAGCCCCTTCCACAGTCAAAGAAATTTTCCTGTCAAGATTCTCAAGCGGTGAATCCGCTGTTTCTTTTCCCAAATACAATAAATACTCGATGTTGCCTTCCGGTCCTTTAATAGGGGAAAAATCCAGATCAAGTATCTCAAATCCCACAGAGTCTGCGAATTCAATAACCTTCTTTACAACCTCTTCGTGAACCTTGGGATCCCTTACTACACCCTTCTTTCCGACCTTTTCTTTGCCGGCTTCAAACTGGGGTTTGATAAGGCAGACCATATATGAGTTGCTGCCAAGAATATTGAAAGCAGGCTCAAGAATCTTGGTAAGCGAAATAAAGGAAACATCGCAGGAAGCAAACTCCGGAGTCTCCGGCAGGTCAGCAGGTGTCAAATATCTGAAGTTTGTTTTCTCCATGCAGACTACCCTGTCGTCATTACGAAGTTTCCAGTCAAGCTGACCGTGTCCCACATCGATGGAGTAAACCTTTGAGGCGCCGTTTTGGAGCATACAATCGGTGAATCCTCCTGTGGAGGCCCCGATATCCATGCAGATTCTGCCCTCAAGATTGATTGGGAAAACCTTCAATGCCTTCTCAATCTTCAGTCCACCTCTGCTGACGTATGGAAGGGTTTTGCCCCTCACTTCAATATTGCTTTTTTCTTCGTCAAAAGTGCTTCCGGCTTTGTCTTCCTTTTGCCCGTTAACATATACGTCTCCGGCCATAATAAGAACCTTTGCCTTCTCTCTGGAGTCCGCAAGGCCCTGCTTAACCAAAAGCACGTCCAATCTTTCTTTCAAAAATAAACCTCTCGACTATTCGTCAATCTTTGCAAGGATTCTGTCGATAATCGTTCCCGCATCTATGCCGATTTCTTTTTTGAGAATATCAACATTGCCGTGCTCAACATACTCATCAGGGATGCAAACCTTAAAGCTCTTGCCCTTAAATCCTATGTCATAAAGCACATCAAATACTTTCTCTCCGAATCCTCCGCTTGCCACATTTTCTTCCAGTGTAACAATCAGATTGTGGTCCTTTGTTGCCTCTTCGATTATCTCCTTATCCACGGGCTTTGCGAATCTTGCATTTATAATGCTGCAGTTATAACCCATGAATTTAAGGTTCTCTCTGACGGTAACAGCTGTCTTAACCATGCTTCCCAGAGCGACAAGCGCAATGTCTTTCTCCCTGTAAATCCATTCGCCTTTGCCGAATTCAACAGGAGCTCTGAATTCACGTAACTCATCATAGGCCTCGCCTCTGGGATAACGGATTGCAATAGGTCCGCCAAAGGCAACGGCATATTTAATCATATCGGATAGCTCCCATTTGTTCTTGGGGGCCATTATGGTCATCCCGGGAACACTTGAGAGATATGAAATATCAAAAATACCCTGATGTGTTTCACCATCGCTTCCAACAATACCTGCTCTGTCTATACAAAAGACAACAGGCAGCTTCTGAAGACATACGTCATGAACAATCTGATCATATGCCCTTTGCAGGAAAGAGGAGTAAATTGCAACAACAGGAATCATTCCACCTGCCGCCAATCCTGCAGCAAAAGTAACTGCATGCTCTTCGGCTATTCCCACATCAAAAAATCTCTTGGGATAAACGTTCCTGAATCTCTTAAGTCCCGTACCGTCGGGCATTGCTGCAGTAATTGCACAGACTCTGTCGTTTCTCTCTCCAAGTTTAACCATAACGGTGGAAAAAATATCTGTGTAGTTAGCTTTGGTACGAAGCTTGCTTGGAAGTCCGGTTTCAATGTCAAAAGGCTCCGTTCCGTGGAATCTTGCAGGATGTCTCTCCGCAGGTCCAAATCCCTTGCCCTTATGTGTCAGAACGTGTACAAGCACTGCTCCCTTAACACGCTTTGCCTCTCTGAATACCTGCAAAAGCGCAGGAATGTTATGTCCGTCCACAGGACCCAGATATGTGATTCCCATATCCTCGAAAAACATTCCGGGAATTACCAGATGTTTAACCGAACTCTTGGCTTTTCGTATCTTATCAACCATGGAGTCTCCCACCATGGGAACTCCTCTGATTACGTTGTAAATATCTTCTTTAATGTTCAAATATCCATCGGCCGTACGAATGTTATTGAGGTACTTTGACACGCCGCCAACATTCTCGGAAATGGACATATTGTTGTCGTTAAGGACAACGATAAAATTCGTATCAAGCTGAGAGGCATTGTTTAAAGCCTCGTAAGCCATGCCTCCGGTAACGGAACCGTCGCCGATGACGGAGACAATATATGAATCTTCACCAAGGAGATCACGGCTTTTTACCATTCCTAAGCCGGCAGAAATGGATGTGGAACTGTGGCCCGTATCAAAGCAGTCACAGTCAGATTCCTTTCTCTTGGGAAAACCGCTCATTCCTCCGTATTTCCTAAGGGTGTCGAAGCCTTCCCGTCTTCCGGTGAGAAGCTTGTGGGTATAGGACTGATGCCCTACGTCCCAGATAATCTTGTCCTTCGGAAGATTAAGAGAAAGATGAAGTGCCATTGTAAGTTCAACAGCACCAAGGTTTGACCCCAGGTGTCCTCCTGTTTCACTTATCTTGTCAATCAAAAACTCTCTTATCTCCTCCGCGAGAATATCATAGTCGTCCGGATCGATTGTCTTTATATCATTAGGATTGTTTATCTGCTCAAGTAACAATTACTTTCACTTCCTTATAGTCAGTTTGTGATCTATCTGGTTCTGTGAATAAGGGAAATTATAAGCTTCTTAAGGAATTCACCCTTATTGTTCTTGTCTACACTTTCAATGTTCGAAATAGCCTCCTCGGAAAGAGTGGTTACGTCGCGTTCCGCTCTGTCCATTCCGAAGATGGTTACATATGTTTTCTTGTTATTCTTGGCATCGCTTCCGATGGGTTTGCCAAGTTCCTCGAGGGTTCCTATAACGTCGAGGATATCGTCCTGAATCTGGAAGGCTATTCCCACGTTCTCGGCGCACTTCTCAAGATTCTTCACTGCAGCCCCGTCCGCTCCCGCAAGGAGACCGCCGATCATCATGGAAGCTTCTATGAGGGCAGCTGTTTTATTCTTGTGGATATACATAAGCATATCGCCGGAAATGTCCAGTTCTTCCTTCTCCGCTTCCACATCCACGCATTGTCCGCCCACCATTCCGTAAATTCCGGCCTTCATGCCAAGAATCCTGATGGCTTTTGCAACCCTTGAAAGCATGGTGGCGTCTCTTTCATCCACCAGTCCAAAAGCCTTGGTTGCGGTTTCAAAAGCAAAGTTCAAAAGAGCGTCACCGGCCAGCACCGCCATGGCTTCTCCGTACACCACATGGGTGGTCTTTCTGCCTCTTCTGTACTCGTCATTGTCCATACAGGGCAAGTCATCATGAATAAGGGAATAGGTGTGAATCATTTCGATTGCTGCCATAAAAGGCTTAATTACATCACCTGTTCCTCCGAGCATCTTGTAGGTTTCCCACATAAGCATGGGGCGCAGTCTTTTGCCTCCCGACAGGATGCTGTAGTTCATTGCTTCGATTACCGTCTTCTGGAAACCGTCTTCCTTTGGAAGATATTCCTTGATAATCTTTTCTATCTCATCTACTTTTGCAGGTAAATCTTTCTGAAAATCACTCATCTGCCTGATCCTCACCCGTAAGAACCTTGACCTGTTTCTCAACCCGGTCAATAAGCTCGTTACTGTTCTTCAAAAGGTCCATTCCCTTCTTATACTGGTTGAAGGCCTCCTCTAAAGGAGTTTCATCATCTTCCAGTTTCTCAATAATCTCTTCGAGAGCCTCGAAGGACTCTTCCAATGTCATCTGTTTTTCTTCTGCCATATTACCCTCTTATAACGAAACTTCCTCAGTGGAATCAACTGTTGTATGAACTATGCCGTTAACAAGTCTAAGATCAAGCTTATCGCCCTTATTAACGTTCTTAACATCTTTAACCATCTTACCCGAGCCGTCAGAAACATAAGCAAAGCCTGTGCTCATCTTGTTAATGGGAGAAAGACCATTCATCCTCTCGATGAAAATATCCAGTCTGTGGCGCCTGTTTTTTATAACGCGCTCCATACCGGCACTCAGATTGTCTTCAAGTTTAATCAGATATGTTCTCTTCTCTCTGATTTTGGATTGAGGGCTCACCGCGTTAAGTCTTGACATTGCGTTCTCGACCTTCCGCCTTTCCCTCTTAATAACCAGCTCCATCTCTCTCACAAGACGGTTATAAGCATCATTAAATCTTTCATCCAATGCGGCCAGTTCAAACACCGCAAGTTCAGCTGCAGCCGATGGAGTCGGCGCTCTTAAATCAGACACAAAGTCAATTATCGTGGTGTCTGTTTCATGTCCCACCGCAGATATTATGGGAATACTGCAGTCAAAAACAGCTTTCGCTACTTTCTCCTCATTAAAGGCCCATAAGTCCTCAATTGAGCCTCCGCCTCTTCCCACTATCATAACGTCCACCCCTTCTTTTTCCAGGGCATGGATTCCTGCCACAATGCTGTCAGCAGCCAATTCACCCTGCACAATTGCAGGATACAGAATAATCTGGATGTAAGGGTTTCGTCTCTTAGATATATTGATTATATCCTGAACCGCAGCTCCGGTAGGGGCTGTAACAACTCCAAGCTTACGTACAAACTGAGGGATTGGCTGTTTATAACAGGGATCAAACATTCCCTGCTCCGAAAGCTCTTTTTTGAGCTGTTCAAACTTAAGGTACAAATCCCCTTCGCCGTCAGCGGTAATCTTCTTGGCATATAGCTGATACTTGCCATCTCTCTCAAAAACAGCAATGCTTCCGCCAACAATTACCTGCATTCCCTCCTCCATCCGAAACTTCAGCCCGGTTCTGGAGGACGCAAACATCACGCAGGCAATCACGCCGGAAGCGTCCTTCAAAGTGAAATATATATGTCCCGAAGAATGGTATTTGCAGTTGCTGACCTCGCCCTTCACCAGCACGCTGTTAAGCATGTAATCCTGGGCGAACATATTCTTGATATACGAATTTACCTGTGAAACCGTATAAACATTCTGCTGCATGTCATTCCTTATGCAAATTTGGCAAGTATTCCGTTAACAAAGGCTCCCGAGTTATCCTGTCCAAACTTCTTCGCAAGTTCTACTGCTTCGTTGATGGCTACGTTTACAGGTACGTCATCATCGAATTTCATTTCGAATATAGCCAGGCGAAGAATGGTAAGCTCTACCTTTCCCATACGCTCTACAGACCAATTCTCTGCTTTATCATTAATCATGGCATCTATCTCGGAAAGGTGTTCCTTGACTGCCACATACTTTTTGTTTATTTCTTCGTTTTCTTTCTCGGAGGCGTGATTGTCTATGTCCTCCATAAAAAGCTTTACCTGCTCATCCATGTCCTCAGGAACATTGAACTCCACGCGGAAAAGCAATTTAAAAACCTGTTCTCTCAGTTCGTGTCTTGTCATCTTACTTGTCCTTATTAACCTTGATGGAAGCAATACGAACATTCACATCTGTAACAGTAAGACCTGTCATGTTCTCAACAGACTGTTTAACTTTATTCTGTACGAGCTGGCATGTGGTGGGAATGTTGTAACCGTATTCCATGGTAATAGCCATATCAATAGAAACTCTGCGCTCAAAGACATCAATCTTAACACCCTTGAACAGATTCTTCATTCCTATCTTGCTCATGATTTCGTCGGTAAGGTGTCCGCCCATAGCGCTTACACCTTCAACCTCGGTTGCTGCTATAGCTGCTATCATTCCAACAACGTCATCTGCAATTTTAACGCTGCCTTTTGTATCGTCATCCTGTAAATCGTATGTATTTCTAACGTTTTCTTTCTCCATTGATTTGAAGTCCTCCTTAGGTTCAAAATAACTTCTATCACAATTTATAATTATAACAAAGGTTGAATTAATCGTCCAGCCATAGGGTCAAAGACAAAGCGTCTTCGTTTTGAGCATAACCGATGCTTCCGCCCCCGCTTTCAACATAATCAAAAACCTTTGATTCTGTGATCAAATAATTCATCAGCCAGTCATATGTAAGCCTGTCTGTACACTTTACAATTGTGCTTCCGTCACGCACTATGGGGTGTGCACTCAATATACTGCCAAGTTTGTCCTTATCGGGACCACTGAGCAGGCATCCCTCTCTGACATAGTAATTGCAGGCCGAAGCCGTACAGTTTGGAAGCTCGATGGGATTATCAATCACATGAGTCTTTTGAATCTCCGATGTAGAGACACCAAAATAATCGTAATTGACTATATCCAGATTCCTTAACCACTCTTCATCCTCGCCCTCAATGCTTTGATAGGATGCATCTCCCCAGGTGGTGTCCAGATGATAATAATCTCCATCCATCTTCACCAGGTTCCAGGAATGGCCCTCGGTTGTATTAACAACACCGGTAACCAGAGTGCATTCCACACCCATCCTGTTTAAAAGAAGCTGTGTTGCCTTTGAATATCCCTGACACACACTTCTGTTGTTGAGGAAAACCGAGCATATATTCTGATTATCCGGAGCACTCATATCATACTCTGTAGAGTGAACCAGATATTCATAAACGTATTTAACCTTGGTATAATCGTCTGCATCCTTGCTGACCCCCGAAAGGATCTCGGAAATGACCTTTTCCATTTCCTCCTCAAGCATTTCCGCTTCTTCTTCTGTGCATATATAGGTAGGCGTAAACGTAAGTCTCGTAACCCTATCGCCCCTGGTATACTGGGAATAGGAATACCCTTCCGCATAGAAAATCTCAGGATGGTCAATCATTACGCACTGAAAGGCAAGGTGCAGCTTATCGATGTCAAGTACAGACATATCCACTGTTTCTTCGTGCTTTATCATGGCAGCGAAGACCTCGATGTAAGCTTTCTTCATCTCGGCATCAAGTGTTCTGTAAGCAAAGCACTCAGACAAATACTCTCCGTACTTGTCAGCCTCGGCACCGGTAATCTCTACCTTTTCATAGGGTTCACCGTCATCAATCTTTTCTTCCCCGGTAACTTCCATGTCTTCCCAGGCTATTCCGCCGGTTCCGCTGTCTTCGGGTACTATACCCAAAGTCTCCGGCTGTCCTGCGAAATAAGGAAGTTTAAATACATTTACTCCCCCGGTCCAAATAAAAAGATCAATTGCAGCAAACAGTAATACAATTGCAAGAAGGTTTTTTAAAAACTTTTTCACTAGTTCTTTCCAAATTCGGATAAGACAAGACCCGGATTACGCTCCAAAGTCATACCTACGCTCCATGCATTTACAAACAAAAGCAGCGGATTGTCTTTAAGGTCCTTAATTCTCTTCATATCCGAAGTTCCGTTTATGGATTTAAGGTCGATATCTTTATTCTCAACCCATCTTATATGTTCATAGGGTAAAGGCTCCAGTTTGATTTCCACGTTATACTCATTCTCAAGTCTGTATTTGAGAACATCAAACTGCAGTACACCTACAACGCCCACAATAATCTCTTCAAGTCCTGTATTAAACTCCTGGAAAATCTGTATTGCACCTTCCTGAGCTATCTGAGTAATACCCTTAACGAACTGCTTACGCTTCATTGTATCCATCTGACGGACTCTCGCAAAATGCTCAGGTGCGAAGGTGGGAATACCCTCGTATCTGAATTTCTCCTTAGGCATGCAAAGTGTATCGCCTATGGAGAAAATGCCCGGATCGAATACACCGATAATATCACCTGCATAGGCTTCAGAAAGAATTTTTCTCTCATCTGCCATAATCTGCTGAGGCTGAGAGAGACGCATAACCTTATCTCCCTGAACATGACGGACTTCCATAGATGCATCAAACTTTCCGGAACAAATTCTCATGAAAGCGACTCTGTCTCTGTGTGCCTTGTTCATGTTGGCCTGAATCTTAAATACAAAGGCAGAGAAATCATTCTTCACGGGATCAATCACACCGGTATCCGCAACTCTGGGAAGAGGTGTTGTTGTCATTTTAAGGAAGTGCTGCAGGAAGATTTCTACACCGAAGTTGGTAAGTGCAGAACCGAAAAATACAGGTGTAAGCTTTCCGGCCTGAACTTCCTCAAGGTTAAACTCTGCACCCGCTCCCTCAAGAAGTTCAATCTCCTCCAAAAGCTTGTCGGCAGCTTCCTCTCCGATGGTATTGACAAGAGCATCTCTGTCTGCCGTAGGCACACAGGTTGTCTTACCTTCCTTGGTACCCTTCTCTGTATCAGAGAATGTGTAAACACTCTTCATGTCTCTGTCATAAACGCCCTGGAAGCTCTTACCGGAACCAATGGGCCAGTTAATGGGACATGTGGCAATTCCAAGTTCCTTCTCGATATCATCCAAAAGGTCAAAGGTGTCGTTTGCATCTCTGTCCATCTTATTAATAAAGGTAAAAATAGGAATACCTCTCATACCGCAGACCTTGAAAAGTTTTCTTGTCTGAGGCTCTACACCCTTTGCTCCGTCGATAACCATTACAGCGGAATCTGCAGCCATAAGGGTTCTGTAAGTATCCTCGGAGAAGTCCTGGTGGCCTGGGGTATCAAGGATATTGATGCAAAAATCATCATATTCAAACTGCAAAACAGAGGAGGTAACGGAAATACCTCTCTCCTTCTCTATTTCCATCCAGTCCGATACGGCATGTCTGGCAGTAGCTTTACCCTTAACACTTCCGGCAAGGTTAATGGCCCCGCCGTAGAGCAGGAACTTCTCTGTCAGTGTTGTTTTACCGGCATCGGGATGGGATATGATTGCAAATGTTCTTCTTCTGTTAATCTCTTCTGATAAACTGCGCAAAACTAATAAATCCTCCTAAGCACGTAAAAACTCAAAGTACATTTTATCACAAAACCCATAAAAATAGTAAATAAGTTTTTGGCATAAAAAATCCCCCTAAGACTTACGCCTTAGGGGGCCCAAAAAAGGGGAGAGAATTAATCTGATACGCTTACTTTATAGATGAACTTGACTCCGTTCTTTTCGGAACCTGCTTCATCGTATTTATTATGGCTTGCAGCCACATCTGTCATTGCTGCAAATCTTTCTGCAAGGCCTTCTACATTGTCTTCAACAACACCGTTTAACTCTTCGATACCATCTTCGTCAAACTTCTTGATACCGTCTGAGAGCTGACCCTGACCGTTTCTCAATGCCTCAACGCCCTGTACGAATTCAGGCATAGCATCCTTAAGCTGAACTGCTCCTGCTGCAGCCTGTCCAACTGCACCGGTATAGGTCTGAATGCCCTGATAGAACTGAGCATATGAGTTAAGCTGATTCTGAAGATTTCTGAGGCTTTGTACTCCGCTTGATACCTTTGCATTTCCTGCTGCTATCTGGCTCTGAACCTCTGCGGAATTGTATTTCTCATTAATAGCCTGATTGATCTTATCATTGATACCGTTCTGGATTCCTGCCTTAACCTCATCCGAACCCATGGCAGCATCAATATTTGAAGCTATGGCAGCCTGTGTTTCGGGGTTGTTAAGAACCTCATTAACCTTTGCCTCAACAGCAGAGTCCACATTTTCTGATACCATTGATTCAATTGTTTCCGATGTCTTTGCATCTACGGCTGCATCTATTGCTGCCTTTGTATCATCATCCAGAGCATCGTAATCATCTATTCCCTGAGCGGCCAAAACTCCGTCCTTAACCTGTGCCTTTATGGCATCTTTATTTCCTTCTACCTGGGCTCTTACTTGCTGCTCAATAAGGCCTCTGTTGGCCTCAACCTGAGCTCTTACCTGAGCCTCTGCTCCTGCTTTAACCTGAGCCTCCACCTGAGATCTTGCTGCATTTGTTGCTGCGGCAATGTTTTCGCTTGCATGCTCATTTGCATACTGCTTAACTCCCGCTTCTACCTGGGATCTTGCCATGCCGGCCACATCTGTTCCGGAAATCTGATTGATGGCTCCGTTAATCACATCGTTATAGTTATCAACCGTAAGTGCAGGAACTGAAACACCGGCTGCATTAATCTGCTGTGTGGCTGTAGAAAGAAGTGCATTAAATACCTGTAATGCTCCGTCATTAAGTGCTGCGGAATTGGCATCAATCTGATTAAGTCCGTCAGAAAGTCTGTTTACGCCGTCACTGATCTGACCTGCGCCTGTCTCTAGTTCACCAAGTCCGTCATAGAGCTTTGAGGAACCGTCCATAAGCTGCTTTACAGCGTCTGAAAGCTGTCCCATGGCGTCGGTAAGTTTACCGACCTCTGTATCTGTATCAAGGTCCATATTGGAGAAAATCGAATCAGAAACAAGGAGATATAAGCCTGCGGGTTCGCAATCCTTTACATCGGCCTCAAGTTCAATCTTATTGGGGATGTCGATGCTGTTTATAGCATCTCCCATATCCTCTGAAAGTCCGGGAAACGCCAGGCCAAGAATTGCATACCTCGTTCCGTCGTATGTAACCTTTCCGCTTGAAACCTTTACATTTGAATAGGTCTCATCATCCATAACAGTTACAAGACTTGCAAGATAAGGAACATATATCTTCTCTTCCTTGCCGTTTATGTCCTTCATCTCATACTGGTTGTCCGTGAACTCGCAGGTAATCTTTAAATGTCCGTCCTTACCCTCAAGTTCTGAAGGTGTAACATTTACTCCGTCCAGTTTATAGCTTACTTTAAGGTCTACCGGAAGTTTTGCTTCGCTTCCGTCCTCTGTTTTATCGTTTCCGTCCTCAATCCAGATGGAGTCCATTACTTTATTTACCGAGCCATCATAATTGGTAAAAACGTAAGCTACCTCATCATCCATTGAAAAGGTTTCATCCATTTCATATGAGCCTGTATCAACTGTTTCTTCAGCTTCTTCAGCAATCTCATTTAACTCTGCTGTTTCGTTCTCCGTAAGTTTGCTGCTTTCTGAAGCATACACGGCTCCCGATACTCCAAGAAGAAGTGCTGCAGCTGTTACTGCTGATGTAATAATCTTTGTACTCTTTTTCATGCCATTTTCTCCTCTCCGATTTTTACTTCTTTTTTATTACTGTCGTTCATGTGCATTGTGGTATGGATAATAAGTCCATCGAAAAGCATAAGCATCGCAGGTAATGTAAGAATTACAAGAACCATACTGATGACTGCTCCTCTTGCCATTAACATGCACATTGAACTGATAATATCAATGTTTGAATAAACCGCTACGCCAAAGGTTGCTGAGAACAATCCCATTCCGCTGACTATAATCGAAGGAATGGATGTAGCAAGTGCGATTTTAACAGCCTCTGCTTTTCCGGCCCCTTCGTTTCGCTCCTTTTTGTATCTGGTGGTCATCAGTATTGCGTAGTCTACTGTTGCGCCAAGCTGAATTGTGCTGATACAGATGGGAGCTATGAAAGGTAATGACTGTCCCAGGTAATGAGGCAATCCAAGGTTAATAAAGATTGCCAGTTCTATTACAGCGATAAGGATAAATGGGAGGGATATGCTTTTTTCAACCAGGGCAATGATAATAAAGATTGCGACAATGGAAACTGTGTTGACAACCTTAAAGTCATGGTCTGTGGTTTCAATCATATCCTTCATGCAGGGAGCTTCTCCGATAAGCATTCCCTTCTTATCGTATTTCTTGCTGATTTCAAGTATTTTATCCAGCTGATCGTTAACCGCATCACTTGCTACGTGATACTCGGAATTAATAAGAACAAGTCTCCAGTTATCGCTTTCAAGCATGTCCGTTAACTTCTTTGGTAAAATTTCCTCAGGAACTCCGGCGCCAAGCATTGTCTCGACACCAAGAACCTGCTGTACTCCTTCCACGCCTTTCATCTCATCAAGCATTGCTCTGACGTCCTTATCCGGGAGGTTCTTATCCACCAGAAGCATGTGAGTCGATGCCACATTGAAGGTCTCAGAAAGTTTCTCATTTGCCTTGATAACCTCAATGTTCTCAGGAAGACATGCACTCATGTCATAGTAAACTTCTTTGTTGGTCTTGCTGTATCCTGCGTATGCGGGAATTGTTATTACCACGAAGGCAATTATAAATACAGGGAAGATTTTTAAGAGCTTTCCTGCAAGTCCATCCATCTTTGGAAGGATTGCCTTGTGCATTGTTTTATGAAGAGGTTTATCAAGTATAAGTATTAATGAGGGAAGAATTGTTACACAGGCGATAACCCCAAGCAAAACTCCCTTTGCCATTACTATTCCAAGGTCGGCGCCAAGGGTGAAGCTCATGAAGCACAGTGCTATGAAGCCTGCGACTGTTGTTATTGAACTTCCAAGGACCGAAGTAAAGGTTTCCTTAATGGCCATTGCCATTGCTTCCTTGTGATCCTCCACGGTCTGAACTTTCTCGTTGTAACAGTTCCAAAGGAAGATTGAATAATCCATTGTAACCGCCAGCTGAAGTACCGCTGAAAGAGCTTTTGTTATGTATGAAATCTCCCCCATGAATATGTTGCTTCCAAGGTTATAAAGAATTGCCATTCCTATACTTGCAAGGAATACGAAGGGAACCAGCCAGCCATCAAGAAATACAAGCATTGCTATTGTGGCTAAAAGAACTGCGATTCCAACGTAGATGGGCTCTTCCTGTTCACATAAGGCCTTTAAATCGGTAACCAGGGCGCTCATTCCGGAAACATAACACTGCTTGCCGGTAATACTTCTGATTTCTTTGATGGCGTCCATGGTCACATCTGATGATGTAGAACTGTCAAAGAATACCGCAAGCATTGTGCAGTCCCCTTTGTTGAAAAGGTCGTAAACCTTATCGGGAAGTATTTCCATGGGTATGTCAACGTTCATAAATGAGTCATACCAAAGAACAGTGTCAACATGATTAACCTCTCTCAGTTTTTCTGCAAGAGCTGCTGTATCCTTTGTGCTCATTCCTTCAACAACTATGAAGGAGAAGGCACCTTTTCCAAACTCATCCATCAATACGTTCTGACCTTTTACCGTATCCATATCCTCCGGTAAATATGTCAGCATATCGTAATTGATTCTGGTCTTAAGCATTCCTATCAGTGAAGGAACCATGAGAGCCAGGGCAATAATCAAAATTACGAATCTGTTTTTAACTATTCCTTTTGCGATTTTCATAATTCTCTGTACTCCATTTCGTCATCTATTCTGTCTGAAAACTGATGTTTAACTATCTTCACTGTGGTGGCCATTGTTATGAAGCTCATAATGCCTTCTGACATAATGCATATTCCCAAAAGTCTTACAAGTATCTCGCCTCCACCGACGGGATCAAAAATCAATAACAGTCCCACAAGTCCGGTAACTACTGCCATAAGAAAAATCATCCACCATCTTCCAATCCCAAACTCTTTGGAATCCATGGCTATCTGAATCTTAAAAAGGGCATCCGCCAGAACTGCGATTCCTATTACCATGCTTAAGAATGTCATCATGTTTTCGGCTTTAAATATTGAAATAATTCCAAGGGTTATAAGGAGTATTCCAAAAGCAAAATCATATTGAAATGCCAGTCTGAATAAATCCTTTGAGAAATAACCCACCAGTTTAAACACGCCAAACAGAATCATCGAAGCCCCGGCGACTTCACCGATTGCTCTTCCGTATTCGCTTGGATCGATAATCAATAGTAGGCCAAACAAAAACAGAATAATTGAAACTCCTATGCAGCCAATCTTTGCTGTTTTCATGGGAACTACATTTCTCATTTTCTCTCGCCTCCTTTTTACATTGTGAATGTTAACACTGATTTTAAAGCAGCAAAATGGACAGGTATTGAGAGAACGTACAAATTTTGGGCACCCTCCGAACAATTGCAAAAAAATTAGGCAAACCATATCGGTTTGCCTAAAAATATAAAAATCTATTTGGTTTGCGCCGCTCTTTCTATTATCTCCTCAGGGATTCCTCTGCACAGTTCGCAGATTCTTGCCGCATCCTTGGGACGATCCTCGTTAAGTCCGCCTCCTATCCAGTCAATAATCATTCCAAACAACAGGCACTTAACAAGTCTGACAGCTATCTCATGCTCCTCAGGGGGAATATCATAATCCTTAAATGCGGTGGATAAATAACTCCTTACTGTATGTTCACAGGCCTTCAAAAGATAATCCTCAAACACATCCCTGTTTAATGAATTAAAAATATGAAGAACCGCTTTCTTATTATTTAATGTAAAAAGTGCCGCAACCCTTAATGCTTCATCCAAAGAATCGATGGTTGGATATTCATTAACCAGCTTTTCCGTCTCATCCAGCACAATCTCCTTCAAAAGGGCGGGAATGTCCTGGAAATGATAATAGAATGAGTTTCTGTTGATACCGCAATCTTCAACGATATCCTTAACGCTGATTTTGCTAAGGGGCTTTTCTGTCAAAAGCTTAATGAACGATTCCTTAATCGCCTTCTGTGTAAAGTTGGGCATTTGCTTTCCTTCCTTGTATAACTGTGAATCCATTATACCACAAAAAAGCCCCCGGGGAGATTCCCGAGGGCCTGCAATGCTTTTATGATGTTTTAAGTCTCTCTCTGTACTCGGAAGCTTCCTTCTTGTTTGCAAGGATGAAATGTTCTTCCTCAATCTCAATCCATTCAGGTTTATCAGTGGAATAATCATGAACGGACTCATCATATACAAGAACCTTCTTGTTCTGCTCCAGGTCGGGATTCGGCATGGGAATGGCAGAAAGAAGTGCCTGTGTATAAGGATGAAGGGGATGAGCAAACAGCTTCTCTGTAGGAGCCAGCTCCACAATCTTGCCATGTTCGATAACCGCAATTCTGTCTGAAATAAATCTCATAACAGAAAGGTCATGGGCTATAAACAGGTATGTAAGATTTCTCTCCTGTTGCAGTTTGGACAAAAGGTTAAGTACCTGCGCACGAATGGAAACGTCAAGAGCTGAAATAGGCTCATCTGCAATAATGAAGCTGGGCTCCATTATAAGAGCTCTTGCAATTCCGATACGCTGTCTCTGACCACCCGAGAACTCATGAGGGAAGCGGCTTGCGAATTCGGGAAGAAGTCCAACATCCAAAAGTGCCTTGTCGACTTTCTCCTGCTGTTCCTTTTCTGAAAGGCCCTTCTGTACATTGATAAGACCTTCCTTAACAATATCGCTTACCTTGGCTCTGTCATTAAGAGATGCCATGGGATCCTGGAATATCATCTGGATGTTATGGATAACTTCTTTATCCAGCTCTTTTGAAATCTTTCCGTTAATCTTCTGGCCATTAAATATAACTTCACCGCCACTTGTAGGGTACATTCTGATAATTGCACGTCCTATGGTGGTCTTACCGGATCCGGACTCACCTACAAGTCCGAAGGTTTCACCCTTATAGATGTTGAAGTTGACGCCCTTAACTGCCTCAAAGAGTGATTTGCCACGTCCGAAAGATACATGCAAATCCTTGACTTCCAACAAAACTTCTTTCTTATCAGCCATTGAGAACACCTCCCACTCTTTCCATATTCTTAATCATTTCAAGAACCTTGGGAGGTTCAATCTTAGGTGCCCTGGGATCAAGAAGCCATGTCTTGGCCTTATGAGTGGGACTTACCTCAAAGTAAGGAGGTCTGTACTCAAAATCCACAGCCAAAGCATAGGGGTTTCTCGGTGCAAAAGCATCTCCCTTTACGGGAAGGAAAAGGTTCGGAGGGGTACCGTGAATTGAGCTTAACTCCTCTCCCTTAATTCCCAGCTGAGGAAGTGATGCCAGAAGCGCCCATGTATAAGGATGCTTAGGCTCATAGAAAATCTCTCTGCTTGTACCGACTTCTATAATGTCACCTGCGTACATAACCGCTACTCTGTCAGCAACATTGGCAACAACGCCAAGGTCGTGAGTAATGTAAACAGTTGTCAGGTTGTACTTCTTTTGCATGTTTCTGATAAGCTCAAGAATCTGTGCCTGAATGGTAACATCCAAAGCAGTTGTAGGCTCATCACAGATAAGAATCTTAGGATTACATGCCACAGCTATGGCAATGGCAACTCTCTGTCTCATACCGCCGGAGAACTCATGAGGATACTGTTTATATCTTCTCTCAGGCTCCGTAATGCCTACATCGGTAAGAATTTCGATTACTCTCTTTTTACGCTCTTCTTTGTTAAGTGTGCTGTGATAGCGGAGAGACTCCTCTATCTGCCAGCCGATGGTCTTAAGAGGATTCAGACAGGTCATGGGATCCTGCATAACCATGGCGATTTCGCTTCCGCAAATCTTCTCCCATTCCTTGTCAGTCTTATATGTTGCCAGATCCTTGCCGTCATACATAATATGACCGCTTTCGATGAAACCGTTCTTATCAAGAAGTCCCATACAGGTCTTTGTAAGAACAGATTTACCTGAACCTGACTCTCCTACTATTGCAAGGCATTCTCCTTCATAAATATCAAGGCTTACTCCACGGATGGCGTGAAGAATCTGACCTCTTAAGGAGAATTTGATATTCATATCCTGAATTGATAAAACTACTTTCTTATTTTCCATCTCGTCACCCCCTTACATATGGTTCTTGGGGTCGGCAGCATCCGCAAATGCATTACCCACAAGATAGAAACAAACTGTGATAATTGAAAGCATGATTGCAGGGAACAAAAGCTGATATCTCAAACTGGGAGACATCATAAGTGCACGTCCCGAATCAACAAGGTTACCTAATGAAGGAATATCCAAAGGAACACCAAGTCCTATATATGTAAGGAAAACTTCCGATGCGATAGCTCCGGGAATTGCAAGAGCCATCTGGAGCATGATAACGGATACCATGTGAGGAAGGAGGTTCTTGGTAATTACTCTCCATACGGGAGTTCCCAGACATCTGGAGGCCATATTAAATTCCTGGTCTCTTATTATAAGGACCTGGTTACGAATGAATCTGGCCATTCCAAGCCAACCGGTTACGCACATTGCAATAATCAATGTACGGATTGAAGGTCTCATTACGTATGATGCAAGAATCAGAATAATCGTTGTAGGAATATTGCTGATAACGTTGTAAAGCTCGGTAAAGAAGAAGTCCGTTGCTCTTACATATCCCCAGATCATTCCGAGTACAATTCCTACAAAGGCCTGGATAATCGCTACAGTGAAACCAATAAACAGTGAGTTCTTGGTTCCTGCCCAGATTCTTGCCCACATATCCTGTCCGATGGCATTGGTACCAAACCAGAACTGCTCTCCGGGGGGCTCATTCATAATCTGCATTCCCGTAACGGGATCGTTGTTAATTAAGTTAGGGTCATACTGACCGGGAAGATAAGGCTGAATAAATGTAAAGAGCAAAATTACAAGGATAATTCCAAGCATTGTTACAGCCATCTTATTCTGTCTGAATGTTCTTACTGTACTTCCCCAGTAAGAATAGCTTGAATAGCCTGTCTTCTCTGCTGCAGCCTCATCAAGGGCATGAGGAACAAAGAGTTCTTCAGGAATATTCTTAATCTCTTCATCTGTGAGCTTATCGCTCTTAAGTAAAGTATCTTTCTCGACAGAAAGCAGGGTATCAGCCAACTTTTCTGTCTTAGCATCTTTGATTGAAAACTTGAAGGAAAGCTTAGCCATTATCTTGAACCCTCCTTCTTTGTAAGGCTGATTCTGGGATCTACAAGTGCCATAAGAAGGTCACCGAGGAGCAATCCGAAAATACCCAGAACCGCAAATATAATTACAAGTCCCTGAACCATGTTGTTGTCCTGTCTCTTAATAACCTCAACAAGGAGGCCTCCCATTCCGGGAATTGAGTAAAGGGACTCAACATAAATGGAACCTGCGATGGTAAGGAGCATGGAGCCGGGAATAAACTGAACCATGGGAACTACGGCGTTACGGAACACATGCTGTCTTGCAATCTTCGCCTTGGGAACGCCCTTAGCCTTAGCCATCTTGATATAATCTTTATTTTCTTCATCAACCATGTAGCGGCGAAGCCACATTGCATAACCTGCTATTGAAGGCAGGGCAAGTGAAAGAATCGGCAGAATCATGGTGATGGGTTTATCGTCATCATAAAGTAATCCAATCTTTAAAGCACTGGTACCATAAAGCTGAATTAAAAGGTAATATACCGCACTTGGTACGGCTTGTATCAATATTATGTATAAGGTACCCAGTTTATCTGCGATACCATTCTTTTTCTTAGCCATAAGAATGCCTAAAAGCATTCCGAGAGGTAAGGAAACTCCCATGGCCAAAAGGCCGAATTTAATAGAAATGGGGGCTTTCTTCTTAACTATTTTTGCAACCGGATATCCATCTCTGTAACGAGTGGATTTACCCAAATCTCCGTGGAGAATCTGAACATAGAATCTTCCCAGCTGTACGGGAACGGGATCGTTCAAACCCATCTTCTCCAATTCATTATTTATCTGTGCCTCGGTCATCTGGTCTAACTGTGAAAAATATCCTTCCACAGGCATCAGTCTCAGAAGTGAAAATACAACCGCTACTATTATCGCCAGACTGACCACTGATCTCGCAAGTCTCTTTGCGCAATACTTCAACATAGCGAATACCTATACCCTTTCTTCGCTTTTAAAACCTTTAAGAAAACTGCCCTAGGAGGTATAGCCTCCCAGGGCAGTTACCATTTAGATTAATACTTCAAACTAATCTTTAATTACTTCAAAGAAGCTGCCTGCTTCTCCTGCCAATCAGCATAAAGTGCCTGATACTGCTCATTTGTGAGAGGCTCTTCAAGAACGTGCATGTATTTATATCTGCCGTCCTGACCAGTAATCTGCTCGAAAGGATTGGTTCTGGTTACGTGATAACCATATGTGTCCTTAGCATAAGGGATAACAAATGCATGGTCGATGAGGAACTGCTCAGCCTCAGCAAATGCATCATATCTCTCCTGGCTCTTAACTGTAATAGCTTTAGCCTTGTCAAGAAGTCCATAGTACTCAGTAACAAGATCCTGGAGATCCTTGTTGTCGTCTGACTTGGAGCCTTCTCTCTCAACTGTAGGTAACTGTCCCTCGTAAAGAACATCACCCATGAAGTTCCAGTTGGCACCGTCAACGAATGCCTTAATCCATGAACAAGGGTCACCCTCGTTAGAACCGTTGTTTAACTTCATGAAGCCGTACTTACCTGCACGACGAACCTCTGATAAGAAGCCTGTTGCAGGACCTGCTTCGATGATGCACTCGATGTAATCGGAACCAAGTAAGTCTTCAAGCTGCTGCTTAACGACCTGAACCTCTTTATCCCAGCCTGTTGTGTTGGGGTTGTAAGGCATGTAAAGCTTAACGGGGAATGTTACGCCGATAGCTTCAAGTTCTTCTTTAGCCTTATCTCTGTATTCCTTAGCCTTGTCAGGATCGAAACCGTAGTTTGCACGGTTTGTGATTTCCTTAAGAGCAGGAAGATCAACATAATCTGTTCCGTTGATTGAACACCATGTTCTGGGTGTTACTGTTGTTGTAAGGAACTGATCGGGGTTGTAAGGATCGAGGCAAAGGTATGCTTTATGACGATCAAGACCCCAATAAAGTGACTTACGGAAGTTCTCATTGTTGATTGCCTTCATGTAGTTATCAGGCTCATATGCATCATCAAACTGAGGATTGTAGCAGAATGAGTAGTAATACATGTAGGTTGTATCAGGAAGACCGGGGATAACGATATCCTTTGTATCATCAGCCTTCATCCACTCGTCGAGGATGTCTGTTCCGATATCAGCATAGTCAATCTCACCACGCTTGAACATCTCGGGTGCAAGTGTTGCAGCCTCGGCGTTGTACTTCATAATAATCTTCTGAATGTGTACGTTATCAAGATCCCAGTAGTTGGGGTTGATCTCGTATACTCTCTGCTCCTGGGGCTCGAATGTGGTCATGATGTAAGGTCCGCAGTAGTAAATGGACTCGTTATCCATACCATAATCTTCACCCATCTCAAGGAAGTAATCTGTGGGAACAGGGAAAATATTGAAAGTATTAATGAAATAAGGAATAACATCTGCAAGGGTAACCTTGAATGTGTAATCATCAATTACTTCAAATCCCAATGTGCTGATGTCCTTGTTAGGATTTTCAGGATCAATGAGTTCCTTATAGTTCTTAAGAAGTAATAAACTGGAATCAGTAACACCGTTCTCAGGATTACAGCAGTACTCAACTGCGGTCTGGAAATCCTTTGATGTGATAGGTCCCATGTTGTTTCCTTCAACGTCTGACCAAACAAGGTCTTTACGAAGGTGGAATGTGTACTCTGAACCGTCAGCGCTTACATCCCAGCTCTCAGCCATATCAGGCTGGATGTTACCATAGCAGTCTCTGCATACTAAAGCAGAAATACAGTTTGAAATACCCTGCCATGAAACAGCGGTACCCTCGCCGCCGTATGTTCTGAGTGTAGACATTTCTGCACCATATACAAGGCGAAGAGTCTGATCTTCTGCATACTTGATGCCGAAAGGACCTTCGTTGCTATCTTCAGCAGGTGCTTCGGTAGCTTCGGAAGTTGCTTCTGCTGTCTGTGAGTCCGATGTGTCAGCGGGCTTTGTTTCAGCAGTCTTGTCACCACATGCTGTAAGACCAAGTACCATAACAGTACTTAACGCAAGGGCAAGCAAGCTTTTTAATGCTTTGTTACCTTTAAACATAATAATCCTCCATTCTTATTAATCGAATCTCTTCGATTTACTTTCGACATATTAAATTTTACCAAAGTAAAGTATGTTTGTAAAGAAAAAATTGTTGGTTTTATTGACAAATTTTGAAATTTTATTTTAAAATTATGTCCGAAATAGTTTTAAAATCAGGTTTGCTTTGATATAATTAGGCTAACTTGTACAAAGTATAGGAGGGTTCCATGAAACCATTTGAAAAATCTGTTGCCTATATTGAGAAATGTGTTGAAAGAGGCGACGTATGTTCTGCCGCCCTGGCCATTGGTATAGGCGAGAAAGTTTATATTAAAAGATGCTTTGGCAATACTTCTTTTACTCCCGAAGCAACTCCCGTAAACGAAACTACCATATATGATATGGCATCTGTTTCAAAGATTCTTTCAACCACAATGATTGCCTTAAGATTAATCTCCAAAGGCGTAATCGATCTGGCTGATACATTGGAGAGACATTTTGGCAGCGATATTCCCGACGATAAGAAGGGAATTCAGATATACCATCTTATGACTCATACCGCCGGCTTCGTAGATCACATGTGGATTGAGCATAAGACAGATGACCGTAAGAAGGCCTTGGATGTTATTCTTAAAGAGCCCCTGGCTTATCCTACGGGAACCGATGTTAAGTACAGCTGTATCGGATACATTGTTCTGGGATTCTTACTTGAGAAAGTTACGGGTAAATCCCTTGATGAACTTTCACAGGAAGAAGTTTTCAAGCCCCTGGAGATGACATCCACCGGATACCATCCCCTGGACAAACCTATTAATAAAGATAATACCTGTTACACCGAGAAGAATCATCTTACCGGAGAATGGCTGGTAGGCGAAGTTCACGATGAGAATGCTTACTTCTTAAACGGTGTTGCCGGAAATGCCGGAATCTTCTCCAATCTTAACGATATGATCCGCTACGCCAAGATGCTTGCAGGACACGGCACTTTGGAAGGAAAGAAATACCTTCCCCGCTGCATATTCGATACTGCAATCCAGTGTTACACGGAAGGTCTTGAGGACAGGAGAGGCTTAGGTTTTCACCTGGCAGGAGGCTTCTACTCCATGTCCGGCCAGTTCTTCTCCCAGAAAGGCTTCGGTCATAACGGCTTCACAGGACCTCACGTTTTCGTGGATCCCGACACCGGACTTTGGGTGACAATGTTAACAAACAGAGTTCACCCCACCAGAGAGAATTCCAATCACTTAAGAATGAGGAGAATCCTTCACACTCTTCTTACCATCGAGTTTGAGGAATTTAATCAGTAAAACAAAAAGGGAATGCTTAATTGCATTCCCTTAATTTATGTTCTGCTTTAAGAATAGCCATCTGAGTCTTACAGTCTGTGATATCGCCTCGCATAATCCCTTCAACCAGCTCGTCAAAAGGAACTGCGTACACATCCAGAAATTCATCCTCATCCAGGTCTCTCTCGCCCTTCTTAAGCTTCTTCGCAATATACATGTGAATAAGCTCGTCAGAATAGGCAGGCGCGGGATAAAACACTCCAAGGCTTATCCATTCTTCAGCCGTATAACCCGTCTCCTCACGAAGCTCTCTCCTCGCCGCAAGCAAAGGATCTTCGCTCTTGCTGTCCAACTTTCCCGCAGGAATTTCTGTAATAACCTTATCGATGGGATATCTGAACTGTCTCTCAACAATCACCTTGCCATCATCGGTTATGGGTACGACGCACACAGCTCCCACGTGCCTTATAAGTTCTCTGCTGGCCTCATTTCCGTTGGGGCAGATAACGGTATCATCGATGACGTGAAGAATGCGTCCGTCAAATATTTCCTTTGTGGACTTCCACTCTTCTCTGAGTTTCTTGTCTTCTTCCTTTAGATTTATATCAAATAACTCACTCATTACTTAAACAGCTCTTTCAATATTTCTTCAGGAGTCATGCCTTCAAGACCATCGGGATCCGAAACCACTTTTCTGTCCCATCTGTATTGGCTGTACTCCTTGAGATACTCTACCTTTCTCATGCACATATTGGGGTATCTCTTCATTACGTCAGGATAATGTCTTGTCATGTATTCCCTGGCAAGTCTTACTGCCTCGCTGTCCTCACGTCCATCAGGCGTAACAGTTCCGCAAAAAGAAGGTGCCGGAGGCGATGCATGCAAAAGAAGGACGCTTCCGTCTCCGCATCTGCCGATGCTGAAATACACATGACCGTTCTTGGTCATAACATCTCCGGGACGATAGTTCTTTATATCTTCCGGGGCTACTGTCTCACCGCCGAAAAGCTTCTCATAGTTCTCAGCCATTATTCCGCTGGGAAAAACATAACCGGTCTCAGAATAAGCACTTCCGAAAACCTGGAAGCATGAAAATCCTATAAGTCCTGTGCAGTCAATTCCTTCATGAACCTGGAATCTGAATTTGTCAAAATCATATGTCTCATCCTTGGAGTCATAAAACTTCTTCCATTCCGGACTGACTCCAAATGTCATGGCCTCCTCGCCGGCTCCTGTGTCGGCTTCATTCCATGCGCCGCCATACACGTAAAGCGTGCTGCCTAAAGGAAGCATAGCGGCTTTCAGTAATTCTTTTATTGTTGTTGTCTTTCCGGCCATAGTGTCCCCATCTGGTGAAATATTATTTTGCTTTGAATTATTTACACCGAAATTTATTATATCATTTATGTAGGAAATTAGATATAGAAATTTTTTGATATGATATAGCATTTTTTACATATGTTTATATATAATATTCATGTATTTGGAGGATAGAAATTATGATTTCATATATAGATATGCATTGTGACACCCTGGCTGAGGCCGTTGAACTGGGCAGGGATTCAATAATTAGTTTTGACGAAAGAGCCATTGATGTGGCCAGGCTTGAAAAGGGGAACTGTAAGGCACAGTTTTTTGCCGCCTACCTTGATCAGGATAAAAGCGTCGACCCCTACAAAGACTATACGGCCATGCGACAGGTCCTTCTCAATACCGTTTCCCGGTCGGATAAACTTGTATTTACGGGAAACTCTTCAGAACTAAACAGGAATTTTGACGAGGGTCAAATATCCGCCTTCTTAACCATCGAAAACGGATGTCTTGTGGAAGGAAAAATGGAAAGGCTTAAGGAGCTGAAGGAACAGGGAGTAAGTCTTATTACTCTCACATGGAATCAGGCTAACTGCTTTGGTTTCCCCCACTCTTCCGAATCTTCTTTAATGGCAAAGGGCCTTACCGATTTTGGTAAAGAAGCTATTGAAGAAATGAATAATCTGGGAATCATCGTGGATGTGTCTCATCTTTCCGACGGAGGTTTTTATGATGTGGCAGCCATCTCAAAGAAGCCCTTTGTGGCTTCCCACTCAAACTGCAGAAGCATCGCTCCCCACACAAGGAACCTCACCGACGAAATGATAAGGATTGTCGCTGAAAAAGGCGGGGTAATCGGCCTTAATTTTTCCGCTGACTTCCTTAATCCGGATTTGTCCCATGAAAACTCCACAGTAGATATGCTGTTTTTACATGCAAAACACATTATTGAGGTTGGTGGTGTCGAATCCATAGGCATTGGAACTGACTTCGACGGAATCACATGCAAACTGGAAATCCCTTCCTGCGATAAGATGCCTCTTTTGTTTGAGGCATTTGAAAAGAGAGGCATGAATCACACCTCTCTTGAATATCTTGCATATAAAAATGTTGAAAGAGTTATAAAAGACTGCCTCTAGACATAGGATACAATCTTGTCATAGAGCTGCTTGGGAGTGAATGGCTTACATATGTGGTCATTCATTCCTGCGTTTAAGGCCTCTTCCTTCTCCGAGTCAAATACGCTTGCCGTCAGAGCTATAATGGGCACCTTGGAGCAGGTTTTGTTAGACAGCTTTCTGATTCTCTTGGTCGCCTCATATCCGTCCATCTCAGGCATCTGAATATCCATAAGAACCAAATCAAATCCCTTAAGAGGAGACTTCTCCATCATCTCAAGAGCTTCCACTCCGTCATGGGCACGCATCATCTCAACGCCCCAATCCTTAAGAAATGCTCCCGTAACCATAGCATTAGCCTCGGTATCCTCAACAAGAAGAATCCTTTTACCCTCAAGTTTAGTCCTTGAAGGCTTACTCTCCTCGGGCTCCTCCTTCTTGCCAATGGAATCCAGGCCTACCTTCTTGGCCATGTCGTTGGTGGAAGAAATAACCTGGTTAAGGAGTTTCTTTATAGCCCAGTCCTGTTTCTTGATAATGACATTGTCACCCTTGGGAGAAACCAGATCGATAACATTGTTCATAACAACAGTCATGTTCTCGCAGGCCTCTGTAGCCATTCTGAGATAATAATCCTTGTCCTCCCCCTTGGAGGAATCCTTTGCGAGATTCAAAAATCCCATTATAGAGTTCAGAGGTGTTCTTATGTCGTGAGACAGCTGGATAATAAGATTATCTCTCTCATCCTGGTTGCTTCTTATGGTGTCAATGGTGCTCTCCAACTCTTTCTGCTGTCTCTCAATATCCTTATAATATGGCTCAACGCAATGAATACCTGCGATAAAGTTATTGCTGGTCTCAAAATCAACAGCGCGAACGAACCTGGTCTGATAGTGCATCATCTTATCATTGACCAGCATTCTGTAGTTACATACAAAGGATTCATGCTTCCTTAACATATCCGTAACGTACTGTTTGGATATGGACTTCTTGAATGACTCTATATCATCCGGATGTACCAGAAGTTTATGCATCTCGGAAAGTTCATCGGAAAAGCAGTTGGAAAAGCCTTCCATCAGTTCTACGGCTTCTTCACCCACATCGGCAACATTCTCCGAATAGGAATACAAAACTTCGCCGGTATCGAGATTTGAAAGGAAAACAGCGTCATACTCATTTGAAAGAACATTAATAATACTCTGTCTCTCAATAATTTCTCTTTCGCTCTTCTCTTCCCTTTCCTTCTCGGCATCTATTACTCGGATGAAGAAAATTGCAACAACTTCAGCATGGCTCGCCTCCCTTACAAAGCACGCCGTGGTCTGAACCCAGTGGGGCACGCCGTTTGCGTCTTTTATTTTGTGATCAAGGGAAACAACCTTCTCACCGGCCTCAGCTGATTTAAGAAGGACGTCGCGCTTAAAAAGCTTTATAAAGTTAAGTCTTTGGTTTGCATCGGGAACGCTTCTTTGAGCCTTATCATACAGCTCTTCATACAAACCTCTGGGTTCCACAATGTTGCCAAATATATCTTCGTTTCTCACATAGTCAAACTCATTCTTAGTGAGATTAACAATAATGGCACTGGCAAAAATATCTCCCACTGCCTCAATACAATACTTTAAGTTAAGGTTGCTTTCCGTATCGGGAAGAATATCGGCTACATCAACCTGAAACAAATCCGCCAATTCAACAATTCGGAAGATATCAGGTAAGCTTTTACCGCCTTCCCACTTAGCAACTGCCTGTCTGGATATACCGCATCTCTCGGCAAGTTCTTCCTGAGTCCATCCTTTTTCCTTACGTAGAGAAGTAAGTTTCAATGCGAACTCATCCTGCATCATCTCACCGGTGTACATCTGTTCCCTATACCCCCTAAATAAGTTTTTTGTTGTATATTTATATAATAAAAGATATTTTTTTCAAGTTCAACCTAAAAAGCAACTAAAAGTAGATTTTTACTTTTGACATCATAAATATGGTATGATACTATGATTGTGGTAGTTGAAATGCTTTTTAAGCATACTCCATTATATTTTCCCATCGAAAAAGTCGTGCTCCCCCTCTACCCTAACACACACGACTTTTTCTCCCCCCTTCCATAAAGAAAGAAGAGAAAGGCCCGGTCTGACGACCGGGTCTTTTGCTATGCTTCTTTATTAATTTATTTACCTTGTTCTGCTCCCATGAAGCCCTTCATGGGATTTACTTTCTTTGCAACCTCGTAGATATCATCCAGGGAATTTGCCATGTACTCCTTAAGCTGATTTATCTCTTCGTCACTGAACCCGTCATTACTCAGAAGCTTAATTTCGGGCACCTCAAATTCAGCTGACTTCTTCCCATCCTGAAACATTACATAGATGGCTTTCTTGTCATCCTTCCTAGTCATTGAAGAAACGCTCATTCTTATTTCGTTATTCATGCCAAACCCTCTTGGCCCTATTCCACCGTTACACTCTTTGCAAGGTTTCTGGGCTTATCCACGTCAAGTCCTTTGGAAACAGAAATGTAATAACCGAGTAGCTGCAAGGGTACGATTGCAAGGCTTCCGATAAAGTGCTCATCAACCTTGGGAACGTATACGGAGAAATTAACGCTGTCTTCCACGTCATATTTGCCGTATGCGGTTACCCCCATTAAATATGCGCCCCTGCTCTTACATTCTAACATATTGCTGAGAGTTTTTTCATATAAATCGCTCTGAGTAAGAAGACCGATTACAAGAGTTCCATCCTCAATAAGGGAAATGGTTCCGTGTTTAAGCTCGCCGGCTGCATAACCTTCGGAATGGATATAGCTTATCTCCTTCATCTTAAGGGAGCCCTCAAGACCTATTGCGTAATCGATACCTCTTCCAATGAAGAATACATCCTTGGCATTGGCATACTTCGCGGCGAACCACTGAATGCGCTCCTTATCCTCAAGAGTCCTGTTTATCTTCTCGGGCAGAGAATTGAGTTCGTCTATATATGTTTCATATCCTTCAAGTCCGCTTCGTACACGGCCAAATTCAAGGGCAAGAAGGAATGTTGCCACCAGCTGACAGCTGTAGGCCTTGGTTGTTGCAACGGATATCTCGGGTCCTGCGACAGTGTACATTACGTAATCCGCTTCTCTTGCTATGGAACTTCCGATTACATTAACTATCGCCAGAGTTTTAAGTCCCTTCTCTTTTGCAATACGAAGGGCAGCCAACGAATCTGCAGTTTCTCCGGACTGGGAAATGATAACCACCAGATCCTTGGTATTAAGCTTTGCCTTGGAATATCTGAACTCAGAAGCAAGACTAACATTTACGGGAATATCCGCCAAATCCTCAAAGACATACTTGGCCTGCATTCCAACATGCCATGCCGAACCACAGGCAACAAAATGAATGCCCTCAAAGTTCTTTATATCTTCTTCCTTGATTCCCACTTCCCCAAGGTCAATCTTCTTATCTTCCTTAACATATTTGTGAAGGGTGTCTTCAACTGCCTTGGGCTGCTCGTGAATCTCCTTCATCATGAAATGCTCAAAACCGCCCTTCTCGGCAGCCTCAGCATCCCAGTTAATCTCTGTAAGTTCTTTGGTAATTACATCACCGTCGAGATTGTAGAACGTGGCCTGTCCTGCACTTAATTCAGCCATCTCAAGGTTTCCGATGTAATATACGTTTCTTGTGTGATTAAGAATTGCAGGTACATCAGAGGCTATGAATGTCTCGTTCTTATTCACACCGATAATCATGGGTGAGTCTTTTCTTGCCACGAATATCTTCTCAGGGATATCCTTAAACATTACAGCAAGAGCATAAGAGCCTCTAACTCTGACTATGGTCTTGGCAAGAGCATCGATAGGTCCGATGTTGTACTTCTTGTAGTAATAATCCACAAGTTTAATAAGTACCTCTGTATCTGTCTGTGAGTAGAACTTGTAGTTGTGTCTCTCGAGTTTGGCCTTAAGTTCCTGGAAATTCTCAATGATTCCGTTATGAACGCCCACCACCTCTGACTCTACAGGGCCTGAGCCGGAGTTGGTACAGTTGCCTGATACATGAGGATGTGCATTAATCTGGCTGGGCGCTCCATGAGTTGCCCAACGTGTATGTCCTATTCCGCAATTTCCCTTTACAGCTTTACCGTTATCGGTTTTCTCGATAAGATTTTTGATCTTACCGATGGTCTTAACTACTTCAGCAGGATTCTCCTTATTTCTTACTGCTATTCCGGCGGAATCGTATCCCCTATACTCAAGCTTTGTGAGTCCTTCAATAAGCATGCCTGCAGCCTGCTTATCACCCACATATCCAACTATTCCACACATAGATTATCCCTTTCTGAATATCTTATTTTACCCAATGATTATTTTTCGCCTTTAATGCATCAAAAAAGCCAACCTTTATGCGGGTTGGCTTTGATTTTTTATTTCACTTTTTTGACGCTAAAACCGAACTTTCCAAGTTTCTCTCCAAGGGTAAAATACTCACCGTGAGAATAGGCAATAAGGTCCGCGGTATCCAGGTCAAACTTGCCGGATTCATCCATGTATTTGTCGTCTACGGTAACCGCCGTTACTTCTGCTACAAACATGTCATGAGTTCCAAGCTCTACGATGTCCTTAACCTTGCATTCAATGCTTACGGGACTCTCAGCGATTCCCGGAGCCTTGACGGTTTCCGATTTGGATGGGGTAAGACCCATCTCTTTATACTTGTCAAAATCCCTTCCGGATTTGACTCCGCACCAGTCACAGGCTCTTGCCAGCTCTCTGTTTGTGAGATTAACCACGAATTCCCCGGTCTCTTTGATGATATCGTAGGAATATCTGTTTTTTCTCACGGATATGGTAAGCATAACCGGGTCGGAACACACATTTCCAACCCAGGCCAAAGTTATAATGTTGGGCTTCTCTCCCTCACGTCCGCAGCTGACCATTACAGCCGGCACGGGGTAAAGCATATTTCCCGGTTTCCAAACTTCTCTTCCCAAAATACTTCTCCTTACTCTACTGAATTAATGAGAGCAAAAATCTCATCCTTAATCTTCCTGTTGGTATCAAGAGCATTCTGTCTTGAATCGCGGTTAGAGTAGAAATAGAACTTAATCTTGGGCTCGGTACCAGAAGGTCTGATGGCGAACCATGAGCCGTTATCAAGGAAAAGTCTGATGGCATTCTGAGGAGGAATATCCTCGTATCCGTTAATGTAATCGATAACCTTCTCCACCTTGGCTCCCGCAACGCTTGAAGGAATATTCTCTCTGAACCACTTCATCATTCTCTGAATCCTTTTGGCTCCGGGAATACCCTCGAGAACGATGTTCGGCTCATCCTCTGCGAAATAACCGTACTTGGCATAAATCTCCTGAAGAACATCCCAAAGAGTCTTGCCCTCCTTGCGGTAATAAGCGGCGGCTTCGGCAACCATCATGCCGGCACTGATTCCGTCCTTGTCTCTGATGTCTTCACAGATTGCATATCCTACTGACTCCTCGTAGCCAAAGAGGTACTTAAGGCCGTGTTCGTGGAGATAGGGGATTTTACCACAGATGTTCTTAAAGCCTGTGAGGGTCTCAAACATCTCTACGCCGTAAGCCTTGGCCATAATTGTTGAAAGGGTCGAGGTAACGATGGACTTAACCATTGCGCCGTTTTTGGGTAATGTACCTGCGCTCTTATGTCCTTCCAGAATATAGTTAACAAGGAGATAACCGGTCTGGTTTCCGTTAAGAGGAATGTAGTTTCCGTCGTTATCTCTTATCTCGATTGCGAATCTGTCTGAGTCGGGGTCGGTGGCCATAAGGAGCTCTGCGCCGAACTTTCTTCCGTACTCTTCGCTTAACTTGAAGGCCTTGGGGTCCTCGGGATTGGGATATCCTACTGTGGTAAAATCAGGATCCGGGTTCTCCTGTTCCGGAACTATTGTCCAGTTTGTAAAGCCTCTGTCATTAAGCATCTGTCTGAAGGGTATTGAACCGCATCCGTTTAAAGGTGTGTAAACAAGAGGAATCGTAAGATCCAGCTCGTCACCTTCATGAATTGCAAGGGACTCTATCTTATCAAGATAGGCTCTGTCATACTCTTCACCGAGGACTATGATTTTGCCGCTCTTTACGCCTTCATCAAAGTCTGAAGTCTTTATTCCGTTCCAGATATCAACGGCATTGATGCACTCTGTCATTCCGTCAGCAATCTCTGAGGAAACCTGACATCCGTCATCCCAGTAAGCCTTGTAGCCGTTATATTCCTTGGGGTTGTGGCTGGCTGTAATATTGATTCCCGATGTTGTCCCAAGCTTTCTTATCATGAAAGCCAGTTCAGGTGTAGGTCTCAAATCTGGGAATACATAAGCCTTGATTCCGTTGGCAGCAAAAATACCTGCCGCAAACTGTGAGAACTCCTTGGAAAAATGTCTGGGGTCATGGGCAATAATAAGGCCCTTTTCACACGCCTCCTTGCCCTTTGAAACAATAAAATCGGCAATGCCCTGGGAAGCCTTGCCCACGGTATAGAAGTTCATTCTGTTGGTTCCTGCGCCCACTTTACCTCTGAGTCCCGCAGTACCGAATGACAGGTCCTGATAGAATCTGTCCTCAATTTCTTTCTCATCGCCTGCTATATCTAAAAGCTGTTTCTTTAAAGGATCATTATCATTAAGTTTTGAAAGCCACTCTTCATATCTTGCCTTATAATCCACTTATAATACCTCCCTTAACAGTTAATTGAGGCGGGCTTTAACACCCGCCTCTTATATTATACACTATTATTCGGCACTTACGCTCTCATATTTTCTTTTTCCCACAAAGAAAATAATCACTGTTGCAAAGAGATATAATACCGGCAAAACCTGCCACGACAGAAAGTACTTTCCAAACATGGGAAGTGTCCTTTCATCAAACACGTTCCAGAATGCAAGGTATGAAGTCGGAAGCCAATCCCAAATCTGACCAATTACTCTGAACTGGTCAGGAACAGATATCATGCCACCCACAATTACTATCAACATCGTGGTCGCCAGTGTTGCCATTCCGTTTTTGATAAACTCTGAAATTGCCATTACAAAAATCGACCACAGCAGTGCAACTACCTGGAGGATTGCATAGCAGATTATGCATCCTGTCCCCACCGTAACAGGATATGTATAATCCCTGAAAAAGACTGTCATCATCAGGTCATATCCTTCAGTGCCAAAGTATCCGAGCACGACAGCAAATAATGATAACGTTAAGATAACGGAAGTTCCGAGGCCCACCGTAATACCTGCTGACATCTTGGCCAAAAACGTTGTCTTTTTACCAAGCTTGTTTGAAAGAATAAGCTGGTCTGTTTTCATTGCACGTTCACCCGGAAACAATCCGGATAAAACAATCGCAATCATGACCAAAACCATAATACCGATTGTCTGATAATCTGATAAGAGAATATCATACGCATCATGGTAATAATATATAAGCGGCTTTTCTATCTCTTTGTCTTTATCTCTGAAAAACTGTTTCTCTCCATCGGTAAGACCGATTTCAGACCACAGCTGTTCTATACTCTCCGTTCTTTTTTTATAATACTCTTCTTCATCAGGCTCCCATTTCTGAAACTCTTCAAACTTCATTTCCATAGGACCTCTCAGAATGGCAAAAACTTCGTTATATGGCCTTGCGTATTTTTTATACTCATCTGTTTTTGTATAATCAGGGACTGTGGGAACTTTTTTATATGCTTCCATTGTTTCTCTCATCAGGTCTATGTCGATTTTCCTTCCGGATATTGCCTTAATACCTGCCTGAGTCTCCTTGTAGTATGAGAGGTTACTCTCAATCGGGGTCCCGTCTTCAATATAATTTCCGATAAGGTTCGAAAAAGGGGTAAAAACTGTTAACGCAAACATCAAAATTGCCAAAATAACAAACAGTTTCTTGCATACGATCTTTTTAAGTTCGTATTTATATATGGTTCCGAAATTATTCAATTACTCCATCCTCCTCAAACTGCCTTAAATAGAAATCCTCAAGGCTCTCATCCTTGTCGCTCCATTTGCCCTGGAAGATGAATCTTCCGTCCTTCATCATCATTACCTGATCTGAAATATGTTCAACATCCGACACGATATGTGTTGACAGGATTACTATACAATCATCTCCGATTTTCTCGATAAGGTTTCTGAAACGAACTCTTTCTTTCGGGTCAAGTCCTGCGGTGGGCTCATCCAATATCAACAGTTTTGGATTGTTTAAAAGAGCCTGTGCGATTCCTACTCTTTGCTTCATTCCACCTGAATATGTCTTGATTTTCTTATCTGCCACATCTTCAAGCCCCACAAGTTTTAACAGTTCATCGCTTCTTTTCCTCGCTTCTCTTTTGGGGATACCTTTTAAAGCCGCCATGTATAAAATGAAGTCTCTTCCGCTAAACTCCGGATAATATCCAAAATCCTGGGGAAGATATCCGAGAATCGACCTGAATGCCTCCGTTTCAACACTCATCCCGTCAAATGTAACTGTTCCGCTTGTAGGTTTTAAAATCCCGCAAATCATTCGCATAAGGGTAGACTTTCCGGCGCCGTTTGCTCCAAGAAGGCCATAAACACCCTTATTAAGTTTTACCGATACTCTGTCTACAGCTATTTTATTCTTGTATTGCTTGGACAGTCTGTCTATTACCAACTCCATGTAATGTCCTCCAAATTATTAATCATTCCAATCCCCTGTTTAATCGTTGCAACTATGGCAACCACGGTAACTATACTCCATAATCTCACCGATTCCGGCGGCACAATTCCAAGTACCGAATTCTTATTAAGAAGCATTAGCATGCTTACCACAAACGCCTCAGCCATAACCGCATAGAAACCTGCCTGTCCTTTAATCTTTCTTACAATTGACAAGCCTATTGATGAAGTTATAAAGAAAGGTGTTACTACAAACAAGCCTGAAGAAAAAGAGTTAAAACTGCAGTATTTAATCCCAATGGGCGCAGCTATCAAAATGGCAATAAGATTGATTCCGCCAAGTATAACCATTCTCGCCATAATCACACTTCTTAGAGAAAACCTTGTCGCCGCTTCCATTTCAGCCATGTTATATCTCTCAGATCTTGCACTTTCTGTTACGAGTGACATGGCAAGAATCGGCATAAGTGCAGAGATAAACCAAAGGGTTGCATAGTCCAGAACAAAGGGCGCAAGTATAATGCAGATAAGAATAAGCGTAAAGACTGTCCATGTAGATTTTCTTATATATCCCATTTGAGACAGCAAAAATCTTCCCACTGACATCTTTGATGGCTTAATTAGATTGATAAACTCCTCTTTTCTTTTTGGCTTAGGTGCTTCAAAAGCTGCCTTAATCTCATCCTCAAATCTGTTCATAAGCTCCCTCCTTTCGAAGTTCTTTTTCCAGGTTTTCTTTCGCGGCCATAATTTTTCTTCTTACAGCAAAACGCGATATTCCGTATATTTTTCCTATTACGGAAACCTGTACATCATTTGCATATCGCAAAAGAAGTATCTCCCGCTCTTCGTCTGTGAGTTTTGACAGAGCATTTCTTATGCTCACATTCTCAACTACTCTGTCTTCGTGAATTGGCCCCTCATAGTCCTCATCAAGATTAGTAGGTTTGGTTCTTCTATATTCATCAATACACAAATTGCCGGCTATGGTGTAAAGATATTTAAGCGATTTGGTCTCAGACATAAAGTCATAATGTTCATAGTACTTTAAGAAGGTTTCCTGCGTGATGTCTTCGGCCAGGTATCTGTCAGAAAGCTTAAAATAACAATATCTGTAAATTTTGTCGTACTGTTCTTTGATATCAAATGACGCCATATTTACCTCCCTCAAATATTATAACGTTTGACTCATATAAGATGTGCGCAAAAAAGAAAAAATATGGTAAAATAAAAATATCGTGAATATGGATTCACGAACACTCAAAGGATTGGGAGATAAAAATGGAAAACAAAAGAATATACGCGGATAAAGACAATCGTGTCCGCAAGTCATGTCAGATTATTGTATTTTTCTGCTTGGCAGTATGTTTGCTTACTGCTGTAATGGCCGGCTACGAGCCCAGCTCCATAGTTGAGGAAGCTCCGATAATGAGAATAATCAGCATAGCTGTCCTCGTTATTGTTTGCGCCATTGACTTCGTATTAATCTACTTTATAAAGGCTTCATCCAAGGTTTGTTCCATTGCTTTGGCAGCCACAGCAATGCTTGATTTCACCTTAGGTGATTTGCTGACAGGTAATGCGTTTTTTGCATTTATAAGCTATTCTCTTGTACTGTCACTTTTCCTCTTGTATGACAAGAAGATAATGCGAATCCCCGCCATTTATATTTTGGCCTTCGGTACAATAACTAGAGCCGGCGACCTTTTGACAAGCCTTTCATCAGGAACCAATGCCACTTCAGTAATTGCAGGAATCTGCTTTAACGCTCTTTTCGCAGGCGCTGCACTTACAATTTCCATTCTTACTGAAAAGTATAACGAAGACATCTTCGGAACTCTCGACGATGAAGTTGATAAGCAGGCCGACACCATGGCTTCACTTGAAGAAGTAATCAGTGTCGTTAAGAAAGGTACCGAGGACGTTACCGCAAGGCTGAAAGAGATTGAAGAATACTCCGAGAACATTACCCTTTCGGTTACAAACGTTGCCGAAGGCACAAAGCTCACCTGTGAATCCGTCGAGAAGCAGAACACCATGACAGATACCATCAGAGGCTTAATAGAGGATACCTCATCCCGCTCAAAAGAGATTATCGAAATTGCCCGCAAGGTTAAATACGGTGTTATAGACAGTACCAAAGAAGTTCACTCTCTTGCTGATGTCTCTGCTGAAATAAGCGAAATAAACAGTGACGTTACCACTGCAATGAATCAGCTTAAAGAGAAAACCCTTGCAATGCAGGAAGTTGTAAATGCCATTGAAGAGATTTCAGGAAGGACCAACCTTCTTGCCCTTAACGCTTCTATCGAGGCTGCAAGAGCCGGCGAGCAGGGAAAGAGCTTTGCAGTTGTTGCTGAACAGATTAGAGATCTTTCTATGCAGACCAAAGAGTCAACAGAGAACATCAGAAACATCATTATGGACCTTGAGGAAGAATCTAATTCCGCATCAGACGCTGTATCACGTTCCGTCGAGAAGGCTCAGTCCCAGGATCAGATAATAAGCGGTGTTGAAGAAAACTTCGGTTCTATCGAGTCCGATATGCTTACTCTTGCTGAGCACATTAAAGGCATCGATGCTGCAATTGATAACCTTCAGACATCCAATCAGGGAATCGTCGATGCAATCCAACAGCTCTTCGCAGTGGCTGAGGAAGTTACAGCAAGTACAGATGATGTAATGGAAACAGTTAAGAAGAACAAAGATAATGTTGTGGTTGCCAACGAGGCAATGAAAGAAGTTTATGATGTTACATTGAAGATATAAAAAATGTAATCTAAAAAGGCAGGTCTTAAGATATTTAAGACCTGCCTTTTATTACGCTTACTCCACAATCATTAAATAACTGCTTACGCAGTATAAGATCTGGCCGTTATATTCTACTCTGGACCATCCATACTCGGTATTGATGCCTGTTCTTACAGCAGTCTCACCGTTTGAAAGTGTTGCAACAACAACCGAATCCTCATCCGTTACGCTGGGCTTGTTTCTCAGGTTAACAATCTCCTTGGCAGTAACGGTGTCGTTACAGTCTGTAAATTTTGTTTTGAACCCGGAATTATCCGATACAAGCTCTTCCTGTTTAATCTCCTGCTTGGGTGCACTTAGATCAGTTGTAAGATAACTGGAAACAGCGTAGTAAGTGCCTCCGTTATATTCAACTCTTGACCATCCGCTTTCGCTTGTTGCAGTTCTTCTTGCTATCTGACCATTCTCCAGGGTAAGCATCACGGTACTGTCGCTGCCCTGGCTTGGCTTATCACGGAGATTGGTGCTGTTTTTTGCAGTAACCTGTTCATCCACAGGATCAAAGTTCATTAAAGCCTCGATATCAGCAGATACGTTTGCTCTTTCAGATGTATTCTTGGCGCTCTCTGTACCGTTGTATCCAAAGTAGGCTACATCAACATCTACTGTTCCGTTTATTCCGGGAACGCTGCCCTGGTTGGTGTACTGCCACATAGCGCACTGGCCGCCGTAGGCAGGGCCTGTCGCAATGCTTTCCGTATCACCGTTATACCAGGCAAGCCACACTTTATACTTTTGTTGAATCTCTGATGTGTTCCACTCAGCATCGCCGGAAAGTTCAGATTGATTCGCATAAAATATAGGTGTATAACCGGCTTCCAGAATCCTGTCAAGATAGGCCACAGCCACGTTACTTCTCTCATCTTTGGTCAGTCTGTAATGTCTGTTATTGGCTAACTGGAAGCCCTCGCAGTTATAGCCCACAGGGTACGTAATAGGATATTGGGAAATATAATCCGCCACCCAGTTGGCTTCCTCCACAGCCTCATCTGTGCTTACAGCAGTCGAGAAGAAATATGCGCCGATTTTAATTCCATACTTTTCCGCTTCCTGCATGTTATACTTGGCGTTTGTATCCGCTACAATTTCACCTGACTGGGAATCCCTGTAACCAAGCCTAACCATCACAAAGTCAATTCCGCTTTCTGCGACCTGTTTCCAGTCTATTGTCCCCTGGAATCTTGATACGTCTATTCCATATGTCACATTAGAGTTTTCACCTACTGTGCTGGCCCCAAGTAACTGGGATATATCAATATCTGCTCCCGTTTCCTCAGTTTCAAAAACCTGTGGATCACCGGCTTCGGCTTCAACTGTCGCTTGAATTTTAATATTGCCACTTTCTGCCGGGTTAAGCGCCAGCCCGTTAATTTCCCTTATTACTGCTTCTTCACTTACATTCCCATTATCGGTGTCCTTAAGAAATATGCCCAAGAGCACTACGATCATAAGAATAAATATTATTGCTCCACTTATAACTGCTGCGGAGAAAATTGCTCTTTTACGAGCTTTGGTACTTCTTTTACTCATGTTGCGAATCAATGGTCCTAATCAATTTATTTTCTATAAACTCAACCCTGTCGAAAATCCTTGGCTTAAAGGTCCCCGTCATTCCGACAGATAGATTAAGCTCCTCGTTAATGTAGATGATATTGCCACTGTCTCCAATGGCAGCATACACCTCTTTGTCATCGTACGGTTTATACCATAAATATCCATAATTCATGAATCCAAATCGTTCACCCAGTTTAATATACGGTGTAAGCATTTCATCCAAATACTCTTTTGAAATGATTCTTTTGCCCTTATACTCGCCACCGTTTAATACCAGTTCACCGAGTCTGGCCAAATCAAGAGCCGATGCGCACAGTCCCCATCCTGCCGTCACGGCACCTGAAGGGTCTGAATACCACTCAGGTTTCCTGGGATTCTTATTCATGAAGAAATCAAACTGGTCTTCTTTTGAACTGTCCCCGTGCAATATTCTCTTCGGCAGCCCCAAGCGCTCAAATAAATTCTTGTTGGCAAAAACAATACCCTTCTCCCCTGTCGCTCTCTCTATAATTCCCTCCAAAATCTGGATGCCCAGGGTTGCATACCTGAACTCACCGGTAATTCCGTTTCTGCCACCAAGCGAATCAAGTATAGCCAGTGTATAGTCTTTGGATGTACACACCTTTTTCCAGGGTTCAGACTTTCCCTTATAAGGCGCTGTCATGGTTAAAAGATGTCTTATGGTAACGTCATAGATAGTCTTCTCTCCGCGTTTCACCGTGTAATCGGGAAAGAAATCCATAACCTTCTGATCAACGCTCTTTATATATCCCTTATCCAATGCTATTCCTGCCAATAATGCCATTACACCTTTGGTAACAGAATTGACATTCATGGAATCCTCTGTCTTAAATCCATGCCAGCAATCATCATAGACTGTTTCCCCATCTTTGATGGCGTAAATCTGACATATGTTACTCTCATTCCCGGTGCTTGCGGAAATGTATCTGTGAAGTTGTTCTTTGTTCAAAATAAAAGCCTCCTCTTAGGTAAGATTTGGACGTCCTAAGAAGAGGCTAATATGATTTAAAATTGTTTTCAAGTAGTTTTTTAACTTTCTTTAAACTAAAGTTTATTCCTTAACACTACCGATTGTAAGACCGGTTACAAAGTATCTCTGAAGGAAAGGATACAGCATAATAATGGGAAGCATTGTTGCTACAGTCGCAGCTGCACGAATTGTAATGGGGGTTATCGTTGCTGCACCGTTCTTGGCATTCTCTGCAGATCCACTCTGCTGCATAACTGATGACAACAGTTTCATCAACTCATACTGAAGAGTTGTATACTCTGTCTTCATACGGTTATAGAGCATTGCATCGAACCAGCTGTTCCACTGCCATACTGCTATGAACAAAGCTACTGTCGCATACACAGGCTTACAAAGCGGTGAAACGATATCTTTGAAAATCGTCCAATATCCTGCACCGTCAAGCTGTGCTGACTCTTCCAAGCTATCCGGAATACCTTCCATGTATGTTCTCATAACCAGCATGTTAAATGCACTGATCATACCGGGAATCCAGTACACGTGGAATGTACCGGTGAGTCCGAGGTTTTTGTAAAGGAGGAAAATAGGAATCATTCCGGCATTTACATACATGGTAATTACCCAAAACAGTGACAACTGAGATTTGAAAAGGAATCTCTTTCTACTTACGATGAATGCCAGAACTGCGTTGGCAAACAAAGATGTCAATGTTGCTATTACAGTTCTTAAAATTGTAATTTTAGCTCCAACCCAAATGTTCTGCATATCCAGAACTGTTTTATAGTTCTTCATGGAGAACTTACGGGGCCATAAATAAATTCCGCCTCTTACGGCATCAATACCATCGTTAAATGATAAAGCTACCGTGTTAACAACGGGATATAAAGTTATGATTACGAAAACCGCAAGAAAGATAACAGTAAATGCAAAAAAGATTTTATCTCTGATGGGTTCTCTTACTTTATGATTAGTTTCACCATTCATAATCGTTTCCACCCTTTCCTAGAATAATCTTTCTTCCGTATATTTTCTTGCAAAGGCATTTGCAATAACTACCAAAGCAATACTTACCAGACTCTTAAACAGTCCGGCTGCAGTACCAAGCGAATAGTCATTTTGAGAAATACCCCATTTCAGTACGTAGATATCAATGGTCTGTGAAACGGACTGAACAAGGCCGTTACCTAAGAGGTACTGAACCTCAAATCCGGCATTCAATACATTACCTACGTTCATAAGAAGGAGTACCAGGAATGTGGGTTTAATTCCGGGCAAGGTAATATATCTTATCTTCTGGAGTCTGTCTGCGCCGTCAATTGATGCAGCTTCATAAAGGGCCGGATCAATTGCTGTAATTGCAGCCAGATAGATGATTGCATTCCAACCTGTTTCCTTCCAGTTTTGGGCAAAGGCAACTATCCACCAGAAATACTTGGGGAATGCAAAGAAGTTGATTGCCTGATTCACGAAGCCAAATCTCAATAAGAGATCATTGACAATACCGCTTGCGGAAAGTGAATCATGAAGGATGCCGGTAACAACAATCCAGGAAAGGAAGTGAGGCAGGTAAGAAATAGTCTGGATAGGTTTCTTAATCCATGCTCTCTTAACTTCATTGAGCAAAACTGCAGTCAAAACAGCCATAAAGGTTGTCGTCACAATATTGATAACACCCATTGCAAATGTGTTACGTACAGCTTTTATAAATACATCATCCCCAAACAGGAATCTGAATTTATCCAAGCCAACAAACTTGGAACCAAGGATTCCGCTTTTGGGTTTGTAATTTTCGAACGCCATAAGCCAGCCTGTCAAAGGCCAGTAATAGAATAAAATACCGTATGCTACTAAAAAGATTGTGCCTATAACAAGAAATTTCTGTTTTTTAATTTCTTTCCAGGTTACTTTTACTTTCTTTTCTTTAACTTTAGTTTGGGCCATAGTTAACTCCTATTAAACAGAGGCGGCATTTACCGCAGAAACGCCGCCTCTATTATTAGCTAGTAAATGTCAAGTGACATCAGGAATCTTATTTGAATGTATCAAGGATATCCTGCATCTCTTTCAAGAAGTCTTCAGGTTTGCATGCATTGTAAACTTCCATGTACTGATTCCAGCCATCGTCAAAGTTCTTAGCCATAACAACCTTAGGAAGCCACTCGTGCTTAACTTCACCCATCTTAGCCCAAGCTACACCACCGGGTGTCTCAGTTGTGAAGTTATTTGAGAATGAGTACATAGGGAACCAAGGTCCGTTTGTCTCAACTACAGAGCCGATCATCTGAGGATATGTTGTAACACCATAAGCATCGAAGCAATCCTTAAGGGGTTTAGCCATATCGTTCATGAACTCTGAAGGCTGCTCTTCGGGCTTGTTAGCGTTCTTTCCATCGCGGCTTGTTCCATGCCACTGAGGGAAGTATGAATACTGACATCTGTGAGAAGCCTGGTAAGAAGTATCTGCCCAGTTCTGTCTCTGCTCAGGTGAACGCTCATATAATCCGTTAGCATCTACAGTGTAGTCAACTCCTTCAACGCCCCAGAATCTGAGATCGTGAAGTTCCTGATCCATAGCACAGTCAACGAGGAACTTGAATGCCTTGTCGGGATCCTTACAATCAGTTGTGATTGCGATACCGGAAGCCTGGTTAACTGTATCATCATATGTATGCCATCTGTTCTCCATGCCGGGCTTTGTTGTAAGTCCAAGGGGAACGTAGTTGCAGCCCTTCTCATCAAGGCCTGTCTGCTTGAAGGAATCGTTTACTGTGTATGCGAAATCCCACCACTGGTCAACCATACCAAGTACACGACCTGTGGAAAGCTTTGCAATGTACTCATCGTATGTCTGAGTAAATGACTCGGGATCAACGAATCCCTTGTTGTACTCTTCGTTAAGTTTCTTTAAGTATAACTTTGTATCTTCTGATGTGTTGTAATCTTCAATTGTCATGGTTGACTTGTTAACGATTACAGAACCATCATTGGGATAACCTGCAAGGAACTGACCTGCATTCTCAAGACAGAAGTATCTCCAGTCTTCGCAGAGGATTGTGTAAGCAATGTTCTCTGTGCCGTCTTCCATTGTAGGATGCTCAGCCATGTAGCCTTCAAGAACGTCGAAGTACTGATCCATGGTCTCAATCTTGGGATATCCTGCCCACTCAAGAACCTTTACCTGAATCCAGAAAGCTTCGTCGTTGTGTGTTGTAGCTTTGCTTTCGCCCATTGTATTTCCGAAAGGATTGATCCAGTAGATATGTCCATCAGGCTGACGGAACTTATCCCACTCTTCAGGTGTGAACCATGTGTCTCTGAACTCGGGATACTGATCAATGTAATCATCGAGGGGAACAAGAGCATCTGCATCGATAAGAAGATTCATTTCATCAGAATCGATGAAGTCAGGGTACTCGCCGCCTGCGATCAAAGTACCTGTTGCTTCGGAAGCGGTCTGTCCTGTAAGCCAGGTCTCTTTAACCTTTACGCCCCACTTATCAGCGATCATCTGAGCGATTTCGTTGTCGTCATTAATCTCTGAACCGGGCATTGTGATAAACATTGTAAACTCGGTAACCTCACCGGGTTCGGTAGTTGTAGCTGCAGAGCCACCGTCATCAGACTTGGTTGCAGTTTCGGTAGTTCCGCTGTCGGTAGTTGCAGCAGATCCGCCTGCGTTGCCGCCACATCCTGCAAGAAGGGACATTACCATGCCCATAGCAAGAAGAGCAGAAACAATCTTTTTCTTCATATTAATTGTACCTCCCTTGTGTAATATGATAGTAAACTACTCTTCAATTATATTTCGTGCACGTGCACGTTGCTACCCGACAAATTCTGAATAATTACCCGACAAATTTCATCTCTTATTTTTTCTATATTTTGACGGGGTACATCCATTGGCCTCTATGAACTTTTTGATGAAATAATCCGTATCTTTGTACCCTACTTTTTCTGCTATATCCACGATTTTAAGCTCAGTATTCATAAGCAGCCCCTCTGCCTTGCTTATCCTATAGGACGTCAGGTAATCCTTAAACGACTGTCCGTGTTTCTTTTGGAACATCTGTCCCAAATACGAGCTGTTAATGAAATATTTCCTGCCCAGATCTCTGAGAGTCAGGTTTACGTCATAATTGTCGCGAACCTCCTTCTCAATCTCCAGAAGGACCCCACCGGAAATATTCTTTCTGAGCTGAGAGAGATAATGAGCATAATCGCAGCAAAACGAAACCATATGATTCTTACTTCCACGGATTATGTCTTCCTCCGAGGAGTGTTCTGCAATAAACCTCAATATCTCCTGCTGATCAAGTTCGGAGTCAAGTTCTGTTGCAACATGAATCAACTGGAAAAGCAGGTAGTTAATATTAAGTCTTTTCGTCTGTGGCGACTCAATCTTGTTCAGCTCTTCATAGAAATGATCGACGGAATTTCTGATTGCACTCTCCTCATCCGTCATAATGCTTGCCAAAAGCTCGTCAATTTTATTCTTCTGAATTACTACGGCGTTGGAATCATTTGATGTCTCATCATCGTAGTAATAAATGTTTTTCTTTCCTCTGAATGCCTCCAGGGACTTGAGTATACAGGCGCTGGTGTAAGATTTGGATATCTGATCGATTCTCGATACAGTTTTTCCCACAAAAATCGTGATCTCACATCCCGTTTCAGACAAAACGTAGAGGCGCAGTTTTTCCAAATAATCCTCAAAAGATATCTCACGTTTGGAGGCCATGTAGTCACAGTGAATCAAGCCTATGTCATAGCATTTCTCATCCTGGGAGACGTCAAAAATGCAATGCTCTTTCTCATCCTTCAAATAATCCCTGACTGCGGTGAAAACCTGTCTTTGAAGCCCTCTGATTTCACCCTCTTCCGCTTCCTCAGGAGTGTCGCTTTGCCCCGCAAGTTCCAAATCCACATATCGGATTTCCTCGGAAAGGTGAAGATGGTTCTTAACGTAATTAATGTTGCTTTCATCAAACTTGCCAAACAAAAGCGCTATAAGATTCCTTGCAAGATAAGCCTGCTCCATGGACAGGCGGGACTGTTCTTCCTCGTCACGGTTGTCGGACTGCTTTGCGATTTTACGAAGAACGCCCTTAAGTTCTGACATTTCAACCGGCTTAAGCATATACTCCATGCATTCGTACCTGAGGGCCGTCTGTATATAGGTGAAGTCTTTAAAGCCGGTGAGAATTATGTAAAAAGCGTCTGAAATCTCCTCTTCTCTTATCCTTTTCAGGAGTTCGATTCCCGTCATCTCAGGCATTTTGATATCGGCAAATATAACATCGACCTGATTTTCCTTAAGGTACTCATATGCCTCAAGACCGTTTGCGCAGCTTTTTACAACTTCAAAGCCCTCCGCTTCCCAGTCAATCAGGCTCTTAAGTCCCTGCAAAATATAAGGTTCATCATCAACCAGCAAAACTTTTCTCATAAGTGCATCCCTTCGGAATTATTACTGTAACGGTGGTTCCCACACCTTTTTCGGATTCAACCATGAATTTAACCCTGTCTTCCGTTGCCATTCGAAGTCTCAGGCAGGCATTTACCATGCCGATTCGGCCGGCCTGCTTAAGATCTTCAATTGAGGCATTGTTCATTTTATCCAAAAGCGCAGCGGCTGCTTCATCCGATAGTCCTCCGCCGGTGTCCTCGATTTCTATTATCATGTCCTCATCCTTGTAGTAAACCCTTACAAAGATCCAACCGGGACTTGATTTGGCCTCGATTCCGTGTACACAGGCGTTTTCGACAAAGGTAACTATTGTGAGTCTTGGAATAAATGAGTTTCGGCATTTATCATCCACTTCAAGATCATATGAAAGTCTTTCGCCAAACCTGTACTTTTGAAGGCCCAGATATGCTTTAACGAAATCCATTTCCCTCTCAACTGTGGTTCTGTCCTCGTTCCAGTCAGCATTGTTTCTCTCAATAACCGCCAGCTTTTCGACCATCTCCGCAGTTTCTGTCTCGCCCCTTAACACCGAATGCATTCGAATGCTTTCCAGGGCATTGAATAAGAAGTGTGGATTGATCTGCGAATGAAGGGCCAGGAGTTCAGCCTGCTGTTTGGCAATGTTAATCTCCTGCTCTTTAATCTTTGCCAGGTTCACGGCCTGAGTAAGCTTTGCATAAATAAGAGGAAGCACAGCGTTGACCAAAAGAAGAATAATAAACACCGGCCATCTTTTCTTTATATATGCAAGCGCAGGGCTTGTCTCCGCGGAAATAAGAATATGGAAAGTTGTTCCATAGTAGGTATAATCCGTAGTGTAAACAATCTTGTCCTTAACTTCGTTAAAGGTCATATAGTCATCAAAAAGATTGTTGTTTCCGCCGGTGTAGACGAATACATTCTCATCATCTGCTACATAGCCTTCCGCGCCGGTTGCAACGGATTCCATATCTCTCGAAAAAATACCGTAATCTATGACTACACGACAGAACTTCTCGTATTTATCTTTGGAGGGGTTGCCGATTTTCTTAATAATATAAAGTCTTCTTCTGGGTGCGGAAACAGCTCCGGCCTCACGGTCATAAGAGAACATTACCAGCATGTCCTGACCGGATTCCACGTACTTCTGATACCACTCTCTGTCCTTAACGGCATCGATTCTGTAAACTCCGCCGCCATTAATAATTGTGGGGTTTGCGGTGTATGTCTCAAGAACCAGGTTGTTAATGGAATACAGAGCCTTTAAGTAATCGTCTCCCGTGCTGTCATGATAATCCTGATAATACTCAAGCCCACTGCTGTACTCCTTCTCCAGAAATTCGTTCATTTCCGTACTCTTATACACGTTCTTAATAATAGAGTAAGCGTTGGCAAGTACACTGCCAAAAGAGTATTCAATGTTCTCCGCAGTTTTCTCATATATATGTATGCTGTCGTTTCTTCCTGAATTAATCAGAGTGGTTACGAACACCACGTCCGTTGCCAGAATCGGCAAAATGATACACAATAACCAGAGTACGGCAGTCCTGTCCGGCCGTACTCTGGTTTTCCTCAAATCCATTATCTTTTTAATGTAATTCCTGACTCCACCCATATAATTAATATCTCATTCGGTCAGGCATCGTGTCAACCGAATTTGTCTTTCCTATTTGCCCCGCACCTTTTTGATTCTAGTGGGCATCGAAAAGGAAAATCAGTAAGACTTATTCGTATTCTACAGTTGCAGGGGGCTTGGGAGTGTAGTCAAACAGTACTCTGTTGATTCCGGGCACCTCTGAAATAATACGGTTAACAAGATGGTCAATCAACTCATCTGAAAGATGTTCAACTGTAACCTCCATAACATCTGTGGTGTTGATTGCACGGATGATGCAGGGCCAGTCAAAGGTACGCTTTCCATCCTTAACACCTGTTGACTTGAAATCAGGAACCACTGTGAAGTACTGCCATACCTTTCCTTCAAGACCATTCTTTGCAAACTCCTCACGAAGGATAGCATCAGATTCACGGACTGCTTCAAGTCTGTCTCTTGTGATGGCACCGGGACATCGAACTCCAAGTCCGGGGCCGGGGAAGGGCTGACGATATACCATGTTTGCAGGCAATCCCAGTCTCTCACCCACAATTCTAACCTCATCTTTAAAGAGGATCTTAACAGGCTCAACAAGTTCAAAGTTCATATCTTCAGGAAGACCGCCGGCATTGTGATGTGCCTTGATTCCTGCTTCACTCTCTAAGATATCGGGCCAGATTGTACCCTGTGCAAGGAACTCGATTCCGTCAAGTTTCTTAGCTTCCTCAGCAAATACTTCGATGAACTCGCCACCGATAATCTTTCTCTTGGTCTCAGGATCTGTAACTCCGGCAAGTTTATCAAGGAAACGATCTGTCGCATCAACATAAATGAGGTTAGCCTTCATCTGGTTACGGAAAACTTCGATAACCTGCTCAGGCTCTCCCTTTCTCAAAAGTCCATGGTTTACATGAACACAGGTAAGCTGATCTCCGATTGCTTTGATTAATAAAGCTGCAACTACGGATGAGTCTACTCCTCCTGATAAAGCAAGTAATACCTTCTTGCTTCCAACCTGTTCTTTCACAAGTTTAACCTGTTCTTCAATAAATGCATCTGCAAGCTCAGGTGTTGTGATGCGGACCATATCGTCCGGTCTTCTGTCATTTCCCATTTTGATTCCTCTCTTTATTTTGTAATTTTCTTCAACAACTTATTGTTCAGTAAACTTAGTAACCAGGCACTGACAATGCCAAGGACAAATACAACTATCACAAAAAGTTCCTGACTCTTTATATAATAAAGGCTTTTCAACTTACTTGTAAATGAGAAACAGAATAATTCAACAAATAATCCGTGAATCAAATAAAACTCAAGTGTAATCCTGCCCATAAAATCAAGGAATCGGTTGCCAATACGTATCTTCATACTAAGAAGGAAGGAGAAAAATACTACCGCAAAGGAGAATAAAGCATCTCCCAATAATGTAACTCGTCTTCTCAAAACAGTATCCGGAGCATCCCAGGTCTCACCGTAATATGAGAAATTACTTCTTGCATATTGCCAAAACCTGTATGCGCCAAAAACAAGCGCCACACCGGCAATCAAATATACAATATAGTATTTCTTCACATGGGGAATGATTCTGTCTTCATACATGGCAAAAATAATACCGACCACGAAAAGATGAATGGAGTTGTACCACCACTCTCCACCAACCCAGCCATCGTAATGATTAAGGGCTGTTCCAAGAAGCTGGTAGCCCACCGTGAAGGCCAGAACTATGGAAAGGGCTATCTTCTCATTCTTGCAGAATCTAAATGCCAGATAAAAGCACAAATAGAAAAACGGAATTATACAAACATACCATCCGTTAGGATTAGAAAGCTTAATTCCGCTTAAATAGTAGAAAAGCCGCTTCCCGCTGATTTTCTCCCCAAGAAGATATCTGAAGGGGAGAAAAATCCATGTGACAATATAAGCCAATGCCACAATTGGGAAAATTCGCTTGAGAATAAATTTCTTATTAAGATAATCAGGTTTGGTTTTGAGGCTTTTGTATAATCCGTAGCCGGAGCAGAATGTGAAGAAGGAAACCAAAACAAAACCCACTTCCACAAACATATCAAGACCACCGATATAAAACTTCTTGTCAATCCAAGATGCACTGGTTTTCTGACTGCAATGATGAAGCATAATAAGAAGCGCCACAAAGCCCTGGATGGCCTTCATCTGTCTCAAAGAGAATGCTTCCTCATTAAATGATCCAATCTTTTTAAACTTCGCTCCCCATAAAAGTACAACAAGTATTATGGGGTAAACTATATAAATTGGCTGCATAATAAATTACTTCCTCCCAATATATCTTTTGCATACATTCATCATTATAGGCAAAGGATTATCGGGAAAATAGTTGCTTTTTTTCGTTTTGATGTGATTATTTTAGGATAGTTCAATCCCGGACTTTACACTTCAAAGTCAAGGCAGCTTCTTATCTTGGTATAAGGTCTTACAGCGCTGTCGGCAACTGCCACGTGATCAGGGTGAACTGCATAGCCTTTAAGAGCCTCAAAGGATTCAAGTGTGGAATCAAGCATCACATCGGCGTTTGATGTCTCAAGGCCATTAGTGTAAACCTTAATCTCCACAAGTCCGGGAACCTTACCTTTAAGTCCCTCAAGTCCGGTCTTGATACCCTCTTTGATTCGAGCTTTCTCCTCTGCTGTGTATTCATCTTTAAGTGTCCAAAGAATTACATGTTTAACCATTGTATTTCCTCCATTCATTATATATATGTTAAAAACCCAATCTTCTAATCTCTTCCACAAGGTTCCTTCCGTACACCTCACATCCAAAGCAATTGGGATGTAGGTTATCAAGGAAGTATTCAGGCAGGTGTGGAACAAGTTTCATTCCATCGATAATCTGTACATTCTTATAACGTCCCGCAATCTTTTTCACATTCTCGCAAAAAGCATACAGAACCGGCAATGCCTCAAGATTATCTCCCCTCCAAAGAGGTGAAATACAAAGAATAGGAATCTCATTGCCATATATGCCTGTAAGTGTCTCATAGTACTCTTCGACAACGCTCATGTCCTTATCGCCATACTGGTTGGTTCCAAGAGCCACTATAATCTTATCCGGATTGTAACCCTCCATCTTCATAAGGGAATTCTTGTCATAAACATATCCGCCAATTCCCTGGTTAACAATGTCATAATTAAGCAATCTGTTGGCAACGCTTACATATGTACACGAGGATCTTAACGGACCGTATCCCTGGGTAATGGAGTCTCCGAGCCACAGTACCTTCTCATTCTTTTTAGCTCTTGTAACCTTGGCATCTGCCTCAAAGTTTCTAATGAGAACCGTCTCATCAGCAGTTAGGTAGATAATTACATTCTTCTCACCCTCAGGAAGTTCCCACTCAATCCTTCCGGTATCAAGAACGTCCTTCACGTAAACAATGTCTGTAACAAGCCCGTTAACACAAAGTTCAAAAGAATCTGCTGAGCCCTTCCATATAATCTTATAATCGAAAGCCACTTTCCTTGCGCTGGTGGTAAACTCCAAAGTCTTGGCAGATGAAGCCGTGCATCTTTCATACCAGAAATCCATGGCCCCCTTGAAGTACTCTATCTGCTTCTTTGAATACTGGAAGGACTGCAAATATCCATCCTCAGCCTCCTCGAACTCATAGGCTCCGAAATAAATGTTTTTTAATTCCTCGTTAGTTAAAATCATTTTCCTTCTCCCATAAAAAAATACTCACGATTAGTATGGTAAATAACTTATCCTCTTTCGTCAATGGTAAACTCCACCGCATGTTTTCTTGCCCACAGAGGAAAGTGCGACATCTGGCACTTCTCATTGGCCCTCTCCTTTATTGCAATGGAGTCGAAAAAGGCTTTCCATAAGTCAGTATACTCGTCATTCTCCTCCTCTGTCTGCGCTAATCTTGCGAATTCTCTATCATTAATTTGCCACATGTAATAGGGTTCATTCTTTCTGTGTACCACGGCTTCCCTATGAACATCATCAACAATCATGAAATTCTCCGAAGGCATTCTGTCCTGAAAAATCGGACCCAGATATGATGCCACCCTGCTCTTTGGTTCGAAATGGGCAACATATAAATTCCCCAGCTGGTGAAAACGCAGTATCTCCCTGAATCGCTCAGCCTCCCTCACTACCCTGGCTCTAATCTCACGATTCCTTATTATGTCTCTGTACTGAACCATCTTAAGGGCATTCTCTCCAAACTTGAAGCCAAGAAGAAGCACATGGTAAATGTTATCGAGAACGTCCTCCTCATAGGCCATGGCCGTATAGGCAAGTTCCTGATAGAATTGAAAAGATATCCCCCTGATTATGGATGTTGCCACCTTCTCTGCCTTCACCTCATCAGGTTCCACATGGATATACTCATCAAGAAAAGACTGTTGCCCCAAAGGTTCAAGCAACAATCTTATATTCTTATAGCCCAGTTTGCTTTCTGAGGCCTCATATATACAGGTAAGCATAGCCTCCCACCCGGGAGCACACGTAAATATAGTCATGCCATCTCCAAATTATAATCCGAAAACAGGCTCATCTGTCTTCCGGTATTAAGACTGTCTTCTATCTGATAAACCTCTCTATGCTCAAGGTCTGTTAACTGTCCCATAATGAAACGCTGTTCTATAGGGGTATGGTTAAGCATCTTACCGTTACAGGTAATAAAATACTGAGCTCTCTTAAGCACCACATGCATTCTCTTAAGCATTTCGAAATTCACATTGCCGTACCTTCTGGCACTGATAATCCTCTTAACACTGGTGGGTCCGATTCCCGGAACTCTTAAAAGCATTTCCACCGGGGCTCTGTTAATTTCCACCGGGAAAATATCCAGATGGTTGAGGGCCCAGGAACATTTGGGATCCACTCTGTAATCAAGGAAGGGATTATCTTTGGTGAGTATCTCCTCCGCACCAAAGCCATAATATCTTAAAAGCCAGTCGGCCTGATAAAGTCTGTGTTCTCTAAGAAGAGGAACCGGTGTATCCTTTCCGGGAAGAATATCATCATCATTAATGGGGATATAAGCCGAATAGAAAACTCTCTTCAAATCAAAGCTTTGATACAAAGCCTGGGTTGTTCTTATTAATTCAAGGTCAGTCTCATTGCTGGCACCGATAATCATCTGGGTACTCTGTCCTGCCGGGGCGAAAGGTCTCCTTAAAAGGGCATCATTGCGCTCTGCAGGATACAAGAAAGGCTGATTACTGCTTCCCTCAATTCTCCCTGCTTCCGGCCCGAAAATACTGTTAACCAGATGCTTATTGATACCGCACCTCTCCATCCTTGCGGACTTTCCAATAGCCACCCTGTGTCCCGCAATTGTTCCGGAGATCCGGTTCATGGGCTCTATTATATTCTTCATTGTCTTGTTGGGCGCAAGTTTACTTAAGCTTTGTTCCGTGGGCAGCTCCATGTTTATGCTTATTCTGTCAGCCAACAGTCCCGCAGAATACAAAAGTTCCTCGGAAGCACCGGGAATAGCCTTCACATGGATATAACCGTTAAACTTATACTTGGTTCGAAGAAGCCTCAAGGTCTCACAGATCTTCTCCATAGTATAATCCGGGTTCCTGTAAACGCCGGAACTTAGGAAAAGTCCCTCGATATAGTTCCTCTTATAGAACTCTATGGTAAGAGTGCAGATTTCCTCAGGAGTAAAAAGTGCTCTCTCCACGTCATTGCTCACTCTGTTCTTACAGTATTTGCAATCATATATACAATGATTGGTCATCAGTATCTTAAGCAGGGAAATACAGCGTCCGTCTGCAGAAAAGGCGTGACAGACACCGGCGGCAACAGAATTGCCAAGATATCCTTCCTTGCCGCCGCGGCTTACGCCACTTGAAGTGCAAGCCACATCATACTTGGCGGCATCGGATAGAATTGTAAGTTTCTCTTTTAAAGAATCATTCGCACTTAAATCGTACATTTGTTCGTCCTCTATATTTATAATAGAACAAATGTTTTGATTTGTAAAGAACTATTTACTGATTAAGCGCACTCATTTATGTTCCACTTTTGTGCTTCGGAGCCATCGAAATAGCTGAGATACACTCTGTTTTTACCAACATCATAACTGAGAGCAAAAACCTTGTTGTAAATTATGTAGTAAGCCCCGGTTTCATCGTTGTATGCGATATTCCACTTCTGAGCATCGGAGCCGTCGGGCATGTAAGCAAACACCTCGCCATCCTGCTTTCCGATTCCTTCCGGAACGTCCAGGCACAGATTTGTTTCCATAAATCTCACCGTGGAGTACTCTTCGTTACTCTGAATCTCCACCTTCACATCATCATCATCTGCGTCCGTGTAGAGAAGCGGGGTTTTATCCTCCTCATCGGCCTCATCTCCTGCCGCAAGGGCAACTTCAGCATCCGACAGGGGACTCACAACATATTCTCCCCTAGGCATTTCAACATATGTGTGGAAGGCCACGTAATCCGAATACAGCTCTGTATCTTCATCCCTCATAAAAATGTCCTTGCAAAAAGGAATTGTCCTGACCGCCATAAAGACAGCAAGAGCAGTCAGCAAATAACCACCAAGCCCCCAGGCAAGTTTCTTTTTATCCTCCACAAGCAATGCGTCGAGGTTCTTAACCGTTTTAATGTATCCATCCACTGCCATGGGCAAAAGAAGCACGAAATAAACGAAGGTATATTGCGCCTTGGCCTCCCAGACTGTATGGAAAACGAAGCCCCCTATAAAGGTCAGCATGAAAAACATGGCGGCTTCGTTTTTCTCCTTGCAGAAGAAGATAAATAAAACAACACCGAAAAGAATAATGAACTGCAGTCTGTCCAGATAAGGGAAAATATAATCGTTGTAGTTTTCAATGGATAGCAGATTGTCCAACCACGTGGGCATCTGAATTACACCGTCCTCAGGCATGGCATAGTTAATCCACCAGCCCTGAAAGCCCGGATTATTCCACTGGGATGCATTTTTGCCTGAGAAAAAGTCAAGGGCATAATGGGGATCATTCTTAAAGCGATTCACGCTTTGCTCTATTCCGTCTATGCTTCTTTCCTCGTGCAAATCCTTGTTGTATCCGCTCTCATAATAGGCCTTGAAGGTGCTGTTGCTGTTATCATACCAGCCGTCAAACAGCGGGCTTCCTTCCTTTAGTCCCATATTAACCCAGGAAAAAGGCGACATTCCCTCCCCTAAGGAACGACCGGATATAAGCTTGATTGTATGATCCAGGGCTACGCCGTTAAAGACTACTGAAACCACAACGGCTACCAAAAGTGCAGCCATAAACATGTTTCTTCTAAAGCTTTTTATCAGAAGGAAAATAATATATAAAGCCAGGGCAATACCAAAGATTGCGTAGTTTTGCTTAACCGCTATAGCCAAAAACATGCATACGAATGAAAGGATGGCGTGTTTAGGCTTTCTCTCCTTCTTAAACATCTGTGCAAGGTTAAAGGCCCACACTCCCAAAGCCAGTCCGATAATGGTGCCGTACACAAAGGTTGTATAGAACACTATTGGTAAAAACGCGACTCTCAGCGCAGCAATACCCAGGGCGCGCCCGTCAGTTTTCTCTTTATCGTCAGCCCAGGATATAAAGCATTTGGTAAGCATAAGCACCGCGAAAATGTTGATAATCTGGAATACGGTGTAATTGTAGTGGCCGAAGATTTTACCAAGAGCATATAAAAGCAAAACGATTCCGGCCTGGTTGGTGTTGACGCTTAAATAGCCGCCCACATCAAGGGCGGAAAAATCACCGTTTGACATGTCGAATGCAACTTTACATACATCAAACTGATCGGCTCTTGGAGATTTGCTGATGCAAAGAACAAACAATAAATCTGCAAAAAAGGCAACGAGGAGAAGTATCTTCACAAGTTTCTTCCCCGTGGGAAGTTTGGGAAATCTCTCTCGTATATTCAGCCTTCCAAGTAATCTGTATCCGCCCCAAAGAGCCAATACAAAAAGGGTATTCACCAGGACATTAATCCAAAAAGAGTCCTCAATCAAATAAGAACGCTCCATTTCGTCAATGCCCGTAGTGGAAAACCCTGAAAGTATCAAAAGATAAATGACTATTGCTGCGAACAGTCCCACCGTTATGTATTTTACAAATAAACTCAAGTTCAGTTTATTCTTCATTAAAACTCTGTGTCCTCTCCCATTTAGCAGTTGCTTTAAGCTAATTATAGGGCACAAAAATAATGATTTTCTTAAGATTTGTTTTATTTCATTTTATTTTTAGCTGTTGCTCTGAATTCTGTTCATTCTTGCATAGCTTCCGTTAAGAGCAACAAGTTCTTCGTGTGTACCCTTCTCAGTAATCCTGCCATTCTCAATCACAAGTATCTGATCCGCATTTCTGATGGTTGAAAGCCTGTGGGCGATTGCTATGATTGTTCTTGAACCCACGATACCGGAAATAGCTTCCTGAATCTGTCTTTCAGTCTCAACATCCACAGAAGCGGTGGCCTCATCAAGAATAATGATGGGGGATTTTCGAAGAATTGCTCTTGCTATGGCAACACGCTGCTTCTGGCCGCCGGACAGGCGAAGTCCTCTCTCTCCCACCAGGGTGTCATATCCATCAGGCATTGCAAGAATATCCTCATGGATATTTGCTATTTGGGCAGCCTCTTTGATGGCATCAAGGTCCGCTTCAGGATATGCGTAGCCTATATTCTCGGCTATGGTTCCGTTAAATAAGAATGTATCCTGAAGTACCGGGGAAATGTTTTGTCTAAGGCTCTCAATGGTAACTTCATCAAGAGGATTTCCGTCCACAAGAATTCTTCCCGATGTGGGTTCGTAGAACCTTGATATCAGCTGAGTGAGTGTGGTTTTACCAACACCTGTAGGGCCCACAAGAGCAAGCATCTTGCCGGGGGCACACTTAAATGAGACGTTATCAAGCACAGGCATCTTCTCCTCGTAGGCGAAGCTTACATGGTCAAATTCAATCTCTCCCTTTACGTCCTTAAGGTCCTTGGCACCTTCCTTGTCAATAATTTCGCAGGGTGCGTCAAGAACTGCCACGACACGCTCAGCTCCCGCCATGGACTGCTGTAAATTTTCAAGAAGATTTGCAAGACCGGTAATTGGTGTGTAGAACAGGCTAAGGTAAAGCAAAAATGCCACAACATCCTCAACCTTAAGGCCGTCTTTCCATGCGAAATAACCACCGAAGCCCACCACAAGGATTGTTCCCAGGGATGAGATAAACTCGACGCTCGGGTGGAAAATTGCGCTGATTTTGAGAGCCTTAAGCATGGCCTTAATGTGCTCGAAATTGCTTATATTGACCTGCTCGGTTTCATATTCTTCACGGCCGAAGGACTGAATCTCATGAATTCCCGAAAGATTGTCCTGAAGTTTGCCGTTAAGTTCTCCCATTTTAGCCTGGGATATCTTAAAGAATGGCCTTACCTTTTTTGAGAAGACAATACCCGATAAGAAAATCAATGGAAGGGGTGCACAGGTAATCAAAGCGAGCTTGGGATTGATTGTAAGAAGCATAATAAGCACACCGATAAAGGTAACGATGTTTGTGATGCTCTCCGGAATAAGGTGAGCATAGAGAAGTTCGAAGTCTCTTGTATCGTTTACGATTCGGCTCATCAAATCACCGGTTTGCTTGTCGTGGAAGTAGCCTATATGCATTCTCTCAAGCTTGTCATATATGCGGGTTCTAAGATCTCCCACCAGGTGCCAGGCTGCTTTATGTGCGAGATAATTGCTTAGGAATCTGAATAGAACTCTGAAGAGATATAACACTATAAGAATAACCGTGAAGCCGATAATTCGCTTCATTCCAGCTTCATCAACACCGGTGCTTACTATTCCTGTCATGGCAGACAATACCTTGGGTGCTGCCAGGTTTATTACAGTAAGCATCAAGGTTGAGAAAATAGCGAAGAAATACAGTGTCTTATATCTTATGGCCTCACGGCTCAGTTTCCAGAGCATCTTCATTTTGTTTGCTTATCCCCTTTTGTTTTCATTTGATAAAATATATCTACCAAATTGTAACACATTATCAATTCTCATTCACTGTGAGATTATTAAGCCACCGCTCCTTTTTCATCCAAAAGTGGAATATTACGATTTTGACAAAATCAAGCAGTTTGACGCAGAAATACATCATCACGGGACCTATTGCCGTATATTTCCCAAGGAGAAGAAGCATAGGAAGCATAATTGCTATAGTGATTGATGCGTCGGAATATGCACCCATCTTTGTGTCTCCCCCGGCTCTCGCCACGGCCTGCTGTGCGTTCATATAAATCCATGCAGGCATGAAGAACGACATCATGATAACCATTCTTCTGCAAATTCCTATAGCACTTGCTGAGAGCCTTCCGAAAACAACGGGTACAAGCAATGATGTCCCAAGTCCGAATACTGTCATGAAGCATCCGAACAATAGCGAACCTGATAACAACCAATTCTTCTTAATCTTGGCTTCCTCAAGATTACCTTCACCAAGAGTTTTACCAATGATGACACTGGTGGCCGAGTAGATTCCGCCAAATGCGACAAAGTAAAGGTTTGCTATGGCAAAGCTGGAAGCCATGCCGGAAACTACATCCGCACCGCCTCTTCCGTTATATATGGCCGTTGTAAGGGTTTCGGAAAGTACCCATACCATCTCGCAGAAAAGCATAAGGGAGCCTTTCTTAATGATATTCCAGAAGAGTTTTCCATCCAGTTTGAAATGGGATTTTATAGTAACGGCGTACTCCGGCTTTATCTTGAAATAAACAACGGCAAAAATGATAAACTCTGATGATCTTGCTATAACCGTTGCGTATGCCGCGCCTTCTACTCCAAGAGCAGGGAAACCAAAGTTTCCGTAAATAAGCAGATAGTTAAATACCGTATTGGTCAATGTCGCTATGATGGTGACAACCAAAGGAAGTTTAACTCTTCCCATGTCTCTAAGGGAGCTGGCAATACATGCGGAAATAGTCATGGGTATTCCCACATGAAACATGATTCGGATATATTTAACACCTTCATCAAGTATCTGGGAGGCTTGTGTATTACCGATAACCATCAAGGATAATACCTGTCTCGGGAACACAACAGTAACCAGAAAATAAGGAATCAAGGCCAGGAATCCCAAAATGACCTTAAACATAAATGCCTGTTGCATTCCACCTTTATCCTTGGCCCCATAGAACTGAGTAAGGAAAATACCTCCCGACATGCATATGGTGTTGGTAAACACCATAAAAATAAACAGGACCTGTCCTGCCACATTTACTCCGGACATGGAAACATCTCCAAGTCCCGATACCATAAAGTTATCAATAAGGGAAACCAGGCTCTGAATAAGCTGTTGCAACATGATAGGCAGGGCTATCTTCAGCGCGCTCTTATAGAATTCGCCTGTTCCGAATAAGTTTCTGATCTTCATAAATCTATTTTCTTCTTCCGCTTTCTTTCATTTCCTTTTCAAAGGCTTCAGGGTTCTTGAGGTAGTAATCCTGATGTTCTTCCTCTGCTTCATAAAATGACTTAAAAGGTTCTAAGGAGATTTGCGCTTTTTTACCGCTTTCGGATTCAAGCTCGGCTATCTTCTTTTCGGCCTTCTCTTTCTCTTCCTCATTCTGATAATAGATTGCCAGAGTATAAGAAAATCCCTTGTCAATAAACTGCCCCTCTCCGTCAAAGGGATCAACGTTTGCAAGATATATTTCAAGAAGCTTATCGTAATTCACATTGGCAGGGTCATAGGTCAACTCTATTGTTTCCCTGTGGCCGGTCTTCTGAGCTTTCACATCCTTATATGTGGGATTGACCTCATCTCCGCCGCAGTATCCGCAGGTTACCTTATCGACACCGTAGATTTTATAAATTGGGGTGACGCACCAGAAGCATCCCCCTGCAAAATATGCTTTCATAATCAAACTCCTCTTACTATCAAAGCGACACCCGAAATAATCAAAAGGACTATTACGAGTTTCTTGATAACTTTCTCATTAATTCGTTTTGCGCTTAACATTCCGGCTCCGATTCCGAGGACCATAACAGGAATGAGAATAAGCGCGGTCTTTAAGCTTTGAAGTGTAAATACGCCCAAGACGCAGTATATTATGATTCTCGCTGTGTTTTCAACAATGAATATGGCGCTTAAGTTTGCCTTGAACTCGTCGCTGGTCTTTGTAACGTGGCTCATGTAGGCAGCAAGCAATGCTCCCACACCAAATAGACCGCAAAGGACCCCGGATAGCAGCCCGATTATCCACATTATAACTTTGGATTCTTTTAAGATGTTTATGCCATATTCCCTAAGGAACAACTCAATGCCTATGAGAATAACAACCGCACCGAATACCATCTTTATGTATCCCGGAGCCACATCTCTTAACAACAGGGTTCCCGGGATACTTCCTGCAAGTATCAGAAACGAGAGAATAAGGACCAAATCTTTCCTTATCTTTCCTCGATTCTTAATAGCCATAATAAAGTTGGCCGGATAACCAACCATCAATTCCACCGGGGATATAGCCACATTGTCTACTCCAAATCCAAGGATTGAAGTGAACACCAGCGTGTTTGCGAAGCCGCATAATCCTTTTATAAAGAAAGCCACAAATGTGGCGATAATCCAAAGTTCCACTTAATGCTCCTAATTTGTAATTCTAAGTTCTTCTGGCTCCACATGGCAGGTAAGAAAATGCACTTCCACTCCGGCCTTCTTAGCATCCTCAAAAGCTTTCCCAAACTCAGGATCTGTCTCAATATGGGGCCTTACTTCCGTTACACCATCCATCTGAATTACAAAGGCAAGTGATGCATTATATCCTTCCTGCTTGGCTTTAATTAGTTCTCTTATGTGCTTGACACCTCGCTCTGTCGGAGCATCAGGGAAATATCCGATTCCATCAAACTCAAGAGTGCACCCCTTTACCTCCATGAGGTACTTCTCTTCACCTTTTTCCATGTAGAAATCTATTCTGGAGTTGCCATATTTATACTCAGGAATGACCACATCATAGTCCTGTTCCGACAGCCATTCTTTTACAACTTTGTTTGGAGCTTGACTGTCTATATTGAAGAGGACTCCGGTGCTTTTCTTAACTGCCACCAAATCATATTTGGTCTTGCGTTCAGGAGTCCCCGGTGCATTCAGCCACGCCTCACATCCCGGAATCAACAGCTCCTTGCACCTGCCGGTATTCTTTACGTGCACAATTTCCTTATGCCCCTCAATATCAACTTCCGCTATGAATCTGTTAGGCCGATTTATAAATTTGGCACGGGTGATGTTGTTGTATTTCATGAATGCTTACCTGCAAATCTCAATGTAATAATCGATTAAATCAAATATCCAATCCTGAAGCTTTGAAAACTCGTAACCAACACTTGAAGCCTTCTCTATGTTAAGACTATAACTTGGCACTCCATTGTATGGTGCATTCTCGCCATGAATGTTTATAATCGCCTTTTTACCTGTTCGTTTCTCGATATACTCAACAATCTCTTTAATCGAGATAGTTCCTTCTGAGCATCCGTTAATAGGTCCTATTACATCTATGTCAACCAGATGCGCTATAAACTCTCCGGCTTCATCAGACTTAATTAAGCCGAGCTGGCTATCCATGTTATCAATGAACATCGGAACAGACTTGACTATATGCTCCACATAAAACATTAATCTGTTCGTATAATCATCTTTTCCAAGGACAAATGGATACCTGACAGCAATCCATTCTGTATCTGAATACTTTTGGCATAAGGCATTCTCTGCTTGCCTTTTAATCTCGTCATAGTAAAAAGCTGTTCTATCACACCAAATCAGCTGGGATTGATGACCATCATAATCGGATTCTTGCGTGTCAATATGTAAAGGGTTATATACCGATGCACTGGACATATAGATATACTTATTACAATCTGCGTAATCCAACACAAGCTTTATGTCATTTGAACAATATGCGATTTTATCAATAATAACATCGTAGTGATTTCCTTTGAGAGCATTGCGCATACTCTCTTCGCTCGTTCTCTCTACGACAATTCTCTTTACTCTGTCTCTGAAATCATCATTTGCGTTTCCCCTTGTAGCAATCGTAACATCATGACCTTGCTCTAGGAGTTTATTAACCATGTGAATACCGAAGAATCTTGTTCCACCTAATACGAGAATGTTCATCGTTTATCCTTTTTTGCCTTCATTCCTTTTAAACCCTTTTAGAAAAAGCGACGTTATATTCTGATTGTACAAAGCCGTTTTTCCTATAGAACTCGAATGCCGGAACATTTGATTCTGTCAAAAGAAATATCTGCTTAAGTCCTAGTTCCTTAATAGCTTCTTCAATAGCATGTATGAAGAATGTCCCTGCGCCGGCGCCTTGTTTTTCAGTTTTTATACAAAGTTCATTAATAATGTATTCTGTTCCTGAATACCAATGCTTGATATATCCAAGCGAGATACCTATTAGTTCCCCCGTATCATCATACAAACCATATGTGAGTGAATAGCCCTGGCCCACCAAATCGCAAATGTACATATCAAGTTGTTCTTCATCAGACCAGTCATCATACCATGGCTCTTTGGTAAACACGCCGACAAATACCTTTTTTATTTCTTCCCTATCATCAATACTTAGTCTTTTAAGAGTATACATCTATCCTCTCTCCAATCGCCATATTCGGCAAATACGATGCCTTAATTATATCTTCTTCAAATAAAAATACTTGCTTAGTTTTGGATCCTTATCTTCTCTGACGAATTCCAATTCATATCCAAGTTTTTTATAAAACTCCGGTGCTTGAAAACCAAAAGTAGTAAGAGCTATTTTCTCATAGCCTTTTCCTTTGTACGCATCCTCGACAGCATTAACAAGTTTACTGCCAATACCATCTCTTCTATATTCTTTACCAACTACCAAATCTCCAATATGGATTTCATTATAGTAAGCGCGGCCTATGATAACTCCCGCAACGTTGCCGTTGTCTTCTGCGACAAAGCAAAACTCCTCGAAATTTAATTCTACATTGCAATCTGTCGCATAATTCGAAAACTCAATATCTGTAAACTCGCATATTCTGTCATCGGTTTGTACTCTTTTTATTATCATAATGCTTTATCTTATCCCTCATTATTTAGAAAAACTTTGATTTATCTCCATTGTCCTGGCAATACTTTCTTCTCCATATAGGGATAGTTTTTATCAAACTCTTCTAATTGGCGCACATATTCTTCATCGTGAATGTCACAATCTAAGCTCTCCGGTTCATAGAATTTCCCCTTATGCTCTGACAATGCATTTTCCTGCAATTCATAGCCCATAAACGCATCAAAATTCGACCCGTCCGGCATAGTAATTCCAAATGTGTCCGCAGTTTTAAACCCAAACTTAGGATAATATGTCGGCACACCGCATATCAGGATTCCTTTATAATCGTACTGCTTTGCAAGTTTCATAGACTCAACAAGAAGTTTGCCACCAATGCCTTTATTCTGATATTCGGGATCAACACATAAAGGGCCAAAAGTCAAAACAGGGAAATCGCCATTTACAGTCTCCACTTTACATTTCGTATACAGGATAACTCCCACGATCACTTCCCCTGCCTCTGCAAGCGAAGAAACACTTGGGACATAATTCGGTTCATTCCAAATTCTATGAACCAGATAATGTTCATCGCATCCGGGCATATTCAGATTCCAGAATGCCTTTTTTGTCATGCATTCAATACTATAATGGTCTTCTGTTTTTATTTTTCTTATCGTTATATCCATGACACTCCTTCTTAAAATATTATTATTCAAATAATACTTATCACGCCAAACGGGAATTTATATAAGAGTATAACCTCTGAACCCGCGCACGGAATAGTACGAATCCGCCCCGTTATGAAATGTGAAAACCGTTCCGTAACGTCGTTCGCAGAACAATGCACCGCCCTTGTCGCGAATGTCATCCGGCGTAGTGATCCAACTTGACGTTTTCAAATCAAATTCCCCGAGACTTTGCAGTCGGCGATAGAGTTCCTCCGTCATGATCAAAACGCCGATTTCTTTTGCTTTCCATTCGGCGCTGCCTGACGGCGGGTTTTTAGCACGCCCCTGTAATGCCTTTTCGTCATAGCACAGGCTTCTGCGCCCAGAAGGAGACTCCTTTGCGCAGTCGCAGAAAATTAGCTTTCCCGTCTTTTCGTCATAGCCGATGGTATCCGGTTCTCCGCCGCTCTCCTCCATCCTTCTCAAAACATCCATGGAGCCAGGATGCTCAAGCAAACGTTTCTCCACGTCAGGCCAACTCAGTTCCATATGAAGATTCTTATTATCCTGAAACCTCGCTTTTAATATTTCTAACATGGTTTACCCCTCCAATCCGCGATTTGTCATCGTGCATCAAACTGGAATTTAACGTTCATCTTAATCAAAAATCACATCTTTGTTTGCTTCAACATACTCTTCAAGTAACGTGGAAAGAGAGGGCTCAAATCTGTAGAAGGCCCTGTCAGTTTCCACCCAGCCATCAGCTTTACCGTCTGTAATTGCTTTGCGCAGATTATCAACGAAATCATCATTAGCGATTTCTTTTAATGCACTTTCAAGTTCTTTTAAATCCGTATCGGGAAAAACATCCGAATAACCGCTGAATCCGCCATTATTCATTTCTGCATCATACCAAAAGCACAAGACAGCTTTTTTCTGAATTTCAGATAATGTGGCTGAATCTCTATAACATATTTCAGATATAAATCGGTCCCAACGTTTGTCTTTTTCGCTAAGCATAGTAATTCTCCTTCTGTGTAGTGTCATGAACCTACCTCATCTTTGCCCACAGTCAGCTGGCTGCTGAACAAACTTGAAGTTATCTATTTCTTTTTCTTTGGTTCTGGAAGTTCATCATACATAGCATCCAAGAGTTCCATTAAAAATTCTCTATTATCAACTTCATCCACCAAAAGCATTTCTTTTGCCCCTTCATAAGGGAGTTCCAACGATCCATCTGGCATCATTTCTTTTGCCGCTTTGACATTCTTCACAAGAAAGCGATCATCATAAATGCCCCCAACAATCTTCCCCTTATAATAAATGATATACTCCCCCATCATTGCTTTACATGATATATCATCCAAATCTGAAAGTTGTTCTAAAATAAACTCTAAGTACTCTTTGCTTGATGCCACATCAATCTCCTCTGCAAACTCGAAGTTATCCTTATCTGTTCTCCATACAGAATGTCAATATTGCTTGTTGTACTCTTAGCAAATCTTTTTTGAAATCATAGCCAACAAAAAAATTAGAATCAATTACATCATTAGAAACTTCTTCATTTCTATAAAATGGTGGACAAGGATTCAATAAAGCTCCTTTATTAGCCATTTTCATAATATCTTTTGTAATCTGAAAGCTGTTAAAATCATTTGCAAATTCGCCAGGTATTGAGTCTGTACATATGATATCTTTTCCAACTACCGCATCCGCAAGATTATCTATATTTTCAACTCCAGACATTTTATATATTGAAGGGCAACTTTGTGTGATTGAAAATCCCATAGCTTCAGCAGCTTCTCTCCATGCCCTGCCTATGTTTCCATCTGCACCAACAAATAGATATTCATCCTTAAGAAAATCATGTCTTCTTTTTGAAAGAGCATACAGATCAGCCATCATTTCACAGGGATGGTTATCATCAGTAAGAGCATTAATTACTGGAACATCCATGAAACTTGCCATTTTCTCCAGCAAATCAATATCTCTATATCTTGCAATAACTACATCAGCCCAGTTTTGAAGATATCCACATACATCCTTAATATTCTCTTTCTTTTCTAGAGTCGCTGGATCAAATAGTATAGATTGTCCTCCAAGAAGGTAGACACCTTTTTCAAAAGTAACTCTTGTCCGGATACTAGAATCAGGGAAAAACATAACGACGGTTTTTCCTGACAAATACCCTGAATACTTTTCTATTGAGTCAGCAATACTAAATATCTCTAATAATTCATCTTTGGTAAAATCTGTTAGTCTAATGAAAGATTTCATTCTGCCCCCACAAATACTAATTTCCAATCTGATCACTACACCGTTCATATCATCTAATTCGTGGTCAATTAAACTGAAATTCAATGCACCACTTTTTTCAAAATACACTCTCTAGAAGTTTTTATATCGCATAGAAATATATTGAGCCTTAAATCCAAGACTTTTCCAAAACTTAAGTCCGGTCTCATTATTCGGCAGTACATCCACATCTATCTCAGTGGTATTGAGATGATCTAACAACATACAAAATGCCTGCTTGCCATAATGCTTACGCCTGTACTCTCTGTCTATATAAAACTGCCGCAGATATAATGGGGAAGACGTATGTTTTATCAATGCATATCCTATCGCAATCCCATCTTCCGCGAAAATATATGCATTATAATCGCTACTGAGAAATCCTCGCATTCTGTCTGCCAGTTCTTCAACGTTCATAGGATTATTACTTCCCTCATCTTCAATCAGATGCTTATTCATTAATGCCAAAGATGATATATCTTCCATTGAGCAACTTATAATTCGCATATTATACCGATGTCCCCATTTCTATCAATTCAGGTATCTGTAAGCCACCCCTTCTCATTTCGCGGATGGTATGTCCTCAATCTCGCCATGAATACATACTCTACCCTCGTCCGGACATTTTGCATCAAATGCTTTTGCTCGACTATCTCCATAATCAAGTGAAGCTCCATTCTGTAATGCATAGACCGAAGGGTAAATGTAATTCCAAAGTTCATGGCATAAAGGAGGACACAAGTCCTCTACTATAAACTCTTGGCCTTTCTTGAAATACCCACATCTACATTTACTTTCTGTAATTGTAAGTTTTACTTTTGGCATTGATATTTTCTCCTCAAATTCCGATTTGTCAGACTCATTAGACATGTCCATAACATCTCTTAGCCGTTATCCGGATAATCTGTCCCATAATTGCACTTCCACATAAGCATACTTGCCGAGTGATTCTTTGAGAAAAGCGTCAACCGAACCATTAAATGCCTCGATGCGTTCAAACAGAATTTTCTTTGTAAGAACATTCGGTTCATTTCCGTGAATCATCAATGCACAGCTGTCTCCCAGTGTAAAGCTGACCTGATCATCAGGAATATCATCAAGATCAATAACAATCTTATCGCTGCTGTCAAACCATTCTTTAAGATATTCACACTCTAAAAGAGCAAATGAATAGGGATGCTGAAGCTTTGGATTTCCGCCTAACTCTATAAACTTATCGCGAACAAATGCATCTGCTTTCTTTCGGGCCGGATAATAATTCTCGAAGTCGGCAAAACGGCCGAAACTGGTAGTGTCCGGATGCGCATCAGAAAGCATCTTAGCTATACGAAACGCTTCCTGTTCAGGAAGAAGCATTATGTTTTCCCACGGGTCTGTTCCCGGATAATAGTAATGTGTAATAAATAGTTTATCCATAAATAAATTCATGCAAAAACCTCTAAATCTCCTCAATTATGGATGTGCCTTCTTCACCCATTGTCCATTTCCATTTCTCATAGAATCTGAGTTTCCCGTTTTCCACCTTGGGTGTTGAATCACACACTCCTGACTTCAAATCGCCCTCGGTGTTTATATGCTGATAGGAGAAATGCAAATTGTGTTTCTCATCCATGGTTCCGATAAGATATCCCTTAACAACGCTTCCACCTGAGTACTCCGCCCAGATTACATTGCCCTTCTGGTGATATCCAAAGACTGTCATATCAGACACTTCACCCGATTCGGAATTCTCAACTGCTGTAAAGAATCTTCCATCAACCGAAAGCTCATCGTTATCATCGGAGAAGAAAGTCTTACCTTTCTCATAAGCTCTGGCTAAATTGCTATCCCAGTTATCTTTCCTTTGGGGCTTCTCTCTTGATGTGCTATCGAAAACGACAAACTCACCTTTCTTCACACGGTTAAGGAGCCTGTCTCTGAACATTATTCTCTTCATGCCATCGAGAAATCCAAAGTTTTCCAGTGTTTCCATGGGATGCCCTGCCGAGCAAAGAATCATTCCCTTCTCGAGCATCTTCATGGTTTTCTCGCCATACGCAAATCCATATGACCATACTCTGTCAAACCAGCCCACAAGCTTAGCGGGAGCTTCCGTCCAGAAGATTGGATATATAAAGGCTATGGCATCAGAAGAATTGATCTTCTCCTGTTCCTTAAGCACATCCTCTGCCACATCGGGAGTGTTTCTGTAATTCGCATCCCTTAAGTACTCCTTCTCAGTTATGTCTGATTTGAAATCCATTGCATACAAGTCGGAAAGGATATACTCATTTCCGGAATCAGTAATGCCCTTAATAAATGCGTCCCTGATATTTCGTGTAAACGAATCCTCAGATGGATGACAATATACGATAAAAACCTTCATTTTTCTCCTCCTCCGCCTTATACGTATTATCGCAAAACGTTATAAAGATTTTATCATAGCTATTTACTATTGCATACAGTAACATTAACCCTAAAATATAAAGAATTTATAAGGAAATAAAAAGGCCATGCTTTTGGCATGGCCAGGAGTAAATGGAAGGTAAAACTCCTTAATTATTTGTTTAATTTCTTCATGGGTTGTCCCCAAAGTTCCAGGTCTTCTCCCTTGTAGCTAAAGTAGCGGCCGCAGGTTGTCTTAACCGGCGCAATACCCGCTAGTTTCTCGACATCACTCTTGTCTTTTGTTGCAAGGTTTTCATCCTGGAGAACATTTCTGATTTTACAAAGCATAACTTCCGAATCGTCCATGGGAATAAACTGCTTAACTTCCAGTTCGAAAATAACAGGTGAATTGTTGAGGATTGGAACCGGAAGGACAGCTCCCTTTCCTATATCCAAATCAATCTTCATCTTCTCCTCTTTGTATCCGCTGACGCAACCAAGATAGTCAGCTTGAGGCAGCATCTCTTCGGTAACTAGACACGCCGAGAACACCTTATCCCTGTGGATGTTATCAAGAGTCAGCTTCTTGCCGCCTATACAGCACATGACGCCAAGCTCGGTATCCCACATGTAACTGAACCAGCAGAACAGACCGAAATCTGCCTTCCCGTTCTCATCATATGTGCCATACAGAAACAATGTCTGCGGGCAAAAATCGTTATTTGGCTTCACACTAATTTTATTCACGTTTATACCCCCGTATAATAGTATTTTAGTCAGGAACTATTTCTTGTCTGCTTCGCGGACATTACTTAATACTCTCAGCAGGTAATTCTCAAGCTCTTCAACTTCTTTCTCTTCGAAGCCTTGGAAGTATATGTCTGTCATTTCCTCAGAGACTTTCTTATACTGCTCCTTACAGTCGCGTGCTTTGGGCCCGAGATAAATCTTAACAACACGCCTGTCCTCTTCGGATCTGACTCTTGATACCAGTTCTGCTTCTTCCATTCGATCAAGCATGCTTGTCAGAGTACTGTTTGCAAGGCCTGTCTTAACCGCAATTTCATTTGCGGACAAACCGTCCTTCTGCCAGAGGGCATCCAAGATTTTGCCCTGTGGACCATTGAAGGTATCCGCTCCTGATTCTGCCAAGAGCTTCTCAAATACTCTTCCGCCTATTAATCGAATTTGAGCAATGTAATCACCGCTTCGAGATATTTTCATATTACAGTTCCTTTCTATATAGAATATTACTATATGGAAATAAATTATGCAAGGATTTTTTATTCATCAAACACTGATAGAGCGACGCGTTATTCCAGCCTCTCGTCCGTGATAATATGTTCAATGCCGGTATGTTCAGTCTGTAAGTATTCCTTCATGAAGGATGGGAATGCCTTGTATTTATCCAATTCATCAATTGGGAGCCAGTGCATGCTCTCCCTGACGCCTTGTGTATAACTGTCGCTGTTAAGCTCCCTGGTTCCTCTTGGCTTCATCATGTAAAAAAATGCTATTTCATGACAGTCCATATCCTTAAGCGCACCCCTGTTATCGTTGAAAAAATTCTCATGAATTACAGCCAGTCGGTCAATCTCATAGTGAATGCCGGTCTCTTCATATACCTCTCTTTTTACAGCATCTTCAGCGGTTTCACCCATATGGACACCACCACCGATTGAATAATAATAGTCGTCTTTTTCGTTCCCGGCAAACAGCACATATCCCTCTTCGACTATGATTGCCGCCGCGCGATATCTAAACCAGCGTTTTTCATCGGTAAAACAGCAATTATGTTCCACTCTCACATCTTCCGTTATATCATCACCGGCCCAATCAAGAATAATATCCTTATCATACTTATTAAGATTGTCAGGAAGCTCGGTCCTCTTGAAAAATCTGTGTTCCACTACTTCCTCCGGATCATTAGTAATGTCCCCTTCATATTCCTTCGTGATAAAAACGATGCCCGGTCCAAAGCAAATATCTCCGTTAGGATATTCTATAATGCAATCCTTTCCTGAGAGCAATTTAAATAATTCAAGTTTGCCCAATGTCAAACCGGATTCCTCTTTGGCTTCCCTTCTGACAGTCTCCTCAAAGGTTTCTCCCATTTCCATGGCTCCACCAATGATAGCCCAGCACCCATTGTCACGCCTTTTCTGTAAAAGAATCTCACCATTTTCATTTTCAATAATAACGCCGCATGCACAGGTCATTATCGGAGCATGTCCAACATACTTGCGCATTTCTTTGATATAACCCTCACTCATTTCTTTGAATCTACACTCCTTCTTTTAATTTACATAGCAAATGTCGTTGACTTATGATTATTTCATAATGTAGTATAGTCTCATCTGGCATAAAGGTGCCATATTAGGAGATGTTTATATGTTTGAAATTACTTTTTTGATGATGTTTATTTTAATTTCGGTTCTTTGGATTGTAACAAGATGCATTGTTAATTTTAAAACCCAAAAAATTGATATAAAAAGGGAAGCAAACCTTTTACTTGTATACATTTGTCTTGTCGTCATAGCCAGATTTGTCTATTTCCCACTTCATCATGTTGATGGGCATATCGGCGTGCTTGAGTTTGACTGGTCTCTGATTTTCCCTTTTAAAACGAACCTGATTCCATTCACATTTGTCGTTGATAGATACGATGGTTGGCAGGTTAACATTATTGGAAATATAGCTATGTTTATACCTGTCGGTATAGTTTGGCCTGCTTGTTTCGACGAATTAAAAAAAATAAACAAAACAATTCTGGCAGGCGCCGGATTCACTTTGTTTATTGAGATTTCGCAGCTATTATTTTATGACAGATGTTCTGACATCGATGATATCATTTTAAATACTACAGGCGTCTGTATTGGTGCTTTAATCTATACAGCGGTACGCCGTACTCATCTTTCCCGTTCTCAGTAAATCCTATGGATTTCCAAAATCGAACCGAGTCTTCTTTCTCGCTGTTGATTTCATAATATGTTGCTCCGCCTTCTTTTGTGTATCGCTCCAATACTTCGAAACATTTATGTCCAAGTCCTTTGTTTCGATATTCCGGGAATACCCAAAAGTCCAGAATAAAGCACTTTCCATCCTCACTCGTATATGTATTGTACTGGGCAGCGCCTATCTTCTTTTCGCCACTTACAAAGTAAATCATATGATGCCTGTCTACCGCTCTCTCCATATGATTTTTGATAATCCCGCGATACTCTTCTCCGGAAAAGTATTCTTTGTCTTCTTCATCACTTATAATTCCGTCATCAATAAGATATTTGAAATGAATATTCCAGAATTCATCAATTCTTTCAACGGGTATTTCTTCAACTAATATTTCACTGCACACCTTTATACTCTCCTTATACAATTACAGCGCAGCACAATTATGCCGCGCTGTATAATGCTTTAGTTAATAATGTCAAAGTGCCATTACATATACCTGACAAGGATTCCATTCATCCCACAAATTCGGGAACACTTCAAACTCTTTGAACCCAAGGGACAGATAAAAATGATTGGTAGCATCATAATCTTCGTATCGTCCCATTTGAACCGTCTTGACCTGCATAAATGAGTATCCTTGTCGCTTGGCCATTTCTTTTGCCCGTTCAAAAAGTTTCATTCCAACACCTTTTCTGTGATAGTCCTTCAGAACTCCCATAACACAAAGCTCAACGGTTTCTTTACCTGTCTCTTTAAGGCAGAGAAAACCTATTGGTTTTTCCGAATCATACGCTGCGAAGAATGGCTGATCAGCACTTTCTTTTATGTACTGTTCTCTGGCTTCAGGAATTCCGAACCAGTCAGGAAGAGCTTCAAGTATTGTCCTGGAAATCAGCTTTTTTTCTGCCACATCTTCTACGCAAATAATTCTTATGGAACCAGTACCCGGCTTCTCATTGTTATTCTCAAACCGATAAACCAAATTATAGCTGTCGGGAACATCATCATCAATGTAGCCGGTGTCAACAAATCCCGCTTTTTCATAGACATGTATTGCCTGCACATCCTCCATTTTTACGCAAACTTCCACGCAATCATATTTCCTCTCCTTTTTAAGGCCTTCAAGAATGAGATTAAGCGCCTCAAATCCATATCCTTCGCCTTGGTAATTCTTGTCAATCATGAACTGCTGCAATTCATAGCATGCAGGTTCATCATTCATATCTCTCACCATAGCAAGTCCAATGGGATTCTCATCAACAGCAATTCCAATAACTTTTGCTCTGGAATCGCGATATACATACCCTCTCGCTAAGATGCCAATATTGCTAGCCAGATAGTTTTTTTGACTTTCGTCAACGGATAGCCTGGCAAAATCCATCCAGTTCTGCTCACTTAATTCAATTAAGTTTACCATTTTTAATCCTCCGATTTTTTATTGGAGGGTCAAATCTCGTGGGCCCTCCACACACGATTTATCATCTTCATAATAAAAATCACTCCTTCCTGTACTTTTCTTTATTTTCAAATCATATGATGCGTCATTTCGTAATCACTTGCACAATATGATCTGAATAACCCATTAAGTCAGCACGCTCTGCAGTTGCAATAAGGTACTGAATCCACTCAGCGTATGATTCGTCAGACATGGAGTTGACACTCTTACTGATAATCTGAGATATACCATCCTGGGCAAATCTGCATACTTTCTTGGCGTTATTTTCCAAACAAACAGCATCTATCAGTTCGTCTACTGCGCTGATTGTATCAAGAATCCTTGATGAACCGGTGTTATCCGTCACAAAAGCACTTTCACGATCATAACCTATAGTGGTTAGTTCACCCGCTGGATCTTCCGACATATACACCTCATGTATCAGTGGTGCATCTTGCAAACAGAAGGCGATAAACACAGGGGCTCCGGGTTTAGCAATCCTGAGTGCTTCTTTGCATGCTCGTTTTCGTTCATCAAAATCCTTTATACTATAAATTGGTCCCATAGCCAGGACTAAATCATATGCATTATCATTTAAGAAATTTAAATCCTTTGCATTTCCTTCAAACACCCTAATGTGATCATTCCCGAAAAATTGCTCTTTCATCTGCTTGACATACTCGGGTGTTAGTTCTACAGCATCAACTTTATAGCCTTCAGCAACTAGCGCTTTTGTATATGTTCCGCCACCTGCTCCCACATCAGCAATATAATCCCCGTCTTTAAGATATTTATGCAAATAATGCATAGTCACTATAAATTCTGTCTCATTAGCCCTTGTATATGATAGCCGCTTTCCTTCCGGATATTCTGAATATTGCGCTATCACTTTCTTATCCTGCTCAGTCAATTCTTTACTCATGGTCTCAATTCCTTCGCTTTTCCTTTTCGGTTCTGATTTGCTCCATCATGTATCTCGCATAGTCTTTTGCGCTGCTCATATCATATGACAGGTCCGTTCCAATTGCATATTCCTCCAATGCATTATTCAACAGGGAATAATACACCTCAGGAATATTATCAAGTGCCCATTCACCGCCCTCTTTCTTGGAGAGTACAAGACCGTCTTTCAAATACGCAAGCACTCTGGCAAGATTCAAAATCAAATACATTGGGTTATCTGTAATTTCTTCTTCTGCGTCAGCAATATCATTCCAGATAGAGTCAATGTAATCCTGTACCGGTACGTCAGAAAAAGTATCTTTAATCGGAGCACCATAAAGGCATCTCCCCCTATGATTTATGATTGTAAAATGCGCTGCAAGATCTTTATCTTCGCCCTTCATTTTAGGAATATAATCATCCGGATTGTTTCCGTACCAGTCAAGATGACCAACAGAAAAATGAAGTTCAAATGGAGTCGGATAAACAAAAGGGTTGCAAACACTTTGTCTTACAATACTCATTTCGATTCCCTTTGCCGGTCCAATTTTGTTTAATTCCACCACCATATCCATAAAGGCTCTCTTAACACTATCGTCTATGGAATCCTTCACCACTACGATCAAATCTATGTCACTCTTTGCCGGATTATAACATCCCATGACTGCTGAGCCATGGAGGTAAACTCCTACCAGATTATCCTGTAAGATTTCTTTTGACTTTTCAACAAAACTGTTTATAACTGTATCCATTTCTACTCCCTCATGTCACCTTTAACCTTTACGTGAATATGTCCCAAAATCAATTATACACACGTAGAATTAAGCGGATCACCAAACTTGGCATACGTGCATACCTTCCAAAATTAGCTACATATCACGTAAGTTTCTGCTTGAATCGTTCAAAACCTACGTGTATAAATCAGCATTGCGACCCATACTCACGTAAGCTACCTGCATAAACGCTTCATAACGACTTTCTAAAGCCCCTAAGGACGACACAAGCCCATCGCCCTACTTTCCTGCCCTTATATCAAGAACTCTTCAATCATATTTCTTATTATATTAGAACTGATAGCCTGTTGAGAAGTCTCAAAAGTCATAATCATGTTTTTTCCTAGGAGAAAGCCATTCTGATTATATGCATGAATCTTGGAAACATTCTTGTTAGCATAGGCGATGTTATCCATCATGCCGAAATGCTCCCAAATTATTTCCTTCTTCTTTCTGACATTAAGGCATGTAAAGTCAGGATGAACCGTTCCAAGCCGCTTAAGGAGAATAGGATATTCGTAATGATACGGGACTCCGTACTGCTCAAGCATATTAGCTATAATCAGCTCCGACTTGGAGCGAACTCTAACGCCATTATTGGAACAAAAATTGCTATCATCCATGAATCCCAAGCTCTCATAAGAAACAGTCTTCCATTTCTTAACAAGAATTTCTTCCGTGTCAACGATTGGAGTAATCAGCTTCTGTCTTGCCTTTGACATTTCATCATAAACATTGTCGATCTCCGAAACATCATACTTCTTCAAAAAATCGTATAGGCATCTCCTGAGATAGCTAAGTTTTTTACTCAAAGCCTTCTCATAGCCCTGCTGGGCAGTTTCCTTTAACTTATCAAGTTCCCCGGATTTGGCATAGACTCGCTTCCCAGAATCTTTGTCGACCCAATAATACTGATCATTCCCATTACTTTTGCTTATCGCTATTTTGCGAACGGGAATATGTTTCAGCTTGGAAAGATTGGCATTTGATTTCTTAATTAGACTGTCAAGTTCCTTTAATTGCGCTTCTAAATCTTCTTTAAAATTTTGCATAATACTACCATTTTCTTTTATTAATTTCTCTAAAATCAAAAATGGAAAATTGCAACGAAGATGTTGCTTGTCGCACCGAAAATAAGAATTGGCTTTGTGATAGCCAAGAAAAATATAACCTGAAAAGGGAAGTCGTGTCAATAAGATATGACTTTATTTTGGGGGCCTTACGTGAGGAAAGCATGAAAAGCCCGTTTATACACGTAGAATTAGACAACCGTATAAGTTTGACTTACGTGAAAATCGCGGGTAAATGGGGATAAGTCACGTATGGCGCAGCCAAAAGGGCTCATTTCCTACGTGTAAAAACTGAAATATCTCATTAACTCACGTAAACCACCTTTCCGGAGCGATTAAGGGGTGATAAGCAAGCTAAAAAGCAACAAGCCATGCTCTGTTACCGCTCCGCTTCGCGGGACGTTAACCGTCGCCGTAGGCGCCGTATAGAATAAAAAACGGAAGTTTTTACATGAATGCAAGCATTCGTAAAAACTTCCGTTTCCTATTCTGCATAGCTTATTACTCAAGCTCTATGGTTCCCGGCGGTTTACTTGTCAGATCATAAAGTACTCTGTTAACGCCCTTCACTTCATTGATAATTCTATTCATGCACTTCTGAAGCACCTCGAAAGGTATCTCGGTGCACTCGGCGGTCATGAAATCGGAGGTGTTGACAGCGCGTAAAGCAACGGCGTAATCGTAGGTTCTGAAATCACCCATGACACCGACTGAGCGCATGTTGGTTAATGCTGCAAAGTACTGGCCGATGCCCTTTGAAAGGCCTGCCTTCTCAATTTCCTCGCGGTAGATAAAGTCGGCATCCTGGACAATTCGTACCTTCTCGGCGGTAACTTCGCCTACAATACGAACACCAAGTCCGGGACCGGGGAAGGGCTGACGGAATACAAGGTATTCGGGAATTCCAAGTTCAAGTCCAGCGCGGCGAACCTCGTCCTTAAACAGAAGTCTTAAGGGCTCGATAATTTCCTTGAAATCTACACAGTCAGGAAGTCCGCCTACGTTATGGTGGGACTTGATAACCGCAGATTTGCCAAGTCCTGACTCTATTACATCGGGATAAATTGTTCCCTGTACAAGGAAATCAACGGCGCCGATCTTCTTTGCCTCTTCCTCGAATACACGGATAAACTCCTCACCGATTATCTTTCTCTTTCTCTCGGGTTCCTCTACGCCTGCAAGCTTCTCATAGAAGCGCTCCTGGGCGTTAACCCTGATAAAGTTTAATTCATAATTTCCGTTGGGGCCAAAAACCGCCTCAACCTCATCTCCCTCATTCTTACGAAGGAGTCCGTGATCTACAAATACGCAGGTCAGATTCTTACCGATGGCCTTGGACATAAGAACTGCGGCAACGGATGAATCTACGCCGCCTGATAATGCGCAAAGGGCTTTTCTGTCTCCAACCTTCTCGCGAATTTCTCTGATCTTGCTTTCAACAAAGGAATCCATGGTCCAATCGCCGTGACATCCGCAGATAGTGTAGACGAAGTTTGAAATCATCTTTTTACCGTCAACGGTATGCATAACTTCGGGATGGAACTGGGTTGCGTAAAGTCCTCTTGAAGCATTTTCCATTGAAGCCACAGGGCAAACTGAAGAATATCCTGTAATGCTGAAGCCTGAAGGAACCTTGGCTATATAGTCGGTGTGGCTCATCCAAACCACAGTCTTCTCATCTATTCCATGGAAAAGCTTGCTTGATGTGTTGATTTCAATATCTGTCTTTCCGTACTCACTTACGGGAGCTGTCTCAACAACGCCTCCCAAGGTGTATGCCATAAGCTGTGAACCATAGCAGATTCCGAGAATGGGAATGCCAAGTTCAAATATAGCTTTATCATAATGAGGAGATTTCTCATCGTACACGCTGTTGGGGCCGCCGGTGAAGATAATACCCTTGGGGTTTTTCTTCTTAATTTCATCAAGGGATAAAGTGTAGGGGCAAACCTCTGCGTAAACGTTACACTCTCTGACTCTTCTGGCAATCAGCTGGTTATATTGTCCGCCGAAATCCAGAACAATAATCATTTCATTAGTCATATTAAACCTCGTATTTAAACATTAACAACTATATTACAATACACCAAATGTGCTCCGGCGTAAACAGAATTATTCACTGTTAAGCATAAGAATCATCTGAGCGGATTCTACCATTGTTCGCCCTGTATCCATGCTGGTTTTCTGAATGTACCTGAAGGCCTCCGGTTCCGTCATTTCATTTCGATCCATCAAAATCCTCTTGGCCTCATCTATCACTTCCTGCTCCTTTTGAGATCTCTTAGGTTTTTTCCTGGAGTGATATACGAAATCCGGGAGTAACATCAGAAGTGTACTGATGAAATCCGATGGCTTAAAGGGCATCAGAAGTCGGACCAGATTGTCACTGAAGTAATTTAAGGTGCTGTCCTTGGTCAAGAGCACATACTTCACATTGGGGGGAAGGTAGTTTAGCAGTTCTTCAAAGCCCATGTCCGAAAAAGACTTGGTACCTACCACCAGATCAACGTCTGTATCCTCAACTCTTCTAAGTACCTCTGAACCGGAATTACAGGTAACGGTTTCATTGGGAATCTCACTGTTTTTGATTATATCCGCTATTCGCCGGGAATCAGTCAATTGGGGCATTGCTACGATTATAGCGCCCATAAACTCCTCCTGTTAAATTCTGGTTAAATAGCGATTAATCTCCCACTCGGATACTTCTTTCATGTATTCCTGCCACTCATCATTTTTGATATCTGAGTAGATTCTTGTAAATTCTTCACCCAAAACAGACTTAATAAGATCATCCTTATTAAGTTCATCAATTGCTTCCTTAAGGTTCTGAGGCAGAGAGTCTATCACCTCTCCCTTAGTTAATGCACCAACTTCTTTGCCGGGATTAATCTGATTCTCTATTCCGTCAATTCCTGCGGCAATACATGTGGCAAGAAGAAGGTAAGGGTTGCTTGCGCCGTCGGGGAAACGAAGTTCAACCTTGGTATCATCAATTCCCTTAACAAGCTTAACCAATGACTTCTCGCCCTTCTCAGCCCAGGTGATATCACTTATCTCATCGGTTCCGAGAATCAGTCTCTTATATGAATTTACGATAGGATTTGCAACTGCTGTCAGAGCTTTGGCGTGCTTTAATATACCACCGATGAACCAGTATGCTTCATCTGTGGTTGCCTTGTCAGCATCTCTGAAAATGCTTCTGTTGTTCTTAAAAAGATTAATATTGGTGTGCATTCCGCTTCCTGCCACCTCAGCCTTGGGCTTTGGCATAAATGTAGCATAAAGGCCGAATCTCTTGGCGATGGAACGAACCGCAAATCTGAAAGTCTCTATGTTATCGGCAGCCTTTAAGGCTTCTGCCTCCTTGAAATCCACTTCATGCTGTGCGGGTGCATGCTCATGGTGAGATGACTCTATTTCAAATCCCATTTCCTCAAGCATAAGCACAATGTCTCTTCTGGCGTTCTCTCCGAAATCCATGGGGCCTACATCCAAATAACCAGCCTTCTCATGGGAATTTGTGGTGGGCAGGCCATTTTCGTCGGTGTGGAAAAGGAAGAATTCACACTCGGGATCCACCAAAGCTCTGTATCCTTTATCTGCAGCTTCCTTCAATGCCTTCTTTAAAATGTATCTGGAACTTAATTCAAAAGGTGTACCATCCTCATTGCAGACATCGCAGACGATTTTGGCAACCTTACCCTGCTGGGGTCTCCAGGGAAGAATCATAAAGGTATCAAGTTCAGGGTACAGATAAAGGTTCTCTTCATAATAGTATTTGTCTCCGAAAACCGATGAGCCCTCGAAGCAGTACTTATTGTTAAAAACCTTATCCATCTGTCCCGGTGTAACGGCGATGTTCTTAAGGCTTCCGAAAATATCCGTAAACTGAAGGCGGATAAATTCCACGTCCTCTTCTTCTATCATTCTTAAAATGTCATCCTTAGTTCTCATTTGGTACCTCCCTGGGAATGAAATACATTGTTTATCACAATTACAATGATAATTCTATTATATTAAGTATAAAAAATAAAGGCTTGAAAACCGAAGTTCTCAAGCCTTTGTGGTTATACTTTAGACAATGCCCTGAGCCTTCATTGCATCTGCAACCTTTAAGAAGCCAGCAATGTTAGCACCTGCAACATAGTCGCCTGCTTTGCCGTATTTCTTTGCAGCGTCATCAAGGTTGTGGAAGATGTTAACCATGATGTCATGAAGCTTAGCGTCAACTTCCTCGAATGTCCATGAAAGTCTCTCAGAGTTCTGGCTCATCTCAAGAGCTGATGTAGCAACACCACCTGCGTTTGCTGCCTTACCGGGAACAAAGTATACCTTGTTCTGCTGTAAGTACTGAGTTGCATCAAGAGTTGTAGGCATGTTAGCACCCTCGCAGACTGCGATTACGCCGTTGGCAACAAGCTTCTTAGCGTCATCAAGGTTAAGCTCGTTCTGTGTAGCACAGGGAAGAGCGATGTCAACCTTAACCTGCCACTGGTTGGTTCCCTCTTTAGCCTTATCATGATACTCTGCAGACTTTCTTGCTGCTGCGTACTCTGTAAGTCTTGCTCTCTTAACTTCCTTAACTTCCTTAAGAAGTGCAACATCGATTCCTTCGGGATCATAAATCCAGCCTGTGGAATCAGAACATGTAACAGGCTTAGCGCCAAGCTGCTGTGCCTTCTGGATTGCGTAGATTGCAACGTTACCTGAACCGGAAACTGCTACTGTCTTGCCTGCGATATCAACGCCGTTTGACTTAAGCATTTCCTGAGTCATGTAAAGGAGACCGTAGCCTGTAGCTTCTGTACGAGCAAGTGATCCGCCGTATGAAAGTCCTTTACCTGTAAGTACGCCCTCATAAAGACCTGTAAGTCTCTTGTACTGGCCGTACATATATCCGATTTCTCTTGCGCCTGTTCCGATATCACCTGCAGGTACATCTGTGTCAGCGCCGATGTATTTGTAGAGTTCTGTGATGAAGCTCTGGCAGAATGCCATTACCTCTCTGTCTGATTTGCCCTTAGGATCGAAATCAGAACCACCCTTACCACCACCGATGGGAAGGCCTGTAAGTGAGTTCTTGAAAATCTGCTCAAATCCAAGGAACTTAATGATACCGAGATTTACTGAAGGGTGAAGTCTTAAACCTCCCTTGTAAGGTCCGATAGCTGAATTAAACTGTACACGGTATCCGTTGTTAACCTGAACCTGTCCCTTGTCATCTACCCAGGGAACTCTGAAAAGAATCTGACGCTCGGGTGTTGTGATTCTCTCAAGAAGAGCATCTTTCTTAAACTCTTCCTCATGCTCCTCAATAACAACTCTCAAAGACTCAAGCACTTCTTTTACTGCCTGATGAAACTCGGGCTGTGCAGGGTTCTGGTCAACTACTCTCTGGTAAATCTCGTCAACATATGACATCTCTCAATTCCTCCTAAAATCTGATTACAAGTTATAAATGTAAAAAAATAGACGCCTAAAAGGATAGCTGTGGCTATCCTCTAAGACGTCTTTGTCCTGTTAAATATTAAACTATGTTGTATAATTTTGCAAGCACTTTTTTAACTCTCTAATTGTTCAAGTGAAGAACTGATCTCTTCCATAATCTCAGAGAACTTTCTAACCATCTGAACATTCTCTTCACTTGCGTTTGAAACCTGCTGCGTGCTGGCTGCGATTTCTTCACTTCCTGCAGAAAGAGTTGTGACAGAATCAACGATAACTTTATTGGCTTCAACCAGATCTTTCATCAGGCCGGACATCTCTTTGGTTCCGGCAAGAAGGTTGTCAACGTTCTCTTTAATCTCTGCGAAGCGCTCTGAAGCTGTATCCGCAAGTTCCTTCTCGGAATTGGATATTGCTACACTCTCATCAACCTTATAAACTACATCGTTTGCATCCTCTGCAAGTTTATCAAGGATATTGGTAATCTGTTCAGTAGCCGATTTGGTCTGCTCTGCCAACTGTCTGATTTCGTCTGCAACAACTGCAAAACCTCTTCCTGCTTCACCGGCACGGGCTGCCTCGATGGAAGCATTGAGCGCAAGAAGGTTGGTCTGGGAAGAAATGTTAAGAATCATATTTGTAATCTCTCGTACTGATTCCGAACGTTCCTTCAGATTCTCTGCGGAAGTCTTCATTAACTGACCTGATTCCATTGCCTGCTTAACCTGCTTCTCCAAATCACTCATGGCTTCGGTTCCGGCGTTTACGCTGTCACTTGCGCTGGTGGTTACCTCAGTGAGGCTTCTGGTCTTTTCATTTGTATCATCTATAATCTGAGCGATGGAAGAAGTTTGCTCGGTCTGTCCCATAATGGCATTGGCATTGTCTGAAATACCGTTTGAAATGCCTCTGAGAGAATTATTCATTCCGTCCGTGGCTGTAAGAATCTTGTCAATGGACTCTGTCACATAACCCATCTTATCCTTAACGTTACCTGCAACACTTCTTATTCTCTCAGCAACCTCTTCGTTCTTTCTGAATCCCTCAGTTGCATTATCAACTGACTCAGTGACGAAGGTGGTAAGAATTATAACACCCCTCACAAGACAAATCGTTGTAAGTATGGATACGATGGCGGAAATCATAACGTACTCCGCAACCTCTGTAATATCATTTGATGTAATCATCATAAGAATCTTGATTATATTTATTGCCAGGAAGGAATAAGCTGTAATCTTTACCGTCTTGATATCCAGTGTCATGACTACGCCGATCATTAACGGAATAATATAAGGATAAGTTGTGTTACTCTCTGAGAAGAAAAGCATAAGTGCGTAGACAACGAGGAAAGCAAAAATAACAATACGGGAATATGTATATGTTCCTCGGAATTTGAAGTAGCAAACCGCTCCCACTATGGCAACAATAACATTTGCAAACAGTGGCAAAAGGCTGTAATAAGCCGGCATGGTACTGAAAGCCATCTGTGACATCAAGCCCACAACGACAAAAACAGCCGTTACAAGATGTCCAAAGAAAATCAGTTTCTGTGTCTTCATCAGTAAATGGTTATGTAAATTGTTATCTTCCATGCTATTTCCTCCTTTATGTGCCGATTAAGCCAAACGCTATACACAATCATTTTACCATTATTGTCAGAATTATGAAATATTTATTTAAAAAAATATATAATTTTCTCACGCTTCAAAAATCCCTTGAATAATAGGAAAGGTTGTTTTATTATTTAACAGGACAAAGGTGTCAAGAAGGGATAATTCTGCCCTTTTGACGCCATTTTTAATTCTATGGAGGAATAATAAATAATGAAAAACTGCGCTGTAGTAGGCATTAACTGGGGTGACGAAGGCAAGGGACGTATGGTGGATTTGTTAACCGAAAGCTTCGACATCGTTGTAAGATATCAGGGCGGCGGAAATGCCGGCCATACCGTTATAAATGACAAAGGTAAATTTGCTCTTCATCTCCTCCCGTCAGGAATCTTAAGAGACGGAGTTGTAAACATCCTGGGTAATGGCGTTGCCATGGATCCTCAGAACTTGCTGACCGAGATGGCTCAGGTTGAGGAAAAGGGTGTAAAGATTACCCCCGATAACCTTAAAATCAGTGATCGTGCTTCTCTTCTCATGCCCTGGCACAGAGATCTGGACGAGCTTGAGGAAATGAGACTTAAGGATAAAAAGTTTGGTTCTACCAAGCAGGGAATCGCACCTTTTTATTCAGATAAATATCAGAAGAAAACAATTCTTGCAGGTGAGCTCTTCTATCCCGAGAGACTTAAGGAGCACCTTAAGGACTTAATGGAGTGGAAGAATCTTATCCTCACCAAAGTATATGACGCAAAACCTTACACAGAGGAAATGCTTGATGCATGGGTTAAAGATTACTGCGAAAAGATTAAACCTTTTGTATGCGACACCGGCTCATTCTTAAAGAACGCATCAAAAGCCGGAAAGAAGATTCTCTTTGAGGCACAGCTTGGTTCCTTGAGAGATTTGGATTACGGAATTCACCCTTACACCACATCCTCAAACACTTCCGCAGCTTACGCTCCCATCGGCTCAGGCTTCCCCGGAGTAAAAATTGATGAGGTTCTCGGTGTTGTAAAGGCATATTCCACCTGCGTCGGCGAAGGTCCCTTCGTATCAGAGATGTTTGGTCCCGAAGCTGACAAGTTAAGAGAAGAAGGTGCTGAGTACGGAGCCAAGACAGGACGTCCCAGAAGAGTCGGCGCACTTGATATAGTTGCAACCCGTTACGGTATAGAAGTTCAGGCTGCAACAGGCATTGCAATCACCAAACTGGATGTGTTAAGCTACATGGATAAGATTCCTGTTTGTGTGAAGTATGAAGTAAGCGGCAAAGAAACCGATGATTTCCCCTTCCCTGCAGCACTTGATGATGCCAAGCCCGTTATCAGATACTTTGACGGATGGAAATGTGACATCTCAAAGATTACAAAGTGGGATGATCTTCCGAAGGAAGCCAAGGATTACATCAACTTCATCGAAAAGGAAGTCAACTGTCCTGTAACCTACGTTTCAGTCGGTGCCGAGAGGGACGCAATTATCATAAGATAAAATATTAATGTAAAGGGGTTTCAAATTAAAAATGGTCATTTATTTTATAAGACACGGTGATCCGAATTACGAAGACGACTGTCTTACAGAAAAAGGGGTAAAGCAGGCTGAGCTTTTGGCCGAAAGAGTCAAAAATTTAAAGCTGGATGAGGTATACTTCTCTCCTCAGGGAAGAGCCACCCAGACCGGCCAGACCTGCATGAAGTATTTTGACATTAAACCTGTAACCAAAGAATGGATGAAGGAGCTTGAATGGGGCGATTTGTCCGGAAACGCATATTCAACCGAAAGCCCCTGGGCACTTACGGATGAATTCTTAAAGACCAGACGCTCATATCCTTCAGGTGAATCCTGGAAGGATGATCCCGAAATAAAGAACGACAGAATAATCGGAGACGTTGAAAGACGCGAAAAGTGCTTCGAAGAATTTATGGCTGAGCACGGTCTCATAAGAGAAGGCCAGGGCTACGTGGTAACCAAAGAAGCAAAGAACAAAACCATTGCCATTTTCTGTCACGGCGGTTTGTCCTCTGCTCTTATAGCCCATCTTTTAAACATTCCTTTCTGGCAGTATGCCGCACACTTTCACATCGAAATGACCGGCATAATGAAGATTTACATTGATGAATCGGTTGACTATTCCATAGCCAAAGCCGTTTTCCTCAACAGTTATGACCATTTGGGTTCTTTGGTTTAATTAACTTGCAAGATCTCTCTTGTCATATATAACGAAGGCCGAAATTACAGCTGCGATTGTAATAATTACAGCCACTGTCACTGCAGCAGCATCCGTTTCCTTACCTGAGAAAATGGTGCTTGCATTGGCATAAGAGTAAGGTCCGATGAAAAGTGAATCCTTTAAATCCGGTACCACTCTTCCAATCAAATCATATACATAGAATATTAAAGCAAGTCCAAGGCCCATGCCCATTTTGTTCTTTCCTGAAATGGCTGATATCCCAAAGCATACGGCTGCGACTTCAATATTCATAAGAAGATTCATTCCCATGAAGGTCATAAATTCTTTCATGGGAATTTCTTCGTTTAAAGCCTTAAATCCTGCCATGTAGAACAAAGCACATACAACAGTGAAAAACACTATGCTCAAAACTACGCTAAGCCCCTTTGCCATAACCACCTTTGTTCTTGATACAGGCAGGGATAAAAGGAATTCCCCGCTGTGTCCCTCTTCTTCTTTCGAGAGGATTCCTATGGCTATAATGGCTGCAAACATTCCACCACCAAGGCCATGAACGGTTCCCACTTCAGTTGCAAAGTATCCGCCTAAAGTTGCTATGCTTAAGGTGCTCATTCCGAAGGCATCAGAGAAGGCTCCCATGTTGGAAAAAGCGTCAGCCATCTCCTCTATGTCTCCCTGCATGTTCTGATACAGCAGTATACAGGCCAATCCGATTAATCCCACAGAGAGGCTCCAAATAATAACAGTCTTTAAATTCAATCTGATTTCTCTTACAAAAATTGATTTCATTCTCTCACCCTCCCTCAGTCTTCATAGAACTTCAAAAATGTATCGTCGTCTATCTGAGAGGATTCCAGCATTGTAAGTCGTCCCTCTCGCATTATGGCTGCGTTCCTGCAATACTTGTTAACTTCACTCAAAACATGAGTGGAAAGCAGGCATGTGGTTCCCTTACTTACATACTCTTCTATGAGTTCGAAAAAGGTTCGCTGCATTAAAGGATCCAAGCCGCCGGTTGGTTCATCAAAAATAAAGAGTTTGGGCTTATGCTGCATTGCACATACTATGCTGACCTTCTTTCTGTTTCCAAGGGACAGCTCCTTTATTCTTTTATTCTTATCAACCTTTAATCTCTCACAGAGCATTTCCGCTTCTCTGCTGCAGTCTATTCCTCTTACATCAGCAGCATACTTTATTACCTCAGAAACCTTCATGGTATTGTAGAACCACGCTTCCGACGGCATGTATCCCACTTCCCTTAAGATTTTCTCTCTGTCTTTGACACTGTCCATTCCAAGAATCTTTATGGAACCTTCCTTAAATTTAAGGAATCCCAGCATGGAACGAATGGTGGTGGATTTGCCGGCGCCGTTAGGACCGATGAATCCAAATATGTCACCCTCTTCTACCTTAAGGGAAACATCTATAACTCCCCGATTCTTTCCGTAACTTTTGGTAAGATGACTTATCTCGATTACATTATTCATATAAGTGCTCCTTTCATATCCTGTAATTCATCTATAACAGAAATAAAAAACGGGAACAATACATGTTCCCGTAAGGTGCACTTATTTGCCTTTATCATTCACTTTTCTTATGCTCTGCCTGGAATAATCTCAGCTCATCATTAAGAATCTTATCGTCAATCTGTCGCTTTGATTTATAAATAAAGAAAACACAAACATATGTCAGAAGCAGGTACGCCACAAAGATAAGCGTATATATGAGATTCTTGTAGAACCATCCGCCAAAGTATGAAACAACGCAATATATTGCCGTACAAACAATCATACCGGTAATCTCTTTACCCTTTAGTTTCTCTGCCTCATCAAAGTTTCCGAAACAGTAAACCTGAATGTACCCGATAATATAACAGGTGAAAATCATTTCAGCCAAATGAAGAATCTGAGCACTGTAGTCTCCCTCTATTATTCTGAACACGCAGTACAGAAAAAGAATTGCGAAGAAATACAGACAAGCCTTAAACTCGATTCCTATTTCCTTGGTCAGGTAAGCTTCCCAGACGGAAATCTTTTTCTTCTCCTTCATATTACTTGTACCCCCTTAACAGTCTTCTGAAATCCGAAGCATATCTTCTGGAAATCATAATATGCTCCCCGTTTTCCATTGTGGCATCTATCCTGTTGGAGGAAAGGCTCTTAAGAGCTGATACCTTGTTGACATTGATAATCATTGACTTGCTGCATCTAAAGAAGGTGTCACCACGCACTTCGCTGATGAAGGAATTAAGAGAGCCTTCAAGCCTTATAACATCCTCTTTGGTATAAGCGAAAATCTTATCATCCACTGACTCCACATAGTATATGGCCTCAAGACTCACGCTGACGCTTCCTGCATCGTTTCGCCCCCAGAGCTTGTCCTCTTCATCCTTAAGAATTCCGATTATTCGATTTATCTTGGGGGTCAGCTCTTTGTATCGTAAAACTACGCTCTCTTCCCCATCCTCAATTCTTTGAATATCAACCTTCATATATTATGCCCGGGAATTATTTACCGATAGCTTCCACATCATAAGGTGTTGTCTGGTATACATAGTAATTCAGCCAGTTGGTATAAAGACCGTTGCTGGATGCTCTCCAGGTCAGCTCAGGTCTTTGCTTATAATCATCATTCGGATAGTAATTATATGGTACATGAATGGGCAGATGTTTGCCCAAATCTCTCATATATTCATTATGAAGAGTAACTCTGTCATACTCGGCATGACCCATTACAAAAATCTGCTTCCCGTCTTCCGCCATGCAAAGGAAAACCCCTGCCTCCTCAGATTCAGCCAGTACGGTAAGAGCTTCGCAGTTATGGATATCCTCTCTTCTGACAGTTGTATGTCTTGAGTGAGGAGCCAGGAAATAATCGTTAAATCCTCTTACAAGAGGAATCTTTTTGTCATAGACTTTATGCCTGTAGACACCAAACAGCTTCTCGGGCAAAAGAACCTTCTGAAGTCCATAGTGATAATACAAAGCAGCCTGGGCACCCCAGCAAATATGGAAGGTGCTTGTTACATGGGCCTTGGTCCATTCCATTATTTCACAGAGTTCATCCCAGTAATCCACCTCTTCAAACTCCATCTGTTCAACAGGCGCTCCTGTGATAATCATTCCGTCGAACTTTCTGGATTTAAGTGAATCAAAGTCTTCATAAAACTTATTAATATGGTTGGCTGCTGTATTCTGTGAAACGTGACTCGAAATCTTCATAAAAGTCACGTCAACCTGAAGCGGTGTGTTGGACAACGCCCTTAAGAGCTGAAGTTCAGTATCCTGCTTGATAGGCATGAGATTAAGAATGCAGATATCCAGGGGACGTACGTCCTGGTGCATGGCTCTGCCTTCATCCATTACGAAAATGTTCTCATTTTCCAGAATTTCTTTTGCAGGTAAATCGCTTTGAATCTTAATTGGCATTGTTACAATTACACTCCTTTTAAAATATTATTTATATAGTTTATCACAAATCATTCAAACAGAATCAGGAAAAATACTCTTCTTCAAACTCTTCTTCGGTAAGTATCTTTACCCCCAGTTCCTTGGCCTTCTTATTCTTTGAAGAATTTGAAGTGGCGTCATTGTTTATAAGGCATTCTGTGTTCTTCGAAACACTGCCTGCAACCTTTCCGCCCATTTCTTCTATCTTATTCTTTAATTCATCCCTGTTCTCATACCCATTTAAAGAGCCTGTGATAACAAATGTAAGTCCCTTAAGCTTGTCTGAATCCGCGCTCTTCTCAGGCTTAACAAGATTTAATTCAGGTAAAAGCGCCTCCAGCGCTTCCTTATTCTTCTCATCATCGAAATAAGTCCTGATGCTTCTTGCTATTACATCGCCTACGCCTTCAATGGCGCTCAATTCCTCCAACGAAGCCCTTCTTATAAGGTCAAAATCATAGTCAAAATGAGCTGCAATCATCTTGGCATTTGCCACACCAATATTCTCAATTCCAAGTCCATAAAGAAGTCTTGCAAGGGTAGTATTTCTTGACGCATCCACAGAGGCTATTATATTGGCATAGGACTTTTCTCCAAAGCCCTCCATTCCGATAATGGCCTCCTCGTACTTATCAAGATGAAACATATCTCTATAGTTCTTGATAAAGCCCATATCTATGAACTTCTCAAGAGTACTCTCGCTTAAGCCCTCCATGTTAAGGGCATCCCTGCTTACAAACAAAGTAAATGACTTCACCTGCTTTGCGGGACATGTGGGATTATCGCAGTAAAGAGACTGCACATCCGTATCTTTGCTTATTCTTGTGGGACCGCCGCAGACAGGGCATCTTGAAGGAATAACCACGGAATCTGAGCAGGTAAGGTTCTCATTGATCTGCGGAATAATCATATTGGCTTTATAAACCGTAATACGATCTCCGATTCCCAGCTTTAATCCCTTAAGTATGCTTATGTTATGAACGCTGGCTCTGCTTACGGTTGTTCCCTCGAGCTCAACAGGTTCAAATATGGCAACCGGATTAATAAGACCCGTTCTGCTGGCACTCCACTCAATTTCCTTGAGAGTGGTTTCCCTTAACTCGTCAGCCCACTTAAATGCAATGGAATCTCTGGGAGTCTTGGCAGTTCTTCCAAGGGATGCCGAATAAGCCAGATCGTCATATGTCAAAACAAGCCCATCGGATGGAATGTCATATGTCTCGATTTTGCGGGCATATTCCTCGATTTCAGACAGGATATTGTCCTTTGTCACAAACACTCTTTCCACAGTTTCAAAGCCCTGTTTCTCAAGGAATTTAAAGCCCTCTTCCTTTGAGTTGTGAATGTCAACGGGAGTTCCGTTTTCCGTGGCTGAAACATAGGAAAAACCGATAAATCTCACATGACGTTCAGCAGTTATCCTGCTGTCCAACTGTCTTACAGAACCGCTGCAAAGGTTCCTGGGATTCTTATATTTATCCTCAACACTTATCTTTGAATTAATCTTCTCAAAATCGGAATAGCTTATTACCGCTTCTCCTCTCAAAACCAATTCACCTTTAAAAGGAATACTTAAAGGAATATTGGTAAACTGTCTGGCGTTGGGGGTGATTACCTCTCCTATCTCACCGTTTCCTCTGGTAACTGCCTTTGCAAGTTTACCATCGGTATAAGTAAGAACGACAGTCAATCCGTCAAGCTTCCAGCTTAAAATGGCTTTGTTATCCCCGAGCCAGCTTACAAGTTCTTCTCTCTCCTTGGTTTTGGCAAGAGATAACATGGGAGTGGCGTGACGCTCCTTGGGAAGTTCATCAACTGCCTCATAACCCACATTTACGGTCGGTGAATTGGACAGGGTGGTTCCCAGTTCACCCTCAAGGCTTACAAGCTCATCATAGAGTTCATCATACTCTCTGTTGCTCATAATCTCTCTGTCTTCAGCGTAGTATGCCTTGGAAGCCCTGTTTAACAAATCAACCAGTTCCTTCATTCGAAGGATTTTAGTTTCATCACTCATGTAATCCCGCCAGGCGGTAAAGTTCCCGCCTCTCCTCTTCAATTAGTTCCCGATATTCTCCGGGTTTAAGATTGTTTAGCTTGATGTTCATTACTCTTATTCTCTTAAGGCTTTTGACCTTGTATCCCAGGGCTTCGCACATTCTTCTTATCTGCCTGTTTAATCCCTGAGTAAGAATAATGGAAAAAGTATAAGGTCCCAAAATCTCCACCCGGCACGCTCTGGTGGTGGCCTTCAGTTCCTTTAAGTAGATTCCGCTTCTCATTTTGTCAGCAAAGCTTTCGTCTACTTTCTTGTCTGTTTTGACAATATATTCCTTGTCATGCATATTTGCGCCGCGCATTACGGCATCTATTAAATTACCGTCATTGGTCAGAAGAAGAAGCCCCTCAGAATCTTTATCAAGCCTTCCCGCATAAGTAACTCTTACGGGATACTTGATTTCAGAGGCTATGGTTCTTGCTGCGTGAGCATCCTTTTCGGTAACCGTGACACCCACAGGTTTGTAATAGGCAAGCACTACCTTGTCTTCATTTGGCTTTATTACTTTGCCGTTAAGAGTCACTGTGTCACCCTCTGACACCTTTGAGCCTGTGGTGGCAATTTCACCGTTTATGGTAACCCTGCCCTCCGAAACGATTTTGTCAGCTTCTCGTCTTGATGCCGCTCCGCATGAGGCCAGGAATTTATTTATTCTGACTTCACCCATATTGTTATAATCCTTGTTAATTAAGTTCAAACAGCTCTAAAATTGTGGTTGCCGCTCCATCCTTTGAAACATCGGGAGCAATCCTGTCCGCGATTTCCTTTACACAGTCTGCGCCGTTATCCATAACCACAGAATAGCCCGCGTACTTTAGCATGTCCAGATCGTTGCTGCTGTCTCCAAAGGCTACGAGATTCTCGGCCTTAAATCCGACGAGATTCCCAAGTTCCTCCAAAGCTCCTGCCTTATTGATTCCCTTTGCATTTATCTCCACAGAATCATGGCTCATGATTATAGTTTCGTACTTTCCTATTCTCTTTAAAGCTTCCCCGGCCTGGAGGCTCACTTCCTTTGACGGGTAATAGCTTTCTATCTTATATACTGTCTTCTCTGTGGTCTTCTGGAAATTATAAAGGCTGTGCTCCGGATGCTCTCTCGTACTAAAAAGAGTCAGGAAATCTTCCCTGTTAATTCTCGGCTGATTCTTATTGATAACTGCAAAGGCGTTGCCGGTACACTCCGCCGATCCTTCCAGGTACAAAAAATACCCCGAATGGAAAGAATCTATTACCTCAATCAGCTCCAAAACATCTTTCTGTCTTATGGGATGAGAAGCAATTACCTTTTCGGTGTCACATTCCCTTATGCATCCGCCGCTGGTGGAAATGCAATAGGTAAAAAGCTCTCGCCATTCCTTCTCCACCTGGCACCAGTCCCTTCCTGTGGCAACAATGGTAATAATCCCGCTTTTTTTCAGTTTTATCAGTGCTTCCCTGACCCCTGCAGACATCTTGCCCTTATCAAGAAGTGTGCCATCAAGGTCAAAGGCCGCAGCCTTATACCCGGACTTGTCAAACATACTACTATTCCCTTTCACACATAACACAATTATAATACTAAAAATCCCCGGCGGAAACACCGGGGATTAATCGACTATTCTTTATTAAAGTACTCTGCTTTAACATATCCAACCGACTGATTGTAATTAACCTTGGCCCAGCCGTTGTCATCCAATTCAAAGTAGTCTAACTTCTCGCCCACATATGTAGTTCCTATTCTGTCAGAATCGGTTGTGGGTGCCATTCGTACATTGACTGTATCCTTCGCCTCAAGCTTTCCTATGGGAGTAAGCTTTGTTACGTCCTCAATAATTGAGAGGTATTCGGTTTTGACATAAGCTTCTTTATTCTCGTAAAGAATCTTACTCCATCCGTTGGCTTTCTTCTCAAGAATCTCAATCTTAACGCCGCCGCTTAACTGTCCAATCTTCTCAGCATTCTCGCTGTCAGATATTCTTACGTTGAGGCTTGTATTGGTTCTTGCAAAGCTTGTCTCGGCAGGATTCTCCTCAAGAACCTCTTCAGACTCTGAAGGTGTGCTCTCCTCGCCGCCTTCTTCAGGCACAGCATCTGTAGGCGCAGCAACAGTATCCCCTACTTCAAATGAAGCAAGAGCCTCTCCTACGGAAACCTCCATTTTGGAATTCAAATCCTGTAAAAACACAGAAAGACCGGGGTCACTGACAAGAAGGTCATTGTACTCAACAGCAACCTTGTTGAATAATTCCACAACATCCTCTTCCATGTTTACATTATTGATATATTCCGTAATGGAAACGGGAACAACTCCCTCATTCATATAAAGCTTTCCGTTTTCATCGGCACAGATATAAAAAGCCTGCATTCCGGGTGCAGTTCCATCATATCCCTTGAACTTCACAAGGTAATAAACGTAAGCAATATATGAATTCTCTTCGGGGCCGTTCTTTGTATAAACATCAATTGTAGGAAATGACTCAAGATACTTGGACAGTTCCTGAATTCTGATCTTCTCTGTGTCATCTACAGAGTTGCTGATTTCCAAAATTGCATCTACGTCGCCGTTTACTTCTGCCTGATAGTAGCTCTGGATAAGAGCGTTCACTTCAGGATATGCATTGACTAAAAGCTCTTCTTTAGCCTCTACTACTTCCTCAGGTGTTGAGGGTACCTCAACTATATTGGTAGCTGCCACGAGATCTCTGTTCTTTCCAAACTGCAGGGCCACAAGGACAGTTACTGCCACAAGTGCCACAAGCAAAACAGGAAAAATAATCTTGCTGTGTCTAAGCAGCTTCTCCCATATGTTTTCGTTTGCTTTCTTACTCATAAAAAAATAAACTCTCCGAAAAAATTTTGTGGGTGCTAATGCACCCGACAGGAATCGAACCTGCATTAAAGGCGTCGGAGGCCTTCGTTCTATCCATTAGACTACGGGTGCGAAACTGTCACAATTACATATTACAGAATTGTTACATCACTCGTTCTATGATAGCACAGCTTTCAGTTTATGTCTAGGAAAAAAGCCCTTGGCAGGCACCTACGCAACCCTTGAAACCCGCCTGTTTTCTCTATTGAAATAGTACACTGAGTCGGACAGAATTATATCTCTTCCAAGCTGGGTATTGTTTATCTCCACAACAATCTGCTTTAGGGAGTCAATATCCGCATCCCTGGCAGGCAACACGATTATCTCATGTATGCTGCAGGGCAGAATAATCAGATCCTCCTTAAGTTTGTCCGCAAAATTTCCAAGTTCATTATCAAAAAGAATCGCTGTGGCTCCCCAGATTTTCTCGGAGTTGCTGGCCACAAACATTGGTACGCTTCTGTCGTCAAACAGGCCTTTGACATCATCCCTTTTATTCTCAGGTACCATTGAAGAAAGCACCGTATAAATGTGGGTAAACTCAATAGGATTATTGCTTTTTACATTGGTAAGGGCAACCTTTAAAAGTTCATCATCATCAATTCCCCAGGCATCCCTCATGCTTTCCTTCACGAGGATTGAGCCGGTTCCCATTAACTCATTTTCAACCCTCACATAGAAAACTATGGCCAGATCAAGAAACGGAACATAGGGCACTCCTTCCAGGAAATCTCTGTTTCTTTCTCTTCCGATAATTTTCATTTCAATTTGGTCTTTGACAGCGTCATAGTCCGTGAGATACTCCATATCTATAGGTTCTGTCAATTTGTTGTCTTCATAAATCTCAGTTACTTTTACAAGCACTTCATCCAAGCTCATTGAGTCATCCTCATAAAGTTCATAAAATTGGTCAAGATAGACCGTGGGTGAAACATTTGTGTCCTCGCTTCTTATATTCAGACCATGTAAAATAACCCCATTGTTTTTGGATACCTCTGTGTATACAGCCTCGGCATCCTCTCCATACATTTCATTAAATCTTGTCTCGATTTCTTTGTAAAAATCACAACTGTTCATTAAAAATACCTTCCTTCCAAATAAAAAATTGCAACATAAAAGGCAACGGAAAAATTTCCGTTGCCTTATAGACTGTTTGCTTTTCGATTTAAAACTTATACTCTGGAAAGATACTCACCTGTTCTGGTATCAATCTTAATCTTGTCGCCAAGTTCAACAAAGAGAGGAACTGCAACCTGAGCACCTGTCTCAACAATAGCGGGCTTAGTAGCACCTGTAGCAGTATCACCCTTGAATCCGGGCTCTGTCTCTGTAATCTCAAGCTCTACGAACAAAGGAGGCTCAACTGAGAATACGCTGCCGTTGTGAGAACATACTTTACACATATCGTTCTCTTTAACGAACTTCATTGCGTCGCCAACTGTATCCTTATTCAAAGCTACCTGCTCATATGTCTCGGTGTCCATGAAGTTGTAAAGATCACCGTCTGAGTACAGATACTGCATATCTTTTCTGTCAATACGTGCCTGAGGGCATTTCTCTGTGGGTCTGAAAGTCTTCTCAACCACACCGCCACTCTTGATGTTTTTAAGCTTTGTTCTAACGAAAGCTGCGCCTTTACCGGGTTTAACGTGCTGGAACTCGATAATCTGATAAACGTTTCCTTCTAATTCAATGGTAATACCGTTTCTGAAATCACCGGCAGAAATCATACAATTTTCCTCCTAAAAAAATCCAAACGATTGTAATTCCCTAGTAGTATATACTAAAAGGGCGCAAGTTTCAATGTTTTTTTAGATTTTTTTGCAAAGCTCAGCCATGGCATGAATGTAGCCGTCAAAGCCTTCGCCCTTAATTACCATAAGACATGCAGGCGCAGTCACAGATTTGTGTCTGAACTCATCTCTTGATGCAATATCACTTATGTGGACCTCAATCTTTGGAATCATAACTGAGTTAAGGGCGTCATAAATTGCGTAGCTGTAATGAGAATATGCCCCGGGATTAATAACGATTCCCTCGGTCCCGTCAAAATAGGCAGCCTGAATTCTGTCTATTATGGCGCCTTCATGATTGCTCTGAAAGCAGTCCACTTCCACTCCCATTTCCACCGCTTTGCTCTTTATAAGATTAATCAGCGAATCATAGTCCCGATCACCGTAAATGGCCTTTTCCCTGATTCCGAGGAAATTTAAATTCGGCCCGTTAATTACAAGTATTTTCACTTCTGTTTCTCCCACTTCTTATAATCCGCAAGGATTGCTTCCGCCACTGCTTTGGGGTTTTCGCCTCCATCGATTATCACGTCTCCCGCTTCCTCATAAATGTCAGCTCTGTCCACAAAAAGCTTATGAACTCTCTCCCTGGGATTCTCCGTATTTATTAAAGGTCTGTCCTTATTCTCCGAAATGCGGGCAAAAATCTTTTCCTCATCGGTTTTCAGATAGTAGACCCTTCCGATTTTTTTTAGAAGTTTTCGATTTTGCTCTCTTAGGGGCATTCCACCGCCTGTGGCAATGACGCCGTTGTAATTCTCCAATCGAAGTCTTTCAAGAAGCTCTGTCTCAAGCTTTCTGAATTCCTCTTCTCCCTTTGTGGCAAAAATCTCGTTGATGCTGATTCCCGCCTCTTTCTCAATAGCCCAGTCAGTGTCTGTCAGGGAAACTCCAAGTTTCTTTGCCAGTTCCCTTCCTACGGTTGTCTTCCCGGCTCCCATGAAGCCGATAAGAATAATCGCTTTACTCATCCTTTAACCCCTCACGCCAAATCTCATATGAAGCAATTGCCTGTGACAAAAGCATATGTAAGCCGTTAACTGCCTTTCCGCCTTTCTCACGCACCTTCTTCATAAACAGTGTCTCCAAAGGACTGTATATTAAATCGTAGCCGAAATTAACATGTTCATAGAAGTCATCGTTGTATATGGGCGCCTTTGTATCATCGCTGAGTCCCACACTCGTAGCCTGCACGACATTAAATTTCTTTTGGTAAAAACCGGGGATTCTACTATATTCATCAAGACCGAGAACCTCAATCTTTGCATCGGGATAATACTTTACAATATCTGCCTTCAGCTTCTCCGCCGTCTCTTTAGTTCTGTTTAGAATATAGATGCATTTGGCATTCATTCTTGCAAGAAGGATTCCAACAGCTCTGGATGCACCCCCGGCTCCGATCATGATTATCTCTTCTCCGGTGACATCAAACCCATCTGAAGCAAAAGACTTCTCAAGGCCGATTATATCCGTATTAAATCCCTTGTATCCATCCTTGGTCCAAAGAAGTGTGTTTACAGCCCCTATCTGTGCGGCAACCTCATCTATGTCACATATATAATCCATAACCGCCTGCTTATGAGGAACAGTTACGTTCATTCCGCCAAAATGAAACGCATAGGCACCCTTTATGGCCTCTCCCAGGTTCTCTTTCTTAACAGGCAATGGAACATATACAAAATTCTCCTTAAACATTTCAGCAATTGAATTATGAATAAGGGGAGAAAGTGAATGCTCCACCGGATCTCCTATTAAACCATAAACTCTTGTATGTCCATCCATATATAAGGCCTCTCAAAGTCTCATTTTTAAACAAAAATATCATATCAAACCCCCACATCAAATGCAATAAAAGGCATTCAAAAAGCCTGCGCTTATAAGCACAGGCCTTTTGAAAAACACCACATATGGAAAACAATTATAAAAAAGGGGAATTGTGTTGGGCTATTATAAACCGACATTTGTACCTACGAAGAACTGATACTGGCTAAGTATTCCATCCTTCTTCATATCGGAAACAGCTTTCTGCATATCCAGATTCTTGATGTCCACATCTCTTCCGATGTAACTGAAGTCGTCCTTGGCATTGAACTTTAATGCAACATCATGAATGTCAATGTTCTTAACATGGAATGTTGTACCGGCTTCCACAGGCTCGATGTGATTGCCTGCTTCTACTTTAACTTCAGGTGCAACGTCCTTGGTAGAGATATCCTGAAGCTCAGTAACATTAGGTGACTGATGCGCAGGAATGACAGGTGTCACATAGTTCGATATGATGTTTGAGTAATCATTGATTCCCATGTAAGCCATGTCTTCTCTCCTTAAATCCGTTTAACAAAGGTGACATTTATTACTTCTGGCAATAAATATATCGACATGATTTAAAGAAACTTAACCCCTTTTTGAAAAAATTACTCACTCACCTCTCTGATGCCCGCATCTCTAAGGAGTTTTTTGGTTACATCAGTAATGGGTTTGGTATAGATTTCTTCTATACTTCCCCTCTCAACTATCTGCCCCTTGTCCATAATAAGAACATAGTTACATATCTTGTAAACCACACGAAGGTCGTGGGAAATAAACAGTATTGAAAGGTTTCTCTTCTTCTGAAGTTCCTGCATAAGGGCGATAATCTGTTCCTGAATGGTTACATCCAATGCAGAAACCGGTTCATCGGCAATAAGAAGCTCAGGCTCAAGCATAAGGGCCTGGGCTATGCAGACTCTCTGTCTCTGTCCACCCGAAAGCTCATTGGGATAACGATCCTTATAATACTCATCAAGCCCAACTTCCTTAAGAGCCTCAACGACTTTTTTCTGCCTTTCTTCCTTGCTGAGATTGGTGCAGTTTTTCAAAGGCTCCTCAAGAATCCATCCCACCTTCTTGGCAGGATTAAGGGAACTGTAGGGATCCTGGAAAACCATCTTGGGACTCTTGCAGTTGAATTCTATCTCACCCGTATAGGGAACAATTCCGGTTATGGCCTTGGCCAGGGTGGATTTGCCGCATCCGCTGCCACCCACAAGTCCTAAGATTTCACCCTTTTTAATTCTCATGTTCAAGCCCCTTAATACTTCTACTCTTCCGGGCTTCTCCAAAAGTTTCTTTCTCTCCTCCTTAAAGGATACAGAGATGTCCTTGGCCATGAGAATATTTTCTTTATCTATGGGATCCTGCCTTCCCTCACAGTTAGGAATGGCAGCAATCAGTTTCTTTGTGTATTCGTGCTCCGGATTCTTGAAAATTTTCTCCGTTTCGCCGGTTTCTACCACATATCCGCCCTTCATTACAAGAACTCGCTTGCAAAGCCTTCTTACAAGGCTTAAGTCATGGGATATGAAAAGAATTGCCGTGTTGTGGGTTCTGTTAAGCCTTTTTAAAAGTTTAAGAATCTGAGCCTGAACAGATACATCAAGAGCAGTTGAAGGCTCATCTGCAATAAGGATTTTGGGATTGCAGATCATAGCGGAAGCAATCATAACTCGCTGTCTCATACCGCCCGAAAGCTGATGTGGATAGCTGTTATATACCCTTTCCGGATTATCAAGCTCCACGTCCTTTAAAACCTTAAGAGCTCTCTCCTTTCGCTCCTCAGGCGTCATATTCGTGTGGATTCGAAGATTCTCCTCCACTTGCCAGCCTATTTTCTTAACAGGGTTAAGAGAAGTCATGGGCTCCTGGAAGATTATTCCTATATCCTTACCCTGGTGTGAACGCAGTTCTTCTCTGGGACAGGTAAGAAGGTCTCTGCCTTCAAACATAATCTTGCCCCGCTTTTCCATGTCATGCCTGTTGAGAAGGCCTGCTATGGCAAGGGCGCTCATGGATTTGCCGGAGCCTGATTCACCCACAAGTCCCACTATCTCACCCTCGTCCATGGAAAGGTCGAAGTCGAACACAACGGTATCCGGAGTATCCTTATCATATATTCTGATGTTTAAATCCGTAACCTCTAAAACCTTTCCCATAATCTACTCCAGGTAACTTCCTATAAGACTGATTCCAAGAATAATAAGTATCAAAATCATGCCTGGGAATATGGCAAATCCCGGGTTGGAGAAAATATAACTTTGAGCCTCTGACATCATCCTGCCAAGGCTAGGATCCGGCGGCATAACACCGATTCCCAAAAAGCTCATACCTGCCTCTGCCAGTACCGCGTTATTAAAACCGATAAGTACTGAGGACGAAAGCACCTTGATTGTATTTGGCAAAATGTGCACAAACATAACTCTCATATCGCCTGCTCCGTTTAGCTTGGCGGCGGTTACGTAATCCATGTTTTTGCACCTTAAAAATTCGCTTCTTACAATTCTCGCAAAGCTTGGAATAAATGCAATTCCCAAAGCCATAATAAGATTCCATGTGGAGGGCTCAAAGAGTCCTATGATAACCAGAGCCAAAAGAATGCTGGGAAAAGCCAAAAGAGCGTCCATGATTCTCATAAGAATCTCGTCTGCCATTCCACCGAAATATCCTGTAAAGGCACCGATAATGATTCCAAAAAAGGTTCCGATGACCACCGTTGCCAGGCCCACCAAAACCGTCGTTCTGCTTCCCACCATAATTCGGCTTAAAATATCTCTTCCAAAGTTGTCGCAGCCGAAGGGATGGGCAAGGGACATGCCTGCGTTCTTTAAGGCCGAATTCATGGCCTCCGGATTATAGGGCGTGTAAAATAGACCCACTACAATCATAATGAGCATAACCACGCTGATAGTCAGGCCGATATGAAAATTAAGGTTTTTCTTTCTGCGTTTCATATTAGTCGTCCTGTGACACTCTCGGGTCTATAATTCCGTAAACAATGTCAACAATAAAGTTTATTATGATAACTGCGGATGAAAGCAACACAAGTATTGCCATAACCACAGGGTAATCTCTGTTTGATATGGATGAAAGAAGTATTCTTCCCATTCCGGGTATATTAAATACCTGCTCGATTATAATGGAGCCGGCGAAAATATCCGCCAGGGCCATTCCAAGAAAAGTAACAACGGGAATCATGGCATTCTGAAGCACATGGTGAATAAGCACATCTCCCGTGGTATTGCCGTGGCTGTATGCTGTTCTTGCATAATCCTTTTCAGCCTCGGAAAGAATTGAGCTTCTCAAAAGCTTAATGCTCATTGCAGCCTTAGGTATTGCAATTGCTATTGCAGGGAAACACATGTAACCCAAAAACTTGGTGAAATTCTTGGTGTATGAAATGTAACCACCCGGCATAAACAGTTTAAGAACCACACCGAAAATAATGGTTATAAGAATTCCGCCGAAGAATGAAGGAACAGACATCATAATCTGATTGAGAATTACTATGAACCTGTCCAGTTTACCTCCGTTATGCTTAGCGCATAATATTCCTGTGGGGAATGTAATAATCAGCACAAACATAAAAGCCAGCACCGTCATTGTGAGGGTAATGGGAAGTTTATCCAGTATCATGCTTCCCACAGGAAGGTTATAACTGTAGGAAATACCCATGTCACCTTTCACAAAGGAAATAAGCCAGGAAGCATAGCGCGCGAAAAAGGGCCTGTTGAGACCCATCTCTTCACGCAAAGCCTCCAGGCTTTCCGGTGTGGCTTGTGTGCCAAGCTTGTGAACCGCCGGGTCTCCCGGTATTATGGCAAATGCCAAAAATACCAGGAAGGACACCAATAGCAGTGTCAAAAGCATGAATATGAACTTTTTAATAATTTTCTTTGCGTTCAATTCTCTACTCTACAATGTATAATTTGGAAAAATCCTGTACATATAAGGGATAGAAAGTATATCCTGCATACTTCTTGTTGAGAGCAACAAGTTCTGCTATATCCTGAATATATACATTCGCAGCCTCTTTGGTCAAGATGGCTTCACAGTCTTTGTAATACTGAGTTCTTTTAGCATCGTCGGTTTCTGCGTTGGCTTTGGCGAAAGCTTCATCATAGTCGGCAGAGCTAAAGTTTGTAAAGTTGTTGTGAGCTGTAGACTCAAATCTTGCAAGAAGTGCATTTGCACAAAGTGTGGAAGCATCTACACCGATAACTGTTGACTGGAAGTTTCTTCCGCTGTAAACGTCACTTAACCAGCTGTCCCACTCAATAAGAGAAATCTCAGCGTTAACTCCGATTTCCTTAAGCTGCTCAACAATAACCTGAGCGGTATCAACGTGCTGAGTGTAGTTTGAAGGAACTGTGATTGTGAAAGTAAAGCCGTTCTCATAACCTGCTTCCTTAAGCAGTTCCTTGGCCTTATCAAGATCTCTTGTGTAGTAGTTGTTCAAATCCTCAACATAGTACTTGCCGAAGGAAGGGAACATGCTGCTACCGATCTTTGAACCGTGTCCGTCTGAAACGAAATCAAGAATCTTGTCCTTATCAACAGCATAGCAAAGAGCCTGTCTTACTCTCACATCGTTGAAGGGCTCAACTGCGTTGTTGAGATAAAGGGCCTGAACAAGGTTCATTGTTCCTTCGTAAATCTCATAGTTATCGTTAAGCTGATCTGCCTGAGCAGATGTAACGCGGGCAAGCATATCAATCGCTCCGCTGTTAAGGTTCATAACGATGGTGTCTGTGTTTGCTACGATAGCAAGGGTAATGTGCTTGATCTTAGCCTTCTCACCCCAATAATCATCAAAGCTCTCTAAGATAAAGTTCTCCTGTGGCGATCTGGAGACATATTTGTAAGGGCCTGTTCCGATTCCCTTATGATCGGGATCGGTATTTGATGCGGGAATAATGGATGCATTCACGCTGGCAAGAGCGGTGTTAAAGTCAACATCCGGTGTCCCAAGAGTGATTACAACCTTTCCGTCATCAGTAGCGGAAATATCCGTTACATTAGAAAACGCTGATACCATTCCGGCATCAGCGCATTTGTTTAATGAGTAAACAACATCCTCTGCCGTAACTGTACTTCCGTCGTGGAATTTCACTCCATCTCTTAAAGTGAATGTGTAGGTTAATCCGTCATCAGAAACGGAATACTCACTTGCTATGGCAGGGTTCAGATTACCATTTTCGTCCGGCTTAAGTAATCCCTCGTAGATATTGAAGTAGATTTCCTTAGTTCCTGCCGCCACAGCCTTAGTGGGGTCAAGACTATCCTCCATATCCTGGGGAATGCCGATGGTAATTGAAGAGGAAGACGCAGTCTCCTTATCACCTGAGCAAGCTGTCAGTGCAATAGTCAGTGTCGCCAACACAACTACTGAAAAGAGTTTGAAAAGCTTTCTTTTCATGTGTTAAATCCTTTCTTCATTATGAAATTGTATTTATGTTTAAAAGATGTTACTTCTTCTCCTTGAGGATACTCTTAAGTTCATCCACAAAGGTGTTAACATCCTTAAACTCTCTGTAAACGGAAGCAAATCTTACATATGCAACAGGATCCAGATCTTTAAGCTTGTTCATAAGAAGCTCGCCGATAACCTGGCTGGGAATCTCCTTATCTTCCATTGAGAAAATCTCATTCTCTACGGAATCCACAAGGCTTGTAATCTGAGCTGCAGAAACAGGGCGCTTGTGGCAGGCTCTAAGTACGCCGGCCTCAATCTTGGCTCTGTCGTATGCTTCTCTGTTATTGTCCTTTTTGATAATTATGAGAGGTATGGTTTCAATCTTCTCATAAGTGGTAAAACGCTTACCGCATTCGTCGCAGACACGACGACGGCGGATGGAGTTATTGTCCTCAGCAGGTCTGGAGTCGATAACTCTGGTGTTCTCATGATTACAGAATGGACATTTCATTCTTTTATCCCCCGTTTCAAATTGGTAAAAACCAATTTAATTATAAACAGGATTAGTTATTATGTCAACTATACACCACTAGATGTAGTTGTTGCTTCTTCCTCCTCTGCCTTCTCTTCTGCTTCATCCTTGGCAAAACGTGTGGCAAGAATCAATCCTGCAACGCCGGCAATAAAGGTAAAGATAGCGATAAACTGGGATGTTGAGAAGATTCCCACGTTTCCTCTGTCAAGGTCACCTCTTAAATACTCAATAAGGAAACGACCTATGCTGTAGAAAATAAGGTAAAGTGAAGTGGTCTGTCCGGGCTTTTTAAATTTCTTATCATAAAGGAAAATAAGTCCGAAAGCCAATATGAAATCTGCAGCCGACATAATAAGCTGAGTGGGAATAAGGGGTATATTGTTGGGTGCAAAATGGGAATTTTTGAATGTTACACACAAAGGTCCGCTGCACTCTCTTCCGTAACAGCATCCTGCCAGAAAGCATCCGATACGGCCAAATGCCTGTCCAAAGGCTACAGATGGAAACGCATTATCAATGTACTTTAATGCATTGAGTTTACAAACCTTACAGTATATTAAGGCTCCCACAATTCCGCCTATGATTCCTCCGTAAACAACCCATCCGTTGAAGAACTCACGGAACAGCGATGCGGGGTCGTTTATAAATCTGTCCCAGGTAGTAATCGTATACAGAATTTTGGACCCTGTAAATCCGGCTATAACACAAGAAAAAACAAAACCGAATATTCTCTCGGGGTCCAATCCTCTCTTCTTTGCTCTTTTCTCAGCTGTGAAATAGGCAACAACAATACCTATTCCTATCATTAACCCATAACCGTAAACTGTAAATGGGCCTATATGAAATAACTCGTTATACATCTTTATCCTCTTTCACTACTTTATTAAAGACATGGGCAATCGTATCATTTTCAAAGGGTTTGGTTATGAAATCCTTCGCACCATACTTAACCGCCTCAGTCATTTTGGACTTCTGACCGGCAGATGTAACCATTACAACCCTGGCTTTAGGGTCGTATTCCATAATGTGCTTAAGAGAATCAATACCGTTCATAACAGGCATGGTTATGTCCATACTTACTACGTCAGGTTTCTTCTCCTTGTACATTTCGATAGCCACCTCACCATCGGTAGCTTCCCCAACAATCTCATGACCTTCTGCTTCAAAGATATTCTTAAGGATCCTCCTTGAAGTTCTGGAGTCATCAACAATTAGTATTTTCGCCATACATAAGCCCTCTTGTCAGTTCCAAAGAATAAGCCTTAATTTCTCTCCCCTGATCAACAGCGGAATCTCACACATAACGTTATCCGCCGTTCTGATACGCTTCTCTGCCATCATATCGGGTGGCAACAATTCCAAATCAATTCCCTGAGTACTTCTCATGGAAACGTAAAGGCCATTGATGCAGTTTAGAAGTTCCGCGCAGGAATCCAAAGCATCCATGTCCAGATTATGGAAATCTTCCATTGCAAAAAGGTTTGCGGCTTTGAGGAACCCTCCATCCTCTTCCATCAAACCCATGGTAAATGCAGCATCTCCGTCCGCATCGTCAACGGTCTGGAAAGAGCCGACACCCTCAGACTTTAATGATTGTATAATAGTTGCCTTCTTTAACGCAACCTCTCTGTCAACACATCTTATTATGGTTCGAATGGCAATTCCTATTTGCTCCTTAAACATCATAAGCTCATCAGGAATATACCCGTTTATTATCCTGTCGATGTCTCCACTTTTCAAGGCATCTGCAAGTTCCGGTTTCAAGCCGTTATCTTCTACGTAATCATCTATTATTTCAAGAGCCTTCTCACCCTTAATCAGATCCATATCCTCAAGGGCCTGAAGGAATACTACGTACTCATTATGTTGTTTCGTCAAAAGATAGTCAACCTGATCTTTGGTAAGATATCCCATATCGATGGCAATCTCACCAAACTTCTTATCGACTTTGGCCTGTCTCTTATTTACTTTCCTAGTCTGCTCTTCTGTCATTAAGCCTTCAGAAACGGCAATCAGACCAAGTCGGACTCTCTCTTCCTCGGTGATACGGATAAGCGCTTTAAACTCCTCCATACTGATCTGCCCGATTTCCACCAGGTAATAACCCAGTATGTTGGCAACCATAGAAACCCTCTCAAATACAATTAGCTAATCGGAACCTGTTCTTATAAAAAAAGGGGCAGGTGTTATCCTGCCCCCACATGAATCCTATTTTTTCTGCAAGAAGCTGGGAATTTCCAGTGACTTGTTTGAAATACTGCTGTGAAGTTCAGTCGGCGATTTAATTTCAAATACAGGCTCTACTCCTGCAGGTTTAACAGGGGTCGGATTGAAGCCCTGAACTCCGGGAGTCATGGTTGTATTTGCAAATGTCTTATTCCTGAAAGGATTGACAGCTGAAGTCTTGGGAGCACCAAGGCCTGTAGCAATAACTGTAATCTCACAGGTATCAGGTCTGGACTCATCGTATCTGGTACCGAAGATGATGTTAACATCTTCACCTGTGAGTTCACCCACATAGCCTGCTGCATCAACAGCGTCATTAAGTGAAACATCACCGGTAACATTGATGATAACCTGACTTGCGCCGGTAATTGTTGTCTCAAGAAGAGGACTCTCAACAGCCATCTTAATAGCTTCAAGAGCTTTGTCATCACCCTTGCCCACACCGATACCGATATGTGCAATACCCTTCTCCTTCATTGCAGTCTGAATGTCTGCGAAGTCGAGGTTGATGTCCTGAGGAACATTTATCAAATCAGTGATACCCTTGACAGCCTGCTGTAAAACCTCATCGGCCTTCTTCATGGCTTCGGGCATCTTCATATTCTTATTTACTAAATCTTTGAGCTTATCATTAGGAATGATAATTAACGTATCAACCTGTTCTCTGATACGCTCAATACCCATAAGGGCATTTTTCATTCTAACCTTACCTTCAAAAGTGAAAGGTCTGGTAACAACGCCAACGGTAAGGATTCCCATTTCCTTGGCAATAGAAGCTATAACAGGAGCTGCTCCGGTACCGGTTCCGCCACCCATACCACAAGTAACAAAAACCATGTCTGCGCCCTTAAGAGCGTTCTGTATATCCTCAGCACTTTCTTCTGCTGCTTTCTCACCAATTTCAGGCTTACTTCCTGCACCGAGTCCTTTGGTTAATTTCTCACCTATCTGAATGCATTTGGGGGCCTTACATAATCTAAGTGCCTGCATATCGGTATTTACGCCGATAAACTCTACTCCCGTAATTCCCTCTGCTACCATTCTGTTTACTGCGTTATTGCCTGCTCCGCCTACGCCAACAACAATGATTCTTGCTGCGGAATCAGAATCATTTGTTTTAATCTCAAGCAACGGTAGATCCTCCTTTAAGTACCTCAAAAATCCCACTCATTTATCATATAATTATTTTTATAAAATTGCAACACTAATCATCGGTAAGATTATCGGGTAAAAATATTATACTTTCTGACTTTCCGGTCTTGTCTTTCATGTCCAAAACCCCCTTTTTCCCTTCAAGACTGGGAAGGATTTTGGGGAGTCTCATAATTTTCTCATCAAGGTCATCAGAGCTTCCGAATTCGGCCCTTACATCGCCAAAATACAGTGTAAGTCCACCACCGGGACCAAAGTCCATTCTTCTGCAATCCAATGAATATTTAGTCAACAGCTGATTGGTGGAAAGGATCTTTTTAAAAATCGTCTCGTCCTCCACCGGCAGCGGTTTGCCAAGAACCATGAAGTCGAAGCTTAAACCTGTAATCTGGCATATGCCTTCGGTCTTCACGTTGGAACTTTCAACCACTGTTCCGTCCTTGTCGAAATACATGTACTTGCCAAGATATTCAACATATCCTGCCAAAGCCTTCTCATAGACACTGATTCTTATTGTGTCATTTGAAATAATGGTAACCTGGATTGTATCAACAAAGGGAACGTCCTTAAGTTCCTTATTCTTGTATTTCAGCGAAAGATATAATGAATTGTCCCCAAGGGGGCCTTCCATTACAATTTCTTTTATCTCGTCGGAGGTGTAATGAACATTGCCGTCAACATAAATATTCACTACCTTGTAGTGCATAAGCATGTAGTAAATAAATGCCACCACAGCGAGAATAATCAATAATATGCTAAGCGTTTTCACCATGAAGCGCTTCTTTTTTCTTTTTTTGACTTCTGCTTCAAACTGATACATCAGGCATCCTTCAACTCTATACTTCTGGCAACATTAAGGCATACCCCTATCTCCGCCATCTGAAACAGAATGGCACTTCCGCCGTAACTGATAAACGGAAGGGAAATACCGGTATTGGGAACCGTGTTGGTAACAACCGCCACATTAAGGATAACCTGAATAGCCACGTGTCCCAAAACGCCAACCACAAATAACGCTCCAAACATATCGGTTGCATTGTTTGCAATAACCACAAGTCTCCAAACCAGGAGCACAAACATAAGAAGAATTGCTATGGCTCCGAACAGTCCAAGTTCCTCACATATAATGGAGAAAATCATGTCGTTCTGCGCCTCGGGAATATATCCAAGTTTCTGAATACTCTGTCCCAGTCCCTTGCCCCAGATTCCTCCTGAACCGATGGCGTAAAGTCCCTGCAGTGTCTGGAAACCGGTATCACTTGCATAGGCCTCGGGATCAAGCCAGGCCAGAATTCTTGCACCTCTGAATCCAAGCTTATCGGAGAATCTTGAAACTATCAGTACCACCAGCGCACCTGCCGCCAGTACACCAGCTCCAAGAATAATAAATCTCTTATATTCAGGACTTGCCACAAAAAGCATAACCACAGTAATTCCCATAACAATGATTGCGGAACTTAAGTTATCTGTTATGAAGTAAATCATGGCTGTGTGCGGCAATGCCATCAGAATCACAGTCCAAAAACCTTTTCTGCTTTTGATTGCAGGTCCCAGTCTGGTAATAAAACTGGCGAGAAAAAGTATAAGCGCAAGCTTGGCAATCTCCGCAGGCTGTATGGAGAACCTGTCGTTAGGTCCTATGAAAATCCATCTTCTTGCACCGTTTCTCTTGGGGAAAAACAATACGCAAGGAATCAATGCCATAGAAACGAAGTAGGCGATTGTTGAGAATCTTTCCCAAAAATGATAGGGAATAAAGCTCAAAACCAACATTACGGCAAGTCCCAAAGCGGACCAGATTCCCTGCCTTTTAAGCCAGTAAGCTGCGTCGTTGTATTTCTGTGATGCCATGTAGGAGCTGGACGAATAAAGCATAATAAGTCCAAATCCCACCAAAAAGATGATGATAAACACCAAAGAATAGTCAAAGTAGTATTCAGTTTTCCTTTTGTGACGACTGAAGCTCTCTGCCATGAACCTTTCCTCAAGTTCTATAAATCATTTACCATCTCTTTGAACTGTCTTCCTCTCTCCTCGTAGTTGGGGAACATACCCCAGCTTGCGCAGGCGGGAGAAAGTAAAACTGCGTCTCCGCTTCTTGCATTGGCAACGCATATATCAAAACACTCTTTAAAAGAGTCTGCAAAGCAATAGTCTGTAAAGCCATGAGATGCTGCGCATTTTGCTATGGCTTCTCTTGTCTGTCCGATAAGAACCAGCTTCTTAACCTTTCCGTCAAAGGCCTCGATCCACTCGTCGTAAGTATTGCCCTTATCGTATCCGCCACCTATAAGAATGGTGGGCTTACTCATTGCCTTAATTCCCTGGATGGCTGCATCGGGATTGGTTCCCTTGGAGTCATTGTAGTAATCCACTCCGTTCTTTGTGGCAACATACTCGATTCTGTGTTCTACGGCCTTGAATTCCTTCACTGCCTCAAGAATCTTATCCATGGAAACGCCCATGCCTCTTCCGATGGCAATGGCTGCCATAACATTTTCAATATTACATACGCCCACCAGATTCATATCTGTGTGCACATTAAGAATCTGCTCTTCTGTCTTGCCGTCTGTATAGAAAATGTGGTCATCCTTGTAGAAATAACCTTTGGGAGGAACCTGAGAAGAAGAAAACCAGACAACACCTGCCGGGCACTTATCTCCAAACTCCCTTGTGTATGAATTATCGAAATTAAGGACGCAGACATCATCTTTAGTCTGGTTCTTAGATATATCTGTTTTTACCTTGTTATAGCATTCCATTGTGTGGTGTCTGTTAAGGTGATCCGGTGTCACATTAAGAATCGCAGAAACTGCAGGATGGAATTCATTTATGGTTTCAAGCTGGAATGAGCTCACCTCAGCTACAATCGCGCCCTCATCCTTTGTATCGAGAGCCTCGAGAGTCAGAGGATTTCCGATATTTCCCACTACAAAAACAGGGCTGTATTCTTTCTTCAGAATTTCTCCCACAAGGCTTGTAGTGGTGGTCTTTCCGTTGGTACCTGTAATGGCTGCGAGCTTGCCCTTTGAAGCAAGATAACCAAGTTCAAGTTCTCCCCAGATGGGAGTACCCTTGTCTGCAAACTCCTTAACGATTCCCAAATCTGTGGGAACGCCGGGGCTCGGAACCACGATATCTATAGAATCGGATACTTCCTTTGGAAGTTCCTTTACAATCACTTCACACTTCAAATCAGAGGGAACTCGTCCCTTAATCTCGTTAACGTCGGCATTTTCGCCTCCGTCAAAGAGAATGCATCGGGCTCCAAGGGCATTCAGAAGCTTTAATGCTCCAAGTCCGCTTTTGCCGGAGCCTATAATCAATACTTTCTTATTGTTAAAATCGTACATTTCTAATACTCACCTCTTTTACCATAATCCCGCAAAGCCGATAACACAGGCCACTACGGTTACTATGGTGAATACTCCCACTACTCTCGTTTCTGACCAGCCACCTTTTTCAAAGTGGTGATGAATGGGAGCCATTCTGAAAATTCTTTTTCCTTTGGTAATCTTAAAATAAGATACCTGAATAATAACGCTTAACACTTCCACAAAATAAATGATTCCTACAATGGGAATGAAAAGAGGAAGCTCCATCATATAAGCGCAGCCTGCAACAAATCCGCCGAGAGCCAGGGAACCTGTATCTCCCATAAAGATTTTTGCCGGATAAAGGTTATATACCAAATATCCCAAAAGTCCGCCAAGAAAAGCAGCCGCAATGGGTTCGACGCCGCCTTTAAGCATTAAAGATGCAATGGCAAAAAATCCTGCAACAACGCTTGAAACGCTGCTTGAAAGACCATCCACTCCGTCGGTAAAGTTGGTTCCGTTAACGGTTGCTATGGCAATAAAAAACATTGCCGGAATTGCAAGCACTCCAAGTTCAAGTCTCATGCCGTTTGCAAAGGGAACCTTGAGAGTCAGGTCAAGTTCTGTAAATGAAGATGCAACAAAATAAAATGCTGCACACACTATAATCTGAAGTCCCATCTTCTGCCATGCTTTAAGGCCCATTGATCTTTTCAGCACAACTTTAATGTAGTCATCAATAAATCCCACAGCAGCAAATCCCCACATAAGAATAAGAACGGGAATTACTTTGGGGAAGCTTCTCACATAAAAAAGTGAAACGATTGTGGTTGGTATAAGGAAAATAAAACCGCCCATCATCGGTGTTCCCATTTTCTTTAGATGGCTTTCCGGTCCTTCACTTCTTATGGTCTGCCCCGCTTTGACTCTGGCCATGAATTTAATCCATGAAGGTCCGATTAATAAAGCAATGGCAAGTGAAATCAGGAATCCGGGTAAAATCTGTAACATAACTATGCCTTCTTTCTGTCGGTACACATTATCTTTTCTATTATAGTAGATAATGTCAAATTATGAAAGCAAATCAGGTTTATCAGCCGTCAATCGCCGTGAAATCGCTTCTTGACATGTTCTGTCCCGTGTCGGGATCAATCAAATCTCCTGTTGCGGGATCCTTTAAATATCCTGTAGCAGGGTCCACAGGGAAATTCTTCCACTGAAGATTAAGGCCACCATTTTGCTCGGAAGCTGCATCATCTCCTGTTGTTCCCTCAGTAGGTGTTCCTTCAGCATTCTCGCCTTCGGCAGATGTTTCTGTTGTCTCCTCGGGAGGAGCTGTATAAGCAAGGGTAATCTCAAGCTGCTTTGCTGCAAGTTCCTGCTGTTCCTTCTCTGAAATGGGCTCTGTCATATATATTCCCATATAAGGAAGGGTTTCTGTAAGTATATCTCTTGTAAGCAGGCAGGCTAACTTAACGTTATCCTGAACCCAGTCATTTACTCTGTCTATTACAACATAGATTGCAATCTTTGGATTATCTGCAGGTGCATATCCCATAAAGGAAACAACGTATTCATTATTGCCTCGAGGAAGAGTCTCGGCTGTTCCTGTTTTGCCGCCGATTCTGTATCCTGCAGGTCTGGCTGCCTTACCTGTTCCTTCCGTAACAACACCGTTGCAATAATCAATGATTGTATTTGAAGTCGATGTTGAAATTGTTCTTCTAAGCACTCGGGGCTCAATGTTTTGTATTGTGGCTCCGCTTCCGGAAACAATCTTCTTAACCATATGGGGCTCATAGTAATATCCGCCATTAATAAGAGAACAGAATCCGGTTATCATCTGAATCATGGAAACGTTAAAGCCCTGTCCGAATGAACTTGTTGCAAGCTCCGCAGGGCGCATGTTTGATGAGTTGTAAACTACAGTATTGGTTCTGGCTTCACCCGCCAGGTCTATATTGGTCTTCAAGCCAAAATTATAGTTCTGCTGATACTGTAAAAATATATCCTTACCTATTGTAAGGCTCATCTGCATAAGGGCAACGTTGCAGGACTGCTCTATGGCCTGCTTAACATTTACGGTTCCGCATCCGCCATATTTATAGTTATGGCATCTGATTTTCTTGTCGGCTACTTCATAAGCGCCTGTACATGTATAGGACTCATTTCCGGTAAGTTTACCTGACTCGAGTCCACAGGCTACTGTAAAGGGCTTCATTGTGGAACCGGGCTCATATGTCTCACTGATACAGAAATTCTTCCATAATCCATTGAGCTTCTCGTAATACTCTTCATCGGTAAAAGCGTCTATGGCCTCCTGTGAGTAATACATGCTAAGATCCTTGGGATTGTTTAAATCAAAATTGGGATAACTTGCCATTGCAAGCACATCGCCGTTATTTACATCCATGATGATGCATCCAAGGTTGTTGGCGCCAAGGCCTTCTCTCGCCCTGTTGGCATATGTATCATTGAAGCTCTTGAGATTTCTTTCAACAATGGACTGAATTGTGGCATCAATGGTGGTAACCAGACTGTAACCGTCCACTGCAGGCTTTGTTGTTCTCTCCAGATTTTCATCCTCGTCAAGATAGCCGTACTCTCTTCCGGGAGTGCCGTTTAAAACATCATCGTAGTATTCCTCAAGTCCATATGCACCGTTGTTATCAGCATTGGTGAATCCGATAATGTCGCAGGCAAGAGTTCCGTTTGGATAGTTTCTCTTGTAGTTATCCTCAAACCAGATACCCTTAACATTCTTGGAGGCAGTCTCATCATTCATGAAATTAAGATACCCTTCAACCTCGCCGTATGTAAGGCCTTTGGCCGCTACATAATAAGCGGACTTAGGGTTCTCTTTTACCCACTTTCTGACAGCGTTCATGTCAATATCAAAATACTTGTCAAGCGCCGCCATTGTAGGCTCGTAATATGCCTCTTTATCGTTTATTACTTTGGAATCGATTATGAGATTATAGATTTTTTCACTGACTGCAAGAGGGTTTCCGTTAGAATCAAAAATATCGCCTCTTCTGGCGACGAGAGTCTTTGAAGTATATTCCTGTTGCTCCAAAACCTGTTTCTTGTATTGCTCTCCGTTGTCTCTGTTAATGTAGATCAAACGAAGGCTTAATCCCACAAAAGCCAGTAGCACTATTCCAAACAGCACTACCAGCTTTTTCTGCATTCTTATTGTAAATCTTCTTTCTTCTCTTTCAGACCTGTTAGCCATGTTACTCTACCGTCCTTAAGGAATTTCTGCCACCTGCTTCACATAGTCGCTTCCTTCTCCGGAATATGTGACAATCTGACCTTCTGTGGCATAAGTCATTCCAAGCTCTCCAATGGCAATCTGCTTAACCTTCTCAAGGTCAACGTTGCCGGTTGCTCTGCTGTAAGCCTCATCATTTGAAAGCTTTAATGTGTTAAGCTCGCTCTCAAGTCTTGAAATAGTCTTAACGTTGCCGGTAATCTCGGACTGAAGTCTGATGTAGAATATCAAAACAAGAGCTGTAACAACCATTGCCGCAGTGAGAAAAAGTATATACCCGGGATTCATCCTTTTGGCATACTGTCTGTTTCTGACGGTGTGGTGGCTCAGCCTCTTTATGGGCTCCTCAATTTCCTGCTGAACAGTCTTAGGAACAACGTTTCCCTGTACATAGTAGAGGTTGTCTCTGTATGAAGTTGTGTTTCTGTTGTTTCTTCTCTGATTCATCTGTGCCATTTTGTCACTTCCTTGTGATCATCCTTTTTTCTCAAACACTCTAAGTTTCGCGCTCTTAGATCTTGAATTTACCTCCAGCTCCTCTTCCGTGGGGAGTATCGGCTTGTTTGTTATTACTTTACCCAAAGGCTTCTTGCCGCAGACACATACCGGAAAGTCCGGTGGACATGTGCAAGGGTTCTGAGCCTTCTTAAATGCGCTTTTCACAATTCTGTCTTCCAGTGAATGGAAGGTTATGATGCAAAGTCTTCCGCCGGGATTAAGGAAATCAATCATTCCATCCAGGGAATTCTTAAGTACATCCAGTTCTCTGTTGCACTCAATCCTTATTGCCTGAAAGGTTCTCTTTGAAGGATGTCCTCCCGTCGCCCTTATCTTGGCAGGTATGGCGGCTTTGATAATCTCATTGAGCTGTCCCGTTGTTCTTATGGGCTCTTTGGCTCTCTCTGCCACTATGTGCTTTGCTATATTCTTAGCGAAGTTATCTTCGCCGTAATCTCTTATTATTCTGTACAGATCAGATTCGGAATACTCGTTTATAATGTCTGCGGCTGTAAGGGATTGCCTGTCATCCATTCTCATATCAAGTTCTGAATCATATCTGTAGGAGAAACCTCTTTCTTCGTTATCAAGCTGATATGAGGAAACTCCCAGGTCAAGGACTATTCCGTCCACTCCCTTGACGCCGATCTCTTTAAGTCTCTCGGTGGCGTATTCGTAATTGGATCTTATAATCGTTACTCTCTCGCCAAACTCCTTAAGTCTCTCGCCGGCAGCTTCGATTGCCGCTTCATCCTGGTCTATACCGTAGAGGTGCCCTTTGTCGGACAGCTTCTTGCATATCTCATAGGAATGTCCGCCACCGCCAAGGGTTCCATCGACGTATATCCCGTCGGGCTTAATCTTAAGTTCGTCGATTGTCTCCTTAAGGAGAACCGAATAATGATTAAATTCCATTCTCTAAACCTATATGCGAATGCCCCAATCTGCCATCTTCTCAAGGGTATCTGCAATATCCTGAGTATCGCTCTCGGCTTCGAAGCGATCTTTGCTCCAAATCTCTATCTTGTCTGCAAGTCCTGTAAGGATTACATCCTTCTCAAGTCCTGCGTATTCTCTTAAGTCCTGTGGAATAAGGATTCGCCCCATCTTGTCGACTTCAACATCCGCTGCGCCTGAAAGGAAGAATCTTGCCACCTGTCTTACTTCCTTACGGTTCATGGGCATTTCCCTCAAGGTTTCCTCGAAGGCTGTCCAGCCCTTCTCATCGTAGATTGTCAGGCATCCGTCGGCTCCTTTGGTAACTACGAAGCTGTCTCCAAGCTGTTCCCTGAACTTCGATGGAACAATCAGTCGACCTTTGGCGTCGATCGTATGAACATATTTACCTTTATACATAGCGATCACCGCCTCCAAATGTGTGGTATAATCATTTCTTAAGAATTACCACTTTGAACCACTTCTAACCACTTATCACCACTTTTAAGGTTATTCTACTCCATTTTCTCCCACATTGCAAGTAAAAAATCGCGATTTTTCGGCATTCCTCAAAAATCGCGATTCAAAAAAGATGCAAAAAAGCCCAACATCTAGTGTTGGGCTTTCCGATCACAAACTATATTTTGTTAAGAAAATATTAAGAAATCAAGGTGACATTTTTTTGCTACTTTTGGTTTACAATACCGTCTCCATTCGCTTATTTCTGCGGTACTGGGCCGGTGTAACACCAAATGACTCTTTAAACTTCTTTATGAAATAGTTGGTGGAGTTGAATCCAATCACGGCTATGATTTCCTCCAGGGTCTTATCCGTCTCTGTCAAAAGTTTCGATGCCTCTTCCATCTTGCAGTCATTAACAAACTGTGTGAAGTTTAATCCCTTCTCTTCCTTAAACAGTCTGCTTAGATACTTAGGCGCAAGGTAAACCTTCGAAGCAACATAATCAAGAGAAATATCTTCATCAAGATGTTCTCTTACTATCTTCTCCACCAGTTCCACTACATTATCTGTGGGGTTGGTCTTGTTCTGTTCGGCCGTTTCAAAGGCCCAGAGAATCTTCTTGTATAACCAGTTGCAGAAATCATCCACATCAAAAACACCGGTTAATTCCAAGAGCAATTGCGAATCATCATAGGTCTTGGATTTCTTCATAATATCTCTAAGGAAGTGATTGAACAGGAACAAATATCTCATGGATATGCTGTTCATATATTCATAGGTTCCCTGAACAAGCATTGCCGCCTTGTTGTATTCCTCAAGAATAGCCTTAACAGTTTCCGCATCATTGCTGACAAGTGCCTCACCAAAGGAATCATATCTGGGATCAAAGAAGCTTGGTGTGTCCTTATCCCCAAGAAGCATCTTAACTTCCTCTGCATCCATGGTGGCAAGATCCATTCTGTATCTGTAAGGAATATAGTAGTCATACTCCATTGCCCTTGATATCTTCGCGTATTCCGAAGATATCTGGCTAAGCTTATACACCGGTCCACTCTGCCAGACAACAAGGTCGATATTGAATGTTATCTTTACGAAGTCCTTAAGCTTCGTATAGAGATTCTCCATTCTGTCTTCCCCGTCAATCATGCAAGAAGTTATTATAACCACCCTGCCGTTATAAAGGTCCAAAGACATGCATCGCATTTCTTCGTCCTCATAGTCCTCAAGGTATTTGGTCATGTTGTACGTCATGGCGTTTCTGGTAGGCTCATCAACCTTCCCCATAACCTTACCATGGAAGGTGGCAACCATGCAGAAATGGCTTACATACTCATTCTTGTCTCCGATTTCCTCAAGAATTTTGTCTATTCTCTCATCCGATATTTCTCCGGAATTGATAATCTCTCTTACAAGGTCATGTCTTACAACATTTACTCTTTCTTTGTAAGCCTCATCCTTATTTCCAACCAGAACACAAAGTTCGTTTATGGTTCTGTCAAGATAAATAAGTTCGTTCTCCTTGGCCTTTCTTGCAAGCTTAAGGCCATCAAGCTTATTTACCATACTTCCGATGGGGTTATATACTCTCTTTGCAAAGCGATAAGAAATCACAAGTCCCACCGTTGCAATAATAAGCGAAAGGAAAGCAATTCTTCTTATAAGGATACGGATATCCTTATAATACTCATCGGCCGAGGTTACGGAAATAACCTTCCACCCGGGAATAGCGAGGGGCTGGCCTATAAGAATCATCCCGTCATAATTATAGGCTCCATCCATTGAAGCATTTATAATATCAGGGCATTCCTCCGCCGTTTTATTATTCAGTACTTTGGTAAAAAGGAAATCATCTCCTCCCAATGCTACGACCTTTCCCTTTTCATCAATTAACGCCGCAAAACCGGAATTGTCGTCCGCATACTCAAGGAGCATTGTGTTAAGCGTCTTTATGGGTACATTAACAATCAGATATCCCTTTAACTTGGAAATGTCTTTGGCAAAAATAGGATAATGTGCTCCAAAACTCAAAACCTTATCTGTCTTGGAATTTGAAGTTACTTCCCTTGTGAAAAGATACCTGCTTGATGAGTTATACTTGACAGCCACTCCGGCCTCATCAAATTTTTCCGAGATACTTGTTCCGCTTTCCTCGGTGTAGCTGATTCCGTTGGCTGAAGAAATTATCATGTTATTGGGATAAACATAGAACTCTATACCGGATACTTCCTTGTCGTACTGAGCGTTAAGAATCTCCAGATATTTAAGGACAGTATTCATGCTGTCAAAATCATTCCTGCTGCCATGATTCAAGAAGTGCTTAAGAGCATCGTCTCTGTTAGCCATGTTTGCAAGATCAACAATGATATTATTGCAGTCACCAAACAAAGTATCCATGTGCTGCCCCAGATACTCTATCTTTTCCTGCTCAAGAATCTCCACTTTCTGTCTGTATTCACCGGAAAATTGCGCGGCATAACCCACTCCCATACAAAGACTTACAATCAAGACAAGTCCTATAAAGGATAGCATCAGCCTGTTAAAGATGGTGTCGTACTTGGTGAGCTTTCGCTTCAGTTTATACATTGGAATCCCCATTCCCCATTTATGTTAAAAAAGTGATTTATATTTCTCATAGGCATCATTCTGAAGCTCCTCAGCTTCCTCTATGCCCATGCTATTAATCTTATTCACGAAACTGTCAAATTCATCCATACTTCTGTCACCCGTAATAAACTTTATGAGTTCCTCATCCACATAAGATATTATGGGTTCCATTATGGCATCATATCTGTCCTTGGAGTCCTCATCCATTGTAAGAACAGGATTCATTGGATAGAACAGATTGTTATTATCATAATAGAGAAGCTGGTAGCACGCTGCATCACTTCCCGCCTGAGCTGTTTCATATTCAGGCATCTGTCTCATTCCGATATAGGCCTGGCATCCGTTTCTCATAACCCACTCAGTGGTTCCCTCTTCCACAACCTTATCCGAATACTTATAATCCTCGCCCTTCTTTACAAAGCTCTCATTCTCGATTCCAAAGTTGAAAAGGACCGATCCCTCATCGCTATATACATATTCAAAGATTTCAAGAATCTTATCCGCCTTATCTGTCTCCGAGGAAACGGACCATCCATAGCCAACAGTCTTAGCCTGCTGCGAAAAAGTTCTAGGCTCATCTCCTGCATTTAATACCGGCGGATCCACAATCTCCCAATTTGTATCAGGATCATTTGCAATAACCTCAGGATTGTCGTTCATTCCCGCAAGGTATCCACTCCAATAGCATCCCGCTCCCGCCAGGTTATTAAGCACATGGTAATCACAGGTGTTTTCTCTGGTCATGAATTCCTTATCAATAAGTCCTTCCTCATACCATGTCTGCATTGTGGCAAGGTACTCTCTACATTCTTCCGTGATAGGAGCAAATGCTTTTTTACCATCTATAACGGTAAAGTAGTCCTTGCTCTTTGTGAGTTCTATTCCCCAGGCATCGGAAAACATGTGGCAGTAATCCTCCCAGGCCTTATCGAGAAATAACGGCGTGGAAACACCGTGCTTTTTGAACTCTGAGAGGACTTTGTACCAGTCATCTATGGTAACCGGTTTCTCAAGTCCATATTCGTCCAGTATGTCCTGTCGAATCATATATCCCATTGCAGACCTCACCGCCGACTGCATGGGAACAACATAAAGATGTCCGTCTGAAGATATGCTCTGAGCCATAACCTCAGGGTTATCCAGCAAATACTTCTTTAAGTTCGGATATCTGTCATCAATCAGTTCATCGAGAGCAAGAAAAGCTCCTTCCTCTCCATACTGCTTTAATAATGAAACATTGCCCGCCGTTATATCAGGGATTTCTCCGGAAGATACGATTACGCTTAACTTGGCCGTTGCCCCATTACTTGGTGCCGTATCGATGTCAAAGGTGACATCCATACGTTTTGCCAGCTCTGCTATGGTTAATGTATCCATGGAATATAATGAATCGCTTCGTCTGCTTGGAAGAAAAATGGAAATAACCTGCTCATCCGTCCCGGATGCAGCAGGAAGTTCATTAGTCTTGCTGTCCACTGTCTTAGCGTTATCGCAAGCAGTCAAAGTCAATATAAGAACAACTGAAAGAATCAAAGGTAGTATTTTGTGTTTCATAAACATTCCCCTTTTAGGAAATTATACTACCAATGATTACTTTCAGTCATCCTTCATTTTCCCGAAGATAACTATCTCAGTTTAATCTAGTTTCTGGGGTTACCGTCAACATATACCCTGCAATCTTCTATTGCGGCATAACCGGAATCGGGATAGGTCTCATTCTGAGGCTCATCTCCTGCCTCATTAAAAGGAGTGATCTTTACATAGTCAACAAGCATTTCTCCTTCTGCAAAGTTGGGGTCACCTGCCCAGTACTTAGGGAACCATACTCCTACCCAGAAACGTCCTGCCTTGGTCGGAATGAATTCGGTGTTTGTGCATATAAGAACCCCGTCCACAAAGTAGTCAACCCTCGCCTCTTCAGAGTCATCTCCTGTATGCCATACAAACTTATATGTATGCCACTCTCCGTCATTTTGAGCAGTAGGCATAGGGGTACGCTTGCTTATATACTCATCATCGTTTTCGCCTATCCAGCTGTTGCAAAGTGAATAGTTGTAGGATATCTCTCCGGTGTCGGGAGATTTACCGGGCATTTCGATATCAATTTCATGATTGATAACGCTGTAATCTCCGTTACCCGTATATTCATCTTCGCCGGGATAATGCTCCTCATACTCGAAGGTCCAGATTGCTGAGCACGCTCCAAGGTTAGGCTGTATCTTGGCTTTTATCTCGTACTCACCGGAGGCATAGTAATCCTTTGTGACGATACATGCGCCACATCTTCTGCCGTCACCGGTTCGTTCTCCATGATTGTTGACTCCGGAGATATCACCCTCATAATTATCTCCGTGAGCACTGAGAACAAGAACTCCGTTCTCTACATGAACATTTTCGGGCACAACACCGTTGTTGTATAACTGAGTTCTCTCGGCATCAACATATCCGCCCCAGTTTCTCAAAGCCACAAGCCATGTATCTGAATTTAGTTTCCCCTCATTAAAATCATCATAAATAATTGGTTCTCTCACTTCGTTTTCATCTCCCGGATCATCGGGATTCTCCTCATTTTCTGTCTGAACTCTGGGATTTCCGTCAACATACACCTGACAATCTGCTATTGCTGCATAACCGTCATCAGGATATGATTCATTCTGAGGCTCATCTCCTGCCTCATGGTAAGGAGTAATCTTTACATAATCAACAAGCATCTCTTCCTCGTCAAAATCAGGATCTCCTGCCCAGTTCTTAGGAAACCATACTCCTACCCAGAAACGTCCGGCTTTGGTAGGTATGAACTCGGTGTTGGTACATACAAGAGTATCGTCAACATAGTAATCAACCCTTGCCTGTTCATCATCATCTCCCGTATGCCATGCGAATTTATATGTATGCCACTCTCCGTCATTCTGCGGACCGGGCATCCTCGTTCTTTGGCTTACATACTCGTCATCGTTTTCGCCTATCCAGCTGTTACAAAGCGAATAGTTATAGGATATCTCACCTGTGTCGGGAGACTTTCCGGGCATTTCGATATCAATCTCATGGTTAACCACACTGTAATCACCGTTACCTGTATAACCCTCTTCACCTGGATAATGCTCCTCATATTCGAAGGTCCAGATGGCAGAGCATGCGCCAAGTTTGGGCACAATCTTTGCTTTGATTTCATATTCGCCCGAAGCAAAGTAATCCTTGGTTACAATACATGCGCCACATCTTTTTCCATCACCGGTTCTTACTCCCCTGTTGTTTACTCCGGATATATCTCCTTCGTATCTGTTTCCGTGGGCGGTTAAAATAAGCATGCCGTCTTCCACATGAACATTTTCGGGAACAACACCGTTATTATAAAGCTTCGTTCTTTCCGCATCTGCGTAGCCGCCCCAGTTTCTCATAGCCACAAGCCATTTTTCAGAATCAAGCTTCCCCTCCGTAAACTCATCATAGATTGCCGGAGTAAGAATTTCTTCTTCAGGGTTTTCAGGATTTTCATTCTGGTTTCCGGATTCACTTCTGGGATTTCCGTCAACATATACCCTGCAATCCTCTATAGCGGCATAACCAGCGTCAGGATAAGTCTCGTTCTGGGGCTCATCTCCTGCCTCATTAAAGGGAGTAATCTTTACATAATCAACAAGCATTTCTCCCTCGGCAAAATCAGGACTGCCTGCCCAGTTCTTGGGGAACCATACTCCCACCCAGAACCTTCCTGCCTTTGTGGGAATATACTGGGTATTTGTGCACACAAGATTTCCGTCTACATAGTACTCTACTCTTGCCTGCTCAGAGTCATCTCCCGTATGCCATGCAAACTTATATGTATGCCATTCTCCGTCATTTTGAGGGCCGGGAAGTTCACTTCCGTTGCTTACATACTCGTTCTCGTTTTCCCCTATCCAGCTGTTGCACAAAGCGTAGTTATAGGATATGGGACCATCTTCACTTAAGCGTCCGGGCATTTCTATATCTATCTCATGATTTACAGCATAGTATTCGCCTTCCCCCTGAAAGCCTTCCTGTCCCGGATAATACTCCTCGTACTCAAAGGTCCATATAGCTGAGCACGCACCCATGTTGGGCATTACTTTTGCTTTAACCTCATATTCTCCGGATGCATAGTAATCTTTCGTCACTATGCAGGCACCACATCTTTTGCCGTCTCCTGTCCTGATGCCCTTATTATTTACTCCTGAAATGTCACCTTCGTATTCGTTACCATGGGCACTTAAAACAAGAACTCCGTTTTCCACATGAACGTTTTCAGGCACAACTCCGTTATTATAAAGTTCTGTCCTTTCAGCGTCCGCATATCCACCCCAGTTCCTTAAAGCCACAAGCCACGTATCTGAATCCAATTTTCCTTCATCAAATTCATCGTAGATTGCGGGTTGTAATGTTTCACTTCCCTCTTCAGGATTCTCCGGATTTACCTCGGGATTCTCCGGATTTACCCCCGGGGCCTCCGTCCCTCCGTTATCTCCATTCTCGTTATTACCTCCATTCTCCGTTCCCGGAACATCGATAATAACCTGAGGTACATCACATCCAACCGTTGTAAGCAGCAAAACAAATGCTGCAAACAACCCCAATAATCTTTTTATTTTCATATGTTAATCCCCAATTATGCAATTTACTTTTTCTCTAAATGTGACATAGCATTTGATAAATCTCGGATAATCCGTAAAGGTTATTTCTCCGAGCTCCTCCTTTATCAAATCCCTTACAAAAGCTTTTCCCTTCTTCTTTTCAAGTAATTTCAACGCCCTTATGTCCTGGAAGGCATCTCTAATAAGTTTAAGCCTTATTGAGTCTAAGGGTTCACCGTCAGGACCGGGATATACTAAGAACGCATCTCCCGACTCCGCGAAGCCATCGCAGTCTGTCTGAACAAAGGGGTTAATTGGCCGTAATGAATACTGGCTGAAATAGAAGTTGTAACCCCAGTGCAGGAATCCCACTATGTCGTAAAGATAAAGCTGGATTCCAAGTACTCTTGTTCTGTATGCAGGCATTGCAAAGTATCTGTTTGACAGTTTTATCCTTGCATCACAGCAGTAATAAGTCCACAAGTCGCCTACGCCCGCATCGATAAACTGCTTTATGGCTGACGTTGAAGGTACCGGCTTACTCAAAACTTTCTTCTCATAGAAGCTGTAATTTGACATGGCATCTATGATTCTGTCTTCGGGCACAAATTGCTTGATTAAGTCATAGCCCGCCTTATAGTTATCTATGCTGCTCTCCCTTGGTTCATCAGAGATATGATAGAAGGTCCTTTCAAACACCTTTAGCCTCTTTAGTTCTTCCACAAGCCTTGGCATAAACTGCTGTAAAAAACAGAAGTATCTCATATCATCCGATGCCACATCCCAACCAAAGATTCTTTTGTAGCCTTCCCTGGTTTCCGCCATAATCTTAGGCGTCGCCTTGGCTCCCCATTGGGTAAAAAGATGGCCCATCTCAAAATACTCATACCCGCACTTCTTTGCTAGATTTATAAACCTGTCAAAGAGTTCAAAATCAAATTCATACTTCGAATCTCCAATCTCTTTGGCCTTAACAAGCTGAGTTGTGGGACGTTCCTTCCCAACCGCAGTATCGAGAGCATAGGTAAATACCGGCGTGAGAATCATGTTGATTCCATTTTCCGTTGCCTTCTTCATAAACTTCTCAATTATCTCGAAGTGTTTGTCATCGAATGCAGATGTGTGATAATAACTCATAAGTGTGTCACAGTAAAACCACTCGGTGTGAATTATCTCCTGTCTGGGGAGTAATTCATCGATAATGTCAATTTCAACACCTGCTCTTCCAAGTTCATTTCCTTCATCGTCATAAAAGGCAACTTCAATAGGATATCTACCGCTTATTCTTTCCCTTGGTTCTACGTCTATCCAAAGAGTTAATAGTCTGTGATTTGTAAGGAAAAGCTCCTCATCCTCACTAACCGGCAGTAGCAAGTCAGGGTATAGCCCTGACTTGCTGCCAATAATATCCTTGTCATGTTCTTCATCCAGAACCGGAGTTGCGGAAGGCATCTCTATTACCCTGAAGATTTTTACGTAGTCCTTAGCAGGGCCTTCAATACGGATAAAATAACTAAGTTTCTTATTCCATCCATCCTCCATTTGATATGCTACCTGAAAGGAGGCGGTTTCATTTTTAAGTAATGAAAGATGCTTTATTTCTTTGGTGTTTTCAGTCAAACCATCCGCAAGGCACTTTTCCAATGAAGAAATTGTTCTAATTCTAATCTTTGACATAGGTCTTATTTAAAGTTAGCTGCATACTTTTCATATGCTTCGTTCTGGAGTTCTGTTGCCCTCTCGATATTCATTGACTTGAGAGTTTCAACAAACTGATCATACTCATCCATGCTCTTTGCGCCTGTGAAGAACTTAAGCATTTCTTCTTCAGCATAAGTAGCTACAGCACCCATGATTGCGTCATACTCATCCTGAGAATCCTCGTCAAGAGTAAGTGTAGGGTTCAAAGGATAGAACAAATCATTCTCGTCATAGTAGAAAAGCTGCCTGCATGCGTCGTCGCTTGCACACTGAGCCTTCTCATAATCAGGAAGCTGTCTCATACCGATTAATGCCTGTAAGCCGTTGGACTGAACCCATGCTGTTGAGCCGAAATCATATACCATCTGTGTATATTTGGGAACACCATCAACGTACTCATAGCTGTATCCTTCTTCACCGAAGTTGAAAAGCATGGAGCCTTCATCTGAGTATACGTATTCAAACATCTGAAGAGCTCTGTCTATATTTTCGCAATCCGCGGAAATAGCCCATGAGTGACCTACTGTCTTAGCCTGCTGAGAGAAGGTCTTGGGTGCATCACCCTTTTTGAGAACAGGAGGATTAATTACCTGCCAGTTGGTATTGGGATCATTGGCTTTTACCTCTTCGTTCTCATTAAAGCCTGCAAGGTATCCTGTCCAGTAGCAGCCTGCTCCTGCAAGGTCATTTAATACGTGGTAGTTACATGTATCCTCACGAGTAATAAATTCAGGATCGATAAGTCCTTCTTTGTACCACTTCTGCATCTCAGTCAAATAAGCCTTTGCTTCATCCGTCATTGGAGCAAATACCATCTTGCCATCCTTAACTGTCCAGAAGCTGTTGTTGGGATTAAGCTCTACTCCCCAGGCATCTGAGAAGTTGTTGTAGTATAATTCCCAGGCTCTGTCTAAGAATAAAGGTGCAACACCTTTTGCTTTCTTAAACTCTGTAAGAACGTTGTACCAGTCATCAATTGTTTCAGGTCTCTCAAGTCCAAGTTCATCAAGCCAATCCTGACGAATCATGTAACCCATGGCTGTTCTCATTGCTGTAAGCATGGGAATTACATAAAGATGACCGTCTGATGATACGCACTGAGCCATAACCTCGGGATCATCAAGTACGTATTTCTTTAAGTTGGGATATTTGTCGTCGATAAGTTCATCAAGGGCAACAAATGCACCATCTCTTCCAAACTGCTTTAAAATGCTCATGTTTCCTGCACAGATATCAGGAATATCTCCGGATGAGATAATACTTGAAAGTTTTGCCTTTGCCTCGCTGTTAATAACAGTGTCAATATCAAAGGTAACGTTCATCTTTTCGCCAAGAGCCTTGAGGGTCAAGGTGTTCTCGTCATAAAGAGCATCTGCTTTTCTGCTGGGAATAAAAATTGAAAACTCAACATTCTCAGAAAGGTCAGGTTCTGCAACCTCAGCGTCTGCTGTTTCTTCAGCTCCTGCTGCTTCTGAGACCTCTTCGGTTTTTTCCGTTGCGGGTGCTGATGAATCTGTGCTGCCGCATGCACACAATCCTGCAACCATTGTTAATGCAAGGGCAAGTGATAATAACTTTTTCTTAAACATGTTCTTCCTCCTTTGTGTTTAAAAATGTTTTGTGTTTTATTCTTTAACACTGCCTACCAACGCCCCACTTACAAAGTATTTCTGTAAGAACGGGTAAATACATATGATGGGCAATGCTGTGATAACGATAGCTGCGAATTTAATAGTCATGGGGAAGGACTGCTGGCCTGCTGTAAGGGCCGATGCTACATCTTCACTGAGCTGACTGTTAATTACAATTCTCTGCAGGATGACCTGTACGGGGAGTTTCTTTTCATCCTGAATAAGCATCATCTCCCAGAAATAAGAGTTCCATCTTCCGATTGCGTAATAAAGTGCAATGGCTGCCATTATAGGTTTCGAAAGGGGAATCATGATTTTCATTAATATGGTGATGTCGTTTGCGCCTTCAATTCTCGCTGACTCCTCCAATGAATCCGGCAGGCTTTCAAAATGCGTTCTGAAAATGATTACGTAATAAGCGCTCACCGCTCCGTAAATCAGAACCGCTATTCTTGAATCCAGAAGGCCAAGATTCTTCATCGTCAGATAGAAAGGAATCTGTCCGCCTCCAAACCACATGGTAAATACCAGGATGAAAGACATTAACTTTCTTGCACCCCATCTTTTCTTTGACAATGGGTAAGCTGCAAGAATTGTGAAAGCCAGGTTTATAAGAGTTCCTACGACCGTGTAGAATACAGTGTTTGCATATGCAGTCCATATGCCCTTGTACTGTGCCACAACCCTATAAGCTTCCGCAGTAAACTCCACGGGCCACAACACGACTTTGTTTCTCATTACTGCGGTCGTGGAGCTTAGGGAAGCCGAAACCATGTATATAAAGGGATATAGAATAGTAACGCAAAGTAAAATGATAAAGAAGTAGCAAAAGAAGACGTATAACTTCTCGCCAGCATTTATTTTTGACCTCATCTTCATGCTCCTTCCTACCACAGTGTTGTTCCGTCAAGTTTTCTGGTGATCTTATTGGCGGTAAATACCATAATGAAACCAACCACATTCTGGAAAAGTGAAACAGCCTGTGCATAACTGTATTTCATATCCTGCAATCCCACCCTGTATACATAGGAGTTAAATACATCGGCAGTTTCATATGTCAGCGGATTATAAAGAAGGATTATCTTCTCATGTCCCACTGCAATAACGCTTCCCAGTCTTATAATGAACATCATTACGATGGTCGGTATCAGGCAGGGAATTGTAATGTATAACATCTTCTGGAATTTATTGGCACCATCAACTGTAGCTGCCTCATACTGTTCCTGGGGGATGCCCGACAGGGCCGCAAGGTATATGATTGCCGAGAAACCTACGCCCTGCCAGATATCACTTGCCAGGTAAATAAACCGGAAGTATTTGGCCTCCTGCAAAAAGAAAATGGGTTCTTTTCCCATGGCCTGTAAAATGCCGTTGACTACACCCTCGGTAGAGAGAAACTGGATAAGCATAGAAGCCACAACCACCACCGAGATAAAGTAAGGTAAGTAAGATATAGTCTGGGTAATCTTCTTAAAGTGCTTGTTTTTCACTTCGTTAAAGGCAATTGCCAATATGATAGGAAGCGGGAATCCAAATATTATTCCGTATATATTTATCAGTAATGTATTCTTCAAAAGTCTGAAGAAATAAGGATCTGCAAAGAGGGTCTGGAAGTTTTTAAACCCAACCCATTTACTTCCCAGTATTCCTTTAACCACGCTGTACTTCTGGAAGGCAATGGTAATTCCTCCCATAGGAACATAAGCAAAAATTATGTACCAGATTAAAACCGGAAGAAACATTAAATAGAGAAACTTATTTGTTTTTATCTCCTTTAATATCCTTCGTTTCCGTTCTCCTTTTTTCAAAAGCCCTTCCTCCTTTTTTCGTGTTGCTCTATGGCCATCCTATATAAAGAAACCCTTTTCAACAATCACACGTTTTCCACCTGATAGCACCCATTCCACAAAAGTTAAACTTTTTCCACCCGGAATTATAAAAAAGTGGAAATAGTGATTTTTGAACAAAAAAAGAGACAAGTTTCCTTGTCTCCTTAGTTTCTGTTACTTATAATCTTGTTTTGTTTTACAGGATGGTCTCCATGGTGGTCTTAAGGGGTTTCATGCCCATAGCTTCATAGAACTTTCTCGCTGTAGGATTGGTCTCCCACACATTCAAGGTGATTCGGTAGCAACCGCTCTCCTTTGCAAACTTTACAACATGCTCGTAAAGCTCAGTAGCAATGTGCTGTCCTCTGCACTTCTCATCAACACAAATATCATCTATATATAATGTAAGCATGTCGTGCAGATTTGTCACGCCTTTTGTTTCTTCAAATTTACAGAAGGCATAACCCTGAACTACTCCGGCCAGATCTGTATAGACAAAAACCGGTGTATTATCGTCTCCAAAAATATCAAGTATCTCTATATCCGTGTACTTCTTTGTTCCATGAATAAAGATATCCGGGCGTCCATCTGCGTGCACCTCAAGCACCTGATGAAGCAAATCGTTTACTCTGTTAAGGTCTCCTGCTTTAGCTCTACGAATCATACTCTTCTCTTCCCTATATCTTACACGTTGAATCTGAAGAGAATTACATCTCCGTCCTGAACAACGTAATCCTTTCCTTCCATACGAACCATGGCCTTCTCTCTTGCTGCAGCAAGGGAACCTGTCTCAAGAAGATCTTTGTAATTAACAACCTCGGCCTTAATGAATCCTCGCTCGAAATCAGTGTGAATCTTTCCGGCTGCCTGAGGAGCCTTAGTACCGATCTTAATGGTCCAGGCTCTGGTCTCGTCCTCACCTGCGGTAAGGAAACTCATAAGTCCAAGGGTCTTATAGCTTGCAGCGATGAGCTTCTCAAGACCTGACTCTTTAAGACCTAAGTCTTCCAAAAACATAGCCTTCTCATCATCGTCAAGCTCTGAAATCTCCTGCTCAATCTGAGCACAGATAACGAATACTTCGCTGTTTTCTTTCGCTGCATACTCTCTTACTTTTGCTACGTATGCATTGCTTGCGCCGTCATCGGCAACTTCATCTTCAGCAACGTTAGCAGCATATATTACAGGCTTATATGTAAGGAAGTTGAATTCCTTCATAAGAGCAAGTTCATCCTCGTCCAAATCTTCCATGGTCTTGGCCATCTTACCTGCTTCAAGATGTGCTTTGCATCTCTCTAAAAGAGCATTTTCTTTTGCAAGGCTCTTATCCATTCTTGCAGCCTTTGAAACCTTGGAAAGTCTTCTTTCCAAAACTTCAAGGTCGGAGAAAATAAGCTCGAAATTAATTGTCTCGATATCACGAAGAGGGTCAACGCTTCCGTCAACATGGATGACATTTGAATCCTCGAAGCAACGTACCACATGTACGATTGCATCAACCTCTCTAATATTTGCAAGGAACTGGTTTCCAAGGCCTTCACCTTTGGAAGCACCCTTAACAAGTCCTGCAATATCAACGAACTCAATTGTTGCGGGAGTTACCTTCTTGGAGTTGTACATCTCCCCAAGCAGTTTAATTCTTTCATCAGGCACCGCAACAATACCCACGTTAGGGTCAATTGTACAGAACGGGAAGTTTGCCGCCTGAGCTCCTGCCTTTGTAAGTGAATTAAATAAAGTTGACTTGCCGACGTTGGGCAAACCCACGATTCCAAGCTTCATGTTATATAAATCTCCTTAATTTTTCTCTGACACTTTTCTTATTTACAGCCCTTCAAAGATAAAAAGAGCCCCGAATTAGCAACGCATATTATAACACTAACCCGTGGCTCTTTACAACTATATGTGGCGTTTTCATTTTCCATATATAATCCCCTACTGCAATAATCTACGGTATATCTCCAAATCTTCATCTTTGAAAACATTAAAAATCACTCTCATATGGCTGTTGTTTTCTTTAAGCCAGCCTTCCACCGTGTCCACCGCTATCTCAGCCGCTCTCTCATTAGGAAACATGAATACTCCCGTAGAGATACAGCAAAAAGCTATTGAATCAACACCATTCTCGGCCGCCAGATTAAGGCATGACTTATAACAAGATGCAAGTAATTCCTCGTGTTGCTTGGTTAGCGAGCCATGAACTATGGGCCCCACAACGTGAATAACCTTCTTTGCAGGAAGATTATATCCCTCGGTAATCATAGGAAGTGCAGTAGGCTGCTCGTAGTTCCCGCCATATCTCATTCTAAGATTATTCATCTTCCTGTTGCACTCGGCCCTAAGTTGGACTCCCGCAAAAGTATGAATGCAGTTATCAATGCAATTATGCATAGGAACAAAACATCCGAGCATCTGAGAATTTGCTGCGTTTACAATGGCATCGACTGCAAGCCTCGTAATGTCTCCCTGCCATATGGATAATCCGTCTCTGATTACCGGGATATCTGAAAGCTGCACCACACCCTTTTCGGCTGCGCGCTCTTTCAGATATTCATCCTGCACTCTAAGCACATCTTCACGAAGTTCTCCCGGCATACGAATGTTCATAAGGGAACGGAGAATCCTCCGTTTTTCCTCCACACGTTCGGGTACAGCCAATTGCTTATAGTCATCCGAATCTTCTTTAAAAGCATCCACAAGATAATCAAGGCGTTCATCCTGTGTGTTGGGTGTTTTGTTCATCAATTGCCCCTCTCAGACTTTTTTTGCAGTTACACCTTTAATTATATTGCCTTTGAAATCACCAATCAATACGCCTTATACCACTTCATTTTGAAATCTTCCCAGCCCGGGGACTCCCTTACAAACTGGAAGGAATCATCCTCTAGGTAACGATTCAACTGAGCCGTTTTCATGCCCTCCAAAACGGCAGGATTGGAATTGGCAAAGGTCATATGCTCATACAATGGCGACTTAACATAATCCATTAATGAATCATAATGAGTCATAAGCTTATCCATTAATTCAAGAGTCTGCTTTGCATCTTTCATTGCAACCGCATAATGGAATTTGCCGGCGTACTTATTGTACTCTCCCATCTCGAAAAGTTCAGCGAGACCGGCTTCTTTTTCAAGAATTGCACGGGCCTTCTCGAAGTTCTCGGTTTTCATGGCTATCCCGTATATCTCATGTAGAGTAACACTCATACTCTGATAATCTGAAAACAGAGATTCCTCCATTATCTTATACGCTTCCTCATACTTGCCTGTATGAGAATAGATTGTTGCAAGCTTTCTTTTCCTCTCGGGACTTTCCGGCGAAAAATAGTCAAGGCACTTGGTAGCCTCATCGTATTGTTCTTTAAGTATGAACAGCGCATATAAAGATTCCGCTGCGTGCATTTTCATGTCCTGATTCTCGCTTGAAAGAAGATTCTCAAAGCAATTCTGAAGCCATCCGAAGTACTTATCTCGTTCCTCGTTACTTAGTATAAGCGTCCTGCAAGACAGCATTGACGCCAGGGAATAGGTAAGTGTTTCCGAATTTGGATATTCTCTTACTGTTTCCACCATCTTTTGAAACACAGTGTCTAAAGGTTCCTTATCAAGCATTCCGGATATCTCAGCAACGATTCCCGCTACTTCCACTTCCGTAAGTTCACTCTTAAATGAGAGCAACTCTTCCAAAGAAACGTGAAGAAGTCTGGCTATGGGAGCCAAAAGCGATATGTCAGGCATTGAGGCTCCGCTTTCCCATTTGTTAACAGCCGGTGCCGACACTCCAAGTCGGTTGGCCATCTCCTCCTGGGTCATGTTGATCTGTTTTCTATATTTTCTTATAACTTCATTTATCTGCATAACTACCTCCATCTGCATAATTATCTTAACCGGTTATGTCCTCATTATATTCTCCGGATACGGCAAATGGTAGTGAACAGATATTAACTTTTATTTAATTTTTTTAACCAGCATTCATATATCCTTGGCTCTAAACTCTTTGCCCCCAAACAAAAAGCGCAAAGTGGGGATGTCCCACTTTGCACTCAATAAATGTACTTATCCAATTCTTTCCGCAGTAATCACGAGTCTGTGAGTCGCGATATATATGGGTGTACAGGTGTATAACGTAAGAATCTCTTCATCTGTGGGTTCAAGCACTGACAAATCCGTGGGTTCCACAACCTTTATATCCGTCACCACATATGAAAAAGTCTGTTTCGCTGTATCCACATATATTAGATCATTTACCTGAACTTCATCAAGTCTGTTAAAAAACTGTCCGAAGTTATAGTTTCTATGTCCTGCTATAACGCAGTTTCCTTTGGCGCCAATGTAAGCGGTGTCTTCCTCGTGACCTAAAGCGTCTTCCAGGACTCCCATACTGACGCCCTCTCTGACAGGATTCTCGGAATCGATGGAGGGGATTCTTAATATGTAAAGAATGTCCCCCTCCACTGCTTCGTTTCCACCGGGAATTATTTCAGGTTCACTGCCTTCTTCAGATGTTTCCTCTGAATTATAAGCCTCTTCAATTTTGGTCTTAAACTCTTCAAGCGCCACCTTTCGCATTATCTGCTGCTTGATATTAATGAACAGGCATCCGAGTATCAGCAGAACACCTGCAGTGATAAACATATAACCAATAAATCTAAAAATACTTCTTCGTTTCATAACTACTTACGTTTCTTCTTATTGCATATAACCATAAGAGCACCTGCAATAATCAAGCCGTATCCGGCACCATATCCGGCCATGGTACCCATAAAGCCTCCGGTCTTGGCAAGTCTAAATCTATCTTTATTGACCTTGCCGAATCTTGGTTTCGTCTTAACTGTGGTAACAGTCTTTTTCTCTTCGACCAGCTTGTTCTCTTCCTTAGGTGCCTCTTTCTTCTTGGCGTTCTTATCATCATCATCGCTGCTTGAAGATGAATCGCCGGAACTTGAACTCTTAGCAGGTGCAGGCGCCGCCTTTTTGGGAGGGATATAGTCACTTACAACCAGTTCTCCCTTCTCGTTAATCATTGCAATCTTAGTAACCTTCTTGCCTGACTTGTCTGTAACTGTAAGAAGATACTGCACCTGGGGAGACAGCTTCATGGTGCTTGCATCTGTTCCCGTCCACTCCGGCGTATCAGCTACACTTGAAGGTACTCCGTCCTTAAATACGAAGGGAGTCAGGGCCAGTTCTGATATCTCTGCAGGAAGGGAAAGCTTAGCCTTTTCTGTATCATCAAGAGCTTTCTTTGCAGAATCATCACTTTCCTCAGAAACTATAATCTTATCCCCATCCACCTCAAGTGTGGGTGTTGCTTTCGTAGGCACCACAACCTTAAGCTCTCCGGATAAAGCATCTTTCTCCACATTAAACTTAAGCACCTTTGTTGTTTTGGCAAAACCTGTGGGTTCAGTTACTCTTTCTAACTCGTAACCATCACCCTCCGGAATCTCAATTGTTTTAAAATCACCGTCGCTCACCCACTCCTTTACGACTGTACCGCCTTTTTTAAGAGTGAACTTTGCTCCCTTAAGGTACATACCCTGAGCTGCCGAAATATCATTTACCTTAATAGCCAAGCTCTCATAAGGTGAATCATACATGGTGATTTTATCACCTGTAACGACCCCAGTTTCAGATGAGCCCGATGTAATCTTTAGCTCATGTGCAGGGTCCGTTTCATCAATCATGAATTTATATCCGGTTACAGATTCTCCCTTATAACCAAAGGGTGTCTTGCTTTCTTTGACCTCATATTCTGTACCATATATGGCCCTGAAAGGAGTAGAACTATCTGAATTCCAGACTTCCACCCCATCCTTTAATACAGAAATCTTAACAGGTTTGGGATCATCACCCATCTTGGTAAGATCCGTTGTCTTATCCTTTCCGCTAAGGAGTTCAAAGGTTATCTCACGGGAAGGTTTTGAGTTATAAACCTGGTTCTCACTCTTATGATTCTTTGCCGCATTATAACCTTTTTTATCGGGAGTGGTAACTTCCATGCCGGTTTGTAACTCTATAGGAATTTCGTATCCTTCCGGAGCATCCGTCTCCCTAAGTAGATATGTGTAATTCTCTTTTAAATCTCCGTTACCGACAAAGATAATCACACCATCGGCATTGCTGTCTGCTTCATCTACGACTTTATTGTCACCGGCAATTGCAGGATCCAAAAGTTCAAAGTGAGCTCCGGATTTGATAAGATTATTTCCATTCTTATCTCTTAACTCCGAAATACAATACACGTACTGATCAAAATCTACCGAAGAAAAAGCAGCCTTCGTATAATCCTTCTTACTGCTGTTTAACGACGAGTCCCCATAGCCTTTAAGAACAACGTTATTTGAAAAATCATCCGCTTTATCATTAACAGCTTTGGCAATGTACTTAAGGACGTAAGCGTTACCGCCGCCGTCATTCGGGATTACAACCTGGAGAACAGTCCTCGATTTGCTTCGATCAATTCTGATAGTTGTATCAACGGGTTCTCCGACATATGTAAGACTTCCGTCTGTAGGATCAACGTTAGCCTTATACAGTTTAACCGTACCATCCTGAAGTGAAAGGCTGGCTCCGATAGTATCCTCTATGACAACTTCTCCTATCGCCCCATTATATAAATTCTGTTTAGCCACATTCAGGTCAACGGTATAGTCAACAAGTTCAGGGGAGCCGGGACGAATCTCGCCCCTCTTCTTTATTACTTTGTTATTAAACTTAGTTGAGCAGTTTACAGATGTATCTGTAGTATATTCATTGCTTTTAACAGAAGCTTCGTTGGTTATTTCAATGTCATCCCGATTATTGGCAAAAACAGCGCCATCTCGAACCCTGGCATCAAATTCAACCATTGTTTTCTCATTTATATCGCCAAGATTAAATACAAGTTTGTTTCCGTTTACAGTAACTCCCGAGTCAGGTGTACCATTCCTTTTGTATGAATCGGTCACATACTCAAGTTCCGGAATCAGCTCATCTGTTACAAGCACTCCCGTTAATGGCATTCCATACTTATTAACGGTTATGGTGTAATGGATTTCATGAGTGTCATAGTTATATGCTCCCGCTGCCTTCTCCAAAACTACAGTGTCATATTTCTGAGTAGCGGTATCCGTAACGGGCTCATTATCCAAGCCGCTTTCTTTTGAATAAATCGTTGCCGTATTTGTGTACGATTCAGTCTGATTGCTTGCCCAGATTTTGCTCTCTTCAGGTGTAAGTTTAGTGGTGACCCTAAAGGAAGCACTGAATCCTTTAACATTATCACCAAAATCAATGGTAAATTCCTTTCCTGAAGCAGCTACATCAATTGTATAATCCACACCCTCGGTGGCGCCGGAATTTCCAATTGTTACCGAGCTTACACTTTCATAAACATGTCCTTCAGGCAGCACATCGGTAACCTTTACGTCTGTAAGCTCTCGTTTGGTATTGTTTATCTTAACCTCCCAATCCATAGTATGGTTAACTCTGTTTATTCCCTTAGGAGATTTCTCTATGGCAGCCTTTGCGTAAACATCGTCACCCTGAAACTTCTCTCCGATATCGGGGCCTTTAAAACTCTTGGCAGGACCGTTTCCTGTGGCATCATAATCATATTCAAGCCACGCTTTATTCTCAGGAATCTTATGGTTCTTCTTTAAATAAGTTGCATAGTTTTCAATCGTGGTCTCATAAGTGACAATGTATTCAGCGTCACCTGCCATATCATTTTTGAAAATCAGCTGATGCTCATCTCCTACAATTTTGTGTTCAAATTCAACATCCGCTTTGCTGATATTATCTATTACCTTTATGGTGCTTTCGTCTATGGTAATATCAGTGTCAGCAAGAATGGTGTCGTGAAGAACAACATTCTGAAGTCTGAATCCATTATTATGTATCGTAATTGTCCATATGGCTTTTCCGTTTCCATCAACTTTTGTTCCGGATTTGGTTACCCAGTTTTTCATAGTCTTGGAAACAGTCTTTTCAGCCTTGGCTGTCAATGAAAGTTTTTCGTAATCGTCTGTAGCCGGTGCATTTACACTGATATTATTGGATATCTGTGTTGGAGTACTTCCGCTGGTATTCTTTTTATAAGTAAGCTCATGGAAATCAACCAGTGTTTTATACTCAAACTTGGTTTCTTTGTTTGCAGTATTATCCTTATACTTCCAGCTTATAGATGAATCTGACGCACTATCCGGAGTAATGGAACTTCCTCCTACAACCTTCAGTGAATCCTTAACATAGGACTGGCCCTTGCTGAATGTGTCCTTGAATGAAAGACCATCCTTGTATTCTATAGGTTTCGCGTCATTCTTGACAGTTACAGTCCAGGTAACCTCTCCCGTAGCTTCATCATAGCTTGACGCTTCCTTGGTTACCTTGGGTGGCTGAGGCATAAAGTCAGCAACTTTTATATTATATTTCTGGCCTCCCAGAGTAAGTTCGTAGCTGTCCTTATCCCCATTAACCTCCTTGGATAGATTAAGACTTAAATCAACAAATGCAGAAATATTGGTTGCTTTTTCCTGATCAATGAATGTGTCATCAATCTTTAATTCAGATTTGCCGTTGGCATCTATTATTATTTGCCCAAGCATTTTTTTGCTTTTTACATCAATGGAATACCCGCTTGAAGTTCTAAGTTCTTCGGGCAGGTCAGGGAGCGCATAGTTTTCCCCCTTCATGACATGATAGCCATCACCCATTCCGTAGGAGTCCCTAACGGCATTTATAACCATAGGTTCGTTGAACTCATAGGTAACCCTTATTTTGTCGCCTAAAGCTATCTTATTAATTCCAGAAGAGCTAAGCGGAGTCACTGTGTTATCCTTGTTAACAATTCCAAGAGTAATTGCCTTAATCAGGGCCTGAGGTTCAATCACATTATTGACGGGATCCTTCTGATTATCCTCAATGGAAACCACCGCATAGGGCGAGAAATGTTCTGCTTCAAAGCATACTTCTCCTGCCAGTACTGTGGTGTCAACAGCGTTTACTCCGTTAAAGGAATCCTCAACATGGAATACCTCCATGTCCTTATCGGGGTTTGTTATGGCTTCAATTGTATTAATGTTCTTAATGGAAACATTAACGACGCCTTTATCGGTATCAGGCTGTACTTCATTGCCAGCGGCATCGTACATTGTGATATCAAAGGCTCTGATATTAGTGATAGTCTGAGAATCAGACAATTGACTTGCAACCGCATCTTCAATTGAGCTTATCACCCCGGCACTTGTAATCTCTGTGACTACAGCATAAGTGCCTGCAGGGAATACGCCTTCAGGTGCATCGATGCAAATATTTAGATCTCCGATTTGTTTATTTTCACTTAAAGGTGCAGGAGCCGTAACTTCCTCCTTAACCTCTTCCTCGGGTAATACTTCTTCTTCTGAAACTTCTCCCTCTAAAGCTTCTTCCTCTGAAACTTCTTCATCTGAAACTTCTTCTGCGGCCTCTGTTTCTTCAGAAACAAGCTCCACAGGCTCTTCAACGATTTCCGTCGGAGTCGCAGAAGGAACTGCAGTAGGCTCTGCCTCAATCTCCTCCCAAAGTTCCTCGTCTTCAAGAGGTAAATCAATGTCAGCCTCATCCTCGTTTATGTCGTTTGAGGCATGCACATTAATAGAGGGCGAGTGATACACGCCCAAAATTAGAGCTACGCAAATAAGCATAGCTAGTATGCGTCGACCCATTATATATTTCTCCCTTCCAAGAAAAATTAATTAAATATACTCGTGTGTTAATCTTAAACCCCGTCGTCTTTGATTATAGCGTATTCTCAGGCTCTGTCAATAAATTCTAAAGAAAAAATCAGGTGTTGGACTAAAATTCCAACACCTTTTTAACACTAAACTCTACACTGACACTTTCGCATTGATAATTTGAAATTGTCAGCTTTCCTTCTCCTGCCCCAGTGCTTTTAATATAGGTTCCCGCCATTCCGCCTTTAAGTCCCACAATCTTCGGTCCGATTATTTCAATGGGACCCCATGTTTCCAACGAAACAGGCTCACCGAAAAAGCCGGCAACATTCCCGTTTTCATCAACAGCCTGTATGCGTACCGAAGCGACATCATAGCTTTCTCTTTCAACAAGTTCCCTTTTGCTTATAAGAACTTCAAGGTGCAGTCCCGTTGAAGGCTTCTTCACAAGGGTTTTTACCACCTTTCCATCCTTTATTGCCTCAAACATGTACTCTGTGGAAGCATCTCCCCAGTTTCCAACATACCTGTTAAACAAAGAAACGAGATTCGAAGGGTTTACTCTGTGTAAAAACACCAGTTTCGCCATTAGAGCATACAAAAGCTTTGGTGCATGACTCATTCCGTAAACAGCCACCAGGTTAAGAAACTCCTTGAGCAAAGCCTTATACTTACTGTTTCCCACCTCTCCCTTCTCTATTGCATCTCCGATAAAATCGTCAATTGCTATGGGACCATGGCTTAGATTCTTATATTCCGAATCCTTTGGAAAATACTCCTTAATAAAGCAGTTGTTCTTATACATCCTTACGCTGTCTGCGTTGGAGATAATCCAGATTTTACCCCTGTTGCACGCCGGATGCTCGCCGATATCCATGGAAGAAGAAAGATAAAGCACATCCTGCTTATCTGAAAGAGCGCCGTATATGTAGGCCGCCGGCTTTTTGTTCCTGAACATATCAAGAACGCCGTGATAGCAGATTCTGTCGCCGCTTCCAAATTCCTTGTGGGTATTGTAATCTGCCATACACCATCCAAAAGAACCCGCAATGTCCGCCTGTCCCGCCACTGCGTTCAACACATTGGCATGCCTTAATGCATGTTCCCTTCTCTGTTCCTCCGGGTCAAAACTCTTGGTGGGATACATATGGCCGTTATATTCGCTGATCAAATATGGCCTGTTCACATCCGGGGTCACCTTCGCCTTAGGCTCACAGCCTTCGTTTGTTCCGTCATGAACGAAATCATTGTATGTGTAGACATCCTCTAAGAAGCTGCTTTTTTTGATGTTTCTGACACCACCTGTGGGCCTTGTGGGATCAAGAGTTCTTGCCACTTCATTTGTTTTCCTGTAAAAAACGTCATCATCTACGGATTCGTTAATTCTTACGCCCCAAAGAATTATGGAGGGATGATTTCTGTACTGCGAAACCATGTCCCTTACATTTGTAATGGCCTGCTCCTTCCACACATCATCTCCGATATGCTGCCATCCGGGGATCTCTGTAAAAACCAGAAGTCCCAGTTCATCGCATTTCGAGATAAAGCTTTGGGCCTGAGGATAATGAGAAGTTCTAACAGCGTTAAGCCCCAGTTCCTCCTTCAGGATTCTTGCGTCTTCCTCCTGGACTGAAGCAGGCATTGCATACCCCACATAAGGGAAACTCTGGTGTCTGTTCAATCCTCGAATTCGCAGTTCTTTGTCGTTAAGATAATACTTTCCGTCCCTGAACTCCGACTTTCTAAAGCCAAAACGAACCGCACTTTCATCGAGGAAATCAGATTCACCTTTCCTACGCAGAACAAACCTGATGTCATAAAGCTTTGGGGATGAAACATCCCAAAGTTCCACCTCCCCGGGATTCAAAACCTTCGTCTCACAAAGCTCTTCCATCGTAAAAGAAGCAAATTCTTTTCCATCAATAAGCCCTGTAATCTCAAGCTCTCCAAGCTTTGAGACGCACTCTTTGGACAGAGTAATTTTTACTCCTAATCTTACATCTTCCCCGGTAAAATCCGAGTACAAAAACACATCCTCTATATGGCATTTTTCCCTTACCGAGAAATACACATCTCTGTATATGCCCCCATAGGTCATATAATCAATGACAAAGCCAAAGGGAGGCTGATTAAGGATTTCTCTGCTGTCTACTCTGAGAGATATAAGATTTTTCCCACCATATATCAGTTTATCCGACACATCTGCAGTAAAAGCCGTATATCCGCATCTGTGAGTCAGGATTTCCTCACCGTTTATGTATAATGTGCTTTCATGGGCCACTCCTTCAAAGGTAAGCCCCACACTCTTTCCCTTCCATTCATTGGGAGGGGTAAAGGTTTTCCTGTAGGAAGAAACCGTGGCATATATGCTTTCATCAAAGTAATTAAAGGGTGTTTCCTTAACCGTATGAGGGATTCGAACTTCCTCAAATTTGGAATCGTCATATTCCGGAAGCATGTGTTCAGATGAAAAGCTCTCGCTAAAGCGCCAGCCATTCATCAAATAGAATCTTTCGGACATGACGCCTCCTTTATAAGACTATCTCCTATTCTTATGGTTTCTCCCTTCACAACACCCTTAAGCCATTGAATTCCCGTATAGCCTTCACGTTTAAAACGCATGAATTCAGGAACCCAAAGGCAACAGTGAGAATTGGCTCCATTAAACTCAACCGGTTTGCCGTTTATATCGTTAAAATTATAGTCATACAGAAAGAAGCTGATGTTTGGAACAGATTCTTTAAGTCGTATAACGGTGTCGGAAATGATCTCATGCATCCTTTTCGTTGCTTCAGGGGGCCAGCCCATTTCCTTTCTCGTATCAATGTAATTCTGAAATCTGGTAAGGACCCCATCCTTTATGGAAATCAGATATCCAATCTTCACCCTGTCCTTCTGATGCTCATAAATGTACTCAAGGCCATCCGCCACTACGTTTGAGGATTTAATCTGTGCTTTGATTGAATCCGGTACCTGCCAAAGATTTTCGGCACATTCCTTGTAATCAAGGTCAAGCGCCGCACCGTCCACGATGCAGGTACAGTCTTTGCAATCAGGAAATCTGTTTAAGATATCGTTTCCCACGAAAGCGGTTCCAAAGCCTCCGGCACTGCATCCCACCACCACCAGCTGATCCGGATTGGGGCAAATACCCTTAATGAAATCAATGCAGGAATTCAGATTAATATTTCCGTGAGCGTAGAAGGTTCGGTTTTTCCCTTCAGTATCTGTATATTCAAAGGTTCCTCTTCCGGCATGCAAATCTCCGTTGGCGTAGGGAACATATAAAAGACTCCACCCGTAAAAAGGGCTCTTCTTGCATTTCTCATGAAACAGGCCCAGTCTGGCGAAAGCGTCTTTGGAGGGTTTACAGTAGGAATCATAGAAAGAAAGGGTGCCCTCTACATATTCGTCCTCGGAAGGATATGCGGCTGATAATTTGTCAAAAATCAAACCTCCTCCATCCAACGCTATAATCAGTTTGTTTTCATTTCCCTTTCTGAAAAGGCCATGGTATGGGCTTCCGTCTGAGCAAACCCCGCCCTCGGGATAAAACTTATAAAGATGGTTGGCTTTAATCTGTCCGTTGTAATCGTCAACCTTCTGATATCTCTTCATGTCTCCAAGGAGTTTAATCCATTCGATATATTTTAAAAACATATACTGCCCTCCTGTTTGTTATATGCATTGGCAAAGTCTCTGTAAAACTCATTTCTCATAAGAACCTCGCCGGGTTCTCCCTGATCTTCCACCCTGCCGTCCTTCATCACTATCAAATTGTCGGATTCTTTAGCCATCTCATAGCTGTGGGTTACAACTATGGATGTTCTTCCCTTCATCAGCGCCATGATACTGTTTTTAATTTCTTTTTCCGTAACAGTATCAAGATTTGCAGTTGCCTCATCAAGAATCAGATATTCCGGATTTCTAAGCATAGCCCTGGCTATGGCAATTCGCTGCTGCTCACCGCCAGACAGTTTTTCACCATTGGGACCCACATTAAAATCCAGTCCTTCTCCGTGTTTATCAATTATCCCTTCAAGCCCCACAAGCTTAATAACCGCATTCAATTCTTCGGGACCTGTTTCTGTAGCACCGTATAAAATGTTGTCCTTAATGCTTCCCTCAAACATTGAAGCGTTCTGGCCAACCACACCGAATTTATCTCGCCATTCCTTCAAAGGTACATTTCTGCTGTTCTCTTCACCCATAAGCAGATTTCCGTCAAAGTCCCCGTAAATTCTGTCTATTACTTTGAGCACGGTGGACTTGCCGCTGCCGTTAGGGCCCACGATGGTCGTTACCTTACCCTTTGGAATTCTAAGGCTGACACCGTCCAATACCTTTCTATCCTCGTATTTAAAAGAGATATTTGAAAGCGAAATGTCTCCCTGTACTCCGGCTTCATTCCTTCCATCATCAAGTATCTCTTCATGTTCACGAAGGATTGAAATCAGTTTTCCGCTTCCGCCCTTTGTGGCGGCAAAAACTGTAGGAAACTGTGCAAAGAACCTGAAAATCAGAGCAAGGTTTCCTCCATAGGCATAGAATATTGCCAGCGAAGTAGTAGATTTCAAACTGCCGTTTTTGATCATGAAGGCTCCAAACAAAAAGGCAGCCACAAAGAGAATAAATGTGATAAAGCTTTGCCCGAACTGAGCCATGGTGAGAGCCATGGCATTATACTTGTCCGCCTCGTACTTTCTGTCTATATATTCGAAGGCTTCATCTGTTTCCTTTTCTTCGCTGTTCATGGCTTTAATAAATCTCATGCGATTAAAACGCTCAGCAAGAAAAGCCGTCAATTCTGCCAGCTTTGCCGTGGTATAAGTAGCTCCCCGTTCGCTGTATTTTGCCGCAACAAACATAAGAACCATTGTTATGATGAATCCCAGAACCAGTACAAAAGCCAGCTCATAAACTGCAGCGTCGCTGACAAAAACCATTAGAAGAAAGGCAATTAATGTACACGACATCTGCAAAAGTTTAAAAGGCTGATATGAGTACTCAGGATCTGAAGTAATACGGCTTATTACATGGTTTGGCCCTTCCCTGTCAAAATATCGATAGGGCAGGTTCATGGTCTTTTTCCAGACTTTTTTCCTTATGCCGGTTGCCAGATCAACAAAACCCAGATCTGCAATTATGCTTAAATACATACAAAGATAACCCAGGATGCACATGAAGGCATATACGAATATCCTCTTTATGCTGTCAAAATTACCCACGGATAGTTCTGCCATGGAATCAGCCTGTGTTGCTATGACAATGGTTCCTGCCACATAGAAAAGGGATCCGAGAATGGTTCTGATTACGGGAACATTACTGCCTCTGTATAACTCTTTCAGCGATTTTTTCATGACGCGTTCCCCTCCTCTCCCCTCAAAAGGCTTTGATAAACTGCGCATCTTTTCATCAGTTCTTCATGGGTTCCCACATCTGAAACCTTCCCTGAATCAATGACAATTATTCTGTCGGCGTCCTTTATTGTTGCCAGATTATGGGCCACTATTATCCTGGTTTTGTCGGCAGCATATTCATCTATAAGAGAAGCTATCTTAATTGAGCCCGCCAGATCCAATGCGCTGGTGCACTCATCTGCCAGAACCATTTCAGAGTCCTTGAGAAGCATTCTTGCAACAGCAAGACGCTGTCTTTGTCCTCCGGAAAGTCTGATGGCATTGGTCCCTACCTCGTAGTCCAGTCCACCCATTACTTCTATGGTTTCCTTCATCCCAACCTTTTCAAGGATTTCATACAGTTTCTCATCGGAAAAGCTTTGGCCCGTTCCATAGATGAGCATATCTCTGATTTTCCCTGAAAAGCCGGGAGCATTCTGGGGAAGATAGGCACAGTTTGATCGATATGACGTAATCTCATACCTCTCAATATCTTCTCCCCCAAGAAGAATGCTTCCCTTTTCCGGCCGGTAAAATCTTTCAATAAGATTAAGTATTGTGGATTTACCGGATCCGCTTTTACCCACGATGGCAGTTTTGCTTCCCTTCTCTATAGAAAAACTAACATCGGAAAGAATTGTCCTGTCCCCATATGAAAAGCTGACGTTCTTAAATTCAATTCTGTCATCCTTAAGATTTCGTATCTCTCCTCCGCAGTCATCCTCAAGATGAAGAATCTGACGAACCCTCTTTGTGGCTCCCTGGGCCCTTTTCCAAAGAACCCAAAGTGTCAGATGAGCAGCGATATATGTCTGATAGGTGATTCCAAGGCCAAAATAAGTAATGAACTGTTCTCTTGAAACCCCGCCGTTTAAAAGCTGGGTGGCGCCCATTAACATGATAATGACCATGGGAATAATGAATAAAATATTGGAAATAAGAGTATTGAAAGCAACCGCCCAGGTGTTTTTCTTTTGGGCGTTTCTCATTTCATCAATGGCTGTGTAGCCGGAAGAAACCTCATCCTCCGTCTTGTTATATGCCTTAATGGTTTCTATGTTGTTAACCTTCTCTGCAAGGATTGCTGTCAGTTTTGCAATTGAAGCCTGGAGTCTGTTCAGGGCATTATAAGAAACACTTCCTGACCAGAGGGAACCAATCACTATAACAGGAATTACAAGGATAAAGCCTAAAACAAGATATGCATTACCCATCTGTGATACCTTGATGATAGTGCTGATCACAAAATAAAGTCTTGGAATCTCATTGACCAGTAAATCAATCAGAAACTCTCCCACGAACTCCGTATCGGCTGTAATACGAGAGATAAACTCCTTGGGATTTTGTGCTTCAATATCCTGTGCCCTGAGGCGAAAAGTTTTCTTCGTCACAACCTTTCTGAAATCTTTGCTGATTAAAGCTCTGGCGATAAGGGTGATATAGGTTGAAACCAGCCCTCCCACGAACTCACCGATTGCCAGAAGAAACAGTGTGATACAGGTGGCTACGGCAAGATTAACAGCTTCGTTTCCATCCCCCAGATTAATAGAAGTGATGGCCGCAACCTTTTCCGGAATAATCAGCTGAATAGCCGCTCTTCCCAAATTCAGAATGAAAGCGACAAAGATTAATAGCTTTGGCAGTTTAATTGTTCCTATCAAATTTAGTCTCCTTTTAAACATAAAAAGCCCTTTCCTGATGGAATACTACCATAAGGAAAAGGCTGCGTAAACTCACTGTTTCACGTTATTGTACAAGTTTAAAAAACATGTCCGATATCTACTCTTTTGACAGCGTTCCGGACAGCTCCATAAGCGTATCAATCGCTTCCGACCTGAAGGCTTCGTAATAACTGCTTCCATACATTCTTGAGAGATTCTGCAAAACTCCAAACACTCCAAAGGCGTGATACAAAGTTTTAATGTTTAATAAAACATCATCTCTGGTGCCCCTCTTAACTTTGGAGTCATCCCCTGCCATTAAATCTTTTAGGTAAAAACTGAATTCTCTCCCAAACACCCCTGTTTCAACCAGAAGCTTAAGTTCATTTCCGTCCCTTGTAAGAGATTCAAAAAACTCTCTGTTAAGATTCTTTCCCCGAATTTTCTCCATATATTCGGAGCTTATTTCCGCCACAACATCGTTAAGGGAATGATAGTTGTTGTAAAAGGTAGACCTTGATATTCCTGCCTCCCTGCACAAATCATGCACAGAAATGTCAATGAAAGCTTTTTTTGACGAAAGTAAAATCAGGGCATCTTTTATAGTTTTCTTAGAACGAAGATTTCTTTTATCCATACCCGTTTATTATATCAGATTTGCGGAATATAAAGAACGCCCTTACATAACTCTTATATCCGTCAGCACACACTGGTCACCGGTCAGGGCAACATATATGTCTGTCTGACCATCTTTTATTACAGTCAGGTTTTCTATTTCAATTCCGGCATTCTTAGTTATGGAGATGATACGGTTGCCTCGTCTTCTGAAGGTTACCAGACATTCCATACCACGCTTGTTTAACTTCTCCCACTCTTCCCAGCCTTTGAAGTCATTCTGTTCAAGGTTCATTGAGTTCTCGGAGAACTCCTCTATTCCCGTACTTTCACCGTTCAGCTTTATAAGCGCATATTCTCTGCTGTTATGGCCTCCAACCTTTCCGTCATCAGAATGATAAATAACGATATAGGGACAATGCCAGATAAGGTTGGCTGAAGGAAGGCTCATTGTATGGAAGGCAATTCTTAGTCCATCCGTAAGAGGTATGCCCTTTGTCGCTGCGGAGCGGGTGGTATCAATCTGAATATTGGGTAAATCGCTTTCCATTCTGTCAGTGAAATCAATTTCGTTGGCAATTCTCGGAATATCTCCCTCGCCGTAGATATCTCCGGTTTTCGATACCTTTAATCCGTCTATATGAGCATGCTCGCCGGAGAAGGCCACATATGCCCACCTGGAGTTATCGGGAAGGGCTACAACAATATCCATAATCTTTAAATCATTCTCAATCTTGATTTTCAGATGATCTCTGTATCTTCCGAGTGTGATGGTATACTGGTCATCTCTGCGCAAAAGATGAACGTGTTCACCCTCCTCAGGCTCCTTCTCGGTTATATTCACATCCATCTTTCTGGCGCTGGTACATACATAGTTTCCCGAGAGCCAGATTTCACCGTATTCCATATACCTGAATGTTGCAATGGACTCCGAATTCTCATGCACACGTCCATCGTAAGAGTCAAACAGAATCAGTGAGGTTTCAAAGAACTCTCCATCCTTTCTTTCGGTGGGACGGGTCCTTAGGCTTATCTGCTCTACATTGTGGGTAATGACTACTCCGGGTGTAATGTTCTTCTTGTACTCATCAAAGAAATACTCATCCTTCAGCACAAGTTTCTCGGGCTTTTTCCCGGAAATAATCTGGAAATTACTGTCCTCATCAATCATCCTTATAATGAGCCCCGCAAATCTGGGGTCAAACTTCTTGCCGGATTCTCTGATAAATTTCTCCCTGATAACCTGGTCAGGCATAGGGTCTCTCTTGCTGTTGGCCGTAGTCATGGTGTCATAGGCCGAAGCAATGGCAACAATTCGCGCGGATTCAGGTATTTCCTCCCCCTTAAGGCCATCGGGATATCCGGTGCCGTCATATCTTTCATGACTGTAATGGGCTGCTTCTCTAAGGTAAGGGAAATCCGCGATGTCTGATAATATCTGATCGCCAATGATGGTTTTCTGCTTCACAAGCTCATGCTCTGCTTCAGTCATCTCCTCGCCCTTCTCAAGAACCGAGTCGGGAAGGCCAAGTTTACCCACATCATGTAAAAGTGCCGAGTAATAAATCTCCTCGCACTCCTCATCATTCTTACCACACATAACGGCTATTCGTCTTGCATATTCCGCAACACGTTTCGAATGGCCTCTTGTATATTCATTCTTTGCATCAATTGCTGCCATGAACGCACTTGTGGTTCTGTCAAAAAGTTCTTTTGCGTTTTCCTGACTGGCAAGCAATTCTTCTATCTCATTGGCATGGGCTTTTTCAATGGCCTCGTTAATGTCCAGGTAGGCAAAAACATACATGAAAACTGCCACCAATACCATCGTTACATTGGTTAACGACAGTCCATAAGCAAAAAGCTGAACAACTGATGCTATTATTGGCCCAAGAAGAAACAGCATCAGAGAAGCAAAAATCCATTTACTGAAAAGCTTCCTGTATTGAAGAATCAAAGCAAGCTGAATTATAGGAGCGACTACCGGTATGATGTAACAAACCAGGAAAAAAGGACCTCTGTGATAATGGTTAGCTTCGTCAAAGTAATAATACAAACCTGTAAAGGCTGCTATAACTGCCATTACCATTCCAACAATGGCCATAATGTCCACAATCTTTATCCTTGTTGGATATACAAGTACCTTCTTTTCACTCCAAAGGAGTACTTTAAGATAGTTATTGAAGGCAAACACAATTTCCGAGGTCAGGAAAAAGACAATGAAATTGCTGACCCTGACCATGACATATCCCGTACGGCTGGTATCGCCTGCATAGATATATGCCAGTCTGTCAAAAATGAGCAGGAACATCGCAGTCAATTCCATCAAAATCAGCGCTCTTCTTCTCTTAGGTGTAATAGCCTTTGTTATCAAAAGAAGGAACGCACTAACTCCGCAAACACCCGACAGGGCCTGCATGAAATTCAGTTGATGTGCACTCAAAAACTCCATCATTGTGAAAAAGTTCCTCTCAGTCTATGAGTCAGTCTACTTACGCATTACGAAAAACTCTGCCAGTTTCTCCAAAAGTTCATCCTTGGTAATTGTTTTTAGGAAATATCCTTCGGGTTTCAAAGCCACAACGGCCATAACGCTTTCCTTATCGCTCTTTCCCGTAAGGAACATTACAGGAATGTCCTTGGTCTCTTCCTCACTTCTTAGCATCTCAAGAACCTGGGGGCCGCTGGTTACAGGCATCTCATGGTCAAGGAGAATGAGATCCACTTTGTTTTTCCCAAGGAATTTAATGGCCTGCAATCCTGAATTGGCCATGCTGACTTTATAAGTTCCCTTCAGCCATTCCCTAACAAGCCCCAGATAATTGGGGTCATCATCTACTATGAGAATGCTTTTCTTAAACTCTCCTGCCTCCAGCTTATTGAACAGGTCAAGAAGTGCGCCGATAAACTCATTGTTATCCACCGGCCGAAGGAATGATTTGTAAATCAGGTCTCCCGGAACGCGGTCCAGAATAACCTGCATATCATTCTTCTCTCCAATGGGAATCATCATTACGTTTTCCTCAGACATTTTGTCCGTCAAAAAATGCAGAACATCTCCGGGTGGTCTCTCCCCCTCATCCATATAGAGGGTCACAAGCTCGCATCCGGCCCATGAAGAGTTAATGTCATTGATATTCCAATTGACAAATTTGCATTCAATGCCGGAGTCCTGAATTTTCTTAAGAAGAACTCTGATTAAAAACGTCTCCTTCTCCCCTAGTAACAATACCCTTTTCCCAGACATAAAATCTTCTCCTTGCATTTATTCTATAAATTCCTTCATCCCGTCCCAGTCGAAGGTCTTTAGGCACTTTTCTATAGCAGCAAACCTTTCCGCATCTTCATCGGGAAGCTTATATTCCTTAATCTGCCCGATAATCATCTCAACCGAATCATAATCCATCTGAGGAACCACTTCTCTCAAAGCTTCGTACGCTCCGGCCAGCTCATCCGAAGGAATCTCAGGTCGGTTGTCCTCCCCCGCTTCCTTGCGGAGATCTTTCAGTTTTTCCTTATATGATTTGAATTCCTCAATCATGGCCTCATGATTGGCATCGATGTAAGGAATGTCCTCCTTGTTTCCGGCCTCTTCAAGCTTTTCACACATTGTAGACAGGCCGGCTGCACCGATAATTCTTGCAGAGGTTTTAAGGGCATGAACCTTAACGGTATAAAGTCTGATTGTCTTTTCTTTATACGCGTTCTCTATAACCTTTGCATTATCATCTATTGTATCAAGGAAATCATTAAGGCTTCTTATATAGGTGGCAACTCCGCCGGAATTTCTGATGCCGTCCTCGGTAGAAATGCCGGGAACATCATTAATCCAGGCATATTCCTCGGGAAGGGTCCACTCTTCCTCCACCGCATCCTCGGCTCTGGGCTTCATCATGATATCCTCAGGAAGATGCTTCATGATAGCTTTCTCAAGAGCCAGACTGTCAATGGGCTTGGCCAGATATCCGTCAAAACCTCTTGACTTATAAAACTCTTCTCCACCCTCAGCCGCATTTGCCGTAAGGGCGTAAACAGGCAAATCAGGGTTGGTCTCTCTGATTCTTGCACAGGTTTCAAGGCCGTCCATTCCGGGCATCATGTGGTCAAGCAATACCACATTGAAGCTTCCGTACTTGATTTTCTCAAGGCACTCTTCACCGCTTGCCGCCGTGGTGACAAACATCTTTGTTGCTTTTAACAGTCCCTTGATAACCGTAAGGTTCATGGGGTTATCGTCAACCACAAGGATATCTGCATCCGGAGCAATGAACTGAGGCACATAAGGTCCCTTTGTTCCCTCGTCACGCTCGTCGAATACACCGATTCCCGTTGCATCCACGATTTTCTGAGGAATGGTCAGAATGAATTCCGAGCCTTCTCCATAGACGCTTTCACACCATAGTTTACCGTTCATTAACTCTGCAAAACGTCTGGAGATATCAAGGCCAAGTCCGGTACCCTGGATACCGCTGTTTTTCTCCTCATCAAGTCTTTCATAAGCTGTGAAGAGCTTATCCATATCCTCTTCTTTGATTCCGATACCGCTGTCCTTAACTATGAATCGAAGATTGCATCTGTCCTCAGTTTTGTCTTCGACTTTTACTGTCAGGGTAAAACCGCCCATCTCCGTATACTTAACGGCATTGGTAAGGAGGTTTAGAATTATCTGCTTAATCTTGCCGTCATCACCATACATCCTCTTTGGAAGATTCTCGTCAATGTCCACTCCGAAGGTCAGATCCTTTTGAGCACCTCTGACGCGAATCATGGTAACTACGGAACGAAGAAGCGTGGTGGAATCATATTCCTGCTCCACAAGATGCATTTTGCCGGACTCAATCTTGGACATGTCAAGAAGGTCATTAATCAGGCCAAGAAGTGATTCCGAAGCCGTCATAATGTCGATTGCGTAGTTAATGACCGACATATAGTAAGACTTTGGGACATCCGTTGTGTCTTCTCTCATAATCATTTCGTCCATACCCATAATGGTATTGATAGGCGTTCTGATTTCATGAGACATATTCGCAAGGAATCTTGACTTTGCGGAGTTGGCTCTCTCGGCCTCATCCCTTGCCTGCCTTATTTCATCGTACTGTCTTCTTACGACGGTTCCTGTCATTACTCGCCAAACCAGCAAGCCACTAACACCGATAATAAGAATGACAATTAAGATTTTGGAAATCAAAAGTTCATGTATCAGAGGCTTCTTGACAATGGGGAAAGTATCAACCTGCAGCACCTCTCTGGTACTCACATCCAAAACCTCTATGTGGAGCTCATAATTTCCGTAGTCCAATCCTGTGTATTCCAGGGATGAAAGGTCGCTTTGCTTGGCTGTTATACCCGCATCGCCACTGCCATCCAGATAAACATGAATCAGTGGATTGGTCATGGAAAAATCCAGTATGGAAGGAGTAATCTGAATACGGCCGTTTACTGCCGGAATCGTATAAACTCCCGAAGCATCCGGAGTAATTCTTTCATCATTGCAGTAGATGTATCTGATTCCGGTCCTTATTCTTGCTTTTTCTTCAAAGTAATGGTTAATGTTAACCTTTGTCACGCCGGACCTTCCTGCAATATACAGATTACCCTGTTCATCAAGGGCACTGTATGCATTGGCCGTAGGTATACTGCTTAAGCCGTTTGCGGTATTATGCAGCCTGTAATCTGTGATATTGTCTTCAAGAAGTGCGGCTGAATCCACCGCGTACAATCCATAGGATGACAGTATCCATGCGATGTCACTGTCGCTGAAATAGATGTCAAAGTTATTGTTGTACGGGAAGGATTCAATATGCTTTACCTGACCGTCTTTGTAATACTCAATAGAGTTTGACGTGATAATCCAGATAACACCTCTCTTGTCATCCTGCTTGATTCGAAGTATTACATCACTGGTAAGGCCTTCTTTTCTGCCTATTTTTTCTATTTTATTATCGTCGATGATGTACATTCCATCGCCGTCGGTTCCCACATAGATTCTTCCGTCGCTTCCCTGCTCCACCGTCAAAAAGATGGTGTTGTCAATCTTATCCGTGGCACCCACAGTTTTTATGACTCTTCCGTCTTTGATGATTGCCAGGCCGCCATTGGTGCCCACAAGGGTCTTTCCGTCGGGAAGATTTACAGTACAGCGGATTTCGTTGCTAAGCAGGCCGTCCTTTTTGCTGTAGCTTGTTATTTTGCCGTTTCTTGCAACGAGAACGACACCCAAATCATTGGTGTAAGTTGAAATCCAAAGATTGCTTTTATCATCCATTGTGATGCAACGTATTCTCGTTCCATCCAGATATTTTGTCAGATCATTCTCAATTACTTTCTTTCCCGGGTCAATAATTCTCAGGCCCGAATCAGTTCCCACATATATCAGATTATCTCTCAAGCAGACTGCATTTACCGTTGTATCCTTTAGGCCTGCCAAAGCTGTAATGTTCTGGAAATTGTTAGTGACAACCTTCGCTACGCCCTGTCTTGAAGAAGCAAGCCAAAGATTGCCCTGGTAATCGGAGGTCATCATGTCAATGGAGTTGTGGATAGGAATGTTTTCCATCTGACGGAAAATATGTCTCTCGTCAAGGTAGCCCACAACATTTTCACAGGTAACCCAGATCCGTCCGCACTCATAAGTTATCCAGTAAAGATTATCCGCAGGATCAACTGAGATTTTCTCACACTTCGAAGCATTATTTCCAAAGGATCCATAATATAAGTATTCGGAATCTGTTCCTATATAGACCTTGCCCTCGGCATTTGGATCGGCAAAAAGAGTAGTTACACCTCCAAAGCCCAGGTTATGGCCAAGGTATACGGACCCAATTTCACCGTTAAACAAAGAAAAGATTAAACCGCTCTTTGTACATCCGTAAACATTGCCGGCTTTGTCTGAGCTAAGTCTTGAGATAACCTCGTTATTAATCCGGCTGTCTTCTATAACATGAAAGTCTCCATCCTTGGTAACATAGGAAAGTCCGCCGGTGGTGCCTATATAAACATTACCGGCACCGTCTTCACCGAAAGCACGAACAGATGAGGACTGGAGTCCGTCTTCATAGGTGTATCTTGTGCTTGTGCCTTCCTCCAGAACCACTGCTCCGTTATCATTTGTTCCAACCCATATTCTTCTTTGGCTGTCTTCAAACAGCGCTCTTCCACTGGTAAGACCTCCGGAAGAATCAAGTCTCTCAAACTCTACGCCATCATATCGGATAATTCCGCCATATCCGCCTATCCAGACATAGCCGTCGCTGGTGCCCAAAACACAGTTTGCATCTGATGTGGGAAGGCCGTTTGATGCATCATAAAGTTTTGATGTATAACCTACGCCCTTAAGCTGTCCGGTAACCGCATAACCACCGCCGATTTGAGCATCAGTTTCCACGGCATCGCCGTTCTTTTGCGCATTGCTTTCAGAAGCTAATACCTTAGCCTCAGGGTTTCCTGTATTAAGTAAAAAGCTCAGGGTGACAGCACTTACTGTCGCCATCAAAATACGTTTGCTTCTCATTTTAAAGAGACCTCCGTCACGCATCCTGATACTTCTTAAGAACAACCTGTACTTCCGGCAGAGCATCCATAAATACCTCTACACACTTGGGGTCAAACTGAGTTCCCGCACCATCATTTAGGATTTCCAATGCCTTCTCAAGGGGGAATGCCGGCTTATATACACGGGGTGATGTCAGAGCATCAAAGACATCCGCAACCGCCATTATTCGAGCCGATAGAGGGATAACCTGACCATGAAGGCCCTCGGGATAGCCTTTGCCGTCCCATCTCTCATGATGGTAAGCCGCCATATTCCTTGCTTCCTTCAGATAGTTTTCACCCTGGACTGTACTGATAGCCTGCTCCATGATTCTCTTACCATGTGTGGTATGAGTCTTCATGATTTCATATTCTTCATCCGTGAGTTTACCCGGCTTATTAAGAATAGTGTCGGAAATGTTGATTTTACCAACGTCATGAAGAGGTGCCGATGTGACTACATCAATCATGTACTTGGGTGTAATTTTCTCAGGATAGTATCCCTTCTTCTTAAGTCCCTCAACGATAATCTTTACATAGGCCGCAGTCTTTTGGATATGAGCACCGGTATCTGAGTCACGATTCTCGACCATATCTGCCATTGTAATGATCAGACCGTTTTGCATCTGTGCTGTGGCTTCAGCATAGTGCCTTATGTCTCGCATCTGTTCTGCAACGTTTAATGCCATGTCGCAGATTTCTCTATAAAGCTTTTCTGTCTCATCCCCTGTTCTGATATCAAGAGATCTCAATCTCTTAACATTGTTATCAAGAGCCTTCTGATTCTCTTCTGAATGGGTAAAGTGTTCAACACACTCTGCAACGCTGTTAATGGGATACATGGCATAGATTCCTGTGGTTCTCATGCCAAAGGAAATAATCAGAATGAAGAACCCTGCAACAATAAGAAGGGCCCTTATGGCAAAATCACGAATATATCTCACAAGATAATCCAGTGAAACGTCTGCACCCACATAGCATACACACTTTCCCTGGTCATCTTTTACAGGATAGTAAACCGTCAAAACCCAGTTCCAGATATCATCGGACTCCACGGGACCAACCTTCTCCCCTGCCAAAAGTGCGGGAACATAAGGCTCAAAGGCCTCTTCAAACGGAACAATTTCCCCGGGCACAAAAGTAGGGGCATACATATTGTAAGGATCGATTGAAGAATCTGTGTCCAAATCAAAAACAAACTGGCAGCCTTCCTCAGTTATGCGGACAACATAAAGGTACAGAACTCCCTGAGAGTTTTCGCGGATTTTATATAGCATCTTCTCCGTTTCCGCATAGTCCGGAACCATCCTGCCCTTTTCAGCATATTCGGCAATCTTGTCTGTATCTATATAGTCAGCTGCGAACCGCGCTGCGTTCCAGGCGATTTCCGTCTTCTCAGCCTTGGTGTTTGAAAAATACATTCCCACACCTATTCCGCCAATGGCAAGAACCATGGAAAGACCCACGAAAATAAGCATCATCGTAGTTCTTCCTCTCAAGGAAACACCGTTGCTCTTGCCCCATTCCTTAATAGCCTGTTTTTCATCGTCGGAAAGAGGTCTTTGTCTCCAGTCACTGTCCTTAATTTCCTGTTTGATTTTGTCGGGGATAAAGAATAGTACAGAAGCCGCTATTCCGATTGTGATACCCTTATCAATAACGTTAGCCAGAGTATTTACAATCAAAAAAGTCGGAAATTTCGAAAGATGTAATGTGGGTGACAAAGCATCCACCATATCAACAATTGAACTAACCTGAGGGCCTCCCAAAAGGCCCCACTGTATCAGCGCACTAAGTACACCGCTGACAAGTGCGGTCATTCCTAATAATTTCAGAATATGGGTAATTTTCTTAAACGAATGGGTTCTGACGAAACGGACTGTAATCACAGCCATTAGAACATTCACAACAGAAAAATAGATAGCGTCAGAATTGAAGATTGTGCACCATGCATTGGTGATGACCGCAGTAACTATAGCCGGGAATATTCCACCCAGCGCTGCTACTATTATCGTTCCGGAAGTATCCGCAAAAAGAAACATGTCGGTTCGATAAGATATGTATGCGAGTATCACATTTAAGGTGACTCCCGCAAAAATGGGAAATACGCGCAGCATACTGTTTCGATCTATTCGACCCGAATAAATCTTCATCTTGTATTCCTCCGAACGAACACTTAAAAATGCCTCTGAGAAACTCCCCTGAAAGTATGCGCCCTTATATCCGGCACCTTTATATTACTTACAATTTTACCACACTTATATGCAAAAGAAATAATTATTTTACATAATAATGCCTTGCAATCCACTTGGATAAACCATCCAAACCGGGATACACAATTCGCTCACTCATGTTAAGCTGGTCAAGCATATCTCTTACCCTCCAGCGAAGCTTTTTATCGATCACATACTTAACCGTATCCTTGGTGTTGTCAGACAGGAACTGCTCAATATCCCTGATGCCCATGGGTACAACCGCAAAGAATGAGTGCTGATTAATTATTCTCTGATTAAGTGAAGGCGGCTCAATGATAACCATGGAAGTGTCACGCATATCCATGTCGTACTGCCTTAAGCTGTTTCCGGTAATCTCCTTAAGCATATCAACTGTAAATATTGTCGAGTGCTTCGCATTAACCGCATCCTTATAGGGATCCGGAAGATGATTGACCATCTCTGACATATTGATACGCCATACGGCACAGTCATGCTTATCCATATCCTGGTTGTCTTCTTCGGTCACAGCGAAATTAAGACCCACCAGTGCTGACTGAGTCCAGTCAAGAAGTCTTGTGGGAAGGCCATAATGCTGTCCAAGAATCATCTGTCTCCAAACCGACTGTCCGATGGAGGGCTCATCATTGATGGCATACTTTGCAAAGTTCTCCAAAATAGCCGGCTCCAAAGTCTTCTGCAAATCCTTGCAGTTTCGGCTCAAGCTGGTATACATCTTAAATGATGCATCCGACATTCCTCTATAAATATAAGAGCTTCTGTTTCTGTCCAGATCAGGCCTGTATTCCTGTTCCGTCAGCAAAGGCAAAAGCTCTTCAAGTGTATCAATATGAACCTCTTTAATCATGGCTAATCTCCAATCATAAATGAATTATATCTCTATTTTAGCACGAAAAAAGAGACGGTCAACGACCGTCTCTTCGAAATCTCAATTAATTACTTTACAGTAACTTTTGTGATGTGAGGGTTAGCTCCCTCGTACCAGTAAAGGAATCCCTCTACATCAACTGTAGCGCCCTCTTCAAGACCGCTTACAAGATTGTAGAACTCCTCATCGCTGCCGTTAAGGTAGTACTCAAGGCAAGCGCTAAGCTCGTTGCCATCCTTCTCGAATGTAACATAGATGTCATCGCCGGGCTGATCGTTCTTGAAAGCAACAGACTTAACAGTTAAATCTGTGAAAGATACAAGCTGGTTCTGCTTCTCGATGAGCTCGTCCTTGCCAAGAAGGTCTGTTACATCAACGGGTGCAGCAACGAAGTTGCCATCCTCGATTTCGAATGTAGCGTCAACGATCTCAACTTCACCTGACCACTCAGACTTAACACCGGTAACTTTAATCTTTGTACCCTCTGTAAGCTTTGCGTAATCATCCTCAGAGCAAGCCATCTCATAGATGAAGAATGCTCCGTCCTCATTCTGTGTATAGATGGTAGCTTTGTCTTCCCACCATGACTGCTTAGCCTGTACATATGTCTCAACTACAACTTCTGTGTCAAGATCAGCTGCAACGAAATCAGCGTAAGACATAACATCTCCGGCTGCATCTTCATTTGCAGGCTCTTCAGTAGCAGCTTCCTCAGTTGCTTCAGCAGCGGGCTCTTCAACAGTTGCTTCTGTTGTCTCAGCTGCAGGCTCCTCAGTAGCAGGTGCCTCTTCCTTGCCACATGCTACGAGTGAAATACCAAGAGCAAGTGTCAAAACCAATGCTAATGTTTTCTTCATAATGTTCCTCCTATTTGCATGACTATGTTATGTTTATTCCATGCAAACCGATTATAGTAAAAAATATTGTAAAATACAATTACTATTTTTGATACAATATTGACAAGGTATATATTAATTGATAGTATTCAACCAAAATTTGCCACTGTGAGGTATCTGACATGACCGTGCAACAGTTAAATTACGTAATAACCATATCCGAAATGGGTTCATTCAACAAAGCATCAGAGGTGCTCTACATCTCTCAGCCCTCCCTTACCAGTGCAATTCAGGAACTGGAAAAGGAACTTGGAATAACAATATTTAACAGAAGCGGCCGCGGAGTCACCTTAACAAATGACGGCGAGGAATTTATCCAGCATGCCAGACAGGTCTACCAGCAATACGAAAGGCTTCTTGAGAAGTACACAGGAGAAGGGGGCCTTAGGAAAAAATTCGGTATCTCCGCACAACACTACTCTTTCGCTGTAAAGAGCTTTGTGGAGATGGTAAAACGCCTCGAAGGAGATGAATACGATTTTGCCATAAGAGAAACCAAAACCAGAGAAGTCATTGACGATGTGGCTACGGGGCGAAGCGAGTTAGGTATCCTGTATCTTAGTGACTTCAACAGAAGGGCCATAAATAAAATACTGAGTACCAACTCTTTGGAGTTTCATCATCTGATTGACTGTGAAGCCTATGTATATATGTGGAAGGGCCATCCGCTGGCTAAGAAAAAGAAAATACACTTCACTGATTTGGCTGACTACCCTTGTCTCTCCTTTGAACAGGGTTCCACCGGTTCCTTCTATCTGGCGGAGGAAATCTTATCAACCGCTGAATACAGTCGAACAATCAAGGCCAACGACAGAGCAACAATGCTTAACCTTATGGTGGGGCTTAACGGATACACTCTCTGCTCCGGCATCATATGTGAAGAGATAAACGGTCCGGAATATGTGGCTGTTCCCTTTGAGCCGGATGATCCGGACATAGCAAGCCGAATGGAAATCGGCTACATAATAAAGAAGGACATGATACCAAGCAAGGTAGCGCTCCTTTATATAGAAGAAATCAAAAAGTACCTCGGCGTTTAACTATAGCCGAGGTATTTTGTTATAGATTCAGCCTATAACTGAGTATCGCTTTCGTGTATTGGACAGTTCTTTTACCTACCTATATGATGGGTATATGAAATAACTCACACGAAAGGAGTTCATTAAAATGAGCAATTATAAATTTGAGACATTACAGTTACACGTAGGACAGGAACAGGCAGACCCCACCACAGATTCCAGAGCCGTTCCCATTTACCAGACAACATCTTATGTATTCCATAACAGCAAACACGCTGCTGACCGTTTCGGTCTTGCAGATCCCGGCAATATCTACGGAAGACTTACAAACTCAACTCAGGATGTTCTTGAGAAAAGAGTTGCAGCTTTGGAAGGCGGTATCGGAGCTTTGGCACTTGCATCAGGTGCAGCTGCTATCTCCTACACCATCGAAGCTTTGGCACAGAAAGGTGATCACGTTGTAGCTCAGAAGAGCATCTACGGTGGCTCCTACAACCTTCTTGCACACACACTTCCCAACTATGGTATTGAGACAACCTTCGTTGATATCCATAATCTCGATGAAGTTAAAGCTGCAATAAGACCCAACACCAAAGTTATCTTCCTTGAGACCCTTGGTAACCCCAACAGTGATATTCCTGATATCGATGCGATTTCTGAAATTGCACATGCAAACAATATCCCTGTTGCTATTGATAACACCTTCGGTACACCCTATCTCATCCGTCCCATTGAGCACGGTGCAGATATCGTTGTTCACTCAGCAACCAAGTTCCTTGGCGGTCACGGCACAACCCTCGGCGGCATAATCGTTGATTCAGGTAAGTTTGACTGGGCAAAGAACGCAGACAAGTACGCTCCCATCGCAAAGGCCAACCCCAGCTACCACGGAATCTCCTTTGCAGATGCAGTTGGAAATGCAGCATTTATTACCTATGTCCGTGCTATTCTCTTAAGAGATACCGGCGCATCAATCTCACCTTTCAATGCTTTCCTTCTTTTACAGGGAGTTGAAACACTTTCATTGAGACTTGACAGACACGCTGAGAACACTAAGAAGGTAATCGAGTTCCTTAAGAAGAATCCTAAGGTTACAAACATTAACCACCCTTCAATCGAGAGCCATCCCCAGCATGAGCTCTACAAGAAGTACTTCCCTAACGGTGGCGGTTCAATCTTCACCTTCGACATCAAGGGCGGCAGAGAAGAAGCATGGAAGTTCATCGATGCCTTGGAAATCTTCTCACTCCTTGCAAACGTTGCTGATGTTAAGAGCCTTGTTATCCATCCCGCTTCCACCACTCACTCACAGCTTTCCAAAGAAGAGCTTGAGGATCAGGGAATCTTTGAGAGCACAATTCGTCTCTCCATTGGTACAGAGCATGTAGACGATATCATCGCAGACCTTGAAAAAGGCTTCGCAGCGATATAAAATGGATACTGACTATTGTTTTGAATAGTTATAACTACATTACAAATTCCGGCTCCGGCGCCCCCATTTGGGTAACGGGGCCGGATTATATCGTTTGGAGGAAAGAAAAATGGCTAACACAACCCAACCCCATCCCCTTAACAAGAAGGCCCTATGGCTTAGTCTTGCAATCTTTGCAGGCTTAATCCTCGGCGGCATCTTAGGTCTCGTGATTCCCGACTGGGCGATAAACATCACAAGCTTCATCAGCACTGTTTATCTTCACGCTTTGACCCTGATGATTTTTCCCTTGGTATTCTGCTCTTTGGTTGTGGGAATCACATCCATAGGAAGCATCTCTGCCACCGGTAAAGTAGGCGGACAGGCACTTCTTTATTTCGTAGGCACAACACTCTTTGCCAGTCTTATCGGACTGGTCCTTCCCAAAGCTTTGGGAATAGGTAAAGGAGTAACCATTGAACTTATGGAAGCCGATGTGGAGGCAGCTCCCTTCACAGGACTTCTTGATACCATAAGAGATCTGATTCCTTCCAATCCCTTTGCAGCTTTTGCCAACGGCAACATGCTTCAGGTACTGGCCTTCGCAATCATCGTAGGTGTTGCCTGTGTATCCCTTGGAAAGAAAGCCAAACCCTTTATCGATCTTTGCGTTTCAGTTAATGAAATCGCCGTTAAGGTAGTTTCTGTTGTTATGTATATAACTCCTCTTGGAGTTCTTTGTTCCGTTGCAGGTATGGTTCATGCCAACGGCCTTAAAACCATCCTCTCTCTTGCTTCGGTTCTCGGCGCTTTGTATCTTACAATGTTTATATACATCGTAGTTGTTTACGGTGTTGTTATTGTAAGACTCATCGGTAAATTCAGTATAAAAGACTTCTTTGTTACTGTACTTCCCGCTGCTCTTAATGCCTTCGGAACCGCTTCAAGTTCAGCTACTCTTCCCATCAGTAAGAGATGCGCAGATGAACTTGGTGTATCCAACGAAATTTCTTCCCTGGCACTTCCTCTTGGAGCAACAATCAATATGGACGCGGTTTCAATTCTTATGTCCTTCATGATTGTTTTCTTTGCAAATGCCTGCGGAGTTGAAGTATCCTTTGGTCTTTTGGCAGTAGTTCTTTTAAGCAACACCCTGCTTAGTATCGGAGCTCCCGGAGTTCCCAACTCTGCCATAGCTACCTTCGCTGCTCTTTCAGCCATTGCAGGCCTTCCTGCCGGAGTTATGGGCATGTACGTAAGCATTAACATCCTTGCGGATGCAGGCGCTACCTGCTGTAACGTTCTTGGTGATATCGCCTGCTCAGTGGCAATGCAAAGAACCTGCAAGTTAGAAAAAGAAGAAAATGCCGAAGCCGAAGAACTAGCTTCATAAATCACAAATTAAGGCTCCCGTTCGGGAGCCTTTTATTATGTCCTTATTTTTCTTTTTTCAATTTACCTTTTACAGCAAAGAATCCGATTACCACCCACGCTCCTATTAAGACACCGATAAGGGTCTTTGAGGCAAAAGGAAGGGGTCCTAAGCTCTTCTTTCCTCCCCCTGCACCTGAAGTACCGGAATCCAGGTGATAGAGGGCTTTCACCTCTTCATAGGTGGCGTCAATAAACTTGTCATCCACCGTTTTCTTTCTTCTTACAGCCTTAGTAACATTCTCAATAAGCTGTCCTGCCGCATCTCGAACCGAAGTTGAACCGTTAAATACCGGAGTCACGAAGGTATTGGCCGTGTTATCCATAAGAAGCTTTGCGGCTTTGATTTTCACATCGTAGTGCAAATCCGCATCCTCTCCCTCCGCCTCAAGGTATTCCTTGTATTCGGCGGCATTCTGAGCCTTCAGGGTTACGGGAACATAGCCCTCTGTCTCCGAATAAGCTATCTGAACCTCATTGGTAATAAGGAACTGTGCAAAGAGCCAGGAAGCCAGAACCACATCGGAATCCGACTTATTAAACACGCAGACCGAAGGTCCCTGGGAAATCATCTTGGGATTAGCGGGATCAAACTGAGGTATTGTCATAACCTCTGTGTCAAAATCAACAATCTTCTCCTTTGCTATATCAACCAAAGGAGCTTTGCTTCCCATCCATGTAGCTCCCGCAGTGGAGTCAATGGCGAATATACACTGTCCTGCATTAAGGAAATTTGCAGGATATCCGGATATTTTGAAGGTGGAGAAAGCGCCGTTTTTTGTATGTTCAGCCACCGTCTGAAGAATCTTTCTCGTATCGTCGTTAAAGAGAAGTACATTTCCGGCTTCGTCGGAATAAGGTGCATCCAGCTGCTTAAGGCTTTGAATCATCATGTTATCCGTTGACTTGTAGATAAAGGGAATCATAACCTGTCCGCCATTTATCTTAAAGTTACCGTCAGCATCCTTCTCCATTGCAGCCTCAGAAACTTCCCACACAAAGTCCCAGGTCAAAGTCTCAGGCAATGTATATCCCAGCTTCTCAACGAAGGTTTTATTCACATAGCAGGCCTCAGTAGAACGCATAAAGGGTAGAGCGTAATGGTTCTCCCCAATCACGCATTCAGCAAGGAATTCAGGTACAATCTCCTCTTCCCTTACGGAATCGAATCTGACCTCACTTCCTCCAAGGCCGAATCTTTCATCAAGGAACAGATCATCCAGAGGAATTACCGTGTTATTTCCCGTAATATACGTGGCAATATGGTCGGGATATGTAATACACACATTGGGTGTTGTGTCCGTTGAAATATTGGTGATTACGTCGTTATATATCTTGCCGTAATCCGTATATAAACGCATGTTGACCTTAATGTTCGGATAGAGGCTTTCGAAATCCGATATGGCCTTATTGTAGATGGCAGTCTGGGTCTTATTGGTATCGTTTTTGGCCCAGAAAGTTATCTCAATGTTCTTACTCTCATCGAAGGTTTCCGGCACCGCAAAGGAACTGCCGCCCCTCTTGCCGTGACAGCCGCTCAAAAGTCCGCATATTAAGATTAAACAAGCGCATAAGCAAATGCTTTTCTTCATAATCATCCCTTTGTACCGCCCCTGGCTACGCCATCCATAATCTTATGTCTGAATATAAGGAAAATCACAACCAAAGGTACGGAGATAACCACTACCGCAGCCATCATGGCAGGAACATTCTCTCTTCCGAAACCGTTCTCTCTGATTTCCTGAATACCGTTTGAAACCAGGAAGTAATTCTGGTCATCGGTAATAAGTCTGGGCCACACATAGGAGTTCCAGCACTCAATAACCTTTAAGATGGTTATGGTAACAATTGTGGGCTTTGATATGGGCAGCATTACTTTGATGAGATATCCGAAATCAGAGGTGCCGTCTACCTTGGCAGCTTTATAAAGGTTCTCTGGAATCTGCTCAAAGTTTTCTTTCAAAAGATAAATATAAAACACTGAAGTTACAGAGGGTAACACCAGTCCCATGAAGGTATTCCTTAAGTTCAGATCCGTAATTGTTACAAAGTTGGTGATAATAACCAGCTCATTGGGAATCATCATAAGTGAAAGGAAAAGAGAGAAAACCAGGTCCTTTCCCTTAAATGAAAGTCTTGCAAAAGCAAAGGCTGAAAGTATTACCACCACCATCATAAGAAGGGTCGTAATGACAGTGAAAATAAATGTATTAAGGAAATACTTTGCCAAAGGTACTGCCGTAAAGGCTGTAATATAGTTCTCCATGGTGGGGCTTAAAGTGAAGAACTTTGGAACATACTCAGAGTTGTAAGCGCCATACCCTTTAACTGAAGTAAGAATCATCCAGTAGAAAGGGAAAAGCACAATCAGTCCCCACAGGGATAACAATATGTAATTAACAATTCTTCCTGCTTTCGTCTTCATTGATAGTACACAGTCTTTCTGCTTACCATAAGGTTAATGGTGGTTATGGTAAATACAATGGCAAATAGAATCAAAGCTGCGGCCGACGCGTAGGAAGGATATCCTCCGCTGTTGCCGTAAAGCATGTCGTAAACATAGCCTACAATGGTGTTCATTCCCGCTGCATTAAGGTTGGTGCCAAACAGTGCAACCTCATCCGAATAAGCTTTAAACGCCCCGATAAATCCGGTGATTACCAGATAGAAAACCATAGGGGAAATCATGGGCAGTGTAATCTTAAAGAATACTCTCCACTTTGGGGTGGCATCCACCTGAGCTGCCTTGTAATATACGGGATCCACGGAAGCCAAAGCGCTTGTAAGAATAAGAATCTTAAAAGGCATTACAACCCAGATTGTATAGAAACACATTACAAACATCTTGGCCCAGTAAGGTCCGTCTATAAAGTCCACGGAGGGACCTCCGAAAAGTTGTATAAGCAGGGAAACAAGGCCGTCTGAATAAGCGGTCTTTTTAAACAGAATCATGAAAACCAGACCAACTGCCAGGGTGTTTGTCACGTAAGGCAGAAAGTATACTGTCTGGAATAAATCCCTGAGGGCCTTGATATTGCTGAGTCCCAGAGAAATAAGAAGAGCGATTCCCGTAGACAGAGGAACCGTAATGATAACAATTATAAAGGTGTTCTTCAGAGCCTGAATAAAGAAAGGGTCATGAAGAACATAGGAGAAGTTATAAAATCCTGTCCCCCAGAAACTTCCGGATGCAAAGTTATAGCCTTCCTCAAAGGAATAAACCACAACATCCACCAAAGGATAAACCATAAAAACTCCAAGGAAAGCTATGGCAGGCAAAAGGCACAGCCAGGGTGTAATACTCTTCTTCATAGTTTCACCCTCTCTGTCGTTGTCTTGTCAAAGAGTCTTACTTTGCCGGGTTTAAGGGTAAATCTTACCTTGCCGTCTGATACATCATAGTTCTCTTCCGAGGGAATAATAGCTCTTATATTAACTCCGTTAAAAGCGGGATGCGTAGCAACGAAGCTGGTATCTCTTCCCATTACTTCCCGGTTAACGAAATCGCATTCAAGAGCCCCCTCCTTATCAAGGATGAAGCCTTCGGGTCTTATAGCCACCGATACTTCCATGTCCTCTTTGCCCGGTGCGTCCAAAACGGCGGCATCTCCTATATAAACCTTCCCGTTTTCAATTCTTCCGTCAAACACATTTATCTGAGGAGTTCCAAGGAAGCATGCTACAAAAAGATTGGCAGGTTCATCATAGATTTCCTGGGGCTCACCCATCTGCTGCAAAACGCCGTCCTTCATAACCACAATAACGTCAGAGATACTCATGGCCTCCTCCTGATCATGGGTTACAAACACGGTGGTGATTCCGGTTTCAAGCTGGATTCTCTTAAGCTCTTCTCTGGTCTGAAGTCTAAGTCTCGCATCCAGATTTGATAAAGGCTCATCAAGAAGGAGAACTTTCGGATTTTTCACAAGAGCCCTTGCTATGGCAACTCGCTGCTGCTGTCCGCCGGACATCTCGTTGGGGCGCCTCTCAAGAAGGCCGTCAATCTGTACAAGTTTGGCAGCTTCTCTCACACGCTTATCCATCTCTTCCTTGGTGAGCTTGTTCTCTCCTCTTAAGTTTCCAAGAGGGAATTTAATATTCTCATAAACCGTAAGATGAGGATAAAGGGCATAGTTCTGGAATACAAGGCCCACACCTCTCTCCTCAACGGCTACATTTGTCACATCGGTATCTCCGAAGAATATCTGGCCCTCCGTAGGCTTCTCAAGTCCACAGATAAGATTGAGGGCTGTACTCTTTCCGCAGCCGGAAGGTCCCAATAAACCAATAAATTTCCCGTCAGGAATTGTGAAATCAAAGTCATTGACGGCAATAACGTCCTCTTTAATTTTCTTATTCCTGTTGGGAAATCTCTTGGTAAGATGCTTTAATACAATTTTCATGGCTGTCCCCCGAAAATTCAATGGTAGTGGAAATCTCCACATATTCAATACTACCATTATTTTGGTGTCAAAGCATCTGTTAATTATATTTTTTTAGCACACATCATCCTTTAAAGCTTCGATGATATTGTCATGCTTAACCTTTGCGGTGGATAACAGCATGCTGATTCCTACTACGGCAAAAACAGCAACTACTACACCTGCGTAAACGGGCACGTTAATTTCAAATGGACCGTGATTACGATTCTCAGCCCTTAAATAAACCATGTAGCTCAGAAGCACTGAAGTCGGCACCCCGATTACCACACCCCTTATTCCGTAGAGGAAGCTTTCAAGAATCATCATGCTCTTAAATCCCTTTTCCTCCATTCCTACGGAACGATACATTGCAAATTCCTTTCTGCGAAGAAGAACTCCTGTTGAAATGGAATTCACAAGGTTCGCAATGACGATAAGCGACACAAGGATTGTAAAGCCGTACATCATTGTCTTAAGCATCAGTAAAACTGCTGCGGAGGACTTCATTTCACCTGTAACATCCGTTACGGATGCGTGATCGTATCCGTCGTATTCAAGGATATCCGATATCTTTTCAACGACCTCTTTGTTGTTGTCGGTACAGATCATTATCGTTGCAACAAGGTCTGAATCCGGAGCAACCTTATTCTTTGCTCTTAATAATGAAGATCTTGGAATTAAAACTGTTATGCTCTCCTTACCCATCACCCTGCAGGCAAATTCATCCGGATTATACTTTACAATTCCTGCGATGGTAACCATAGGGGGATTGTCCCTGTCATCATAGTAAAGTTTTGAACCGATAATAGAGTCATTGAACACTCTTTTCTTTGAAGGCTTGCAGTAATAAGTATCAACAAGTAATCCCTTTAAATCGCCATCCAAAAGCGCCTCAACATCGTAGCCGTTATCAGAGGCAATTCTGGTAAAATCTTCATCCTCTATACAAATTGCATCTATTATTCCGTGCTTATCAAACAGCCACTTGTAATCATCTGTAAGATAGTCCGTATTAATGATGTCCTTATTTGCCGGGACGAAATTCTTTTTGTTTTTCACATTCTGATAATGGAATTCAACACAGTCAGTCGCGTGAGCTTCTTTAACCTCGGGGATATCAGAAAGTGCATCCTTAAATCTGTCTATATCATCATATCCGCAGGTCACCGCAACATCAAAGGGAATCTCGAAGCCTAAAGGATTGGCCCTATCGGCTGCTTCAATGATAAATGTGGTTGTAAGGAACATAACTATTGCAGCACCGATTGTAAAAGTAATAACAGTTCCTTTTCTTCCGTTTCTCTTTATATTCTTATATGCAAGCTCACCCTCGTAGCCGAAAATCATTCGAATCAAGGGATTGATTCTAAGTTTCTTTGCCTTTACCTTTATCTCATTGCTCTGTCTTAATGCATCCACTGGCATAATCTTTGAGGCTTTATATGCCGGAACCATTGACGAAAAAAGTACAGTAATAACAGCAATTAATACGATTGATGCGATAACATATGCAGGAGTGTAAAGGGGAATTGTTCCTCTTACGCCGTCCATAACTCTGATCACATCAGCTGCAAGCAATCTGGGACCCACGAAGTTTAGCGTAACATGGCTTCCTATTATTCCCAAAAGGATTCCCAAAGGAATTCCGATAATGGCAAGAATTAGACCTTCAAAGTAAATTGAGCCTCTCTTTTGTGCCTTGGTTGCACCCACACTTGCAAGCATTCCAAGGTATTTGACCTTCTCGGCAAGTGACATTGCAATTGAGTTGTAGATAAGCACGATTGAAACAAGAACCACTACTCCAAGTCCGATGAAGAATACTCCAAAGAATTTGAATATGCTCTCGCCCATATCCTTAAAGCAAAGAAGGGATAAAAGGTATTCCTCGTTATAATCAAGCTTCTCAAGGCCATACACGGCCTTTATATCGTTAAGCTGACCCGCTGAAGTACTGTCGACCTTCTTAAGACTTATGTATGCGAAAGTATCTTCTTTTGCACGGGGTTCATCGAATCCTCTGAACATGTCAAAATTCGATTTTGTTCGGTTGTCTGTGATAATGGCAGTAACTTTACATGTTTTTTCGCCCTGGGAATGAAACTCTTCATCGGGACGATATTTCCCATAGAAATATCCGTCGTCCTTACTGTTGGCATTTGAGGCCATAAAACGTCCGCCCTCTTCAAAGGTAAAGGTGTCACCTACTTTAACATCAAGGCCTCTGTCTTTTAAGAAATCTGAGTCAAGGGCAATTTCATCGGAATTCTCGGGAAGTTTTCCCTCATATTTATCGCCAAACATCTGTGAAAAATAATCCGTGTTTCCATAACAGATACTTCCGACTCTGAATCTGTCGGGTCTGTCCAGATCGATTTTGAATCCGGCATTGCGTATGTTCTTTACATAGATTCCTACCTTGTCGATTCTCTCATCATTCTGTAACTGTATAATCTGTTCATTTGTGGGGCCCTCGAAAACTCCTTCATAGTTTCCAAGTGATTCCACCGACATATCACCCATAAACTTTAAGAATGAAAAACATCCGATAAAAATAGCTGAAATAAGAGCAGTTGAGAAAGCAATTCCCAGGATTGTGATAAAGCTTCTCTTTTTGTTCTCCATGAGATGCCTTAGTGTTAGCTTCTGAATAATGTTCATTATGCTCTCACCTCATCTCTCACAATTTTGCCGTCTTCGATGGAAATAACTCTGTCTGCGCTTCTGGCAATTCTCTCATCATGTGTAATGATGATGACGGTCTGCTTGTTTTCTCTGTTAAATTTTCTAAGGAGTTCCATAATCTCCTTGGTGTTCTCGGTGTCGAGATTACCTGTAGGCTCATCGGCAAGAAGGAGCGCCGGATTGTTAATAAGTGCTCTTCCGATTGAAACTCTCTGCTGCTGTCCACCTGAAAGCTGATTGGGGAGATGCTTAATCCTTTTTTCCAAACCAAGTCTTACAATCAAATCATCAAGCAGCTTCTTATTGGGTTTCTTCTTATCAAGGAGAATCGGAAGCGTAATATTCTCCTCAACATTAAGAATGGGAATCAAATTATAGAACTGATAGATAAGACCGATCTGTCTTCTTCTGAAGATAGCAAGAGCGGTTTCGTTAAGCTTTGTAATATCTGTTCCTGCGATTTTCACCTCTCCGGAAGTGGGGATATCAACGCCTCCAAGAATATGCATGAGAGTTGATTTACCCGAACCCGAAGGACCGATTATTGCAACAAACTCGCCCTGCTTTACATCAAGGGAGATATTGTCAAGAGCTTTGACCTCTGTCTCGCCTTGTCCATATGTTTTACATAAATTTCTGATCTCTAAAATATTCATTTTATTTCTTTCCTTTCAGTAGTTTATACCAAAAGGATAATCTTTCCTCATTACACGTCGGTGACAGAAAAATTACAATTTTGTAATAATACTAAATCACCGTTTTATAGAACTTTATGGTAAAAACTGAGCCCTCTCCCACTTCGCTTTCCACCAGTATCTCGCCCTTTTGTTTCTCGATAATTGTATTGGACAGGGAAAGTCCGATTCCCACGCTGTCGGCGGATGAATTCCTGCCTCTGTAGAACCTTTCAAATATGTGAGGCAAATCTTCCTTCGCTATTCCGGAGCCGTTATCTTCTATTTTTACAGCACAGTAAATGTTGTTATCCTCATATGAAACAGAAAGCCTTCCGCCTTCATCCATATGTTCTGCACAGTTTTTCATTATGTTAGTAAGAGCTTCCGCAGTCCACTTTTTATCACAGTTAATCACTGCATCCGAGACGCTGCCCTCTTCATTAATTACATTAATCTTCTTAAGCTCCAGAAGAACCAGCAAAGGCTCAAGAGATAAGCTTACAAGTTCCTTAAGAGAAATCCTCTCCTGCTTCAAAGTTACAGACCCTGCATCAATCTTTGATATCTTAAGAAGATTCTGAACAAGCCAGTTCATCTTCTCTATCTGGGCACTTTGAATTGCAATAAACTCCTGTCTCTTTTTTTCATCGGTTTCATCCTTTAGAAGGTCGTTCATAACCGTTATCGATGTGAGGGGAGTTTTCAGCTGATGCGTAATATCAGCCAGGGCATTTGCCAGGTTTATCTTGCTTTCCTTCTCATAATCCTTCACATTTATAAGTCTGCCTACCGCTTTATAAATATTGCTTCTTAAGATAGACAGCTCACCCTCCTCATTCTCAAGAGGAGGAAGTGTGGTTTCTCCGCTGAGGATTCTTGTGAGATAATCATTTAACTCTTCCAGCTCTTTACGGCGTTTCCCAAACATAGCTATTCCTCGTTATCAATGATATAACCCAGTCCTCTTACCGTTTTAACGATGGCAGGGTTGGCTGAGTCTTCTTCAATCTTATCCCTTAATCTCTTAATGTAAACCGTAAGTGTATTGTCGTTTACAAAGTCACCTTCAATGTCCCACATGTTTTCAAGGAGTTTGTTCCTTGAGAGGACTACACCTCTGTTATTTAAAAGAATCAGCAGAAGTTTGTACTCAACTGCAGTTAGCTCTACATCAACTCCGTCCTTAAGAACCTTTGCCTGCTTTGTGTTTATTGTGATGTTTCCAATCTTTATCACGCCCTCTCCACCTGCGCTGCTGTAACGGCGCATAACGGTTTTGATTCTGGCCATAAGCTCTCTTACCCTGAAAGGCTTTGATATATAATCATCTGCGCCATAATCGAGGCCCATAACAACATTAACCTCGTCATCATAAGCAGTCAGAAAAATGACGGGAATCTCCAGGTTCTTCTTTATTTCTTTACATACCTCATATCCGTTTCCGTCCGGAAGATTAATATCAAGTATGCAAAGATCGAAGGTCTCAGAACTCACGGCTGCCATGGCATCCGAAACTTTTGAAACCCATTTGACTTCATAGCCTTCATTCTTAAGTGAATATTCGAGTCCCGTGGCTATTGCGGGATCATCTTCAAGGAATAATATTTTCATGCCTTCAATTATAGCAATAAGACAGGGCGCCGACAACAAATGTCGACGCCCCGTCTTAAATATATATGATTATAAGTTTGCTTTCAGTTTCTCCGCATCTTCACTGAGGTTTTCAACCAGTGAATTGATGTGGGTTACAATCTGCTGATTCTTCTTGCTGGTATCAAGAGTTTCCGTAGCGTGGGCCGTAACCTCCTCAGTTACTGCCGATGCTGTTGAAATGCTGTTAACGATTTCCTCGTTAGCCTTGGAGAGACGGTCAACAATATCGTCCAGCTCCTTTGAATGCTTCTCAATTGCTTCTACGCTTGAAGAGATCTTGTCGAAGCTTTCTGCGGTTTCCGCAGCGCATTTGCTCTCCTCTTCACCTGCCTTAAGAAGGTTCTCAATGGTTTCAACCATGGCACCAACCTGGGATGTAACCTGATTGATAAGTCCGGTGATATTCTCCGTAGCAGATGTTGTCTGGCCTGCAAGGTTTGATATTTCTGTAGCAACTACTGCGAAGCCCCTTCCTGCGTCTCCTGCTCTTGCCGCCTCTATGGATGCATTAAGGGCAAGAAGACTGGTCTGAGAAGCAACGCTCGTAATAATATCTGTGATGGAGTTCATCTCCGCTGCTGTCTGTCTGAAGGAATCCAGTGCGTTTGCAACATCCTTACCTGCAGTATCGACTGTCACGGTAAGTTTGTTCATTCTCTTAATGTTCTCCTGACCTGTAGCCACAGCCTCTGCCGTAACCCCAACATTGTCGGTAATGGTTTGGGCCGATGCCTCTACATCGTTAATATGATTTGAAATCTCATTGGTCTGAGCAAGCTGATCCTGAGCAGCGTTTGCAGATTCATTGGTTCCCTGAGTTACCTGCTCCATTGAATCCAGCGTCTGATCAATTGATTCCTTAAGGATTGTCATCTCTTCGGAAAGAGAACCTGATGTTTCGGTTACTCTTCCTGAAATCATAAGAACGTCCTCAAGAAGTTCTTCTGTCTTGGCATGCTCTTTTGCCATTCTCTCCGTTCTTACTGTCTGAAGGTAAACATTCGTATTACTTACAAGAATCAGGTAGATAACAGTAACTACTGTAAGAATGCCCTGAATCTCAGCTACGGCTGTATCAGTCATTACGCCGGTACTCATCTGGTATACGATGGCAATAAGATTAACCGTTATAACGCCGATACCGATTCTGATAATGTATCCTCTGTTGTTATAAAGAGTAATAACAATCAGCATGGGTAAACAGTATGTGAATACAAGAGGATTCTCGGATGTGATAAGAACAAAAGCATACATTAATGCGTATCCGATTCCCACCACCTGTTTAATTCTCTCGGATGCAGGATTCTGTCTAAGCATTACCTGAGCGGCTATAACGGGAATATAGGCCAAGGCAATAACAATTAATACATAACCCCAGGTTCTTGCGCCCTTAATTACCTCAAGAACATACGCCAGAGAAATAATTGTACAAAGAATCGTAACTGTAAGGGTAACCCTTTTGTTGGCAATAATCAGTTCTTCATTTTCAGATTGAATAGCGGCATTTTGCTCGTTCATAGATTTCTCCTTCCGGGAAATAGTGTTCATTAATTCATTTATGCCAAATTGCGCTTACATATAGTAATTATATCATAGTATTGTCTGAAAAATAAAGTATTTTGTGAAATATAAAAAGCCAAGAGCATATATGCTCTTGGCTTAGTTTGAAACTATTCTACTTAAACAATCCGCCGGCAATATCCTTGGCTTCCTTTAAATCAATCTTTCCGTCTGCCAAAGCCTCTTTCACCTTCTTAACATCGGAATCGTCAACCTTGATTCCTGCCTTGGTAAGAAGCTCCTTGGCCTGGCCTAAATCAGCTTTGGAAAGAGAAGCTACAAGATCCTTATTGCCCATAACCTTTGTAATAATATCTTTAATATCCATTGTGTAACCCTCCTATAAAAATTATTTGATAAAAGGATTATATCACATAATCATCTGCGGAGGTCCACAGGTTAGCAACTTTAAGAAATTGTTTGGTGCGCTCGCTCTTTGGATTAAGGAATACTTCATCGGGAGTTCCCTGCTCAATGATGTTTCCTCCATCTAAGAAGGCCACCTTGGTTGCTATGCTTTTAACGAATCTCATTTCATGGGAAACGACTATCATTGTCATTCCATCCTTGGCTATCTCATTCATAACAGCCAGGACTTCACCTACCCATTCGGGATCAAGGGCACTGGTGGGTTCATCAAAAAGAATCACCTTAGGGTCCACTGCCAAAGCTCTGGCAATACCTACCCTTTGCTGCTGTCCGCCGGAAAGGAATGCCGGATAGGAATCAGCCTTATCCGCAAGTCCCACTCTGTCCAGGAGTTCCAGCCCCCTCTTCTTTGCCTTGGCCTTATCCAATTTTCTTACATAAACAAGGCTCTCTGTTACATTTTCAAGAGCAGTCTTATTGGCAAAGAGATTGTAATGCTGGAAAACCATGGCTGTCTTACTTCTCAAGGCATGAATATCATGTTTGGTAACATGCTCGGCATCCACCTTTACACCATCGACCTCGATTATTCCGCTTTGGGGTGCATCCAGCCAGTTAATGGTACGAAGAAGGGTTGTTTTACCCGCTCCGGAGGGTCCGATAAGAGTTACAATATCACCCTTGTTAACCTGGAAATTTACACCATCAAGGACTTTATGGTCGCCATATGATTTTTTAAGATTAGTGATTTTTATCATTTCACTACACTTCTTTCGTATTTTCTCACACGCTTCTCCAAAAGAATCAAAAGTCTTTCAAGAGCCAGGCAACATACCCAGTAAATCAGTGCCACAACAATATAAACCTCAAAGAATCTAAAGGACCTGGTTCCCACAATCTTTGCGGCAGCCATCATCTCAATAACAGAAATGTTAAAGATTAAGCTTGTTTCCTTAAGCAAAGAAATAAGTGAGTTTCCAAGAGGTGGCAGGGCTACTGTAAAGGCCTGAGGAAGAATGATTCTTCTTAAAGCCGTGAAGGTGTTCATGTTAACACTGTAGCAGGCTTCCAACTGTCCCGCATCCACGGAAAGGATGGCGCTTCTTATGGTTTCGGACATGAAAGCTCCTGTGTTTAATGACAGAGCCACAACCGCAAAAACGCTGGCCGGAATCCCTGATACATTAAGGTTGGTTCCCATGCTTTCATTTAAACCCTTAAGCATAATGGGGATACCATAGTAAGCCACAAGGAGCTGTACCATTGCCGGCGTACCTCTTATAAAAGATACGTATACAGCACAAATTTGCGATAACACCTTTACCTTAAACGTCCTTATTAGTGCCACCGCAAATCCCAAAATCAAAGATATAATTCCCGAATACAGGGCTATCTCCAGGGTGACCGGAAGATACTTAAGTATCTCCGGCACCGTGGAAATCATGTATTCGATATCAAATACTTTTCCCATGTTTTATCCCTTATTAATTAGGTATTCTTTCCTTAACAGCCTCTAATGTGGTGTAGTCACCGCCAAGGTACTCTTCGCTGATTTTGCCGAGCTCACCGCTTTCGATAAGCTGCTTTAAGGCCTCGTCAACCTTGGGAATGAGTTCCTCATTCTTGTCATTCTTTGCGAAGAGCCAGTATGTAGGAATGGCTTCCTGGTCGCCTCTTAAAACGAAATCAATATCAAGGCCCTGCTCTGTAATGATTTTGCTTCCGGTTACAGGGCTCATAAGGGTAGCATCAGATCTGCCTTCCTGCACCTCAAGGAGTGCCTTTGTAACATCGCCGTCACCGTAGTTGATTATTACTTCGTTGCCGTTGTCTGCATTCCAGGTCTCGATGTCGTTTGCATAAGAGCTTCCCACACCTACTACAACAGATTTGCCCTTAAGGTCTTCCATGGTCTTGATGTCATCTCTGCCCTTTTTGAAAGCAATTGATCCAAGATCATATGAGTAAGGTACCTCAGAGAATAAGTACTTAGCTTCTCTGTCGGGGTTTCTCATTATCTGGCTTACAATCAGGTCGTATCTTTCAGCCTCAAGTCCTACAAAGATAGATGACCATTCTACTGCTTCATAAGTGAATTCCACATCGGGAAGCAGCTCGTCTACTGCCTTTGCTACGGCAATATCGAATCCGTCAGGCTGACCGTCCTCGCCAATGTAGTTGAAAGGTGCATAAGCGCCCTCTGTTGCAACTCTGTAAGTCTTAACTTCTGTTGTCTCCTCTGCTTCGGGAGCTGCTTCAGCAGTCTCGGCTACAGTCTCTTCCTTCTGTTCGGGAGCCTTAGCTTCCTCCTTGGCCTCGCCGCATCCTGCAAGTGTGCCTACTGCAAGAGTTACAGCGAACAATGCTGCCAATAATTTGTTTAAATGGTTCTTTTTCATAATTTTTTCCTCTTTTTATTATATATATTTGTTACTCTGTGAAAAGTGCTGTTGAGTAATATCTGTCTCCACTGTCGGGTAAAAGTGCAACGATTGTCTTACCCTTGTTCTCAGGTCTCTTTGCAAGCTCGATTGCTCCGAATAACGCTGCGCCTGATGAGATTCCTACGGAAATGCCTTCCTTCTTTGCAAGAAGCTTAGCTGTTGCAAAAGCATCCTCATTAGCGGCGGTAAATACTTCATCATAAACCTTTGTATTAAGTACATCGGGAACAAATCCTGCACCGATTCCCTGAATCTTGTGTGCGCCGGGTTTACCCTCTGAAAGAACAGGTGAATCCTTGGGCTCCAAAGCTACTACCTTAATGTTGGGGTTCTGCTCCTTAAGATACTCGCCTGTACCTGTAACGGTTCCGCCTGTACCAACGCCTGCGATGAATATATCAACCTTTCCGTCTGTGTCTCTCCAGATCTCAGGACCTGTGGTTGCTTTGTGGACTGCAGGGTTTGCAGGGTTAACGAACTGTCCGGGGATGAAGCCTCCGGGAATCTCTTTTGCAAGCTCTTCTGCTTTTGCAATTGCACCCTTCATGCCCTTTGAGCCTTCAGTAAGAACCAGCTCTGCGCCGTAAGCCTTAAGAATGTTTCTTCTCTCAACGCTCATGGTCTCAGGCATTGTAAGAATGATTCTGTATCCCTTTGCTGCTGCGATGGCTGCAAGACCGATACCTGTGTTTCCTGATGTGGGCTCAATGATAACCGAACCTTCCTTAAGCAAGCCCTTCTTCTCGGCATCTTCAATCATAGCTTTGGCGATACGATCTTTAACGCTTCCTGCGGGATTGAAGTACTCAAGTTTAACAAGAACTGTTGCTTCAAGTCCAAGCTCCTTCTCAATGTTTGTTACCTCAACTAAAGGTGTGTTTCCGATTAAATCCAGTGTTCCTTTGTAAATGTTTGCCATATCTTTCGTCCTTCTTTCTTAAGTTTATTTGGTATGCTTTCTACGTATAAAAAAACCCGGAGGCTTAAATTGCTTCCGGGCATTGGCTCATAATCAAGATGTTCTAAACATCCTTAAGAGGCGTGATTGTCGGCATGACATCGCCCCAGCCTTATTGCAGCCCGGGAGTTAAACATTCGACAACACATACAGCATTCAATTGTCTTGGTTGCGATGTTAAACATAACTGATGTCTCCTTCACTCAAATTCAAGTACTTGTTTGTACTCGTTGGAATGATATTACCAATAATCGCCTACTATGTCAATAGGTTTTTAAAAATTTGTTTAAGCAAATTCTTTCTTGAGGTTCTCAAGGGCCTTAATCAGGGTACTTCTGGGGCATGCAACATTTATTCTCTGGAAGCCCTCTCCCTCGGTCCCAAACATCTTTCCTTCATCAAACCAGAGTTTGGCCCCATTAATTAATCTGTCATTTATCTCCTCATCTTTAAGTCCGAGTGCCCTGAAGTCAAGCCAGAGAAGGTACAGCCCCTCCTGTTTGACAAGCTTAATCTTTGGAAGATTATCCTCAAGATATTTTCTTGTATAATCTGCATTGCCCTTAATGTACTTCAAAGCTCCGTCAAGCCACTCATCTCCATGGGTATAAGCAGCTTCGCAGGCCACCAGGGCCGGAAGACTTATTTCATCATATCCGGTGGATCTGTATTCTTTCACGTAGGCCTCTCTTAGCTTTTCATTGGCTATGAAGATATTTGATACCTGAAGTCCCGCCAGGTTAAAGGTCTTGCTTGGAGCTGTGCAAATCACGGAGTTATTAAGGAATTCCTCTCCGAGCCTTGCAAAGACTGTGTGTTTTCTTTCCATGGCAAAATCTGCATGAATCTCATCACTCACAACAATGACTCCATTCCTTATGCAGATCTCCCCAAGTCTTCTAAGTTCATCCTCCGTCCAAACACGTCCTACAGGGTTGTGAGGACTGCAAAGAATGAAAAGCTTTACATCATTGTCTTTGATTTTCTTCTCGAAATCATCAAAGTCAATTTCATAATGATTGTCTTTAAAAACCAGGCTGTTTCTCACAACCTTTCTTCCATTCTGCATAACAGTTTTGGCAAAAGGATAATAAACAGGCGTCTGAATAATGACTCTGTCTCCCTCATTGGTAAAGGCTCTCACCGCCTGGGAAATAGCAAAGACTATTCCGGGAGTCTTAACGAGCCATTCCTTCTCCACATCCCAATCATGTCTTCTCTTCATCCAGCCCTTTAAGGCTTCCCAGTAACCGTCAAGGCCTTCGCTGTAACCATATACTCCAAAACTCAGGGCCTCGTTTAACGCGTCAACTATATATGAAGATGTCTTAAAATCCATGTCTGCTACCCACATGGGTAAAACATCCCCTGGTTTACCGAAATACTCAGGAAAATCGAACTTAACACTTCTTGTGCCGTATCTGTTTACATATTGATCAAAGTCAAGATTTCTCTCAGCCATACTGCATACCTCTGTTTCTGCTTTCATGCAATTTCATTCATGCTAACACCATCCACCTATCCAGTCAATAGGTTAAATTAAAAATAGATATTGATTTACCCATTAACCCTGCGGTATAATAGGTGAGTATTGAGAAAGGAATACCATTATGATTTCTACAAAAGGCAGATATGCATTAAGAGTAATGATAGATCTGGCTGAGAATGAAAACGGGGATTATATTCCTCTTAAGGACATTGCTGCCAGACAGGAAATATCCAAGAAGTATCTTGAGATTATTGTGAAGGAAATGGTTACCGGAAAGCTTATTACCGGAGCCAGCGGTAAAGGTGGCGGATACAAATTATGCCGTGAGCCTAAGGATTACACCGTAGGTGAAATTATTGAGCTGATGGAGGGATCCCTCGCTACCGTTTCATGCCTAGCCAAAGACGAGAACGATTGTCCTCATGCTTCTACATGCCGTACTCTTCCCCTTTGGGAGGAGTACGACCAATTGGTCCATGATTTCTTCTATGGGAAGAAACTTACAGATTTAATTCATAATCGAGTAGGAGGGAGATTTAATTAATCCCCCGACCTCTCACACCACCGTGCGTACCGTTCGGTACACGGCGGTTCAATCAACTTAACAAGTAACACACTTTTCGGTGTAGTAATCTAACATTGAGACTAATCCAAATGAGGTTAGTCTCTTTGTACTTATAGCCTTTTGTACCCATCCATTGTGAGCGAGTCTTGCATATTTGTCTCCACAATAGGCGATCTTATATGCTGCCCATCTTGGTACCTCCAGCTTCATCAAATTCTTAGCTCTATTCTGCGGAGTTTTCCAATGCTTCCAAATACACATACGAAGTCTATATCTGATATTACTATCAAGTTCT
>FMWZ01000024.1 GCA_900103495.1 Lachnospiraceae bacterium G11 | reverse complement strand
TGGCTTTAATCGTATCTTTACGACGATTATAAGCAAGGCTGGTGGCAACATAGGGATTATAGCTTCCATTTACGGTATTTCGCGATAGTTCTCTGCTTATGGAAGAAGCATTCCTACCCAATATGTCACTAATACTTCTTAGAGAATACTGTTTCTTTAAAAGTTGAAGTAGAATAATTCTTTCATCTAATGTAAAATGTGAGTACGACATAATGGACCCCTTTCGTAAAAAGTACGTGTGGTAACTTACATTTTACATCAAGAGTACATTATGTCGTATTTAATTGCTTAGAAAAACTGTGACGTGGGTGTTGCACTTCAGATGATAATCTAAGCTGTCCCCAAACTGCACATCGGCCCCGCGGCCGTACCTATTTTAGAAAATAGCAGATCCTCCGGTCACAATCCAGGTTGCGAGCATGGCAGAGATGAAGGCACCAACGTAGATGTTGCCGGTTTTTCTCTCAAACCATGTGCTTAGGAATGTAAAGAAGATAAACTGAGGAACCAGGAGAATCAAGGCTGACATAAAGGGTCCGCCGAAGGTGGTTCCAAAGAGTAAATCCGCGCCGGGGCCGTATCCCATGAAGAAGGGAATGTACTCAAGAAGGATTACGAGGAGCAGTCCACCCAGAAGTACGAATACGTTGCCCATCCAGCATTTAATGAAATTTCCGACAGGTTTGTCATTATCTTTAACCTGTCTCATGGTTCCGAAGAGCTTGAAGCCCACATTCACAATGAAGAACAGTGAATAGAAGGGCAGGTAAACCAGGAACTGCAGGAACCTTTCTGTATCAAATTCCTTAAAGAAGGGCCATATAAATCTTAGGTCCAGTCTGAAGAAATCGTGGCAGAAAATCACGAATACATACATGATTCCCACAACAACAGCTGCCAGCACAAAACTTCTTAAGAGCAATCCCCAGTCAAGTTTTCTCGCACAGTCGTAACCTGAAAGCCCCAGGTCGTAATAATCTAAATTCGCAATTCCTTTTTTCTCGTTTCTGCGTCTGGAAACAATTACCATGATTATTGAAATAATTGCAAGGGTCATGTACCAGATTAAAAATCCGTTTCCGATGGTCATTCTGAAAATGCCCTCAGGTAACGGGAATAATCCATGACCAAGCTGAGTCATGAAGGGATAGGTGATGGCGCTTATGATAACTGCAATCCAGGCGCTTTTCCACCATTTTCCTTTGCTCATGAGTTTGGGCTCTCTGCCGATGGCATCTCTGTCAAAAACTGCCGGTGTGAACACCTTGATGTTTGATAAAAGCACAACCAAAGGACAAAGCCCGACCATTGCCGCAAGCATGGCAATCATAACGAGAAGTTCCTTATACAGGAAAATCAGGTTGTTCGGAGATAGCTCGGTTTTTGCCCCAAGAGCAGTAACAAGCCAATCCATGGCCGCGGAAATTGCGTGAGAGTTGTGGGTGGTGAGCCTGTGGTTGGTGTTTATGAGCTCAACGCGACGCGCGGTGCCGTCCTCGAAGCTTCCGTAGGTGGTGTTCCAGGTGTAGTTGTCCTGCAATTCCGTGCGCTCGTTGGCGGTGAAAAACTGGTTTCTGATGCCGCTTTTGAGCATTGCGTCGTTAACGGTGGCCTGGTTGTAGTCGCGGAAGTAGTTGAACTCGTCGTATTTTGCCTGAAGCATCAGGACGTTGTTGAACTTGATGGCCTCCTCATCGAAGATGTTCTCGCCAAAAACCTCGCCGCACTGAAGAACAACGGCCTTATGGTCCTGGCAGGCAGCTGCGGTGCTCCAGGAAGCCCAGGTGCCCATGGAATGACCGGTGATGGCGATTCGGTCGGGATCCACGAAGGGCAGGGTTTTGACCCAGTTGTAGGCATCGATGCCGCCCATGGAACTGTCTGTAACGCCGTCCGCATCTGCGTCGATGTGGACGCTCTTTTTCTCGTTTACGGAGTAGGCGTCACCCTCGAAGAAGGAGAGAGTGGAGAAATTCATCATTACGAGGAATCTCTCGGCGCCGCTAAGTTTGGTCTTGATGACGGTCTCGTTCCCATCGTCGCTCTGGCCCTGAATCTTATAGGTGGTGTAGCCGCGCTCCTTCATTCCTTTTGTGTTAGAGCCGTGGCCGTACTCATCGATGGCGATTGCCACAATGCCTCGCCTGGAAGCCTCCATGGCAAAAGCCGCGGAAGTCTCCTTATCGTTCTGATAGCCATGGAGACAGAGGAGTGCAGGTAACTTATTGGTTTCCCTGGCTTCCTCAGGAATATAAATCTTGTAGGTGATTGTGTAGGGCTTCGACTGCCCCTCGGTGACTTCGAAGGAAGCTGTAACCACGTTTACCTTCCCGAAGTTGGTCTGAAGAAGGTTCGCAAAGAACATGCAAACCAGCGCGATAACCACGCACACGGCCAGCCATATGGCCGCACTCTTGTTTTTGTTTTTGATATACATTGTACCCTCCCAGAATGTATTTACTACACCTCCAATATACCATATGGTGCAGCTTGGGGACAGGCCCAACTTGCACCGTGCAATTTGGGCCTGTCCCCAACCTGCACGGTGCAAGTTGGGCCTGTCCCCAAGTTGCACCTAATTGCTCGGATGATGTATGATATATAAGGTAAGATTTTATGTGTTTGGGAGGTTGCTATATATAATGGAAACGCCACGCGTCAGCGACGTTTTAATGGAACGCCTTATCAAAAAAATGACGGACATTTCTCTTCTGTTTATTCTGATTCATATTTTCTTTCATGTTCTGTTTATCATGTACAAATGCACGTATCTGATCTGGTACAACTGGTTCAGCATTATTATCAGTGCCGCTTGTTATTTCATATGTAAAAGAGCGCACACTCAACTGAAAAAATCCGGGCAGACTAATCTGCATGCATTATATATCCTTGATATCAGCGGTGTAGAAGTTTTGGTTTTTGCCATAATGACCACAATCTTTCTGGGGACAGGACTGGGCTTTCATACGTATTACTACGCCATTATTCCGGCTTTCATGCTTCACAATTACTATATTCATCCCACCAAACATCTCGGCAGGATGGAACTGATTTTTTCAGGGATAGTTGTGATTGGAGTCCTTCTGGCCACTTATTTTTCCAGAAATGTTGAGCCTATATACAGCCTGGGGGAGGGATGGAGCACGTACTTCGCCTATGTCAATCCCATGATATCCCTGGCTTTCAGCTTTTCCTGGACCATTACCCTTTTGCAGGCTGCTTTTTCTCAGGAGAAAAACATAGAAACCGACTCTTTGACAGGACTTTCCACGCGCCGCGGATTGAGGGAATACATGAAAACCTTCGGGGATTCGTACTGCGTGGCAATGATTGATGTGGATAATTTTAAGAACATTAACGATACCTTTGGCCATGAGGAAGGCGATCTGGTTCTGGCCGAGTTGGGGAAGATTTTGAAGGAGAGGGAAAACCTTTCCGACGATTTAATCTGCGCCCGCTGGGGTGGGGAAGAGTTCGTCATTGCTTACAAGGGCTCTGAAAATGAGGCACGAGGCGAGCTCGAATATATCCGTAAAAAAGCGGAGGCTTCCAAAGTAGGAGAGAAACAGGTTTCATTTACAATCACCATCGGAGCATCAATGGATGGCGCTGACTTTGAGGAACGACTTCGCGAAGCTGACGCTAACCTTTACCAGGGGAAAACGTTATCCAAGAATTGTCTTGTTATGTGAGTTGCACACATGTGCTAAAATAGGAGCTATGAAAACAAGAAAACCCTACCTCGACTTCATCAGAATTCTGGCAATCTTAATGGTTGTATATGTGCATACAGGGCCGGAGGCGGCGGAGCGATACCTGGTGGCAACGGACAAAGTCACCTACTGGTTTGCCCTGGCTTTAAACGCCTTCACCCAGACCTGCGCACCCTTATTTTTCATGGTAAGTGGCGCCGTGCTTCTTCGAAAGAAGGAAAGCCTTAAGGAAATTTATCTTCACAGGGTGGTAAAATTCCTGGTTCTCCTTTTGGTATTCGGCCTTATTGAATACGCATATTTCTATCACCTTAATCCCGAAATCACTTTCAGCATTAAGACATTTTTCTATCTGGTGTATTCCACTACGGTAATTCACCAGTATTGGTTCTTGTATGCTTATTTGGGGATATTGCTGATTCTGCCTTTGCTACGAATCCTGGCTCAGAACATGGAGCCGGAGCATTTCTGCTATCTGGCAGCTTTAATGCTTGTGTTTGAGGGACTTCTTCCTATAGTGGAATACTTGTGGGGCAATTCCCGCATCGCAATTCCCATGCCCCTTCTTGTGAACACGATTATTTATCCCTTGATGGGATATTTTATAGAGAACAAATACGACAAGAGCTACCAGGGTATTATTTATGCCCTTGGAGCTTGCGCTTTTGTGACAAACACCGTAATCGGCCATATGGCCGTGGGCGCAAGAGGCAGCGCAGAAACTTTGGATGGCATGACCTTTGTCATTGCACTTGCAATCTTCTCGGGACTGAAGGTTCTCTTTGAGGCCAAGCCCATTAACGAAAAGGCAGCAAAAACCATCACATTCCTCGGTTCCGGCAGTATTATGGTGTTCCTTTTGGAGCCGCCCCTTCGCGACTTCTTTAAGTACATCTACACCTGGTTCGAGCCCACCATCACCTGGTTCCCGGCAGCACTTTGCTGGGTTAGCCTGGCTTGCCTTGCCGGGATACTGATCTACCACCTGCTACGCCTGATCCCCGGAGTTAAGAAAGTGCTCTAGGTGCAATTCTATGGATACAAAGAACAAGAAGACGAACTTAATATGCGGCATTCTCCTGGCCATCACGGCGGTCATCTTCTACCTGGCGAATCACTACGCAGAGTTTGAGATGGACGATCTTTGGTATGCCACAAATCTGGTGACGGGGGAGCCCTTAAATAGCATAAAGGATGTGTGGCAGAGTCAGGTCTGGCACTTCTTTAATTGGGGCGGCAGAAGCATAGCCCACGGCCAGCTCCAGATCCTTCTCATGTGGGGGGAGACTGCGGCCAACATCGCAAACATGCTTGCCCTCACGGCCCTGATATTTTTGATTCTTAAGCATGCAAATGTGGTAAAAACCACACTTCCTCAGTTATCCCTTGCCATTGCAGGCTTCCTCATTATATTCAACATCAACTGGTACCAGACCCTGTTCTGGGAGTCCGGAGCTTGCAACTATCTGTATATGACCACGTGGATACTTCTTTTCATGTATCCATACATGAAGTCATTACAAAACATAAACGGCAGCCTGGAAAATAGCCATAATAACAAGCCCAAACTCATCGAAGCCTGGATTCTCCCCCTAGGCTTAATCGCTGGCTGGTCCAACGAGAACATGGGTCCCACGGCCTTCCTTGCAACATTAGCTATAATAATCATCACCAAAAAGAAAACAAACAAGCTCATCCCCTGGCAGATAGAAGGCGCCATCACCTCCCTCATAGGAAGTGCACTTTGCATCCTTGCTCCGGGAAACTCAGTACGAGTAGTGGAAGCAGCATCCACAGATACAAGCAAGAGCCTTCTTTGGAGAGCCTTTATAAGATGCTATGAAACCACCAACGGACTTTTGTATTACCTGGCAATTCCCCTCATGACACTGGGAATCCTTGCCTTCATATATGTAGCCGTACTTGGCAAGAAAATAGAACTAATCCAGATTCTCTTCATCTGCATGGCCATCGTATCCTGGGGAGCAATGATTTTATCCCCCCACTACCCTGACAGAGCCTCATTCGGAAGCATGATATTTATGTTAACCCCTGTCATTTATTTGCTTTCGAGAATTCTAGAGGAAAGTAAGATTAAAGAGGTGTATTCAACCCTTCTTTGTATCCTGATTTGGCTAATAGGAATTTTTAGACCAATCGTATATATTTGCCAGCAGTTGGGTTGGATTAAGCTTTAATCCGAATCTGCTTCGAAGATTATATCAGGCGACCATATAGAGTCAACCCCGCAGCCGCAAGGCGGTGCGCAAAGCGCAGGGTTGACAGTATATGGTCGCCTGATATTTTAGTAATCAAGCAGATTAAGGATTATAAGGCGCCATGCGCCTACGGAGTAAACTACCGTTGCTTAAGTGTCATTCCGTAGTCAGAGTTTAATACGTTCTTCACCTCTTTTGTTATAGCGGAGAGGAAGCCCTTGGTGCTTACAATCTTGTCATTAATCATCAGAAGAACTTTGCCCCCAAGTTTTTTGGATGCAGATTCAACTTTTGCTCCTTTTATATTAGGAGTGGCTTCTAACACGACACCGGATTCAAACAGAATGTCTTGTAGTTCTGCGTATTGCAGATCATCACCTTTCCGGGAATTAATAACATAGTCTATGGATGTGGACAATTTACGCTTGTCATATTTTGGTGGTGATACTTTCAGAGCTTGATTTACTGCCAATTGGACCATCGTATTGGAAAGAACTATATCTTTCTCGGATGTATCCTCTGCGCTTTCCCTTAAGGGAGTGGATATGTCTCGCTTAGTTAACAGGGAGAGAGAAGATAGGTTAAGGAATTCGCGAACCTTCTTAATCTGTTTATCCTTGTCTGTGTCTTCTGCAGGTAAATCAAAGTTATCAGTGAAATAACTATATGACAGGTAACTAAATATTCTACGTTCTAATTCAAGATCTTCTTCTGCTTTAATCTGAGCCATTTGTGTGTCGTATGCGTTCTGAAGATTAAGCCAATAGTTCATGGTGGTGCCAAGCATTTGGGATAACTTGTAAGCTATATCAACGGATAGACTCTGCTCACCTCTTATAAGCAAACTAAGATTCTTGGGGGTGGTATCGAGCCTCTTTGCGAAGTCTTCCTGAGTCAGGCCCAATTCATCGATGATTTCTTTTATGTAATATCCGGGATGGATTATTAGCTTATCTTTATACTCAAAATAATTACTCATAATGATTACTTACCTCCGTGATTTCAATATATTTCACACGATCCGATATCTCATCTATGTTACAGGGAACGAAAGGATTCTTATTCTCATCCAATGGCTGAAGTATTATCCTCCATGCATCCTTTCTTGCTTTAACATCTATTGCGAAATAGCCTTCCAATTTCTTATTTCCCTTATTCGTGAGTTTATGAAAGTGAAAGGCAGGTTGGACAATAATATCTTTCATATTCTCGGCCGCATTTATAGCATTAATTCTCGTCAGAAGACTTACTGCCAGAGGAGTATTTCCACCAAACAGCTTTTTTGCCTCGGAGAGATTATTACATTGGTTTTCAACTTTATTACTAGCGTATTCTATATACAATCTTTAATACCTATACAATTCAAATTACCTATCGGGTAATTTAATTATACAATGCATTATGACTCGGGTCAAGCCATTTACGCTGATAAATAAGGAACTATTAAATTTAGACAAACATTAGATTTTTCAGACAACACATGTTATAATTAATCAAAGTTTCAAATTGGGGATATAAAAGGGTCTATTTCGCTTCAAAAGGGACTTGGAGGTCAATTTATGGAAGTGAAGCATCAGACCAAAGACAGGGGCGTTGCCCTTAAGCCTATATTATTCTGCGTGGTGGCCTTACTGATTAACCTTGGCGCCAACAGACTGGTAAACTTTTTAGAAATCCCTCTGTTCGTAGACAACATAGGGACTCTCCTTGCTGCGGCCTTGGGAGGGTATTTCCCCGGAGTTGTAGTTGGCTATCTGACCAACGTTGTGAACATGACTGCTGATCCGGCAAACGTATATTACGCAGGTCTAAGCGTACTTATAGCGATAGCCGGCTCTTTTTTTGCCAAGAAAGGTTTCTTCGATAAATTCGGCAAAGCAATGCTGACGGTTCCCGTTTTTGCCATCATCGGCGGAGTTCTGGGATCCCTTCTTACCTACAACATCTATGGCTTTGGCATTGGCGACGGAATCTCCGCCCCCTTCGTAAGACAGCTTCTTTTGAAGGGCTACTTCAACGTCTTCGAAGCCCAGATGCTTTCCGACGTGGTAATAGACATAATCGACAAATTCGTCACCGTCCTCATTGTGGTGACAGTCCTAAAACTTATTCCCGAAGAAAAAAAGAAAAGCTTCAAACTTACGGCCTGGAGCCAGCGCCCCCTTACCAAGGATGAGAAGGAAGAGGCGGCAGGCTACGAGCAAAGGGGCCTTTCCCTTCGTAGAAAAATCACAATTATCCTCGCATCAGTTATGGTCCTGGTTGCCACCGTAACCACAACAATCTGTTTCCTCCTCTATAACAACTTCGCAGTCAAGCAGTACAAAAACGTGGCAAGAAGCACGGCCAAGCTTGTGGCCAGCTCCATCGACGCCGACATGGTTGACGAGTACCTTAAATACGGCGAGGCGGCGGAGGGCTACCTTAAGACCGAGGGCCAGTTAAAGGACATCTTAGACAGCACCGACGACATCAAGTACATCTACGTTTACCAGATAGACAAAGAAGGCTGCCACGTGGTCTTTGACATTGATACGGCGGATTTAAAGGGCGCCGACCCCGGCTCTCTCGTCCCCTTTGACGACTCCTTCATGGACTATGTTCCGGACCTCCTGGCCGGAAACCATATCCCTCAGATAATTTCCGATGATACCTACGGCTGGCTTCTGACGGACTACGAGCCCGTCATCGACTCACTGGGCTACTGCGTGGCCTACGCCGCAGCGGACGTTTCAATGAGCGACATCAAGGTAAACGAAATAAGTTTCCTTGCGAAGATAATTTCGATTTTCACAGGATTTATAGTCCTGATTCTGGCCTTCTGCCTGTGGATTTCCAAGTACCGACTGGTACTTCCCATCAACGCCATGACAATTGTGGCTCAGGATTTCGCCTACAAGACGGAGCAGGGCCGCGAGGGCAGCGTGGAGCGTCTGAAGCACCTGGACATCCGCACCGGCGACGAGATTGAGAATCTTTACGATTCTCTCTCCAGCACCATTGCTGAGACCGTCAGCTACATGGAGGATCTTCGTGTAAAAAGCGACACGATCTCCAAAATGCAAAACGGCCTGATTCTCGTCCTGGCCGACATGGTTGAGAACCGAGACAAGAACACCGGCGATCACGTCAAAAAGACCGCTGCTTACACCAAGCTGATTCTCAAGGAAATGAAGAAGAAGGGAATTTATCCCGATATCGTGGACGACAAATACGTGGAGAACGTTGCAAACTCCACCCCTCTTCATGATGTTGGTAAAATCAAAATTTCCGACACTATTCTTAACAAGCCGGGTAAACTCACTGATGAAGAGTTTGAAATCATGAAGACCCACACTCTTCACGGGGCAAGGATAGTTGAGAACGCCATGGCCATAGTGCCTGACTCCGACTACCTTAATGAAGCAAGAAACATCGCCACCTACCACCACGAAAAGTGGGACGGCTCAGGTTATCCCAAGGGCCTTAAAGGCGAGGAGATTCCTTTGTCTGCCAGGGTAATGGCGGTTGCAGACGTTTTTGACGCATTGGTTTCAAAGCGAAGCTACAAGGAACCCTTCCCCTTCGAAAAGGCAGTGGACATCATAAGAGAAGGCTCCGGCAAACACTTCGACCCCACAGTTGTTGAAGTCTTCATGGACGCCCTTGATAAGGTGAAAGCCATCGCCGACGAGTACGAGAGAATCCTTGAGGAGCGAAATTCTATAGAATAACAGGAACAAAAAGGGCGGTTTGGAGAGGAATCTCCAAACCGCCTTAATTCATGCCATTGGCATCAAATTAAATTTACTTCTCCCACTTCCAACCTGCAACTTCAGGCAGATCTTCACCATACTGATGAATATACTGGGTGTGCTCAACAAGCTTGTCGCTCATCTTCTGGTAGAGGTATGCACCTCTGTTTCCAAGCTGAGGCAGGTACTTGATGGCATCCTGAACAAGGTGGAAACGGTCCACGTTATTCTGCACACGCACATCGAAAGGAGTAGTGATTGTACCCTCTTCCTTGTAGCCGCGAACGTGCATCAAACGGTTGTTGTGACGACGATAGGTAAGCTCATGTACCAGGGATGAATAGCCGTGGAATGCGAAGATTACAGGCTTATCCTGGGTAAAGAGGATATCGTACTCTGCATCGGTCAAACCGTGAGGGTGCTCAGATGCAGGCTGAAGCTTAAATAAGTCAACCACGTTGATGAAACGAATCTTGATCTCCGGAATCTCGCTCTTAAGAATAGATACAGCTGCGAGAGCCTCAAGGGTAGGAGTTTCACCTGCACAGGCAAATACAATATCAGGTTCCTGGCCCTGGTCATTGGAAGCCCAATCCCAAATACCGATACCCTGTGTACAATGCTTAACAGCCTCGGGCATTGAAAGCCACTGAGGACGGGGATGCTTTGAAGCCACAATCACGTTTACGTAGTTTCTGGAACGGATACAGTGATCGAAGCAGGAAAGCAGGCAGTTTGCATCGGGGGGAAGGTAGAGACGAACAACGTCTGCCTTCTTGTTGGCGATGTGATCCATAAATCCGGGATCCTGGTGTGTGAAACCGTTGTGGTCCTGTTGCCATACGGTTGAAGCCATAATCAGGTTAAGAGAAGCAATCTCTTCTCTCCAGGGAAGCTGGTTACAAACCTTAAGCCATTTTGCATGCTGTGCTGCCATGGAGTCGATGATCCTAGCGAATGCCTCGTATGTAGCAAAGAATCCGTGACGACCTGTAAGAAGGTATCCCTCAAGCCAGCCTTCACACATATGCTCTGAAAGCATGGAGTCCATAACACGACCATCTGCCGCAAGGTTATCATCAGTATCAAGATGAGCTGCGTTCCAGTCACGATTCTCAACCTCAAACACAGCATTAAGTCTGTTGGAGTTGGTCTCATCAGGTCCGAAAATCCTGAAATTGCGAGCCTCTTTATTGAGCTTAAAGATATCTCTGACGAACTTACCAAGCTCAATCATATCCTGGCCTTCTTTTTCACCGTGGCCTTCGGTATCAAATGCATAATCCCTGAAATCGGGAAGTCTCAAATCTCTTAACAATAATCCGCCGTTGCCGTGAGGGTTAGCGCCGATTCGACGGTTTCCTTCGGGAGCAAGGGAGCGGATATCCTCCATTGCGCGGCCGTTCTCGTCAAACAGTTCCTCGGGCTTGTAGGAACGTAACCACTCCTCCAGGATGCGGAGATGCTCTTCGGGTTTTGCCATAGAAATAGGTACCTGGTGAGCCAGGTAGTTGCCCTCGATTCGCTGGCCGTCAACAACCTTGGGACCTGTCCAGCCCTTGGGAGTACGAAGCACGATCATGGGCCATACGGGACGGGTTGCATCGCCGGTGGTACGGGCGTGCTCCTGAATAGCCTTAATCTTCTCGATTACGGCATCCATGGTCTCGGCCATTAATTTATGCATGGTCATTGGATCGTCGCCCTCAACAAAGTAAGGCTCCCAGCCGCAGCCGTGGAAGAAATCAACAATCTCTTCATGACTCATTCTTGCAAAAAGCGTCGGGTTCGCAATCTTGTACCCATTCAAGTGAAGGATCGGAAGAACCGCACCGTCATTGATGGGGTTTAAAAACTTGTTGGACTGCCATGAGGTGGCAAGAGGACCTGTCTCGGCTTCACCGTCACCAACCGTAACAGCAGCAATCAAATCAGGGTTATCAAAAACTGCACCGAATGCATGAGCTATGCCGTAGCCAAGCTCACCGCCCTCGTTAATTGAACCGGGGGTTTCGGGTGCGCAGTGTGAAGGCATGCCGCCGGGGAATGAGAACTGTTTAAAGAGCTTCTGCATTCCGGCTTCATCCTCAGAAATATTGGGATAAATCTCGGAATATGTGCCATCGAGATAGTCGTTGGCAATATAGAAATTTCCGCCGTGACCGGGACCGGAAAGTAAGATAAGATCCAAATCATAACGCTTAATGGCACGATTCAGGTGAACAAAAACGAAGTTCTGTCCGGGAACCGTACCCCAGTGTCCTACAATCTTCTTCTTAACCATGTCAATGGTCAAGGGCTTTCTGAGAAGTGGGTTCTCTAAGAGGTACAACTGTCCTGCCGATAAATAGTTGGCAGCTCTGAACCATCTGTCCATACGCTCCAAATATTCGGCGGTAATGTTTGTGGATTCGTTCATAAAGTCACTCCTTTCTTTTATGAATTCCTTATGCCGCTATTTTAATCTATATACCCAGATTTTCCAATAGGCGGTATCGTTAGAAAAAACACCTAAAATCTCCAAATTTTCGTCATTTGCGTCAACTATCTCCCCACAGGAGAAAAGGTACTCACAGCCCAGATTCTTTAAAAGGTCATAGTTATACTTAAGGCCTTCATATTTGACCTCACTTGCCTTGCCGTTCATGTATGAGGTGCCGCTTTGGGAGTTATAAAGGTAGCATCTGCTTCCCCAGGTGTCAAAGTACTCGGCGGCAGCAGGATTAAGAGCTAATTCATCGGCGATGATTTCTCTAAACTTATGCTTGTATGAAAGAGGATAGCTGTTGGCATAGCCATCAACGGTGTAAAATCCATGCATTAAAGCGGGAGCGGGAGACATGCCAACATGAGCCACACGGTAAGAATCAAGGGGCTTTCCTATGGCTTTTTCGATGTCTTCGTAAACTTCCTCAGAATAATAAGCTTCCCAGGTAATATAACCTGTAACGGCGCTTCCGTTATTCTTCTGGTTTATTTCCATGTAAAGGTTTGAGTTGTTCTTTACCAGGAGGGCCGTGGGAATAAGAACCGCTACGATAATGATGTATCTTATGATATTAAATTTATCCGTATCTCTTAAATGAATTGCTGCTGCAATGGCAAACAGTGAATACCACATGGTAGGTAAGAGCCAATAGAAACGATCAAGCTGGAAGTTTCTAAGGATTCCTGTCTGAGAGTTTTTAAAGGTCGTTACTGCCTCGCAGTTCCAGAAGGCGAAAAGAAGGCAGATTAAAACTATGGCGGCTAATTCTATTAGACCAATAAATAAAAGGCCTGCCTGCTTCTCATTAAGTTTATTTCTAAAGTACTGAACAACCCCTGCAACAAGTAAGACAAGGATTGGAATAATCAAATATTGATGGAAGGATTCCGCATGCATGGAGCCGGCTAGGAACACTTCTTTAAGGCTCTCACCGAAGGGAGTGGAGTGGTTAATAAACTCAATTCTATGGCCCACTTCGCCGGAACCAAAGAGGTTTTCTTTAAAGAGGCTTATGTTCATGATTATGTAAAGAACAATCATGCCGATAAAGCCTGAGATTTCAAAGATGTGAAGACGCCTCTTAATAAGTTTACATAACAACAAAACTGCCCATAATCCAAGCACCGCATAACCTGACAAGATAAGGTGTGAAGTCAGGGCAAAGACAGCCAGTAGTATGTATGAAAGAACAATTTTCTTCTTCCTTGAAAGATATGTGATAGCCAGTGCCGCCATGGGAACTCCCGCCACTGCTCCACCGTAAACCGGGTAGAAGGGCAGCATTGAAAAGAGGCCTGCTGATAAAAGGGCTAGTATAGATGAGGAAGTATAGGTTTTTACCAGAAAATACATGCCAAAGAAGGCCATGGAGAAGACTAAGACGTAGCTAAGTAAGAAAGCCACGAAGGGGTCGAAGGCCTTATAAAGAGGCACAAAAAGATAGGCGTTTGGCTGAAAAGCCGACGCGGGTAAGCCACCCATCATCTCAGGAAAGACCTTCAGGCCCTCACCAAGGTGCTTGGCAGTCAATGTATAGTGAAGAATCGTCTCATCCATCTGGTCATGCCAGGTAAAAACCGAGGCCTTCCCCATTAAGTCATAGGGGATGAAAACAATAATCTCCAATATGAAGCCCAAAAGCCAAAGGCGGGCGTTATCGATGCGGTTTAAAAGTTTGGTAATCATAGTGAAATCATAGCATAAATGGGGTGGAAAGGCTACAAAAGAGCAGGGGGTTCGTGATATAATTAGGGCGACGCATGTGAAGGCAGAATGGGAGATTGGCGTATGATTATATTCAGAGCTGACGGCAGTAATAAAATTGGGGCAGGGCACATAATGAGGTGCATGACCATAGCGGACGCTTTTCCCGATAAGGAGAGGGTTTTGTTTGTGACATGCAGCGAGGATTCGGTGCCTCTTATTAATGCCAGGGGATATAAAGCTGTGGTTCTTAAAACCTACGAGGGGAAGGAGGCAGCGGAGGTTCCCATCGATAAGGAACTGAAGGAATTTAAGGCGGTTCTTTCCGAGAATAAGCCAAGCTTTATTATGGTTGACAGCTACAGGGTGACGGATTCGTATCTGGTTGAACTTGGCAAAATCTGCACCGTTGGCTATATAGATGATGTTGGGGAGCATAAGTATCCCGTTAAGCTTCTTCTTAATTACAATGCTTTTGCCAGCTATGATAAGCTGGATGAACTTTATGAGACTGACACCATGGTTCTTGTGGGGCCCGATTATGTGCCCATAAGAAAAGAGTTTAAGAAGGCCAAGTTTGAGATCCGCGATGAGGTTCGAAACGTACTGATTCTTACCGGCGGCGGCGATGCTTATGGTCTTACGGGTAAGTTTGTCGCGAAGTTTGGAAGTGTTTTAGATTCCGATGTCACCTATCATGTGGTAAGCGGATTCTATGCCGATGAAGAGGCTTTGAAGCAGGCGGCAGCAGGCTTTAAGAATATAAAGTTATATAAGAATGTCAAAAACATCTGGAATCTCATGTCTACCTGCGACTTAGCCATTTCCGCAGGCGGAACTACCGTGTATGAGCTGATGGCTCTTGGAATTCCGGTTGTTGGTTATACCTTCGCGGACAATCAGCATCCTTTGATGAACTATATTGCAAGGAAGAGAGTTTTCCCTACCTGCGGTGATTACAGGGATAAGGGTGATGAACTTATAGAAGATGTGGCCACCGGCCTTAAGGAGCTTTTCGATAAGGAGAAGAGAGAGAAGATTTCTCATGTTGAGAAGACCATTATTACAGGAAGCGGAGCCGAAAATATCAGGGATGCAATAAAATATTGCGCATATAAGAATGTTTAGGAGGGATTAGTATGAACACAAAAGCAATGTATAAGTTAAGCTACGGATTATTTGTTTGTACCGCAGTCAGGGGTGAAAAGAAGAACGGCTGCATCATAAACACAGCCATTCAGGTGGCGTCGGAACCTAACACCATTTCCATTGCCGTTAACAAGGCTAACTACACTCATGACATGATTGTTGAGACCGGAGTTTGCAACGTTTCCGTTATCAGCCAGGAGGCAAAATTTGACCTCTTCAAGCATTTCGGCTTCCAGTCCGGAAGAGACGTTGATAAGTTCGTTGATTACCCTGCATCTTCCTATAAGATGGCAGAGAACGGCGTTCCCTACATCACAGAAGGCACCAACGCTTTCTTCTCATTGAAGGTTAAACAGACCGTGGACCTTGGCTCCCACACCTTATTCATCTGCGAGCCCACAGCCATGGAAGTTCTTTCTGACGTAACATCCGTTACCTACGAATACTACCAGAACAACATTAAACCCAAGCCCGAAGCAGTGGGAACTACCCCCAAGGGCGAGACCGTATGGCGTTGCAGAATCTGCGGTTACGAATGGGTTGGCGAGGAATTACCCGATGATTTCATCTGCCCGATTTGCAAGCATCCCAAGGCGGATTTTGAGAAGATTGTGAGATAAGGTATGTTTTTGCCAAAGCTAAGAGTTCTTCCGATTGATCCGGAAGACAATGTAAAGTTTATTATTGGTTTTCTTGGAAAGGAAGGGTCCGGTAACACTACCAGGCCCTTTTTTGAGAAAACTGTGAAATTGTATCCGGAGTTAAAGGATATAAATGATACCAGGGATGAGGTTGAGAAAGCTTCGAGAATCAGAGAAGCAGTAATTACCAGACTTGAGGGGAATCGTGATGAGATAGAAGAGCGAATCAAGTATTTTCAGGAGAAGTTTGATTCTTTTATTCCTAAGTTTATCGAAGCCCAGTGTAAGCTTTTCAACCACGAGTGGACGGAATCCAATCCGGAAATTCTATGTTTCGTGGGATATCTTCCATTCTACCCAAGAAGCACCGAGGATAAGTGCTTCTACGTCTCATATCAGGATGAGGAGAGAGTCTTCTCCGGAGCTGTCCATGAAATCAACCATATGATTTTCTTTGAAAAATGGAATGAAATGCATGGTGGAAATTTGGAGGAGAAACTATGGCCCGATCCTTTGTGGTTCCTTGAGGAAATAATCGTTGATCCTACTTTGAATGATCCAAGTGTCAAGAAATACACACTCTATGAAAACAAAGCTTATCCCCAGTTCTATGAGAAGAATGAGGAGACGGGAGTTAGCATAATGGACCTTGTTAAGGAATGCTATGACAGGAAGAAAAGTATTGAGGAGTTCCTGGAGGAGGCTTATGAAGTGGTTGAGGGGTATTGTGGAAGGTTGAATTAAGATAGAGAGTTGATGGTTAGGCTCGCACGTGTGCGGGTCTTTTTATATCCTTGAATTACAAAATGTTGATTGGCGGACATTTTGGACGCTCAAAATGTTGATAGATGGACATTTTGTGAACTCAGAATGTTGATGAATCAACATTTTGTGCTTGCAAGCGTGAGTACTACCAGAAAAAAATAACCCAAGACTGAAGCGGCTGGTACAACCCCACAAGGGCGAGACCATATGGCGCCGCAGAATCCGTGAATGCGAATTGGTTGGATAGGAACCAAGCGATGATAACATATGTGCAATCTTCAAGCATCTCAAGGCGGATTAGTCTTTGGGGGAAAATGACAATGTTGAACGATAAAAAGAGAGTTCGCACGATGACTAAAAGTAAAATTTTACAAAACAAATAAAAAAGAAAAAATTTCTTTACATCACAAACAAGGTGATGTATAATAAAAGTGCCAACAAAAAAGGCCCTGCATAAGCAAGGCCACGTATCCCAATATAGGAATACTCGAACAAGTATATTGTGATATCTGTGGCCTGTTTTGTCAACCCTTTATGTTGAGTAATTATATAGAAGGGAGAAGACTATGAAAAACAGTAAGCAGACTTCTAAGCGAGCAGCTTCGGCAGCTTCTGCGGTTCTTCGAGATGGAAGGACTAGTTCTAAATCGAAAACAGCTGCGGGAAGTGCGTTAGCGCAGAAAGCTTCAAGAAAAACAAAATAAGGAGAAGCAAGGCATACAGTAACGTATGCCTTGCATTTTTTGTATGGGAATTAAGGAATATCTAAAGCAGGTGGGCATTACTCAAAAGGAATTAGCAGAAAAGCTAGGCTTATCAAGGCCAACTCTAGATTCGTATATCGCCATGTATGAATCGAACACTCAAATACCGAAGGAAAGGTACAAGATTATATTTGAGAGACTGTTTGGCGAGGGTACTAAATCAATTGGTGAGTTTATAAATGTTCTTAATCAAATGGAGGCGCTGCTTTCAAGGGATAAGAATTATGGAATTAGCGACTTGGAACCTATTGCTGCAGATTACATTTCACTTGCTTTGCGCAATATGAAAAAGGATGTAAGTAAGGAGGGCTGGAATAGGGACGTATATACATTTATTAATTACGTGGTTTTAAACTATCGAAACAATGAATTAATTGAGCAATTAGTTGAGTATTTCATTTTTCTTAATGACATGAGAAGGATTTCCTCCATACAGGATTATCAAAAGCCATATTTTGCAAACATATATAAAACTTTTAAAGGCTTGGGTGAGAGACCGGATTTATATGATGAGCAAGATTTTCGCGATTTCGTGAAGCGGTGTAAAGAGATTCAATCAAAAAAACAAAGAAACACGGAAAACCAGAGCAAAAGAATAAAAAATCGAATCGAGGCATTGGTGAATGATTATAAAGAAAAAGGGGTAGAACTTAGCGAGGAAGAGATAATAACAGAGATAAGTAATCAGATGATAATGGAAAAAACTAAACGAATGGAGATTCAAAACGAGTAATTTTTTTAATGAACTTATTGCGGTGGTAGTTATTGTTAAAAATTGAAAAGGGCAATAGTGGGCTAGAAGGGGATATTTCCAAGGGGAAAAGCAAATTTGCTTACAGGAGGATTTTGAAATGGGTTATTTGAAGGAATATATTGATAGGGGCTATACGCCCAATGATCTATTGGATGAGTTGGTTAGATTAATAAAGAGGTATAATTCACTTACTCATAGATATTTATATTTGTATGTAGCTGCGATATCAAAGCGTATTCCTGGAATAACAATGGAGGTGGACGATTTTTATATTATTAGGGATATGCTTCAATCTGTCCAGGAAAAGGAAATAGATATTTATATTGAGACACCAGGAGGCAAGGGTGAAGCAGCGGAGCAGATTGCCAAATTTCTACATAGCAAGTTTGATAAGGTGAGTTTTGTTGTGAGTGGTGAGGCTAAGAGTGCTGGGACCATTTTGGTTATGTCGGGTAACGAGATATATATGACGGAAACTGGCAGCTTGGGACCAATAGATGCACAAATTTCAATAGGACGAACGGTGGTCTCGGCGTATGATTATATGGAGTGGATAAATAGTAAGATGAAGGACGCAACAAAGCAAGGGAGGCTTAACCCTGTTGATGCTACGATGATCGCACAAATAACTCCAGGCGAAATTCATTTAGTTAATCATTCGCTTGAATTTGCAAAAGACCTGGTCAAAGAATGGCTTTATCAGTATAAGTTTGCAGATTGGAGTATTACAAGCACAAGAGGGGAGAAAGTGACAGACTTGATGAAGAAAAGGAGGGCAAATAAAGTTGCAGCCGAATTAGCAAAGCACTCGAGATGGAAGACGCACGGAAGGTCATTAGGAATAGAAGACTTAGAGGCGATAGGTTTGCAGATTGTAAATCTCGAAAAAGACAAGCAAGTTGCGGAAATCGTACACCGAATTCAGTTTGTATGTAAACTCCTTCAAGAAACTTCTTCTATGTATAAATTATTTTTAAGTAAGGATGAAAGGATAATTAAGAACTCTGTTCAAGCGAATATTCATAATAATCAGCCGATTGCTGGAATAAAGGGGATTCCACAGGACACTAAAGTTATAAAGATTGAAATGCAATGTGAAAAATGTGGACGCAAACATTATTTTTATAAAAAATTAGTCGATAATAATGATATAGATGAGGAAATGATAAGGCAAAATATTAAACCGCTCCCATTGGAGGATGCATTTGAATGCGAATGCAAGAATCATATAGACTTAAAAGCTGTGAAAAATGAACTTGATATGCTGCCAAAAGTAAGGTAACATTATCCTGAGTAGCAAGTATGTAAGGAGGGTGGATTTGTGTTAGAGATGAAGCGTAATAATTGTGACGCGATATTGACCTTTTTACAAGAAACCAAGGACGGTAAATATGCTGAGGTCGATGCAAATGTGATAGAAATTCCAAGGCAAGATGAGTCGCGAAATGAGTATTTCTTTGAAGAAGACATGCCGGTTTTGTTTAATGTTACAAATAGATTTTAATTTGATGGGCAAGAGATTTCCTCTTGCCTTATTTATTTGCTTATATAAGCACATATTTTTCTTTTGTGATTCTCGAGTATCCTCTAACAGTAAGACAATTTCGTGTGGTTAGCATGCAGTATGAGGATGACATATAAGCTCAGGAATCTGACGGCTAAATTGTGATGGAAATATGGTCAGCTGTGAAAGCATTTAGCCTAACTTGGAGTAGATTATTGCTTCTATATGAAGAAGTGAGTTTGGGAGGAAGAGGTGACTTGTAATCTTAAATTCCGTTTTGTAGCGCTAAATTCCACGCTTGCTACACAAAAAATTGATTAACAAGTTTCTAAAACAAAAAAATGGTGGTTTTTGGTCAATAAAACAACTATAATTATCCAAAAGTCGGAAGAATGCGCACTTCAATGAGAAGTCGAATTCACGAGGTCCTGGTAAGAGTTAGTGAATTCCACCCCAAATCGGAAACGGTATGAAACTCATCCAATTGCGCAGGACTCCGGCTTTTTGCTCTTTTTTACTTTAACAAGCTGGGTTTAAGGATTACCTCATTTGAGGGTATTTTTCTTACACCAAGCCGACTTAGAATTTCTTTTCCATAATAGAAGCAAAAAGCTTCGTATGGCGTTTTATCACCGAGCTCTGGTCGGCTGTAAGAATTGATGTGATCCATCATTAAATCAATCTGTTTTTGAGAGTATTTACTAAGGTCCACTCCCTTAGGGATGATTCGTCTAATGAATTCATGATTGTTTTCACATGATCCTTTTTGACCGGGAGAAGAAGGATTACAATAGAACATTTTTGTTTTAATACCACCATTGTAATCGGTCTCAATGGCTGTGGGATTTGAGAATTCAGAGCCATTATCAGCAAGGCATAGAGAAAAAATCTTCCTGTAATTCTCGTCGCCCAGCAGGACATATAATCGGTCAAAGATATCAATTACTGACTGGGAGTCATTTGCTTCCCTAAGAAAAGCCAGTTGAAGTTTGGGCCGAACGAAGTGGATTGTAAGCAACACAGCTCCGCCTCTAAGCCCTTCAACTGTGTCCAGCTCGGTTATGGGGACTGACGGATTTGACTCACAATAAAGTTTGAAATCTTCATAAGTTCGTCCTATACGACAAGCTTTATCCACTTTTAGGGACACAGATTTCTTCTTTCTGGGTCTAAATCTAACCTTTCTGGGCATGTCTATGTTTTTGGCTGAGAACAGTCCATTGTCAGCATAGACGTAGGCGGTTTTTTCACAGCAAGGGATGGAATCAGCGTTGTTAACCAATATGTGATGTAAAGATTGACCGTTTTTTAATAGTGGGCTGATTATTGAGTCAAGTCGTTTACGCTCACTTTCGGTAAGATTAAAGCCTGACCGTGATTCGCTTCTTACGACTTCATATTCTTTTTGAGCAGCAATGCCTCTGTAGAATCGTTTTTCTAAACGGCATTTTCTGCGTTCTACGCAACCATTACACACATATGGTGGTTTTAGATATGAGAAGCATTGTTTTTTCTCATAATCTTTGCAGGAAGTCATACATTTACCGCAGACACTGCACCTATTGTGCCATGCGGTATTATTGCAGATTTTGCATACATCTCCTTTGTGAGAACACTTTTTGTTATGTACGCAATCATTGAAAGAGTTGAAGTAAGATCCACTTTTTTCAAAGACATAATGCCCTCGAACCTCTTTGGAGATGGTGGTACAGTCCCTTCCTAATCTTTCCCCAATGGCCTTAAAACTTAGCCTTTCACTAAGAAGTAATTCTATTTGACGGCGCTCATCTAAGGTCAAATGCTTATTCTTATTCATATAATTCTCCTGTTCCAGCCGGAGCCAAGAGATGGATGAACAATAATAAGATAGCATTAAGAATTATTAAATTCTACACTTGGATTTAGAAGTAGTAACTTCAACTTTTGATTATCATGGGATGGAATTTAGTTTTACAAGTAAAATTT
>FMWZ01000030.1 GCA_900103495.1 Lachnospiraceae bacterium G11 | reverse complement strand
GGCTCAATCACAAAACTTGTGGGATTTAGGATTCCGGACATAGTCCTTCCGGCTCATATCAAATAGCTTCAGAAAGAAGTATTCATCATCCGGATAGCCGTATCCCTGTCTGCGAAGAGTCTTGATCTTGTTGTTGATACCTTCGATTTTCGCCGCAGATATATCATATGTGGCATGAGCAATGATCCCTTCAAAATGATTGCTCAATAACCGTTCAAACCAGAGCAGATGGACATTGCCGGTCGCATGGCACATATCCATGATGCTGATGATATCCTCTGACATGAGGCACTCATCGTTCCGTGAATAGGCCAGTGTCAGTTTCTCTTTGATCAGGTCAAGAGTAAAGAGGAGCTGATTCTCTCGGAGCAACTGATCATAGCGATCTTCGTATCCGGATCTGCGTACGATATCCTCTGTTTTGAACAGACTGCTCCCTTTGTGGATTACGCGTCCCTGCACGGCATCGGCGTCCTTCTTCTGAAGCGTATCCCGGGAGGATGTCAGGATATACTTTGTTTTCTTCAGTGCCCGAGCAGCTTCAATGTTGCCTTCCTCATAAAGGCGGCGCTGTTCGTCCTTACGCACTTCGCTTACTACCTTATCGTTGAAGTTCTTGACGATATGGAAGTAATCGAATACCGGCTGTATATGAGGACACTTTTCCTCAAATGCCTCCTGGAAATCGGAATTCATGTCGCAGGCAACGGCTTCGACATGATCCATCCACTCCAGACCGACATGCTCGATGAAGTCGTACACGACCTGCTTTTTCTTGCCGCCTGCGATTCAAAGGATATGTCCGGTCTCCATGTCGATAATGTGAGTGGCATACCGGTGCCCGTTGTGGAGCTTGAATTCATCAATACCAAGGAATTTTGCATGCTTTTCCGGCCTGGTCAGCTTCCCGTCCGGTGTAGTATAAAGCTCCTGCAGACGCTCTTTATCGATCGCTTTTATGACATTTTTGCCCAGGCCGGTAAGTTCCGCGACTTCCTTGTTCGTATAAGTCCCGCAGGCTAGAAGATCACATGTATACTGATGCAGTTCTGTCGTGATCATGTGACCGGGAGCCTTAAAGGAAATATACTGCATCCTGGTGTTGCCGCACCCGGGGCATACATACTGGTTCCTTGTCAACGAAACATTACTCAGGTAGCTTCCAAACGGCAGATGGCGCAGTGTGATGCCGGGGTGATTGTTCACATGCATCTTTGCGCCGCATCGGCCGCAGACAGGATTCTCATTCTCGGTCCTGAGCGAACCGCAGAACCGGATAACTGTCCGGCCGGAAACGGACAAACCGGTGGATGTCGACTCATTCACGAAGCCGAACAGACAGGAAGGAATCATCAAAAATTCCGTAGATTGTGTAAGTGTCAATTGCCCATCGGCGTCAGTTCGTATATAATCCAAGACAGAGGATCTCCTTTAGATTGGGTTTGTTACATCCGGCAAGATGCATTCACAATCTTATAGGAAGATCCTTTTTTATTCAATTGACTTTCGGTTGCCGGGCAGGCTGTTCCAAGATTCTGAGTCAGAGGGGCACAGCCCAGCCACCCGCAAGGGCATGGCCTTTACAGGGTTCTCAGGCAATGCTACGATGCCTGACCCCGACGGAGAGAAAGCAGGCTGTTCCTGAGTTCGTCGCCGTCGGGGTGAAGACCCTGAAGCATTGCCAGAGGTTCATGTCAAGGCTGGCGGACGGTATTGGTAACTTATAGTGTGGCATGGGCAATCCCACATAAAAAATGATTGACCC
>FMWZ01000002.1 GCA_900103495.1 Lachnospiraceae bacterium G11 | reverse complement strand
TTATGCAACCAATTTCTGGAAAAGCCCTCGACCGATTAGTAAGCGTCAGCTGAACATGTTACCATGCTTACACCTCACTCCTATCTACCTTGTAGTCTTCAAGGGGTCTTACTTTCTTAAAGAAATGGGATATCTCATCTTGAGGGGGGCTTCACGCTTAGATGCCTTCAGCGTTTATCCCTGCCGGACTTGGCTACTCTGCCATGGAGTTGGTCTCCAACAGATACACCAGCGGTCCGTCCACCCCGGTCCTCTCGTACTAAGGGCAGCTCCTCTCAAATATCCTTCGCCTGCGCCGGATAGGGACCGAACTGTCTCACGACGTTCTGAACCCAGCTCGCGTACCGCTTTAATGGGCGAACAGCCCAACCCTTGGGACCTGCTACAGCCCCAGGATGCGATGAGCCGACATCGAGGTGCCAAACCACTCCGTCGATGTGAACTCTTGGGAGTGATAAGCCTGTTATCCCCAGGGTAGCTTTTATCCGTTGAGCGATGGCAATCCCACTTTATACCACCGGATCACTAAGTCCTACTTTCGTACCTGCTCCACCCGTCGGTGTCGCAGTCAAGCTCCCTTATACCTTTGCACTCTTCGAATGGTTTCCGACCATTCTGAGGGAACCTTTGAGCGCCTCCGATACCCTTTCGGAGGCGACCGCCCCAGTCAAACTCCCCGTCAGACATTGTCCCCCGGCCGGATTACGGCCGCAGGTTAGAAACCCAGTACTGTAAGGGCGGTATCCCAACAACGACTCCACATAGACTGGCGTCCATGTCTCATAGTCTCCCGCCTATCCTGTACATACAGCACCGGATCCCAGTATCAAACTGGAGTAAAGCTCCATGGGGTCTTTCCGTCCTGGCGCAGGTAACCAGCATCTTCACTGGTACTTCAATTTCACCGGGTGCATTGTCGAGACAGCGCTCAAATCATTACGCCTTTCGTGCGGGTCGGAACTTACCCGACAAGGAATTTCGCTACCTTAGGACCGTTATAGTTACGGCCGCCGTTTACTGGGGCTTAAATTCAAAGCTTCGCTTACGCTAACCTCTCCTCTTAACCTTCCAGCACCGGGCAGGCGTCAGCCCATATACTTCACCTTTCGGTTTTGCATAGACCTGTGTTTTTGCTAAACAGTTGCTTGAGCCTATTCTCTGCGGCCACCTCGCGGTGGCACCCCTTCTCCCGAAGTTACGGGGTCATTTTGCCGAGTTCCTTGACAATGCTTCTCCCGCCGGCCTTAGGATTCTCTCCTCATCCACCTGTGTCGGTTTACGGTACGGGTACTTATGAAACAATAGCGGCTTTTCTTGACAGCCGGCTCACGGACTTCTCTACTTGTATTTCGATACACATCACGT
>FMWZ01000010.1 GCA_900103495.1 Lachnospiraceae bacterium G11 | reverse complement strand
AGACCATGCGGTCCTGTGCGCTTATGCGGTATTAGCAGTCGTTTCCAACTGTTGTCCCCCAGTACATGGCAGGTTACCCACGCGTTACTCACCCGTCCGCCACTAAAACTACTCAAGAATTGAGCGAGTTCGCTTCAGCGAGTAGTTTCCGTTCGACTTGCATGTGTTAAGCACGCCGCCAGCGTTCATCCTGAGCCAGGATCAAACTCTCATGTTAAATGTTTGTTTAATCCGGTCAAAATAGTCTGGCTATCTAAACCGAAAATTTACTAATTAAAGGTTTTTGTTCTCTGAACAATTTTTTAGGAATTGTTTCAGGGTTGCATTGTTGTTCATTTGTCAAGGTACGTATGTGCCGCATTTACGTGCGACTTATATATACTAACAAACTAGGTTTTCAATGTCAACAACTTTTGCATACTTTTTTTCTACTTTTGTGTGCTCCGTCTTGACGGGCTTTTTCCAAGGCGCTAAACTATCGAAAGGTTGATTTGATATAACAAGTATTATATAGAAAGAAAACATTATGAAACTGATTAAGAAACTTGACCCTGTACTTGCTGTGGCCTGGGTTCTGGCCATAGTCTCAGCCTTTTTCGTAAAGCCAAACAAAGAATATATAGGATATATTGACTTCAGGTCCTTGGGAATTCTTTGGGGACTCATGGTTATTATCCAGGGTTTCAGGCAGAATACCGTATTTGAAAAGATAGCCGGCAAGCTTATGGGCGGCGTGAAGAAGGCCTGGCAGTTGGCAGCCGTTCTTATCTTTATGTGCTTCATAGGAAGCATGTTTATTACGAACGACGTGGCCCTCATCACTTTTGTTCCTTTTGCATTGATGGTTCTTCACAGCTGCGGAAGAGACGATATGATGATTCCAGTCATTGTGTTCCAGACAATTGCCGCTAACCTCGGAAGCATGCTTACCCCCATCGGTAACCCCCAGAACCTTTACATCTACGGCCTCACCGGAATGAGCCTTCCTGAATTTGTGTCCGTAATGCTTCCTTATACTTTGGTTTCCGCGGTAATGTTAGGACTTGCTGTTTTTACCATTCCAAATAAGAAAGCTAAACTTGAGACCACCTCCGACGCCAATCTCGTAAGCGGATTCGGAAGCGTTCCTCAGATTGTGATTTACTGTCTTCTATTTATAGTAGCTTTGCTTTCGGTGGTACGAGTTATTCCCTGGTACTTTATGGTGGCGGCAGTCTTTGTTGTGGTTGCCATTATGGATTACCAGATTCTTTTCAGAGCCGATTACATTTTGCTTCTTACCTTCATCGGTTTCTTTATCTTTACGGGAAACCTCGCAAAGATTGACGTGGTCAGCAATTTCCTCGGCAATATAATGGAAGGAAAAGAATTCGCCCTCTCCGTTATCACAAGCCAGTTTATCAGTAATGTTCCCGCCACCCTTATGCTTTCAGGCTTCACCACAGAATACAAAGAGCTGCTGGCCGGTGTAAACGTGGGAGGCTTAGGAACTTTGATTGCTTCCATGGCCAGCCTCATTTCCTTTAAGGCCTATACCAAAGAGCATAAAGAAAGCAGCGGAAAATATTTCGCTGCCTTCACAATTTTCAATATAGTATTTTTGATTGTACTTTGCGTACTGCATTTATTTCTATAGAAACAGTTGATAAAGCACTCCGTAAAGCTCCCTGATGTAATATGTGGGAAGCGCATACCATGGAGTGGTACATGTGAGAGAAAAAGTTTCAAGGTCCAGATCCTTTGCCACAAGCCTTGCCCTGAATGCGTGGAAGCCGCTGGTGGTTATGGTGATTGTACCGGGAAGGTTTTTCTCTTTTATTATTTCAAGGGAAAACAGAAGGTTCTCCCTTGTGGATGAAGATTTGTCTTCCTTGTAAAGCCTTGAGGGGTCTATTCCTCTGGCCACCAGTCTCCTGTACATACATTCCGCTTCCGAAATGTTCTCGCCCTCACCTTTTCCCCCTGACAAAACTGCCACTGCCTCAGGATGTTCCTCAAGGTACTTTCCTGCCGCGTCAACTCTTCTTGCCAGAATCTTACTGGGGGTCTCTCCGTAAACGGCGCATCCCAAAACCACAAGAGTGGTATCGCCTTTGGGCTTATTGAAATTCTCTTTTACAATAAAGAAAGTCTCCACCATTGCGGTCAGGAAGATTCCCGCTATGGCCAGAGCCACAAGGATAATCAAGACTTTGCCGGGAATTCTGTTCCATAAAAATCTTATGAATCTCCCCAGTGGATTTCTGAACAGGTCGCACAGGAAAACCACAAGGAACACACCTGTCCCCGTTGCATTTCCTATATTGACAATGCCGAACCCCACCATGGGAATCATAAACCATATGACTGCCAGAACAGAGATGACTTTTATAATGAAGTGTATTTTATCCATTTACTGAGTACTTCCTCATCCAACAGGAATTTCAGGAAGGGGATGCGGGGTATAAGAAGGCTTGCCCCATAGGCTAAATAGTTTCTTTCATATAAGAAGGTAAGCACCTCATTATCCTTTGTGTAAAGAATAATCTCTTCTCCCAAAACTCCAAGATCCATGTACATGGTAAAGGTGAAAATAACCCATGCGAAAAGGATTGTCTCCACCACGCCGAACACCCCGCCTATAAGTTTATTAAATGTGGAAATCACGGGAAGCTTTGATATAAGCTTCGCCGAGAAAAATATAAACTTTAAAGCCGTATGAGCAAGGCAAAGAATTAAGAACATCAACACAGCCGATGCCATGTTTATAATCTGTTTATCAAAGTATGCGCTTATGGCTTTGGATATGAGAACCGTGGCCAGAGCCAGTATCACCAAAGTAATAAGCGAAATAATTTCCTTGACTATTCCGTTTTTGTATCCGTCAACAACTCTCCAGATACCGATTAAAACCAATAAAATAAGTAAAAAGTTCAATTTATCTCCCCGTTAGTTCAAGCCCGCGGTATATATGGAATCGTTGGTTACGATCATATATTTGTAATTACCGTTTCTGGGCGATATTATTCTTACTCCGTTGTCAAAGCTTCCCTCGTATTTGATTCGCCCTGACATATTGTAGACATAGCACATTGACTCCGAGTAAGCTATAATGCTTCCCTCGTCGAACACAACCTTTACATCCGCCACTCCGGTAAAAGCCAAAGGAATCTCCGTTACCATATCACCCGAGGTATTGTAAACCTCCAGTCTGAAGGGATGCTCCGTGTCGTCATTATAGAAAATCAATCCGATGTAGGATTCATTGTTGTAAACCGAAAGAACCTGTCTATCCAGGAGTAGCTCCTTCTTAATCTCAGGAACCTCGCTTCCCGAGTAAATCATGAATCTGTTGTCTGCCACCGCAAAGGCAGTGGAATCATTCATAAACTTAATGAAGGGCACAAAAGTGTCGGAGTAATTATAGACACTTACAAGATGGTCAATCTCGTTCTCTCCCACATCTCCGAAGTTATAGAATGCGACTCTTGTCTTAAGCTCACCTGCCTCCGGATATGTGTATCCGATTCCCACAAGCTTGGCCTTTGGTGAAACAGATACCGCAGTAGGATAGCCGGTATTGCTCATTCTGGTGGAAAAGTACGCCAGAGTCTTACCTGTTGTATCGTAAAGATAAATCCAGGTAACCTTGGAGTCCTCCTGAATGGTCATTATCACACCGTTTGATGTCACATCAAGCTTTCTGATGGGCATGTTGGTACTGAGCTGGCCAAGGATTTTGTCAGTGTCCATTACATAAACATCTCTGCCGTCGTAATCGGCAAAGGCTACTACGTTTCCGCAGTGAGCCTCCATGGGATTCTGCATCTCAAAGGTCTGGTTCCAGATTGCATCTCCGGAGCTGTTCATGCAGGACGCACCATCGCAGCTGTATGTTATAAGGTTGTCGCCAATGGCAATATCTGTGGTTCCGGAAACGCTCTGTCTCACAAGAACCGGACCCATTGCCATCTCGGTATATTGTCTGTTGGTGTACTGAAAATAAATGAAAACAGCGAGAGCAGCCACAGCCACTATCGCCAAAAGAATCCGACCGGCGAAAACCAGTCGGTGTTTCTTCAGTAATTCACCCATGTCCTCTTTTGACATATATAAAACTCCTATAACTCCGTACGACCCTCAAGGGCTCGTAATAGTGTTACTTCATCTATATATTCAAGGTCACCGCCAACGGGAACTCCGCTTGCAATTCTCGTAACCTTAATTCCCGTAGGTTTAATCATCTTGCTTATGTACATGGCTGTGGTCTCGCCCTCAAGGCTTGAGTTGGTGGCTATAATAACCTCCTCCACATCGCTTTGAAGTCTTACCATCAGTTCCTTAAGCCTTATATCATTTGGCCCGATTCCAAGCATTGGAGAAATGGCACCGTGAAGGACGTGATATACACCGTCATACTTGCCGGTTTTCTCATAGGCCGCCAGATCCCTCGGAGTTTCAACCACCATAATCTGGCCTTTGTTTCTTCTGGGATTGGAACAAATGGGACAAATCTCCTTATCCGTCAAGGTCTGACAGCAGGAGCAGTATTTTATATTCTCCTTGGCATCCACCAATGTATCCGCAAGTCTCTTAACCTTTTCAGCAGGCATATTTATTATATGAAAAGCAAGCCTCTGGGCAGTTTTGGAACCTATGCCCGGAAGATTGGAAAGCTCATCTATTAACTTATTGATATGTCCGCTGTAAAGCTCCATTAGAAGGGAAATCCTCCAAGTCCGCCTGTCATTTTGCTCATCATAGCCTGATTTGCTTCGTCAACCGATTTGAGAGCCTCGTTGGTAGCTGCCACGATTAAATCCTGAAGCATCTCGATGTCATCGGGATCCACAACCTCGGGAGTCAAAGTAACCTTAAGTACTTCCTTGCTTCCGTTCACAACCACTTCAACTGCTCCGCCGCCGGCCTTGGCAGAAAACTCCTTGGTTTCCATTTCCTTCTGGCTTTCTTCCATCTGACGCTGCATGCGCTGAGCCTGCTTCATCAGATTATTCATATTTCCCGGAATTCCTCCTCCAGGAAAGCCGTTTCCTCTTTTTGCCATTTAATATATCCTCCTGTTTATGATTCTACCTCAACATCCATGTTTATGCAGTCCAAAAGGTTGGGGTACTTCATTTCTCTTTCTTCTCTGGAGCCGGAGACTCTGTAGTCAACGCTCACTTTCTTGCCGGTTATCTCCTCAAGCAAAGTTTCAAACTGCTCCTTGTGCTCATCCGCCGAAAAAAAGTGCTCCGCGTAGATATCCGCTGCGGCCACTATCAGGGTGTTTCCTTCTCCAAGACTGGGATAAGTCTGGGCAAGGACTCCCTTAAGCTGGGACGGAGCATTATTAACAACGGAATTCCATCTCTCAACAATTCTTTCTATGTCCTCAGGAATCGCACTGGGAAGGGGCGCTTTCTTGGGCGCCTTGGGAGCAGAATCCGAAGCCTCTCCCGCGGGAGCCTGAGGTGCTGCTGCTACGTTCACCAGTCCCTTTTCAATTTTGTCTTCCACGTTTCTTATTCTGTCAGCCAGAGCATCATTTGATGTTTCCATCTCAGGTTTACATAACTTAATGAGTGCAATCTCTGTCAGAATCCTCTTTGAGGAAGAATATCTTATGCTTGTGGAAAGCTCCGAGAAAATCCTGATGTATCTGATTATGGTCTCGGCATCGCACATTTCGGCATCTTCTTTTAAGAGCTTAAAGTTGTCACTTGATACGTCCAAAAGGTCCTCGGCGTGATCCGTACTCTTGATCATCATAAGGTTTCTAAGGTACCAGGTAAAGTCCGTCACAAACTGGGTAAGCTCTCTGCCCTGCATTACCACTTCCTCGAGCTGTTTAATGAGAGAGACGACGTTTTTGCCCACAATATACTTAAACATTCTGCTAAAAACAGCGGTATCTACAGCCCCGAGAACGTCAAGAACCATGTCGTAGGTCAAGTCCTTCCCAAGGTGGAAAGCTATGCACTGATCTAAAAGACTTAAGGCGTCTCTCATGGAACCATCCGCAACCTTGGCGATGTATTTGAGAGCCTTCTCCTCCACCACAACATTTTCCTTATCCACAAGCTCTTTAAGCCTGTCGGAGATGACATCGATTCCGATTCGCCTGAAATCGTAACGCTGACATCTTGAAAGAATTGTAATGGGAATCTTGTGAACCTCGGTGGTGGCAAGAATAAATATGACATAACTCGGAGGCTCTTCCAATGTCTTAAGAAGGGCATTGAAAGCGCCTATAGAAAGCATATGAACCTCATCTATGATGTAAACTTTATACTTTCCGAGGGCAGGAGAATAGGAAACCTCCTCCACTATGTCCCTGATGTTGTCGACACCGTTGTTGGATGCGGCGTCAATTTCCATCACGTTCATTGCAGCCCCTGACGCAATTGCCTTACATGTAGGGCATTCTCCACAGGGATTTCCGTCCACAGGGTTCTCGCAGTTAACCGCTCTCGCAAAAATCTTGGCAACTGAGGTCTTTCCTGTTCCTCTTGTTCCGGTAAAAAGATAAGCATGGCCTATTCTTCCGGCTTTGAGCTGGTTAACCAAAGTGGTAACTATATGATCTTGTCCTTTTACGTCCGAGAAATTCGCCGGACGAAACTTCCTGTATAGGGCTGTATAGGACATGTTAATACTTCCTTATCTAAAATTAATCTCCGAAGCAGATGCCTAACATCTTTGCTTCCTTAATGATTGCCGCGTCGGGATCCACACTCTTAAGCTTTCCGGCAACTTCTTCAAGAGGAACCTGAACGATTTCTCTGTTCTTGTATCCAACCATGAAGCCGTACTTCTCTTCAAGAATCAGTCTGCCTGCTTCTGCTCCGAGTCGGCTGGCGAATACTCTGTCGTAAGCGCAGGGGCTTCCGCCTCTTTGTGTATGGCCGGGAACCGTAACTCTTACCTCATGACCGGTTTCCTTGGCAAGCTGGTCTGCTATTTCGTAGGATACGGAAGGATATTTGTAATTCTTCATTGCATCCTTTAATTCCTTCTTGGACATTGCCGCTCTTTCCTTGGAAATAGCTCCCTCGGCAACAGCCAGAATCGTGAAGGTACTTCCGTATTTCTCACGCTCTTTAATCTTTTCAACTATCTTATCTATATCATAAGGAATCTCAGGAATAAGAATGATATCCGCACCGCCTGCCATTCCGGCATTAAGTGTAAGATAACCAACCTTGTGTCCCATAACTTCCACTATGAATATTCTTCCGTGGGATGAAGCTGTGGTGTGAATACAGTCAATGCACTCGGTGGCTATATCAACCGCACTCTGGAAGCCAAAGGTCATGTCTGTTCCCCAAAGGTCATTATCGATGGTCTTGGGAAGTGTAATAACATTTAAGCCTTCTTCTCTCAAAAGGTTTGCGGTCTTATGGGTTCCGTTGCCGCCGAGAATAACAAGACAGTCAAGCATGAGCTTATAGTATGTATGCTTCATGCATTCAACCTTGTCGTTTCCATCTTCATCGGGTTCTCTGATGGTCTTAAAAGGTGTTCGGGATGTTCCGAGCATCGTTCCGCCCTGAGTCAATATACCCGAAAAATCAGAGTGACTAAGCATTTTAAACTCAGATCTGATAAGGCCTCTGTAACCGTTAAGGAAGCCATAAATCTCAACCTGTTCGCCGCTCTTTAACAGAGTCTTTCCGACTCCACGCATGGCTGCGTTAAGTGCCTGACAATCGCCGCCGCTGGTTAACATACCAATTCTTCTCATGCCGTAACCTCCTTTTAAGCTGTGCCCATACTACATATAATTATACTTTATCCCCTTGCCAAAATCCACCCTCTACTATACAATAGATAAGTATTTTGGAGTCGTATCGAAGTGGTCATAACGGGGCGCACTCGAAATGCGTTAGCCCTCCGGGGCACGAGGGTTCGAATCCCTCCGACTCCGCTTTCAAAGCATAAAAAGAAGCAGGGAAGTCATTGGACTTCTCTGCTTCTTTGTTTTGATACTACATGGTACTGTACTTTTTGTTTTGAACTGCTGTCACAAGAACCGAAATGGCAAATATGATAGTAGCAATAATTGCTATACACAGTTCAAGTTTACTGCTCTGCAATACAAACATTGTAATGATCACAGCCAAAAAGAATACAAGAATAATCGCATCGTATAACTTTTTCATAATACTCTCCCTTGAAAATAAACGAAACAATTATCGGTATCAGAACTATTATACAACATCTTACCCTGAAATGTAAATTTGCAAAACAATGTTTTATATTTTGCTGACAATTCTGAATAATAAGTTTAAAAGTCAGTTTTAGTACTGGCTTACAATGTTGTTAATCCACACGCCCTTCTTGATAAGTGCTATTCCGATTACACCCTTTATGGCCTCCAAACTGTATACGATGAGAACCAGAGGAATTATGGCCACCGGTGAGTAAACACTTAAAAGATATGCTACAGGAACATTCACGCACCATACAAATACACTGTCGAATAAGAAGGTAATGAAGGTTTTACCTCCTGATCTTATGGTGAAATAAGACATGTTTGTAATGGAATTAAGAGGCGCACAGATTGCCGAGCAGCAGATGAACCCTGTGGCAAGGTGTCTTACGGAATCGGTGGTATTGTAAATCAAAGGGAAGTATGGGCTTGTCAGGGCAAGAAGTCCTCCCATTATTGCGCTTCCCAAAACACCGAAGGCCATAATCTGCTTTACCGTTCCTCTTACGGTGTCAAGTTTGCCTGCACCAAGTTCCTGACCGACTATGATGGCTGTGGCGCTTCCCATGGAAATGTACACCGCGTTAAATACGTTACCTACTGTGTTGGCTATGTTCATTCCGCCTACAACATCAAGGCCCCTTAAGGAGAAGCTCTGAACCATTAAGGATATTCCTGCGGCCCACATGGTCTCATTAATGAGGAGAGGAAAGCCGGTTTTGGTAATATTCCAGGCAAGGTTCCAGGGAATAAACAGCCTCCTGTAAAGTCCCTTAATAAAGCTGAATCTCTTGGTGTGCAGATGGGCATAAATCACAACGATTAAAAGCTCCACATAACGGGAAATAACCGTTGCAAGAGCGGCACCCACGACTCCGAGAACGGGGGCTCCGAATTTACCGTAAATTAACACATAGTTAAGGACAAGGTTGGTTCCAACCGCAATAAGGCCTGCGTGCATGGGGATAAGCGTCTCCCCGCACTCCCTTAAGGTTCCGGCGTAAACCTGCACCAAGGCAAAGGGTATAAGCCCCAAAAGCATAACGTCCATATACTTTAAGGCATACATACTTGTGGCAGCCAGGGCTTCTTTCGTTCCCTCACCCTTAAGATATATGCCAACCAAAGGCTCACCGAAAATTCCAAAGGTTGCTGTGAAAAGGGCTCCCAAAAAAAGGGTGATTAAGAGCTTAAATCTCATGGTGTCTCTTATGCCCTTTTCGTCTCCGCTTCCGTAAAACTGTGCAGTAAAAATACCGGCACCGGATACGGCACCGAAAATGCAAAGATTATATACAAAAATCAGCTGGTTGGAAATGGCAACGCCGCTCATCTGCTCGGTTCCGATTCGCCCAACCATTATGTTGTCCAGCATGCCTACGAAGTTCGTTATGGCATTCTGAATAATAATCGGCACAAGGATTGTCAGCATTCTTTTGTAGAAATCCTTTGTACCGATATATGATTTCAAATAGTTCTTCATAAAACAGTTCCTGTTCTTTATTCCTCACCGCGAATTCTGGCGTTTGGAATGTATTTCTTTACTGTGCTTAAAATGTGGTCCAGTTCCTCATCTGAGAAACCTTCGTATCCTTTTACCATTACAAATTCATTGTCTCTGTAATTCTGGATAAAATACTTATTGGCCCCTTTAATCCAATTCCCGATTTCCTCAAAGTCAAAGTCGGTATGAATTCCCTTAACCACGGTGGTTCTGAATTCATAATCTATTCCGGAATTCATAATTATATCTATGGACTCGGATAATTTGCCGGTATCCATGGTCTTAAGTCCAGCCGCTACATGGTAATTTGTGGGACCGGATTTGACATCCATGGCTATGCAGTCTGCCAGTCCTTCAGAAATCGCTTCCCTCAAAACCTCAGGTCTGTATCCGTTGGAATCCAGTTTAATGGGATAGCCAAGTTCCTTAACCTTCCTCATGAAATCAAGAAGATCAGGATTAACAGTGGGTTCTCCTCCCGTTATGCAGACTCCTTCCAATATTCCCTGTCTTTTCTTCAAAAAAGCAAAGATCTCCTCCTCGGATATTAAAGGCTGGGAAGCAGGATTAAGTACCAGCTCCGAGTTATGACAATAGGGACATCTGAAGTTACAGCCTCCTGTGAAAATCGTGCAGGCAACCCGTCCCGGATAATCAAGTAATGTAGTTTTGTTTAATCCATGAATTTGCATTTTCCCGTCCTGATTTTGACTTTGTAATTTACAATCATTATAATATTTACCATATGAAAAAGAAACCTTTATCCGAAGACGAAAAGTTCATGAAAGAGGCTCTCAAAGAAGCCATGAAAGCTTACAAACTGGGGGAAGTTCCCATTGGCTGCGTCATTGTCCGTGAGGGCAAAATAATCGGCCGCGGTTACAACAGACGTAACACCGATAAGAACACCCTTAATCACGCCGAGCTTTCCGCCATCAGAAAAGCCAGCAAGGTGGCAGGCGACTGGCGTCTTGAAGACTGTGTTATATATGTCACATTGGAGCCCTGCCAAATGTGTTCCGGCGCCATCGTTCAGGCCAGATTCCCCAAATGCGTCATCGGATGCATGAATCCCAAAGCCGGCTGTGCAGGTTCCATTTTAAACATCCTTAACATGCCGGAATTTAATCATCAGGTTGAAGTTGTAAAGGGAGTTTTGGAAAGTGAATGCTCCGAAATGCTGACCCGCTTCTTCAAAGAACTGAGGCTTCGAAACAAGCTTGAAAAAGAATTGACAAACGACTCTTCAGAAAGTAAACTGTAATAGCCGTGCATCGCATCTTGGTTGCCGGTAGTTTATGCCTGGTCCCGCGCAATGAGCGCCTGCGAACCGTGTCAGGTTGGGAACAAAGCAGCACTAAGCGGGATTGTTCATGTGCCGTGGGGGTGCCTGACATAACTATCGGTAATCAGGATGGGGTGCACGTTTTGTTTAATACGAATTTTTCTCCAGATAATTCATATAGTTTGCAACCATAAGTGCAATCTTAAATGTCAAAGCATCATCAAACGTTCTTATATCAAGACCTGTGGCCTTCTGCAGCTTCTCAATTCTGTAAACAAGAGTATTTCTGTGGACGAAAAGCTGTCTTGAAGTCTCTGAGACATTAAGGTTATTCTCAAAGAATTTGTTGATGGTCATAAGGGTCTCTTCATCAAGTTCCTCAGGAATGGTTCTGTCCTCAAAAATCTCATCTATGAACATCTTGCAAAGGTTGATGGGAAGCTGATAGATAAGTCTTCCGATTCCAAGGGCTGAGTAAGCCACAACCTTCTTCTCCACGTAGAAAATCTTACCTACTTCCAAAGCCATCTTTGCTTCCTTGTAAGACTTGGAAACATCTTTAAGCTCCTCTACCACTGTTCCGTAAGCCACTCTTACATTAAGCATGGCCTCGGCACTCATCATGTCGGAAATAAGTCTTGCCGTCTTCTCAAGGTCTTCCGGTTCTCTGCCGTCCTTTAATGATTTCACAAGGATAATGCAGGACTCGTCAACGGTAGTAATATAATCACCGGCCTGGGTGGTAAACATGCCCTTCATGAGTTCGATGGGGGTTGAATCCTTCTCAAGATCTGTCTCCACAAGGAAAATTGCTCTGGGGCAGTTGGCATCAATGTGGAGCTTCTTGGCTCTGTTATGAATATCCACAAGCAAAAGGTTATCAAGCAAAAGATTCTGGATAAAGTTATTTCTGTCGAATCTGTCCTTATAGGCAATAGCAAGATTCTTAATCTGGGAAGCGGCAATTCGGCCAACCATATATACATCTTCGCTGTTACCTGCCGCAACGATTACATATATTAATTCACCGTCATCATAGACCTTCAAAAGATGCTCTCCGCCAATAACCTGACTGTCTGCTGCGGAGCCTGCAAACTCTGTAATCCTCTCCTCCGGCACCTCATTCTTCTCCATGGTGATTGCCACCGGATGTCCGTCCAGATCGTAAACACCTATGTCAATCTTTGTCACTGCCTTAAGTTCGTCTATGCTGTTCTGAATAACCTGACTTGAAATCATTATTATTCCTCTCTGTGCGAAAATATGTTTCTTTTGTTAAGTGTAATGATACCTCATTTCCGTAAATCGGGCAAGTAAGGCAAAAAAAGAGGTGCGAATAATCGCACCTCTCTCAATGTTCTTACTAGTTGGTAATAACCTGCTCTGTTTCCTTATCGAATACGTGAATCTTCTCGATATCAAGAGCGAACTTGATTGTATCGCCGGGTCTTGAAGTTGTACGAGAATCAACTCTTGCAGTGATAGGGAAGTCAGCAAGATCGAAGTATAAGAATACTTCTGCACCAAGGAGCTCGTAAACCTTAACGGTTGACTCGAATACGCTCTGAGGTGATGTCTCGATGAACATCTCGGAATCATAAACGTCCTCAGGACGGATACCGAATGTAACAACCTTTCCGTCATAACCACCCTCGATAAGCTTTTTGGACTTAGCGGGAGGAAGAGGAATGGAATGTCCACCGATCTCAAGGTTAGCTGTCTCGCCTGTTACCTTAACTGTTGCATCAAGGAAGTTCATCTGAGGTGATCCCATGAATCCTGCAACGAAGAGGTTCTGAGGCTTCTCGTAAAGGTTCTGAGGTGTATCAACCTGCTGGATAACACCGTCCTTCATAACTACGATTCTGGTACCAAGTGTCATAGCCTCGGTCTGGTCATGTGTAACGTAGATGATGGTGGTGCCAAGTCTCTGGTGAAGCTTAGCGATCTCAATTCTCATCTGTACACGAAGTTTAGCATCCAAGTTGGAGAGAGGCTCATCCATAAGGAATACCTTAGGGTTACGAACGATAGCACGACCCATAGCTACACGCTGTCTCTGACCACCTGATAAAGCCTTAGGCTTACGATCAAGGAGGGGAGTTAAGTCAAGGATCTTAGCTGCTTCCTTAACCATCTTGTCGATCTCGTCCTTGGGAAGCTTTCTTAACTTAAGACCAAATGCCATGTTGTCGTAAACTGACATATGAGGATAAAGAGCGTAGTTCTGGAATACCATTGCGATATCTCTGTCCTTAGGCTCTACATCGTTAACGAGCTTATCTCCGATCCATAATTCACCGGATGAAATATCTTCCAAACCTGCAATCATACGAAGGGTTGTAGATTTACCACATCCTGAAGGTCCAACGAAGATAATAAATTCTTTATCTTCAATCTCAAGGTTGAAATCCTTAACAGCTTCAAATCCGTTAGGATAAACCTTGGTAATGTTTTTCATTTTTAATCCTGCCATTACAGTTCCTCCTAAAAAACTAAATTTTATATTCGGGGCTAACCCCAGCCACTGAGAAAAGTATATATTATGGTGGTTCTTTTAGGCTATGCCACTATTCCACAAAAATTCTTTTAAAGATTGGTCAAATTGCACACCAAAATTTATTTTTAGTTATCTTTGCCGAAAAAAGCCAGCTGTTTCTTGCCATTTTTCTTGGCCTTATAAAGGGCAGTGTCTGCTGCGCGGTACAAAGCGTCGAAGGTTTTGCCATCGTCAGGGTATACTGCTGCACCCATACTTGCGGTTGCATAGAACTTTGTATACTCTCCAACCTGGAAATTGTTAAAGAACCTGGACATCTTTCTTGCTTCCGCCTCGATGTATTCCTGAGTCTTCATATCTTTAAGGAAAACCATGAACTCGTCGCCACCGATACGGCCCACAATATCCGTAACCCTGAACTGAGAACCCAAACGCATTCCAAGGTACTGCAGTACCTCGTCGCCAAAGCCGTGGCCCAATGTATCATTAATCTTCTTGAAGTTATCAAGGTCAAGAAGTATCAAAAGGCCTCTTCCATCAGGATTCTGGGCTATATAATTCTTAATGAGTTTCTCAGTTGCTATCTTATTATATAAACCGGTGAGAAGATCTGTATCCGCCTTAACCTCAAGTTCCTGTTTATTTGCGTTTTCTTTACGTCTGTTAAAGAGGCTGAAGATAAGGAACACAACGAAAAATCCTGCTGTGGCAATTCCGATTTCCCAGCAAAGAAGTCTGATTTTCTGCCAGTCCCGTTTCTGGAGGGAATCGAAGTAGGTTCTGTTGACGCTCACCACCATTCGCCAGTCATTCATATGTAAAGGTGCAACAATATATACCCTCGAATCTGCGGCTCCCTTTACATGAAGGAGCTGGGTCTCATTAATGGAGTTGTCTCTTATGGTATCTATGATGGTATCCTGCCCGCAAAGGTCCTTAATGTTATTCCACATTCCCACTTCGTTTAAGATAACCATATTCTTGATTCCGAAGTACTTCGGGCACATACCCTCAGTGTCAACTATTCCATAGAAGCTTGTGTTTTCGAAGGGTGTATAAATGTTTTCAACGCCGAAAAGATCAGCGTCAAAGCAGACTATTACATAGCCTTTCCTGGACCCGCCATAGACAATGGGTCTTGAAAGAATGAGGCTTTGATATAAGTCGGTTAATCCGTCTCCCTGTACGAATCTGAAGGAAGCATCATCATTCAGTCCGGAGAAATAAGAGGTACCCGAAAGATCCACCGCATATCCCTTATTGTCGAATCCTGCGCCGGATGCATCAACTATGGCAACTGCCTTTGCATTTGTGTTCTTCTTAAGTGAATCTGCAAGATGAGTCTTGGTGGTCTTTCTCATCTCGTGTTCAGAGGAAATGAAATCCACCATGGACTCCGTGGCGACCTCAGCTTCTTTGAGGCCCTTGGAAAAAGAATCGGCGGCCTTGGTTACTTCAACCTTGAAGTATTCCTCAATCGCCTTTTTAGATTTAGTCTTTCCTACGTCGGAAAGAGAGATTAATGACACCAAAATAACTGCCAGAATAACCATTATGGCAGCAAACCACCAAATTTCTGTTTTTCCCCTAAGCTTTGAAAGCATTAATACGTCCCTACAGAAGTAATCCCTAATATATTATTATTATTTATCCTCTTCAGGCAATCCCTCGCCATCAGTTTCTTCTTCATCCACCACAACATGGAAATCCATATCCGAAACAGGCTCTTCCTTGTCCTCGGGCTCAAATTTCTTAAATGTGGTATTGTAGAGCATTGCGCCAAGATATGCGGGTAAAGCTATTCCGAACAGAAGAACAACAGGTACCAGTCTGACGGAAAAATACAAAAGAACAATGGGAGCAATCTCCAAAACAGCCATACACAAAGCCTTGGGAGCTGCCAGCATACTCATGAACACACCGTTCTTAATGGTCTTGGGTACCGTATTCTCGAAATGTGAGAGAACCGGAAACACATATCTTGTAACTACGAAAACAATAATGGAAACCGCAAGGATAATGGTTCCCAGTCCCTGCGGAACATTCTGTGCATTAAGAAGAATAAAATAGTCACCCACAAAAATAAGAATTATAACAATACCAATGGCCCAAATAGCTGTGGCCTGTTTAAAATTCTGCTTGAATGACTTCATGTAGTCCTTGAAAATATAACCCTCTTCGCCTCTGACCATCTTAAGGGATACATAATGAAGCGCTGTGATTGCTGCTCCCGCCGTAATAATCGGCACGCAAAGAAAAGCGGTCAGAAGATTAAGGAGCATTAAATCTCCCATTCTGGAAAGAAAGCGCATCAAAGGACTGTCTATATTTAAAAACTTCATAATTACCTGTTAACCTTTCAAAAAATCATTTCCATAGGAGTGAATCTCATACCGTCTCGCTCGGTTTCCTCTCCTATCGCCAAGAACCCTTCAGCCTCATAAAACGAGTAGGCATAGGGTGCAGCAAATACTGTGGCCGAGTTTATATTGACCTCATTGGCAAGGTACTGCCTTGTGTATTCCATCAAGGCTCTTCCTATGCCTCTTCTGTGGTAATCACCGTCCACAAACAAAAGCGATATATGGTTATCGTTTCTAAGAGAAATAAGCCCTACAATCCTGTCCTTAATGAGCGCCACAAACAAAGGATATCTGCCTTCGCAGAAATTCCTGTAAAGCTTTGAATCCGTAACAAACTCCTTAAAGTTATCGATGCCCTCACGCTTATAGTCATCGGCATCAAACCTTAAAAAAGTCCGCCAGGCCAAATCCATTGCCGGTTGCCAATCATCTATACTTGCAGGTCTTACCCGAATATTGTCTTCAAAACTCATAGTAAATAACCTTGAATTATATCAAGAAGATTATATAGGAAAAATATCCTATTTACAAGTATGTGCATTAACAAAATCGAAGATGTCCTTGTAGACCTGTTCCTTGCCGGCCTCGTTTAATATCTCATGTCTCATTCCGTCATAAAGGACAAGTTCCACATCCTTTATTCCTGCTGCCTTATAAGCCTTAGAAACACTCTCGGGACCCTTTCCGTAGTTACCCACAGGATCCTCTTTACCTGCAATTACAAGGAGAGGCAGAGTCTTAGGAATCTTGTCGATATTGTCGCTCTTCTGGCATCTCTTAATCAGTTCAAATAAAGTTCTGAATCCATTTACAGGGAATGTAAAGCCGCAAAGGGGATCGGCAATGTACTTGTCAACATTTGCCTCGTCCACAGAAAGCCAGTCCATGGCCGTTCTTTTGCCCGGTATTCTCTTTAAGTAGCTTCCGAAGGCCATTCCTTCCATAAGCTTACTGATGTGATTGTCCCCAAGGAAAAGTTTCTGAAGACCGGCAACAGCTTTTCCTCCTGCAAGAACAGCTCCCGGCTGTTCTCCTGTGCCCATGATTACCGCGCACTCAATTCCTGTTCCGTATCTTATGACATAGTTTCTTACTATAAATGAACCCATGCTGTGTCCGAGAATCGCTACGGGGATTCCGGGATACTCTTCCTGGGTAAGTTTCTTAAGTCTGTGTACGTCGCGTACCACAACCGTTGCAGGATCATGGGGAGCAAAGTACCCGGGATTCTTATCCTCTCTTATGGATTTGCCGTGTCCCAGATTGTCTATACCGGTTACCAGAAAACCTCTGTCCGCAAAGTAATTTGCAAGGCCTTCATACCTTTCGATATACTCTGCCATTCCGTGTACCAGAACAAGAATAGCCTTTACGGATTCATCATCCGGAAGCCATCTTACGGCATGTACCTTTGAATGATTGTCTCTTGATTCGAAGTAAAACTCTTTTTTCTTCATGAGCGTTTCCCTTCCCTTTTCATTTGAGCTTTTCTAACGTACATTCTGCTGTCTGCAATTCTGTATATCTCTTTGGCGTTCATATTTGGATACTCACTTCTCTTACAGTATCCGTAAGCAGCACTTATATGTAACATGGGCTGCTCTTCATTCTTTATCTCAATCTCGGACTGAAGCTTCCATATAATGCTGTCCATATCTTTGTATTGAAGATCCGTAACTATGGCGGCGAACTCATCTCCGCCCATTCTGGCTATCATTGAATTCGAACCGAAGGTTTTCTTTAAACAATCCGCCATGGAAGTTATGAGAAGGTCTCCCATCTCATGCCCCAGGGTATCATTTATGTGCTTAAGTCCATTTACATCAACCGCAACAAGGGCAAAATCTTCAGGTTTCTCCTCCAGAGCCTTGAGGCGGTCGTCATAGCTTCTCCTGTTGGGAATTCCGGTAAGGGGATCTGTATAGGCAAGCCTTTCAAGAGCGTCTGTTTTGATGGCCTCCTCCTTCGCTTTCTCGTGTTCCAGGTAGTAATCCCACACAAGACAGATGACAAATACAATTGCCCCCATACATGTAATGGACGAAAAATGTCTATTGTTTGTTTCGATTCCCAGCTTTTGGAAAAAGAACAAAGCCACATCCACCAAAGCAAAAGCAGAAATGGATACAACTCCCAAAAACAAAGCCTTCGACGTAAAAGTCTTATGTATCACATCATTAAGACAGATGGCAAGTATTCCCACCGTCTCCATTATTATCAAAGCAAGCTGGCCCCAGATGGCTGCCGAAATATGAAGCCTGTCGGTGGCGTGAGCGATGGTAACAACTATAAGAAAAAGAATCTGAGATACAACAAGCGACTTATAGGTTGCTCTAATTGATATTGTATCCCTGTTCTTTAGATCGGTCCAAAAGTAAATCAGGAAAAATAAAGGTGCCAAAAACAGCGAATAATACTCCAGATAATTCTTAAAGAGCATATCGTTTGTAAAGATATCCATAAGATGGTAACTGCACATGGACCACATGGAAAGGGAAAAAGCAAAGGCTCCCACTGATGCAAGTCTTAAAGCTCTCTGTTTGGTCAGGTGCAGAATCAGTCCAAAAACAACCAGTCCCAGGCCAAGAACCATGAGAAACATGTTCATTGCCAGGAGCCTTCTGTTAACTGCTGCATAATTCACCATCATGGTTGTGGAATCATAGATGGTTGGTGCACGAAGAGATTTCGTGTCGATGGATTCGGAAGAAATATATCTGATTACCAGTTTCTTTCCGGGATAATCATAGGGAAGGGCAAAATACAGGAAGCCGTAGCCTATGAACTTATTATTTAACGTTCTTTCAACCCCGTATTCAAAGATTTCCTCTCCGTCTAAGAACACTTCAACGCTGCAGTGATTTGAAAACAGACGCATCATGGGGTTGGTAATTGTTTTGTTGGGAAGAGTCGTTGAAATAACAACGCTGTCCCCTCTCTTTAATGTATCAAAACTTTGCTCTGACAGTTTTACGTCGGAATAGATTCCGTCTTTTGTCTCCATCTCCCAATGGTCAATCAGCTCAATATTGGGGGTTTCCGCTTCTCTCCTTGAATCTGAAACAGCTGTCACTACATAACAAAAAAAGAGGATAACGAGCGCACTGACAGCCATCACAGTTTTAATTTTTTGTGATATTGTCTTCACGCCGTATCCTCCCTAATCTTTAATCCCTTATTAGCAGATCTCTGCGCCGGAGGGCATCTCCTTTTCCGGTGTCATCAATGACAGATTACCGTTTTCATCCTCCGCACACAAAAGCATCCCTTCAGATAAAACACCGGCAAGTGTTGCAGGCTTAAGGTTCACAAGAACCATAACCTTCTTACCTACCATTTCCTCGGGCTTGTAATAAGCCTTGATTCCGGAAACGATCTGTTTTACCTTGCTTCCGATTCGCACCTGTGAGCAAAGAAGCTTCTTTGAATTCTTTACTTCTTCACAGGCAATTATTTCTCCCACCTGAAATTGAAGTTTGTCAAAATCGCCATACTCAATTTCATCCTTTGACGGGATATCTATTCCCTTTTCCTCTTCCCTGTTATCTTCAGTAACTCCTGCCTCGGCTTTCTGAATCTCAGCGATTCTTGCAGCTTCTGCGAGTACATCCTTTATATCAAGTCTTGCGAACAAAATCTCAGGTGTCTCAGTAACCTTTGTTCCGTTCTCCAAAAGCCCGAAGGTCGTAAGTGTATCAAAATCTCTGAGCTTAACGTTCAGCTGCTTGCATATCTTTTCGGCTGTTTCCGGAAGGAAGGGCCAAAGGAGGGCTGCGCCTATGCTGATGCTTTCACAAAGGTTATAAAGAACTGTTGCAAGTCTGTCCTTCTTTGCCTCGTCCTTTGCAAGAACCCAGGGTTCTGTTTCATCAATATATTTGTTGCATCTCTTAAACAGAGCAAATATTTCTGTGATGGCATCCGCCACATGCAAATCTTCCATCTTTTCAGAAACTCTGTTTCTTGTATCTGTTACAACAGCCTTAAGGTCTTCATCTACGGCATCTGTTACTTTCTTGTCCTCAACCACTCCGCCAAAATACTTGTTGCTCATGGAAATGGTTCTGTTAACCAGGTTTCCGAGAACGTTGGCAAGATCCGAGTTAACCCTCTCTGTCATAAGCTCCCAGGAAATGGAGCCGTCATTTTCAAAGGGCATCTCATGGATCATGAAGTATCTTACGGCATCAACTCCGAAGAACTTTGCCAAATCATCGGCGTAGATAACATTGCCCTTGGATTTGCTCATCTTTCCGTCTCCGGCAAGAAGCCAGGGATGACCAAATACCTGCTTAGGTAGGGGCTCGCCCAATGCCATAAGGAAAATAGGCCAGTAAATGGTATGGAATCTTACTATATCCTTGCCGATAAGATGAAGGTCTGCGGGCCAGTACTTCTTGTACTGTTCAGAACTGTTGCCCTCTGCGTCATATCCTATTCCGGTAATGTAGTTCGTAAGGGCATCAAGCCATACATAAACCACGTGTTTCTCATCAAAAGTAACAGGTATTCCCCACTTGAAAGATGTTCTTGAAACACATAAATCCTGAAGTCCGGGAAGAAGGAAGTTGTTCATCATCTCGTTCTTTCTGGAAACAGGCTGAATAAACTCGGGATGAGTATTAATATGCTCAATCAGTCTGTCGGCATATTTGCTCATCTTGAAGAAATATGCTTCCTCTTTGGCAGGTTTAACCTCACGACCACAGTCAGGGCACTTTCCGTCCACCAGCTGGGACTCTGTCCAGAAGGATTCACAGGGTGTACAGTAAAGGCCCTCGTAAGCTCCCTTATAAATATCTCCCTGATCATAAAGTCTCTTAAAAATCTTCTGAACCTGCTTCTCGTGATCAGTATCAGTCGTTCTTATGAACTTATCATATGAGCAGTTAAGGCAATCGCAGATTCCCTTAATCTGTCCGGCAACATTATCAACGAATTCCTTGGGAGTAACTCCTGCCTCTGCTGCCTTTATTTCAACCTTCTGACCATGTTCGTCGGTTCCGGTCTGGAAGAATACGTCGTATCCTTCTCTCCTCTTATATCTTGCAATACTGTCTGCCAAAACTATCTCGTAGCTGTTACCTATATGAGGTTTACCCGATGTATAAGCTATGGCAGTAGTAATATAGTACTTTCCTTTATTCATTTTCTAACCTCTTATGCAATATTCTGTAACCTTTAGAATACCACACTTTACTGCATTCCTGCAAACTATTCGTGGTTTTCGAATACAGTCATAAAATCTTTTACATTTTTTGAAAGGTCGCCCTTAAAAATGGCAGACCCTGCAACCACAACATCCACTCCGGCGTCAAGAACCTTATAAACGTTATCAAGCTTTATTCCTCCGTCTACAGAAAGACGGATATCTCTGCCGGATTCGTCTATCAAAGCCCTGGCTTCCCTTATTTTGTCCGTAGCGGATTCCATGTATTTCTGGCCTCCGAATCCGGGCTCCACTCCCATGATAAGAATCAGATCAAGGCGGTCTATGTATGGCCTTAGGGTTTCTATGGGAGTTGCGGGTTTTACCGATAAGCCGGCTTTGATTCCCAAACTGTGAATCAGATCAATGGTTTCCTGTACGTGGTTACATGCTTCGGGATGGAAGGTGATTATATCTGCTCCGCATTCCACGAATTCCTTGATATATCTTTCGGGATCCTGCACCATAAGATGTACATCGAAGGTTTTCGTTGTCACTTTCCTTATGGTCTCAATTACGGGCATTCCGAAGGATATGGACGGGACAAAAGCCCCGTCCATGACATCTATGTGGATATATTCTGCTCCGGCAGCATCAACAGTTCTAATCTGTTCCCCCAGTATACTGAAATCTGCTGCCAAAATTGATGGTGAAAGTCTTCTTTTCATCTTCTCTCCCCCCGCTTTTACCCTAGGAAAGAAACTGCTCAACAGACTTAGCGATTCCATCAGCGTCCAAGCCGTACTTAGTTAAAAGTGCGCCGGCTGAACCGGATTCGCCGAATACATCATTGATACCAATCTTTTTAACCTTTGTAGGACACTCTTCGCTGAGAACGTCACAAACAGCACTTCCCAGGCCTCCGATAACGGAATGCTCCTCAACGGTAACGACCTTGCCTGTCTTCTTGGCGGTCTTGATGATGAGATCCTTATCGATGGGCTTGATGGTGCAGATATTGATAACTTCAGCATCGATGCCCTTAGCCTTGAGGGCTTCAGCTGCCTTGAGAGACTGCTCAACGCACACACCTGTAGCGATGATGGATACGTCCTTACCCTCCTTTAAAACGGTTCCTTTTCCGATCTCAAACTTATAACCAGGGAAATCGTTTACAAGACCGCAGGCTGCACGGCCGAATCTTAAATAAACGGGGCCTTCATGCTCAGCAGCAGCCATAACTGCAGCCTTTGCCTCGATATCATCTGCGGGAACCATAACAACCATTCCGGGGATCTCGCGCATAAGAGCGATGTCCTCGTTACACTGGTGTGTTGCACCGTCTTCACCTACTGTGATTCCGGCATGGGTTGCACCGATCTTTACATTGAGCTTGGGGTAACCTATGGAGTTACGAACCTGCTCAAATGCTCTTCCGCTGGCAAACATAGCAAAAGAACTTGCAAAGGGAATCTTGCCTACTGTAGCAAGACCTGCAGCGATTCCCATCATGTTACACTCTGCTATTCCGCAGTCAATGAATCTGTCGGGATATGCTTTCTTGAAAGTACCTGTTTTGGTGGCTCCTGCCAAGTCCGCATCAAGTACTACTACATTTTCGTTCTTTGCGCCCAGTTCAACAAGGGCGTTTCCGTAACTTTCACGGGTAGCGATTTTAACGTCTGACATTAGTTCTCACCTGCTTTCTTAAGAGTCTCGTCGATGGCTTCAAGGTCTTTCATAGCCTGTGCATACTCCTCATCGTTGGGAGCCTTTCCATGCCATCCGGCATTGTTCTCCATGAAAGATACGCCCTTACCTTTGATTGATTTAGCAATAATTGCGGTGGGCTGACCCTTTGTCTCACGTGCTTCCTTGAATGCTGCTCTGATTTCATCAAAGTTGTGTGCATCAATGTTGATTACGTGGAAGTTGAAAGCTTCGAACTTTTTGTCAATAGGATAAGGTGAGCAGACGTCTTCGATTTTACCGTCAATCTGCAAACCGTTGTTATCTACGATTACCACAAGGTTATCAAGTTTGCGATGGCCTGCAAACATTGCTGCCTCCCAAACCTGGCCTTCCTGGATTTCTCCGTCTCCAAGTAATGTGTAAACGCGGTAGTCTTTTTTGTCCATCTTTCCGCCAAGTGCCATACCTACAGCTGCGGAAATTCCCTGTCCCAACGAACCTGATGACATATCTACTCCGGGAATATGCTTCATATCGGGATGTCCCTGAAGATAAGAACCAAGCTTTCTTAATGTAAGCAGATCCTCAACAGGGAAGTATCCTCTGTTAGCAAGTGTTGAATAGAGTCCGGGAGCGGTGTGGCCCTTGGAGAGTACGAATCTGTCCCTGTTCTCCATCTTGGGATTCTTAGGGTCGATGTTCATCTCCTCAAAATACAGAAATGTGAAAATATCAGCTGCTGACAATGATCCACCCGGATGACCGGCTTTCGCAGAATGTACAGCACTAACTATTCCCTTTCTGACTTCGTTGGCGTGTCTTTGAAGTTCAAGATTTGTCATTGCGATGTCGTGTCCTTTCATTGATTATTATATGATTATACCCTTATCTTACCACTGTTCCCCTCTTTATAATACGGGTAATATCCAAATTTTCATCCAAAAGAACCAAATTTGCAAGCTTTCCAACGGTTATGGAACCATAATTGTCGTAAATTCCAACTGACTTGGCAGAGTTGACTGCCGCACACTTGATGGCGCTTCCAAGGGAGATTCCTGCGGTTTTTACCACATAACGAACACAGTTCATAAGGTTCGTTACGCTTCCTGCAAGGTTTCCGCCCTCTGTAAGTGTGGCATAGGCGCCCTTGACAGTAACATCCTGACCCCCTAATGAATACTGTCCGTCCGGCTTTCCTGTTGCCATCATGGAATCGGAGATGAGAATGATTCTGTCATCTCCAAACATTTTGAAAGCTGCTCTTATGGCAGATTGGTGAATATGAACTCCGTCACAGATCATCTCGGCGTAAACATTCTCGTTCTCGGACGCTGCTCCGATAACACCGGGAGCTCTGTGTGTAAGGGGATTCATGGCATTGTAAAGGTGTGTAACCTGAGTTGCACCATGATCGAAAGCCGCCTTGGCCTCATCATAGTTTGCGCAGGTATGAGCCACGCTGATGCGCACCTCATCTTTAAGTTCATCGATGAACTCTAAGGCCCCGTCAAGTTCAGGTGCAATGTCGCAAAGCTTAAAGAGGCCATTTGCCTCCTTCTGAAGTCTTCTGAACATATCAATATCGGGGTTCATTATATACTCGGGATTCTGGGCGCCCTTTTTCTCCATGCTGATGAAGGGGCCTTCCATGTTGATACCCACAAGATCTGCGCCTGCGCCGTTCTGGTGAGCCGCAGCCGCCCTTGCGATTTTGGTGAGCATCTCCTCGGAGAGAGTCATTGTTGCAGGGTTAATGGCGGTTACGCCGTTGGCAAGCTCATACTCAGCCATGGCTGAAATGGCTTCCTCTGTCCCGTCGCAGAAGTCATAACCCACGCATCCGTGGAAATGCACATCCGTAAGTCCCGGAATTGCGAAACATCCGTTGCCGTCAATTACGGTTTCGTCGCTTGTTGCCTCTGCGAATCGCTCGCCCTCAATAACAATTTCTCCCTGTTCAAAGCTTCCATCTTCCCTAAAGATTTTTACATTTTTAACAATCATTCTAAAGTTCTCCCTTTATTGTATTTCCCTTTTACAATATAACGATAGAAAACGCCGGATATTCTCCGGCGTTTACGTTCAAACTTAGATATCTAATTCTGATAACGCCTCTTCATCTCCAACAATGGTTACGTCGGGATGCATCTGTAACAGTGAAGCGGGTACGTGAGGTGTAACAGGGCCTGTGAAAGCCTTCTTGACAATAGCAGCCTTATCCTTGCCGCTTACCACAACAAGAATCTTCTTTGCTGACATAATTGTACGAATGCCCATTGTATAAGCCTGTTTGGGAACGTCGTCCATGGAAGCAAAGAATCTTGCATTTGCCTCAATGGTGCTCTGTGTAAGGTCTACACAGTGTGTGCCCTTCTTAAACTCCTCGGCGGGCTCGTTGAATCCGATATGTCCGTTGTGTCCGAGACCAAGAAGCTGAAGGTCTACTCCGCCCACTGAACGAATAATATCATCATATCTTGCACATTCCTTTTCAGAGTCAGGCTCCATTCCGTTGGGAAGGTTTACGTTCTCTGAGTTAATGTTGATATGATCGAAGAAATTGGTATGCATGAAATACCAATAGCTCTGGTCGTTGTCCTTATCAAGTCCCTTGTACTCGTCAAGGTTTACACTTGTTACCTCGGAAAAATCCAAATCCCCTTTATTGTACCAGTCTATCAGCTGCTTGTAAGTTCCCACGGGTGTTGATCCTGTTGCAAGTCCCAGTACACAATCCGGTTTAAGGATAACCTGTGCGGAAATAATGTTGGCAGCTTTTCTGCTCATGTCATTGTAATCTTTTGTTTTGATAATTCTCATGATGATTCCTCCATGCTGATATTTGGTCGTTTCCGTCAGATGTCGTGCCACATCTGAATATAATTCCCTACGCTCTATAGTAGCAGACGAGGAATTTTATTTCAATGTATTATCTTGGCGTTTTTTGTATATTTAAGCTGTATTTTTGGTAAAAACGGCCTCTCTCCTTTACATCACACTCGTATTCAAAGCCGAGTTTTTTAAGGAGCCCATTCCCGGCCACATTTTCCGCTTCGCTTAAGGCCATTATTCTCTCGAAACTGTAATTTTCTTTAAAATAGTCGATTATGGCTGAGCAAGCCTCATAGGCCAGGCCTTGTCGGTGATATTTTTTCTCAAGAACATAGCCTATCTCCGGTTCATCAAAGCCGTCTCTTACAGAGATTCCGGCTCTCCCGATTACCTTCCCCGTTTCCTTAAGCACCAGGGTCCACACTCCAAAGCCGTAAAAACCGTAAATCTCTCTGATATAGTTTTGCATGTAGTGCTTCTCATCTTCCGGGTCCTTAAACAGTTCTTCGGTGTAGTCGGTTATCCCCTCTTCAGCGTAAATTCTATAGAACTCATCCACATCATCCACAGTGCTCTCCCTGATGATGAGCCTGTCTGTTTCAAGAATGGTTCTTGTGGCATGGGTAACTCGAAGATATGCATCAAGAATTTCCGCCGCATTGAAAGCTTCCCAGCCAAGAATTACGTAATCAACTCCCCAGGGAATAAAACCATCTTTTGAGAAGAAAAGCACATTTCCCCTGGCTCCCAAAAAGCTTTCAAGATAGCTTTCCACATCGGTTATTACCAGGGCGCTCTTATTTAACATGTTGACGTCTATGATTTCGGGAGAATAGACGAATGAAAGGTCTGTCCCCTCTTTTTGAAGGTCATTCCTTAATAAGTCCACGTTCCACCTGTAGGTGTTTTCGTATGATTCCTTATTCTCAATATCCGTTACAAAATAAAGATTCTTAAGCATCTCTTCCTCCGCCCCCTATTTTAGCATAGTTTCTTCTTTACCGTTCCCGTGTTTTCGGATAGAATATAGAAAGACATTCAGAAAGGAGAGTAAATTATGGCTCAGAATCCAATAGTTACATTTACAATGGAAAACGGCGATGTCTTCAAGGCAGAGCTTTATCCCGATGTGGCTCCTCAGTCCGTTAACAATTTCATAAGTCTTATTAACAAGAATTTCTACGACGGATTGATTTTCCACAGAGTTATAAAAGGTTTCATGATTCAGGGAGGAGATCCCGAAGGAACAGGAATGGGTGGCCCCGGCTACTCAATCAAGGGTGAGTTTTCATCCAACGGTTTCAAGAATGACCTTAAGCATACAGAGGGCGTTCTTTCAATGGCAAGAAGCATGTTCCCTGATTCTGCAGGAAGCCAGTTCTTCGTAATGCACAAGACTTCACCTCACCTTGACGGTGACTACGCTGCCTTCGGTAAGGTTATTGAGGGAATGGAAGTTGTTAACGCCATTGCCGAGGTTGACACCGACTTCAGCGACAGACCCAGAACCCCTCAGGTTATGAAGACTGTTACCGTTGAAACTTTTGGTGTTGATTATCCCGAACCCGAGAAGCTCTAAATTGCTTTTAAAATCAGCTAAAACGGCTGTCCAATATGGGCAGCCATTTTTTTGTGCAAAATGTACAAATGCTACTTTGGTACTATCCGGCTTTTGTTAAAATGTTATCAAGTAACGCATGTCATTTATCTAAAACAAATATTTTAATTGTGTCTTATTTTTGATTTCTACTTTTAGTTGCATATTGTTTTCAGACAATATAATGAGTATTTTGGCCTTCATGTTCATATTTTGTTCACAATTAGTTAAAGGAATTTTCAACAAATGATTATTCTTTAGACAAAAGTTGCCCGTATACTAACAGTATAAGATAAATCAATAACACACAGACAACATCCTAGCAAGTTTGCTTGATTAAATAACTTTTTCATAATAAATGCCGAGTAAGAATACTTACTCGGCATCCTCCCTGTCTGGGGGTATTTTTTGCTTCAAATCAAGACGCCCCGGTGGAAACCACCGGGGCGTTAATTGTTTCATATTAAGGTAATCAAGCCTTGCCGTCTGAACCAAGAACGTTGATGATCTTGTGAGCAACCATGTCCTTAACAGCCTGACGAGCGGGCTTTAAGTACTGACGAGGATCGAAGTGATCGGGATGCTCTGCAAAGTACTTTCTGATGTTACCTGTCATAGCAAGACGGATATCGGAGTCGATATTGATCTTACATACAGCAAGCTTAGCTGCCTTACGAAGCTGCTCTTCAGGAATACCTACAGCATCGGGCATCTTTCCGCCGTACTGGTTAACCATCTTAACGAATTCCTGAGGAACTGAAGATGAACCGTGAAGTACGATAGGGAATCCGGGAAGTCTCTTGATGCACTCCTCAAGAACGTCGAAACGAAGCGGAGGGGGAACAAGGATTCCGTCAGCATTTCTTGTGCACTGCTCGGGAGTGAACTTGTAAGCACCGTGAGATGTTCCGATAGCGATTGCAAGAGAGTCACAACCTGTTCTGTCAACAAACTCTTCAACCTCTTCAGGACGAGTGTAAGCTTCCTTACCAGCCTCAACCTGTACTTCATCTTCGATACCTGCAAGAGTACCAAGCTCAGCCTCTACTACAACGCCGTGTGCGTGTGCATACTCAACAACCTGCTTTGTTAAAGCGATGTTGTCCTCAAATGACTTTGAGGAAGCGTCGATCATAACAGATGTAAATCCACCGTCGATACAAGACTTACAAAGTTCAAATGTATCACCGTGATCCAAGTGTAATGCGATGGGGATTTCAGGGTTCTCAATTACAGCTGCCTCAACCAGCTTAACAAGGTAAGTGTGGTTAGCATAAGCTCTTGCACCCTTGGATACCTGAAGGATAACAGGGCTCTTTAACTCGCCTGCTGCCTCTGTGATACCCTGTACGATTTCCATGTTGTTTACGTTGAATGCACCGATAGCGTATCCGCCATCATAAGCTTTAGCAAACATGTCTTTCGTGGTAACTAATGCCATTTTATATACCTCCTATATTAGTATGAAATTTGTAGTTAACCCATTAGGGATATTATATCGCGATTCCGATTAACGGAATGCGGATATATTCTTATTAAGCAGTCTGTCCGCTAAGGAACTGTTCCAAATCAACAACAGCTTCCTTCTCGTCAGTTCCGTCTGCTGAAACGGTTAATGTTTCGCCATTATCCAAAACAAGACTCATCATACCCATGATGCTCTTGGCATTTACTCTCTTATCGCCGATCTCAATATAGATTCTGGACTCATGCTGGCTGGCTCTCTGCACAAGAAGGGCAATGGGACGTGCATCAAGACCGTTTTCAAGATTAATGGTTACAGATTTTTTTGTCATAATTCTCCTCCTTGGGCCTTAGCCCCTTACCTTATCAGCAAGTTCAGAAAGCTTTCTGAGCCTGTGATTAACTCCGGATTTGCCAACCGGAACCGAAAGCATCTCACCCAACTCCTGCAGGGTAGCCTCCGGGTATTCCAATCGAACTTCCGCAACCTCCCTGAGTTTCTCCGGGAGATTCTTAAGTCCGTAGGTATCCCTAAGTAAATAAATGTCCTCCATCTGTCTGGACGAAGCATCCGCAGTCTTCTTGATGTTGGCTGTCTCGCAGTTAACTCTTCTGTTAACCGTATTTCGGACTTCCTTAAGAATCCTGGAGTTCTCAAAGCTCATCAGTGAAACATGAGCTTCCATAACATTCAGAAGTTCAACTATCGATGAACCTTCCTTTATATATACGACAAAATACTTCTTTCGCGTAATAATCTTAGCTTCTACGTCAAAGTCCCTTATAATGTCCTTAAGCTGCATGGCCTGCGCTTCATTCTCACACAAAAATTCCATGTGATAGCTCTTATCCGGATCACTGACTGAACCCACACTTAAAAACGCCCCCCTTAAAAAAGCCCTTCGGCAACAGGAATTCTTAAGGAAAACAGGGTCCACGGGATCGGATAAATTGCCGAATTTCTCCATCACCATGTCAGCTTCCGCCCCTCTAAGGGCCATAGCAGATTCTATATTAAAGGTTTTTTTCCACAATGTAAAGCCTTTTCTTAAAACGCATGGGTTATCGGATTTAAAGCCGATGATAAGTCCATCGTCCTCTGTTCTGCCAAAATATCCCGCAAAATGCATTATGGCCATAAGCTCTGCAAGGGCACAGTGACGGGGTCCGGGTATGTGTTTGGTAAGCTCTTCTTTAACATCTGTTGAAAAAGACATATGGCCTCCTAAAACTTTCCGAGTCTTATTACTTCCGGTTCCAATGTTACTCCAAAGGAATCCTTAACCCGTTTACTTACATCCTTTATCAGCTTATCAACGTCTGACGCACTGGCGTCTCCTTTATTTATGATAAAACCACAATGTTTCTCAGAAACCATGGCTCCGCCCACACTGTATCCCCTAAGGCCTGCATCCTCAATAAGCTTTCCTGCAAAATATCCTTCAGGTCTCTTAAATGTGGATCCGGCACTGGGATACTCCAGGGGCTGTTTAGATTTCCTTCTTTCCTTAAGGTCTTCCATGGTGGCTTTTATTTCTTCCTTATTACCTTTGGAAAGTTTAATCTTAACCTCGGTAACAATATATTCATTCTTTCTTACTACACTTGTCCTGTAACCAAAGCCCATGTCCTCACAGGAGATTTCTTCGCTTTTACCATCTTTGGTAAGAACCCTGACACTTACAATTACATCTTTAAGTTCGCCGCCATATGCTCCGGCGTTCATTACCACTCCGCCGCCTATGGTTCCGGGGATTCCTGCGGCAAACTCAAAACCTGTAAGCTCGTTTTCCAAAGCAACGGAACCGATTTTGGACATCAGTGCTCCCGCTTTGGCAATTATGGTTTCTCCCTCAACCTTTATATCAGAAAACAGACGCCTTGTCTCAAGGATTACTCCTCTGAAACCGTCATCGCTCACAAGAAGGTTGCTTCCGTTTCCTATTAAATATCTGGGGATACCTGCCCCGTCAAGGTATTTGATGAGATCCTTAAGTTCTTTTTCTTTTTCAACAAAAATCAGGCAGTCGGAATTTCCGCCTACCTGAAATGTTGTATGCTTTTTTAGGGGTTCGTCATATAAAACATGACTTTCGGGAACCAAACGACTTATTGCTTCCTTTGTTTCCTTTGTGATCATAGAAAAGCTCCGTGTTTAGTTTGCTTTGTCCAGTACAAGTTTAGCTGCGCCATAGATTCCGGCATCGTTTCCAAGCTCTGCAAGGGCGAATTTGATGTCTCTTGCTGCGGGGAAAACGTTGTTGTTGTATGCGGGAATAATGTAATCAAAGAGCACAGGACCTGCCTTTGAAACGCCGCCTCCGATAACAAATATCTGAGGGTTCATGACAGCTGCAACAATTGCAAGGCCGATACCTAAGCATCTTCCGAATTCCTTTGCAACATCGATTGCAACTTCGTCTCCAGCCTTAACAGCATCGAACACTGTCTTGGCGCTAAGCTCTGCATCTCTTAATACGCTGGGCTTCTCGTCTGCAACAAGACGTCTCTTTGCAAGTCTTACGACACCGGTTGCAGAAGCATACTGCTCAAGGCATCCTCTGTTGCCGCATCCGCAGACGCTTAACTCGTTGTCGTTTAAGTGGATATGGCCGATTTCACCTGCTGCTCCGCTGGTACCGGAAAGGATCTGGCCATCAACGATGATACCGCCGCCGACACCTGTTCCAAGGGTAACCGCAACCACGTTCTTGTAGCCGCGTCCGCCGCCCTGCCACATCTCACCGAGAGCTGCAACGTTGGCATCGTTACCTGCCTCAACCTGTACACCAAGAATTCCTTCAAGCTTGTCCTTGATGGAGAACTCGCCCCAGCCAAGGTTAACTGCCTTGTGAATCATTCCGTTGTCATCTACAGGACCGGGTGCACCAAGTCCAACACCGATAAGGTCATCTTTGGAGATGTTCTTCTCGGTCATCTTATCTTCTATAGACTTAGCTATATCGGGGAGAATTGCCTCTCCGCCGTTAGCTGTACGAGTGGGAATCTCCCACTTATCAATTGCTTTTCCCTCTTTGTCGAACAGACCGATCTTAACGGTTGTTCCTCCCACATCTACACCAAAAACATAATTCTTCATTAAAACATTCCTCTTTCACTTAATTAATCATCGTCGTCCCTGTTCTTAGAAAAGGACGCCTGTACTCTCTGGTAGAACTCTTTGGCTGCGTCGTAACCCATCTTCTTCTGTCTGTGGTTAACCGCAACTGTCTCACAGATAATTGCAAGGTTTCGGCCGGGTCTGATGGGAATGGTGTGGCAGACAATCTTGTTTCCAAGGTACTCTGTGTACTCCTCCTCCAAACCAAGGCGGTCGTATTCCTTGTCTTTATTCCAATCCTCAAGCTTGATAACGATATCTATGCTCTGAGTTTCCTTGACGCTGGATACACCGAAAAGTGTCTTCACGTCCACAATACCGATACCTCTAAGCTCGATATAGTGCTTGGTAATCTCGGGAGCAGATCCGATTAAGGTATCATCCGATACCTTTCTGATTTCAACAACATCGTCGGTTACAAGACGGTGCCCACGCTTTATAAGCTCCAATGCTGCCTCGGACTTACCGATACCGCTCTCACCCGTAATAAGAACACCTTCACCATAAACGTCTACGAGTACGCCATGGATGGTGATACAGGGTGCAAGCTTTACATTAAGCCAACGAATTATCTCCGCCATAAATGCGGATGTAGCTTTCTTGGAAACAAGAACAGCTCTCTGATGCTTAAGCGCGATCTCGATAAACAACGGATCGGGGGTAAGCTCTCTGCAGAATACGATGGCGGGAATTTCATAGGAAAGAAGCTGTTCATAAACCTCTTTCTTTCTGTCCTCGGAAAGACCCTGCATGTAGGTGTATTCCACAAATCCGATAACCTGAAGTCGTGTCTCTTCAAAGTGTTCAAAGTAACCTGCCATCTGAAGTGCGGGACGGTTGATATCCGGCTGAGTAATACGAATCTTGTCCGCATTAATCTCGGGTGTCAGGTTGTCCAGTTTCATTTTCTCAATAATAGCTGATAATCGAACGCTGGCCATAGGATTCTCCTCTTTAGTTTATTTTTGAAGCAACCTGCTTCAACTAAACATTTTATCACAGCCTAATTATGGCTACAAGTTTAAAAAGATATTGATACTTATTATGAATGCTTGTATGATTTAAATTACTAAACTATCCTGACTACCATGGAAATGAGGTAAAACGATGAAATTTACAGAAGGATACTGGTTAAGAAGCGAAAGAGTTAAACCCTCCTATGCCGCTCAGGCATTTGAGGTAATTGAAATACCTAACGGTATGCGTATTCTGGCTCCGGAACGTCCCATCACATCCCGTGCGGATGCTCTGGATCTGACAGTTTTGCAGATGGATTTTGTATCTGCAGGTCACAATGACATTGCTGTGTCAATCACACACTACAAAGCTTACGAGAAGCACGAGCCCCGCTTTGTCCTTAATACAAAGCCTGAAGCCGTGAAAGTGGAAGTAAGCGAAGACGAAGCTTTAATGACTGCGGGAGATATTACCGTCCGCGTCAATCGTAAGCAGTTCGGATATACATTTGAGGCAAACGGACGTGTTCTCACATCCTCAGGCTTCAGAAATACAGGTTACATGCGCTGGGATGCAGAGCCTAACACATTTAAGCCAGGCCCTCACTACTTTGAGCAAAAATACGAGCCCTACGTTCTTGCGGAGTTATCATTAAAGCCCGGCGAAACAGTATATGGCTTTGGCGAAAAGTTCACACCCTTTGTCAAGAACGGACAGACAGTCACCTGCTGGAACGAAGACGGCGGAACCGCCAGTGACGTATCCTACAAGTGCGTACCTTTTTATATTACCAGTGAAAACTACGGTATCTTCGTAGATCACAGCTCTGCCGTGGAATTTGAAGTGGCAAGCGAGAAAGTAGAGTACGTAAGTTTTTCCGTACAGGGTGAGGAGCTTCGCTATCACTTTATGTACGGTGAGACCCCTGCAGACATTCTCGATGTCTACACATCACTTACAGGTCGTCCCGCACTTCCTCCCGCATGGAGCTTCGGCCTTTGGCTCTCCACAAGTTTCAAGCCCAAATACGACGAGGAAATCACTTCAGAACTTATCTCCGGAATGGAGAAGAGAAATATACCCTTCAGCGTTTTCCACTTCGACTGCTATTGGCTTAAAGGCCTTCGCTGGTGCGATTTTGTCTGGGATAAGGAGCAGTTTTCAGATGTTAAGGGAATGCTCTCCCGCTATCATGAGAGAGGCTTAAAGCTTTGCGCATGGATTAATCCTTATGTCAGCCAGTACGGCGAGACTTTTGATGAATTATGTAAAAAAGGCTACTTCCTCATGCGTGCCGATGGCAAGGGTGTTAAGCAGGTTGATAACTGGCAGCCCGGTTTGGCAGTTATGGACTTCACCAATCCCGACGCAAGAAAGTGGTTTGCTGACAGAATAAAAGAACTTTTGGATTTGGGAATCGATTGTATCAAGACCGACTTCGGTGAAAGAATTCCCACAGATGTTACATATTTCGACGGCTCTGACCCCACAGATATGCATAACATGTATTCCGTTTTCTATCAGGAAACAGTATTTAAGGCAATCGAAGAGGTTAAGGGCAAAGGAAATGCCGTTTTGTTTGCAAGAAGTGCCACAGCAGGATGTCAGCAGTTCCCCATCCATTGGGGCGGCGACTGCTTTGCAAGCTATCCTTCCATGGCAGAATCCCTTCGCGGAGGATTATCACTGTCCGCCAGCGGATACGGCTTCTGGAGCCACGATATTTCAGGCTTCGAATCTACCGCAAAGCCTGACCTTTACAAGCGTTGGGTTCAGTTCGGATTGCTCAGTACCCAAAGCAGACTCCACGGTTCAGACACATATCGTGTTCCCTGGATTTTTGATGAGGAAAGCAACGACGTTGTAAGATCCTTCGTAAATCTTAAGTGCAGACTTATGCCTTATTTATATCGCATGGCAGTTATTTCCCATGAAAAGGGAACTCCTGTAATGCGCCCCATGTTTTTCTCCTTCCCGGGGGATCCCGCCTGTAAGTATCTTGATTTACAGTATATGCTTGGCGATTCGCTTCTGGTGGCTCCCATCTTTAACGAAGAGGGCCGTGGAGAGTTCTATCTTCCTGAAGGCAAGTGGATGAACCTTCTGGATGATGAGATTCTTGAGGGTGGCAGATATTACAGCCGTACTTACGATTACATGCACCTTCCTCTTTTTGTTAAGGGAAACACCCTGCTTCCTGTAGGCAGTAACGCGCAAACTCCCGAGTACGATTACACAAAGGATTTAACCCTTCGTTACTATCTCCCTGTAACCAACAAGGAAGTGCAAATTGAGATCCCCGATCTCACAGGCAAGACAGTTCTTACAGCTTCTGCAGTATATGATGGCAAGAGCGTCACAGTTACTCTTGATAAGTGTAACAATCCTGTCAATCTTGAAATTATCAAAGATTCAGGTGAAGTTATCAAAAAGACTCTGACTGATACAAAAACAAGCGTAGAATTATAAACAAAAAAGGTAATGGTCATCTGGCCATTACCTTTTATTATTTGTGGAAAAACTCGTATACGCTTCTCGCCGCCTGTGGATTCATTTCAGGAATTGCCTCAAGTTCTTCTTCCGAGGCGTTTCGCACATCCTCAATTGAAGCAAAGGTTCTCATGAGGGCCTTTCGCCTTGCAGGACCGATTCCCGGAATCTCATCAAGGGCAGATTTGGTCTGATCCTTGCTTCTTAAGGACCTGTGGAACTCAATTGCGAATCTGTGGGCTTCATCCTGAATTCTGGTAACAAGCTTAAAGCCTTCGGAATGAGTATCTATGGGAAGCTCTTTGTTATTAAAATATATGCCTCTGGTTCTGTGGAAGTCATCCTTAACCATTCCGCACACAGGGATGTTCATCCTAAGTTCATCAAGGACCTTAAGGCAGATATTCACCTGTCCTCTTCCGCCGTCCATAAGTATTAAATCCGGAAGACTGGAAAAACCTGTGTTAATCTCCTCACCTGATTCCTCTTTACCTCGAAGCAATCTTCGGGTTAATACTTCATGCATGCAGGCGTAATCATCAGGGCCTGCAACGGTCTTAATCTTAAACTTTCTGTAGTCACTTCTCTTGGGTTTACCCTTTTCAAAGACAACCATGGAACCTACATTTTCGAATCCGCTGGTGTTTGAAATATCAAAGGCTTCCATTCGGTTAAGCTTATCAAGTCCAAGAAGCTCCTGGATTTCCTTAACGGCTCCGATTGTTCGGCCTTCTTCTCTCTTTAATCGCTCCCTGTCCTGATTAAGTACCAGCGCAGCGTTCTTTCTCGCCAGCTCCACCAGCTTCTCTTTGGAACCAATCTTTGGAACCTTAATATATACTCTTGATTCCTTTCTGCCTGTTAGCCACTCTTCTATAAGACCTGCTTCCTCCAGCTCTGTGGGAAGCATAATCTCCTTTGGAATGTAGGGTGTTCCTGCGTAGAACTGTTTTACAAAATCTCCAAGGACATCGGAATCCGTTTCAGAAGATGACACGTGTGTCATATAGAAATGTTCCCTTCCGATTAGTTTTCCGTCTCTTACGAAGAATACCTGGATTACTGCCTCGTTATCCTGCTTGTCTCTTGCGATGGCAATAACATCCTTGTCATCTCCGTCATGGTCAGTAATCTTCTGCTTCTGGGTCACAGCCTTAACGCTGTTAATAAGGTCTCTGTATGTAGCCGCAGTCTCAAAGTCCAAAGCCTCTGAAGCTGCATTCATCTTGGCCTCCAGATCCTTTACGATGGAGGAATAATTGCCACCCAGGAAGTCGAGAACTTTATCGATATTTTCCCTGTACTCTTCCTCGCTTACCTTACCGGTACAGGGTGCCATACACTGTCCTATGTGATAATTCAGGCAAGGCCGACCCTCAGGCTCTCCCGTAAGCTTCTTGTTGCAGGTTCTTATCTTATATGCCTTATTAAGAAGATCTAAAGTCTCCTTCACTGCATAGTTTGAGGTGAAGGGGCCAAAGTATCTGGACTTGTCCTTCTTCATTGTCCTTGATGACTTTACCCTCGGGAACTTCTCTCCAAGAGTCACCATGATATAGGGATAAGTCTTATCATCCTTAAGCATGGTATTATACTTTGGCTCATGCTCCTTAATCAGGTTGTTCTCAAGCACCAAAGCTTCCAGTTCCGAATCCGTAATGATGTACTCGAATCTCTTAATCTGAGTAACCATCTTCTCAATTTTGGGCGACTTCTTATAACCCACCCTGAAGTATGAGTGGACACGGTTAAATAAGTCGATGGCCTTACCCACATAGATAATGGCATCTGACTTATCATGCATTATATAAACTCCCGGAGTATGGGGGAGCTTTTTCAATTCTTCTTCAATGTCAAACATATACTAATTATATCAAAGTGCCCCGAAATGCAAAAGAAAAACGGGGCATTTTGCCCCGTTTTGCATATTTCTTTTATAATTGTGTGTTGGAGAATCTGCCCACAGGAGCTTCGTTCTCGGCTCTAAGATCCTCCATGGACTTAGGTGCCTCCCACTTCTCTTCCTTGGGCTCCTCGGCTTTGGGTTCTTCAGGATTAGGCTCTTCGGCTTTGGTTTCCTCGGCCTTTTCTTCTGCCTTGGGTTCTTCGGCCTTTACCTCATCAGCCTTAGCTTCTTCAGTCTTAGCCTCGTCTTCCTTCTTCTCCTCAGGCTCAGGAAGTCCCTTTGCCTCACGGAATATCTTCATGAATTCCTTACCGGTGATGGTCTCTTTCTCGATAAGGTATTCGGCAATCTTATCCATTACATCGCGGTTCTCTGCAAGAAGCTTCTTGGCTTCCTCATAACATTCTTTGAGGATTCGCATTACTTCCTTGTCAACTTCCGCTGCGGTTACATCTGCACAGTTAAGAGCTGCTCTTCCGTCAAGATACTTGCTCTCCACTGTGGCAAGTCCGATAAGACCGAACTTCTTGCTCATACCGTACTGGGTAACCATGGACTTGGCAATATCTGTAGCCTTCTCAATATCATTGGAGGCTCCGGAAGTTACTGTGTCAAACACTATCTCTTCGGCTGCTCGTCCACCAAGAAGTCCCACAATCATCTCGTGAAGTTCTTTCTCAGAGTTAAGATACTTCTCCTCCTCAGGTACGTGCATTACGTATCCTAAGGCACCCATGGTTCTGGGAACAATGGTAATCTTCTGTACAGGCTCGGTGTTCTTCTGAAGGGCTGAAAGAAGAGCGTGGCCAACCTCATGGTAGGAAACAATCTTTCTCTCTTCCTTACTCATGATTCGATCCTTCTTCTCCTTACCTACGAGAACCTGCTCAACAGCTTCGAAGAGGTCTTTCTGAGTTACGTACTCACGTTTATTCTTAACGGCATTGATAGCCGCCTCGTTAATCATGTTGGCAAGATCGGAACCTACAGCGCCGCTTGTTGCAAGGGCAATCGCCTCAAGATCTACGGTCTCGTCCATCTTAACATCCTTGGCATGAACCTTAAGAATCTCCACACGTCCTTTAAGGTCAGGCTTATCAACGATAATTCGTCTGTCGAAACGTCCGGGACGAAGAAGGGCCTTGTCAAGAATCTCAGGTCTGTTGGTTGCTGCAAGGATTAAGACACCCTTTGTGGAATCGAAACCATCCATCTCAGAAAGGAGCTGGTTCAACGTCTGCTCTCTTTCCTCGTTTCCTCCGCCGTAACGGTTATCACGACTTCGTCCGATGGCATCAATCTCATCTATAAATACAATACAGGGAGCATTCTTACTTGCTTCCTTGAACAAATCTCTTACTCTGGAGGCACCGACACCGACATACATCTCAATGAAGTCGGAACCCGTCAGTGAGAAGAAGGGTACATGTGCTTCACCGGCAACCGCTTTCGCAAGAAGTGTCTTACCTGTTCCGGGAGGGCCTACAAGAAGGGCTCCTTTAGGTATCTTGGCGCCGATTCCCGCATACCTTCCGGGGTTATGCAAGAAATCCACCACCTCAACCAGTGACTCTTTTGCCTCGTCTTCTCCGGCAACATCCTTAAATGTAACGCCTGTTTCTTTTTGTACATAAACCTTTGCGGTGTTCTTGCCCACTCCCATGGGGCCGCCTGCTCCGCCAATCTTCTTGAAAAGGAAGCTCAGCACAATGAGCATTATGATTACAGGCAATACATATGTTATCAGTATCGAAAGCAAAACGCCTGAGTTATCGGATATCTGTCTGTTAATCTCGACGTTGTGCTCCTTCAGGTAAGGAATCAGATTCTCGTCATCATCAACATAACCTGTGTAATATGTTTCTCCCGACTTGCCCATCATGTTTCCGTAAATGTACCAATCGGGAAGGTTGTTTGATTGTTTGGCCTGACCTGTGGTAAAGATAGTCAAACGACTCTTATCCACCGAGATTTCTACGCTCTCAACTTTGCCTTCCTCCACCATTGTCAGAAACTCGGTGTAGGAAATCTCCTGAGAAGAATCTCCGCTAAACAGTCTCATTATTATGCTTACCAGAAAGATGGTAAATAATATGGCCAGCATTATAAAGGAAAGGCTCGGCTTCCTGTTCTGATTGTTAGGACCCCCGTTTCCCCCCTGGTTGTTATTGTTTTCCATATAATTTCTCTCCTATGGGTAATCACGTTACCTTTATAATTATATGTTAGCGTTTACAGCCAAATCAATAAACTGTTTATAAACTTTTAAATAAAACTTTCTTAAACGTCGCAGGTCAAATGCATTCCAAGCTTCTTGAATACCTTCATATCAACGCTTGAAAGAACGCATGTGGAGTGAACCTCACATCCCTTAAGTTTGGGAAGCTGCTCCGAAGCAATCTTTGCAACATCGCTTATGGATGCGCTTACTGAAAGGGCTATCAGAATCTCATCTGTATGAAGTCTGGGGTTCTTGCTGCCCATATATTTGGTCTTAAGTTCCTGGATAGGTTCAATGGCCGTGGGTGTAACGACTTTGAGGTCTTTGGAGATCCCTGCTTCTTTTTTCAAAGCTTTAAGAAGCACTGCTGCCGCAGGTCCCAAAAGGTCTGTGGTCTTTCCTGTAAGAATTGTGCCGTCCTCCATCTCGATGGCAACAGCAGGCTTTCCTGTCTCCTCGGCACGCTTTCTTGCAGCTGCAACGGTCTTTCTGTCGTCCACTGAAATTCCGGCCTGATTCATAAGAAACTCAGCCTTATAAATCATCTCGTTGGTAAGAAGGCCTTTCTTCTTATCGATGAGGGCCTGTAAATATCTTCTGATAATCTCCTGATGAGATGCCTCAACGCAGATATCATCATCTATTATGCACTTTCCCACCATGTTAACGCCCATGTCGGTTGGAGATTTGTATGGGCTTTTACCCATAATCTCTGTAAGAATTGCGTTAAGCACAGGGAAAATCTCAATATCTCTGTTGTAGTTAACTGTTGTCTCGCCGTAAGCTTCCAGGTGGAAGGGGTCAATCATGTTAACATCATTAAGGTCGATGGTTGCTGCCTCATATGCCAGGTTAACGGCATGCTTAAGAGGAAGGTTCCAAACGGGGAAGGTCTCGAACTTGGCGTAACCTGCCTTGATTCCTCTCTTGTGCTCATGATAGAGCTGCGAAAGACATGTAGCCATCTTGCCGCTTCCGGGACCGGGAGCTGTTACCACTACCAAAGGTCTTGTGGTCTTAATGTACTCGTTTCGTCCGTATCCTTCGTCTGAAACGATAAGGGGAACATTGTTGGGATAACCGGGTATAGGATAGTGAAGATAAGACTCAATTCCAAGGTTCTTAAGTCTCTGACGATATTTGTCGACACTGGGCTGGCCGGCGTATTTGGTGATTACCACACCGCCTACATAAAAGCCCATGTTTTTGAAGATGTCAACCAGACGAAGCAAATCCTCGTCGTATGTGATTCCAAGATCACCTCTTACTTTGTTGGCTTCAATGGCGTCAGCGCCGATTACAAGAATCATCTCTGCCTGATCCTGAAGCTTCATAAGCATCTTCAGTTTACTGTCCGGCTCAAATCCGGGGAGAACTCTTGATGCATGCAAGTCATCGTAAAGTTTTCCGCCGAATTCCAGGTAAAGCTTACCGCCGAACTCGTCAATTCTTTCTCTAATCCTTTCAGATTGGAGTTTCACATATTTGTCATTGTCAAACCCGATTTTCATAGTTCCTCCGATATTACTAAAACTCATTATAACTAATTAATTATATAATTCCCGCGGGCAAAAATCCATATCTTATTTGCCAAAAACCGCGGCCATAAAGCCTCGCAGTGTCATGTACAAGGATATAAGTGCAGCACCAAGAATCATGCCTGCCACAATATCAGTAAACCAGTGAACTCCACAGACGAGACGTCCCACAACTGTAAGGGCAATAATTAACCCAAGAACAATCTTAATAATCATTGATGTCTTGACGTCCTTAATCCTGTTTGTCACTTCGATAATGGCTGTTCCGAGAACCACAATAATAAGCATTGTGTGGGATGAAGGGAATGATGCTTCAAGGCCTTCCTCCACATCCTGGATAATGGGACGATAGTTGATTACAAGTTTCTCAAATAGAGCGTAGAACACTATTGTTGCCACATAGGTTGCTCCAAGAGCATAGATGTCGGATTCAACTGCCTTAAGACTCTTGCCCCTAATAAGCTGCATAAGACCGATAACACCGAAGAATGCCGCCACAAGGATTGCAACGATTCCGAAAACTTCCGTTAATTTGTACCAGAATTCATGTATTCCAATGGCATCTCTTACTGCACCGTTAACCGCAGCGAAGCCAACCTTACTTCCCTCAGGTCCGATAGCCGCCACATCCACAGTCTTTACAAGGATTGTGAAAATGATAAATACAACAAATAAAAGTGCTGTATATATCGCGTTTAGCTTTGTTTCTCTGTTCATGGATTTATACTCCTTCTCTTTCAACATATTCTTTAAATCTTGGGAGCTTTATGGATATCTCTCCTCTTACGGAACAATCCAGTATTCCCTTTTCAATAAGTCGTTTCCTTGGTTCGCTCCATTCATTATGCTTACTCTTAGTCATCTCTAAAAGTTCGCTGACCGGCATTTTGTCCTTCGTAATAATAAAAGACATAAACCACCTGTCCTTGGGCGTCAATTCATTCCAAATCTTATCATATACCCTCTCAGACAATGCTTCATCTACTTTTGCAAGTACAAGGTCCGAAATATTCTTCTCATCCGACTCCCACATATACTTTCCAAATGCCTGGTAAGCGAAAGCATATCCTTTCGTCATTCTCGCGAGTTCATCTGCCGTATCATGATCAAGTCCTAGAGTTTTCTTATAGTCTTCACGAATAACCGTGATATTCAGAGGCTTCATTTCATACCTCTCAGCTCGCAGGAAAAAAGTAAGCCCATCTGTGTTCTCTATGCTTTCAATGTCCTCATATAAACCGGCCACAATCAGATACACAGGGTATTCTTCTCTGATAAAAATCTGAAAATCCTCTATGAAGCTTACCATCTCCGGAGTCTTGTGAACCTCATCTACAAGGATTAATACCCTTTTCTTTTTCTTCTTGATTTCCGTAAAGATCTTCTCAAGGGCAACCTGTGATCTTGATATAGGGGTTTTCTTAGTAAGCTTTACACCTATTCCGAATGCTGATAAGTCAAGACTTGCATCTACATATTCTGAGATAAACGGAACTTTATAATACAGCTCTGATACTAAATCCTCTGACAAAGATCCGCCTGATTTAAGATTAATTACAATCCATTCAGGCTGCTCCTTCATCCTCTGACCAATTGCCGTAAGTGTAACCGTCTTGCCTGTTCCTCGGATTCCTGTGAATTTAAAAGCCTGTTCCTGCACAATATCGCTATTTAGTGTTTCAGTTATGCTTTCAATTAAAACGTCTCTGCTTATGTATTGATGTGGGATTCTTCCAAAGCTGATTGCATAAGGGTTTTTCGCTTTCATATGTCTCACCTCTCTTGTGCCTCAAAAATATAATTGCCCTTTCGAAAATATAATACAATATAATTCAATATAATTCAATATAATCGAATATAATCTAATATAAAAGAATATAATTCAATATAATTGGGTTTCCAAAAATATAATACAAAGGACCTCCCCAAAGCGTTCGCCTCGAGAGGTCCTCATATTTTGATATTTTAGATACCTAAATCTTCATCGGATACAGGAGTATCTTCCTCCACCGCTTCTGTGGTGGGAGTATTAATCACATAGTCATCAAGCTTCACCAGTTTCCTGATAAGCGAAAGCGGGAAGGAATGAATTGTTCCATTGTACTCTGAAACCACATTGTTGAGCTGGTATTTCTTTTTAACCAAATCATCCTCAACTTTGGTGATTTGACTCATAAGAGAAGCAACTGCCTGGTTTCCTGAAAGTTCAGGATACTTCTCAATGACCGCCTTGAACTGGGCGCCATTATCAATTCGCGAGTTTGCCATGGCTATTTGAATAGCACTTTCATGGGCAAGGTATTTATCAAGAACCTTGTTTGCCTGCTCAAGCTGATGTGTTCTTCGTTCATCAAGAGCCGCTACATCTTTCTCCAAAGAAGGAATAGATGCTCTGACCTTCTGAACTCTGTTGTAGCCCGGAACCATCGCTCCCCCTAGGGTAAGAATCAGCGATATGGCCATGGAAATAATGGCAAAGGGTGTCTTTATCATAGTTTCCTGCTGTTCTTCCAACGTTGTTGCATTTGGATTGACCGGTTCAAGACACTTATCATTTGTGGCAAAAAGGCAGGCAATAATAAATGCCAGTACTGCCCAAATGGCAAATAATCCAAAAAATTTCTTCATTTTTGTTCCCCCATCCTTATATATTATTGATTATTGCTTTCTGTTGTGAAAGTCTTCGAAACAATTGTATAACTTTTCTTGATTAAATACTATATACTCTCAAATGAAAATCTGGCATATTTGTGATAATGCTCCCCTGCCTTAAGGGTGGCATTAGGGAAGTCATCCCTGTTGGGAGAGTTGGGATAAAGGCCGGGCTCAAATGCGAAGCCTTCGAAGGCCTTGTACTCGCCGCTTAAGAACTTGCCGGTGTAGAACTGAACGCCGGGAGCATCTGCCTCAAGTGTCATCTTTACTCCGTCGTAGCTTACTTCACAAACCTTATCGCCCTCACTCTTGTTAAGAACATAAGAATGATCGATGAAGCTCTTAATCTTTCTGGTCTTTCTGAAATCGAAGTACTCATCAACAGGCTTAATCTCTGTAGGAATGCTCTCGTCATCCACAGCCACGTATTCGTCTGCAAGAACTCTTGCCTCGTGATCTAAGATGCTGCCGCCACCTGCGAGGTTGAAGTAAAGGTGAGTTGTGGGAGCATAAACTGTATCAGCATCGGTGTCGCCCTCAAAGTCAATCTTGAAAGCGTTATTCTCAACTGTGTAAGTGAAGACAGCTGTTAAGTTTCCGGGATATCCGTTCTCGCCGTCGGGTGAGAAATAAGTGAACTTAACTGCGTTGTCGCCAATCTCTTCTGCCTTAAAGGTTCTCTTGTCAAAAGCGTTAGGACCGCCGTGAAGCTGGTTCTTCCCTTCGTTGGCGGGAAGAATATACTCCTTGCCGTTTAAGGTGAATTTCGCATCCTTGATTCTGTTGGCATATCTTCCAACGATTGCTCCGATGAATCCGTCGCCGTTTAAATACTCGTCTGCTGTCTTGTGGGTGAGGGCAAGTTCCTTACCCTTGAATTTGATTGAAATGCAGGTTGCACCCAGAGTTGTAACGGTTACTGCCAGATCACCCTTGGCAATTTCATACTTGTCGTAGTTACCGAATTTTTCTTTTGTAATCATAAGCTACCCCTTTGAATTCTGAATTGATGTTTACATCAAAAAATATTATATCTTAAAAACAGGCTTGACAGCAACAGAATAATATTGTTAAATAACATTGTTACGTAACACCGTTATCCTTGGAGAGAAAAATGAAGCAGAACGCAGATTATGAAAAGAGAGAATTGTTAATACAGGCTGCAAAGCAGGAGTTTTTGGAGAAAGGCTACAACAAGGCCTCCTTAAGAACCATCTGCGCAAATGCCGGAGTGACTACCGGAGCTTTATACTTTTTCTTCGAGAATAAGGCTGACCTCTTTTCGGCTATCGTGGACGGACCTCTTAACGAACTAAAGAGAATCATCACCAGGCATTTCGACGAAGACCTTGAACTGATGTCATCCCTTACTTCTCTTGATGGGCTTGATTTAAATCATGATAAGGACACCGACATTTTTGTGGACTGCATCTATGATAATTATGACTCATTTCTTCTGCTTCTCACCGGCACCGAGAACACTGTTTATGAAAATGTAGTGGATGATTTAGTTGATCTTTTGGAGAAAAAGATTCCTCCAATGCTCAGTGCAGTAAACGGATATACATACGACGAATTCATGTGCCACTGGATATGTCACATTTCAATTGACGGTTATATTCACGTTATCAAGCATGAACGGGATAAAGAAGAAGCCAAGATTAAACTCAGGAAAGTAACAAACTTCATGGTTCAGGGCTTTGTCAGCATGGGGCTTGTAAAAGAATAAAGCGATATTAATACCGTCTCCGAATATGGGGACGGTAAAAAAATAACAATTACATAACACTGTTATGTAAAATCGAGAAAGGTGAAACAGCTATGTATCTTGAAATCAAAGATGTAAAAAAGAGTTACGGTCAGGACGGAAGTTACATTCAGGTCCTTAAGGGTGTTAACACCGGAGTTGAGAAAGGCCAGATGTGTGTCATACAGGGAACCTCCGGCTCGGGCAAATCCACACTTCTAAACTGTATCGGAGGTTTGGATACCATGGACTCCGGTTCCGTGAAGGTAGACGGAGAAGAAATTTTTGGCATGAAAAACAAAGCTCTCTCCAACTATCGCCGTGACAACCTGGGATTCATTTTCCAGTTCTATAACCTGGTTCCAAACCTCACAGTAAGAGAAAACATTCAGGTATGCGAATACCTGACAAAGGAACCTCTTGATATGGATGAGCTCCTTGATACTCTTGGATTAACCGAGCATCAAAACAAGTTCCCGTCTCAGTTATCCGGCGGACAGCAACAGCGCTGCGCCATAGCGAGAGCTCTTATCAAAAACCCGAAGCTTCTCCTTTGTGACGAACCTACGGGTGCTCTTGACTCAGCCACATCCAGAGATATTTTGATTTTACTTGAAAAGATTAATGAAAAATACGGAACTACCATGCTGATAGTCACTCACAACAATTCCATCAAAAATATGGTTCACAAGGTAATTTACCTCAAGGACGGAATCGTCAAAAACGAGTATATGAATGAAACCAGAGTGCCTGCATGCGAACTGGAGGATCTGTAATGAACAGGATATTAAGAAAAAGATTCCCCCGAGAGATAAAGAATAATTTCTTCAGATATTTTGCTCTGTTTTTTATGATAGTTCTTTGCATGTACTTAATCACTTCAATGGTGGATGCTGCGGAAGTCATTATCCGGGGAACAGATAACAACCAAATAGAAAGTAAGCTTGAGGACGGACAGATTACCGTGTTCTCAAAATTTACCGATTCAGAGCTTGAAGAAATGGCCGATAAGGGGGTAACCATAGAGCCTCACTTCAGTTTTGAGGTTACCCTCGAAGATAATTCGGTTCTCCGGGTCTTTAAGAACCGCGAGAAGGTTGACCTTGTAACCTTGGACCGGGGCCGTCCGGCAGAATCAGATGACGAGATTGTTCTGGAGAAGAGATATTGCGAGGAGCATGAAATCAATGTTGACGACACAGTTAAACTTGCAGGCAAAGCCTTTACTGTCACCGGCATCGGAAGCAGTGTGGATTACGATGCCCCTTTAAGGAAGTTTTCGGACACGGCAATTGACAGCAAGGTTTTCGGAACTGCCTTTGTTACTGAAGATAGTTATAACGATTTGAAATCCGGTGACGAAATCGGAACCGAAGACTTAACCTACGGCTTTATTCTTAATGACGCCATGTCATCTGATGATTTCAAGCAAATGGTTAAGGATTTCGATTTTGATTATAAGGCAGTTGATGACCCATACTACCAGGAAATCCTTGCCGACACTTACGGTAAGAAGGATGAAATAACAGATGGTATAAATGATCTTGTAGATGGCACAGACGAGTTAGTGGATGGTGTCAAAGAATTATATGACGGAACAAAGGAATTCAAAGAGGGACTTGAGCCATATAAGCCAATGTTGCCCGAAGCATACGAAGGCGCCAAAGAACTCTACGAGGGAGCCAAGGAATTAAGGGACGGTACTGACGAGTTAAAAGACGGCGTGGATGAATTAAAAGAAAAGTCCGACGAGATGCTTGATAAAGTATTCGACGAGTCACCGAATAACATTACCTCTTATATCTTAAGAGCCGACAACATGAGAATCGGCGGAGCCGCAGGTGATATCGAAATCAATAAGTCCGTGGGACTTCTGGCCGGCATAATCGTAATCATTCTTTTCGCTTACGTTTTGTCCGTTTTCGTCATTCACCAAATCAGCAACGAAAGCAGTGTTATCGGTGCGTTGTACGCCATGGGAGTCAGAAAAAAAGATTTAATGCGGCACTATATCTTCCTCCCCACTCTGGTCTCCTTTTTGGGTGGCCTTACCGGTGCGTTTTTTGGTCTTAGCGGTTTCGGAAGCGGATGGCAAACCTCCGATTCCTATTCATACTATTCACTGCCGGAGTTTGACACTGTGATACCTGCGTATCTGATAATCTATGCAGTTGTAATGCCCCCCATAGTTTCATTGATTGTTAATACCCTTGTAATCAACAAGAGTCTTTCAAGAACCGCCCTTTCCCTTATAAGAAATGAGCAAAAGGTGAGCAAAGCCAAAGATATCAGAATCAGGAACATGAAATTCATGCCCATGTTCAAAATCAGGCAGATGTTAAGGGAAAGAAGAACAGCTGTTACCGTAATGGCAGGAATGATTATCTGCCTCATGATTTTCATGATGGGATTCAACTGTTATACCCTCTGTGACAGCGTTGGAAAACTGTCTGTGGAAGATACGAAATACGAATATCTCTACACCTTTAAATACCCCACCAAGGAGGTTCCAAAGGGCGGTGAAGCCTGCTACGTGGAAACCCTCAAAAAGGAAATGTACGGATATACTCTGGACATAACGGTAATGGGTATTGATGATAACAATCCCTTCATTAATGCCAAGCCCATTAAGGGTAAAAACAAAATTATCGCCTCTGATGCGGTGACCACCAGATACAACCTTAATGTAGGGGATAGCATAATTCTTTCCGATACGGCTAATGATATGGACTACGCTTTTACCATAGAAGAAATTGTTCCCTATTCGGTGGGGCTTACGGTGTTTATGGATATCGACAGCATGAGGGAGTTGTTCGGTGAAGAAGACGACTACTACAACGTGGTTATGGCTGACCATAAGCTTGATATCGAGGAAGGAAGGCTGTATTCCACTTCAACAAAAGCCGATGCCGAAAGGTCTTCCCATATTTTCGTGGATTTGATGAAGCCGTTATTTACAATGCTAATCTCCTGTTCTGCCGTGATATTCTTCATAGTGATGTATCTGATGACCTCAGTTATGATTGACAGGGGAAGCTTTGGAATATCTCTGTTTAAGATTTTTGGTTTTAATTCAAGAGAAGTAAAAAGACTCTACCTGGACGGAAACAGAACTGTGGTAGCTGTCGGGGCTCTTATTGGAATTCCTCTGGCAAAGTTCATAATTGATAAAATCTTTCCGATTTTCATACCCAACGTGGCATGTTGTGTTCACTTGGAATATAATTGGTATATGTATATCGTAATTTTCGCTGCAATCATGGTTCTCTACCAGATCATCAGTGTTGCGATTACAGGCAAGTTAAACAGAATAACGCCTGCAGAGGTTCTAAAGAATCGGGAATAAACATGACCAAAAAAGAAAAAGTACAAATCATTATTGAAAGATTAAAAAGAGAGTACCCCATTGCGGAGTGCTCTCTTAATTACGAAGATGCCTGGGCTTTGCTTGTGAGCGTCAGACTTGCGGCTCAATGCACAGATGCCAGGGTTAACCAGATTATGCCGGGATTACTTGATAAGTACCCGAGTGTTGAAGCTCTTGCGGAAGCCCCTGTGGATAAAATTGAGGAAATCGTCCGCCCCTGTGGACTGGGTAACTCCAAAGCAAGGGACATCAAAGCCTGCATGACCATGCTTCGGGATGAGTATAACTGCATTGTCCCGGATACCATGGAGGAGCTTCTGAAACTCCCCGGAGTGGGAAGGAAAAGCGCCAACCTGGTTCTGGGTGATGTTTACGGGAAACCTGCCATCGTCACAGATACCCACTGTATAAGGCTTTCCAACCGTCTTGGACTTGTAAAAAATATCAAGGAGCCCGGCAAGGTCGAAAAGGAACTTTGGAAAATCGTTCCTCCCGAAGAGGGCAACGACTTATGTCACCGCTTCGTGCTTCACGGAAGGGATGTGTGTACCGCAAGGACCAATCCCTACTGCGATAAATGTGTCTTAAACGACATTTGTCCCTCAAGTACGGTCAAATAGTTTAGTACATCCAGTATTCCTCATCCCCTATGGAAACGCAAAGCCAGAGATGAGAATTTGCATCGGATGAATCCTTGTACAGGGATGCATAGGCAAAGAATTCCTCATCCTCTGCGGCTTTAAGCATTCCAACACCCCAAAGGCTTGTGGAACGCCATACGCCATTAAGGTACAAATCTCCGGCGGAGAGCCAGAAACGACCGTCGTCCTCATTCTCGCCGGCGCCCAAAAACTCGCAGCTTCCCTCAATTAGAACATCTGCTTCATCATCATAGAAGGGAAGATAAGTAACCTCTCCGGTAGTGGTGTTTTTCTTCATGTATCCCGTCCACCATCTGTCGGATATATTTTCATGGAAGACAACTTCCGTCATCTTCTTTAAATCCAGTGTGGAAGGATCGAAACCGTAATCATATCCCTCGTCATACTCGGGATACTCATAGGGTTGAATCTCTCCAAAAGTACAATCATTTGTCTCTATAATATTCCCCATGCTGTCTAAGCTTGTGGTTTCCTGATCCCCAAGAGTACACTTGTTGAGAACCACCTTGGTTTCGGAAGTGGGGCTATAAGAAATCCATCCGGTATCTCTTAAGGTGCACTCGTTAAAAGTAAGTGTCCCCTTTCCCTTATGAAACTCAAAAGGACCATAATAACAGTCTCTTATAACGCTGTTGTTTACGGTTATGTCGGCGCAGCCGTTCCATAATCCAAGACCGTATACGCCACAGCCATAGATATCCATGTTGTTGATTTCGACGTTTTTGCAGCCGTATAAATCAATAACGTTTCCGGTACATGTTCCGGTATCCGTATGGCCCATTGTCATATTCTCGACAGTTACATTCTTACACTTTTCAAAGTGCATAACTGCGGCATATCTTGGCATAACAACAATTTCTGTTTCCTTGAAATTATCTCCGCCGCCGCTTATCTTTAAATCATCACAGTTTTTGATCCAAAGCTCTCGCCCATCAAACGAATCAACAAGTTCAAGATATTCATGAGCCTCGTTCCAGGCCTCACCCTGCTCTTCCCAAATCTTATCAAGCTCAAGATTATATAAACCTGGCTCAATGGTTATCTTTGCACCGGGTTTAATTGCCTCCAAGAAATCCGCCACATTATCAACGTGAATGCTGTCGTCGGGAATTGGTGTGGGTTCCTCCGTGGGGGTGGGAGTGGGTGTCTCCTCAACTTTCACTTCGGGAGTTTCCGTCACTGTCTCGGGCGCTGCGGTTTCGGGAGCTTCCTTGCCGCCGCAACCTGCGAAAATAAAAGATGAAATCAAACAAGCTGCCACTAAACAATTGAATAAATGTTTACGGGAAATCATAGCGTTTGTCCTTTCGTATTTACATGTTTTGGTACCTTAATAATATCACAGCAGCCTCACATAAAACACCTCCCGATGTTAATCGGGAGGTGTCATGGTTCCAAGGCTTATATTACACGGTTACTTTACCTGCGCAAATTGCTTTGCCGGACTTTCTGTCGAAGAGAAGGATGTTGTTGGAATCAATATCCACTTTCTTATTGTCATTGATCTGGTATAAGGTATTACCGAAATCAACGGCTGTAAGAAGGAAGTTTCCGACAGCAATCTTGATGGTGGATTCCATACCTGTGGGCATGGCACCGTAAATGATTCCGTCGAAGGCTCCGTTATCACGAATCTTGATGCACTCGGGTCTGATTCCGAGAACAAAATCCTCATCTGTAATAACAGGTGCTTCCTTTAATGTGTAATCCTCTTCTTCCACAAGGCTGATGTGGTATTTGAATACCTCATCCTTATTGCCTTTTTCAACTGCTTTCTTGTCGGCCTTAATTGCCTCAAGTTCCTTTTCGGCTGCCTTCTCGGCCTCTGCTCTCTTTGCAAACCACTCGGTCATTGAAAGAGAATCATTGGGAGTGAACTTAATCTTCTTTCCGTCGAAGATCTCAAGGTCGAAGCTTCCGTCCTCACCCTGTTTGCCCTTTGCTTCAACAAAGTTGATTGAAGGGTTACCAACGAAGTCGGCAACGAAAAGATTGTTAGGTCTGTTGTATACATCAAGGGGTGCATCATACTGCTGAAGCACACCGTTGTTGATAAGGCAGATTTTTGTAGCAAGAGTCATAGCCTCCATCTGATCGTGTGTAACGTATACGAAGGTGGAACCGGTCTCAAGGTGAAGTCTCTGGAGCTCGTATCTCATCTCGAGACGAAGCTTCGCATCAAGGTTTGATAAAGGCTCATCCATGAAGAGTACCTGAGGTTCGGGAGCAAGGGTACGGGCAATAGCCACACGCTGCTGCTGTCCACCGGAAAGCTCTGCAGGATATCTGTCCATGAACATTCCGATTTTAACGATTCTTGATACACGACGTACGGAAAGGTCGATTTCTTCTTTGGAAAGCTTTCTTACCTCTCTTACTGGCTTTCCGTCTCTCAAAACCTCAAAGTTCTCGTTTAAGGATTCGTTCTTTGAAGCATGGTTTTTTGAGATAATAGCAAGCTGTGATTCAAGCTGTTTTCTCTTTTCCTCGCAGGCCGCCGCATCCTTAAGGCCAAATCCGTAAAGCTCCTTTGCACCGTACATTGAAAGTGTGTAGGCATCGATTAACTTAAGGTAAGCCTTACCGGCCTCTACCTTACCTGTCTTATCCTTACACTCATCGATGAGTTTAAAGTACTCTTTGGGATTCTTTAATGCAGCTATCTGAGCTGAAATCTTCTGAGCATCCAGATCCTTAACGGCCATCTCTTCTTTGATGTTGTTAAGACCAAAGGCAATGTTCTGGTAAACGGTCATGTTGGGCCAGAGAGCGTAGTTCTGGAAAAGGAATCCAACTTTTCTCTTGTTGGGAGGAATGTTGATTCCCGCATCTGAATCGTACACTACTCTGTCACCGATTTTGATCTGTCCGCTGGTGGGGGTCTCAAGACCGGCAATCATACGAAGTGTAGTTGTTTTACCACATCCGGAAGGTCCCAGAAGTGTAATAAAAGCATTATCTTCAATATCTAAGTTAAGGTTATCTACTGCGTAGAATTTTCCCCAACGTTTTGTCACATTTGTAAGTTTAATTTCCGGCACGATTAGTTACCTCCAATTCCTTCGTCAAGGCTTGCGCCTGTAATCTTGTTGATTGCTGTGTTGAATACGAGAATAAGTACAATCAATATCAGGTTGATGGCACTTGAGAATGCGTATAATCCCATCTCATCAAAGTAATCAAGCGTAGTTGATAAGATGAAGCCCTGTGTACAGAGTAAGAGGAACAGTGACAGTTCTCTTAAGCATGTCATGAAGGGAAGCAGATATCCGCTGATGATTGAGGATTTCTGGATGGGGATTATAATCTTGAACATTCTCTTGAACCAAGGAATATCCTGAATAATCGCTGCCTCTTCGATTTCTCCCGAAAGCTGAAGCATTGAGTTTAATGCACTTCTGCTTGCGAAAGGAATGTATTTAATAACACCTGCTATAATCAGTAATGTGTATGTGTTAAAAAGGTTAATTTTCTCATTTGAGAAGAGTACGAAGAATGCGGCACCTACTGCCAATGAAGGCATAAGGTAGGGAAGGAAAGCCATGTTGTTAACGTAGTTGGCCCACTTGCTTCTTCGATTCTTTGATACTGCGTATCCGATAAGGGTTCCGATGGTACCTGCAATAAGTGCGCAGGCAACGGCTACCTTAAGGGTTCCGCCAAGGGCTTTTCTGATCATGTCGTTAAACAGGATTCCGGCCTGGCCGTAAAGAGCGCTGGCTGCATTGCCCCTTGTAACCCACCACTTTGTGGTAAGGTTTGCGATGTTACCGGTGTAGAGGAAACTGTAGTCACCGGGGTTAGGTAAGAAGGTTTCAAATGCAAAGGAAACAATGGGGAAGATTGATGTGAAGAATGTAACTACGATGAAGATAATCGCAATCACATATTTACCAACCTTACCAAGGTTAATCTTGCTGATCTGACCTGATTTACCTGTAACTGTTGTGTATGATTTACGGCTCTTTAAACTCATCTGGTTGATACCGAGAATGAGGATACCGAAGATCATCATTATAATTGCAAGGATACTTGCCTCACCTGTGTACTTGGAGTTCATTGACACGTACTTGGTGGAAAGGGTTGTAAGTCCAAGGTAGTGAGGAACCGGGTAACTTCCCATTGCGCTTCCGAACACCAGAAGTATGGTTGAGAGGATAGCGGGTTTTACCATGGGAAGAGTTACTCTGGTCATTATCTTCCACTTGGGTGTGTCGAGGATTGTTGCTGCCTCCTCCAGGTTGGCGTCCATGTTCTTAAAGATTCCGCCTATCATGATGTAAGCAAAGGGCGCATAGTGAAGGCCCAGAACTATTGCGCAGGGTAATAATCCCTGGCACCACCAGATAGGTGCTCTGTAGTTAAAGAGTGAAGCAAGAAGTCCGTTTGAAGTACCGGTTACTTCGTTGGAGTTAAACATGTTCTGCCAAACAACTGCCAGTGTCCACTGAGGCATGATGTAAGGGAAAATGAATATGGAGCTTAAGTACTTCTTGCACTTTAAATTGGTTCTTGTCACCAGGAAAGCAAAGAGTCCACCGAAGAGGATGGAGATAAGGCAGGTAAGAACCGCAAGCAATACGGTGTTTATAAGGGGTGTCCAAAGGTTTGTTTTGGCCAGTTTACTTGTAAACAGATCCGTATAGTTTACGATGGAAAAGCCTTCTGTTTTCTTGGTGAGATAAGCATCGATCGTTCCTACATGGATTTTGAATGTATCCTGAACGATAGCAACGATTGGTGCCACCGTTGTGAAGGTAAGTACTATACCAAACAATAACAGGATGACATTCTGGGGCTTCATGAAATACGTCTTTATTCTGTTGAAAAAAACAGCAGACGAATCTACACTTTTCCCTTTCGCTGTTCTTGCTGTGTCGTCCATAAAGTTAATTCTCCTTAAAATGCTTCAAAGGCGTTTGACCGCCTTTGAAGCCTATGTTAGTGTACTAAGTTTGACGCTTGTTATTTATTCTGCTGAATACTTTGTAAGCATCTCAATCCAGCTACCTACTGTGAAGGAAACAGATGCGCAGTACTCGGGATCCTCAAGAACGAGTTCACCGGTTGTTGTCCACCAGTCATATCCTCTGTCGTTCTTGCACTCGTATACTACAGCGCCGCTCTCATCGCAGCCACCCTTTGAGTGGTTGTATGTAGCTTCGATAGCTTTTGCAACTTCGGGGTTGGATGAGTAACCACCCATGTCTTTACCCCATGCAGAGAAACCGTCCTCTGTACATGTCATGTAAGCGATGAATGCACATGCTGTCCAAGGCAAAGGTGAGTTGTCTGTTACGAATAAGTAATGGCAGTAACCATATCCGCCGATACCCTTGTAACCATCCTGGTAAGCAGCTACCTTGATGTTGTTAACTGATACGGAATCGGATTCCTCTACAGAACGAAGCTTGGAGTAAACAAGTAATCCTGCCTGATCTGTTGCGGAGTCGGTAACAAGTGTGTTACAGATAGGGCCGTCATCTGTCTGAGCGTTGTAGCTCTCAACCCAAAGCTTAATCCATGCAAGTGCATATTTGCCGTCTGCGCCAAGGCCAAGGTCAGCTGCATCTGTAGCCATCTCGTCGATTGTAGGCTGGAAGTAAGCCTGCTTGTCAGCGGGAAGAGCTTCGAATGCTTCCTTAAGCCATGCTGCATACTTATCTTCTGTTAACATGTAAAGGAAGTTCTTTCCAACGATCTCGGAATCGATATCCATGTATAATGCATGAACATCCTGGTCTACGAAATCCCAGCAGTTTGTGTACTCTTTTGAACCTGTGCAGTTGTACTCGAATACTTTGTTAAGTGTCTGGAGAGGAAGGTATCCTTCGTAAGCATCTGCTGTTGTTCCGTTTGCCTCTGCCCACTCCTTGGGAATGAATGTATCAAGGATGCCTGTCTGAACCATCTTGGACTCAATCTGGTTACCATCCTGGATAAGGGTCATTGCAAATGTACCTTCGCCCTTAAGGGAGTCAGCTGTAAGCTGCTCGAAGATCTTGTTGTTCTTGGGCTGCTGCCACTCGAACTCCATTGTGTATGAAGGGTCGATTGACTGTAAATATTCAATAAATAAAGGAAGTGCTGATTTACCACGGGAAGAGTTACCTACGCCATAGAATGTAGCGCCGTTAGACTCTTCAATTGCCTTCTTAGCAAGTTCTTCCATTGACATGCCTTCAGCTTCTTTGATGATCTGCTGAGTAGCTGTGAGGTTCTCGGGAACTTCTGCTTCCTCTACGGGAGCTGCTTCCTCTGTTGAAGCCTCTTCTGTCTTTGTCTCAGTTGCTGTGTTTGTTGATGCTGCAGGAGCCTCAGAACCACATGCTACAAGTCCCATAAGCATACAGCCTGCAAGCAAAACTGATAATACTTTCTTTTTCATTTTCTGTCCTCCTATTGGTTTTGTCCGATACCTTTCGGACTACACTTTGATTATATTAGTGATTTTGACGACAAAAAACTGGACAAAACTGTTATTGTTTGTGAAATTCTGCGAAAGTGCATATGAGACCTTTAGAAATCCAAAGAAAAATATACAAAATCCACAATGCCCTTATCAGACATTGTGGATCTTATTTTGAAAATCTGAGGGGTTTAGACCCGTTATCTTCTTAAAAACCGAGGAGAAATAGGTTATGTCCTTATAGCCCACCTTCTCGGCAACTTCATAGACCTTATACCTTACATCTCCTAAAAGCTTCATGGCTGCCTTGATTCTGTATCTTGTAATGAAGGCATTTACCGTATAATCGGTTTCCGCTTTGAATACGTGGGACAGGTGCCCTTCGCTTATGCCAATACTCTCTGCCACGTCCTTGATTCCCAGGTTCTCATCCCCATAGTGCTCGGCGATGTAGTTTAGGGCTTCGGCAACATATTTACTCTTATCACCCTTCTTCTCAATTATCTCATCTGAAAGAACATCCGACTCATGCATCTGTCTTAAGTTCTTTCTCTCTCTGGTGATTCTTGAGGTAATTCTTGTTATGGCTTTCTCAAGGTCTCCGTCTTCAAAGGGCTTTAAAAGATAATCCGTTGCAGCTAATTTTATGGCCTGCCTTGCATACTCGAAATCGGAATAGGCTGTAAGGAATATAACCGGAGTGCCTATGCCGGACTCTCTAAGCTTAGTCAACATCTCAAGGCCATCCATCTTTGGCATCTTAATATCGCAAATTATTAAATCAGGCGTAAACTTTTTCACAGCTTCCAGGCCCTCAAGGCCGTTTGCCGCTTCAGCTATAACCGTGCAGTTAAGGGATGCCCAGTCAGTTTCCATGACTATTCCCTGTCTGACTAATGTTTCATCATCAACAACGAGGACTTTGATCATTGTTTCTCTCCTTAGTTAAAGGTAAGGTAATAAGCACTTTCGTGCCACCCTCTTCAGGCTTAAACGCCTTCAGTCCGAAATTATCTCCATAGTAAAGCCTTAATATGGTATCTACATTGAAAAATCCGATATGGCCCCTAAGCTTTTCTCTGTCTCTTGAGTTAAGCTTCTCAAGTATCTCTCCTTCGATACCGCATCCGTTGTCCGTAACCTCTATCTTAAGATTACCCGATTCCGAATAGGCATTTACAAATATATGTCCTTTTTCCTGTTCCTTCAAGCCATGAATAAGGGCATTTTCAACAATTGGCTGAATAATCAGTTTTGGAATTATGCAATCCTCCAGCTCCATGGGAAGTTCTGCGTCAAAGGTGAAGTTTCCGCCAAACCTTATCTGCTGAATCTCCACATACTTTTCCACCATCTCCATCTCTTCTTCGAGAGTTATAAACTTTCTGTCAGAGATACTGAGGCGAAGTATCTGAGCCAGGTCTGCCGACATCTTGGCAAGATCCGGCACGTTGTTTGCCTTTGCCACCCACTTCATGGTGTCTAAGGTATTATACAGAAAGTGAGGATTAAGCTGGGCCTGCATCATTGCAATATTTGAATCGTTGATTTCCTGCTGCTGCTTAACCTGTAATTCCATATAGGTCTTAAGCTCATCCGTCATCTTGTCGAAGTCTTCCGAAAGCTGGCCGAGCTCATCTATTCTTGAACTGTGGACCGAAACATCCAAATCTCCGCCCTTAACCTTCTCCATGGCTTTGGAAAGCTTAATTATGGGTGAGGTCAGGTAGTCACTTATGATATTTGCCACAAAGAAACACAGGATAACAGAGAAAAGAATGATAACGGTTGTTACGCCCCACATGGTTCTTGTGATGTCATCTGTAAGCACCGGTTCCTTTCCCAAAACAAGGGTAAGGTTCGTATCTCCTATCCTTGAAAGGAAGAACTCAACCTCGTCATCCTCCTGTTTCAGGGGCTCTCCGTCAAATTCCCTCTGTCTTATAAGGGCTGCTAAGGCTTCTTCTTTACCTGTCCTTGTACTGTACACATCCTCATAAAATGAATCAAGAATTGCAATTCCGTATGACTCGTCATAGGATTTTGCAAGAATTTCTTCAATATGAGATGAAAAAACATCTGTTACTACAAAACCCACACATTCATCTCCCGAGACGATGGCCCTGGCAATTTGAATGACTGTTTTTTCGTCATCACTCATTACCGCCTTCTTGATTATCCTTTCGTCGGGATGTGCAAAGGATACCTTCAAAATTCCCCAGTAAGTTGGAATTGATTCAGAGTACCCTTCGGTAGATGTGGTAAATACAAGGTTTCCTTCAATATCGTAAATATTGAATCTCGCCACATTCCTGGCATTCTCCGTAGCTTCATAAAGAGCAGTGTAAGCCTTGTTCTTCTGCCAGCTGTCAGTCTCTGAAATTCCGCCCACTATCTTTTTGTTGCTTCTAATGGCAAGCTGAGTTTCGTCTATTAAGTTAAAGTATTGTTCCAAAGCCTCTGTAACGGAGGTAACCTGGGATGCAGCCGCCGCCTGATAGTCGCTTGCAAGCCTTGATTTGAAAACTTTAACCAGAAGAAGGCTTATGACTATTCCGGGAATCAGTGATACCAGAAAGAGTCCAAGGAACAATTCTCTTTTGAAGGATTTTCTGATAATCTTCTTCATACTATTGTTCCCCTGCAAGTTCATCCCAAAGAGAAAGTATCTTTTCTCTGTTTGCTATGGCGTAATTCAGGTCATACTCTATTTCTTTTACATCTATGCTCTGTTTGAAATCTTTTCTTACGCTTTTTCTGTAGAGTTCTTCCTCCAGAAGATGCTGTACATCATCTCCCACAATAAACTCCATAAAAAGCTTTGCATTATCCTTGTGGGGTGCATCCTTAAAAATAGCGCATCCGTCAGGGACAGTTGTGGTGCCGTCAACAGGATAAACAATTCCCATGTCGGCCTTCTTGCCCATCTGTTTAAGGGCCGTTTCCTCCAAAGTAACGCCGATGGACTTCTTGCCCGAGGCAACTGCATCTATAATATCCCCGGAGCCCCCGTAAATATCTCCGTCAAGATTTTTGACAAATTTTCTTATTACTTCCTCATCCCCATATACTGCTTCCGTGGCCTGAATAAGAGTTACCAGAGCAGTATATGAGCTTCCGGACTGATTGGGGTCCGCAAAGGCAATCTTCCCCTTCCAGCTTGAAGCCAGAAGTTCTGCCCAGGTTCTGGGTTTTCCTGCCTGGATAACAAGTTTTTCATTATATATAAATACAATGGGCAGCTTTGAAAAAACTGTATATGCATGTTCGGGAGAGCTATAGGTACTGTCAAGATTTGCTTCCTGGGAAGTAACATATGGTTCAAAACACTCTTTGTAAACCTCAAGGCTGTCAACGCCGCCCCCAAACATTATGTCAGCATCAGCGCTGCCTTCCTCCGAAACCTTTGAAAGGATTTCGTTGGTTCCTCCCGTTACCACCTTTACCCATATGCCGCTTCTTTCTTCAAACTCCTTAATGATGGGCTCATATATGTTTGCCTTGTGAGAGGTATAGATTACAAGCTTCTTATCCTCAGGCATTTGGGGCTCTTCATTAACCGCATTATACGCACAGCCCCCAAGTAATATGGAGGCTGAAAGAATGGCAATTATTCTTTTAAAGTTTGAAGTCATCGGGATTTTGATCATATTCCTACTGCGTGAATTATCTCGGGAAGGAGCTGTTTCTTACGGCTCATTACTCCCGGCATATCATATATTCCTTCTTCAAGATTGGCGTACTCAAGATGTTTGTTGGCTCTGTGCCTTGTGCAAAGAAGTACGCTGTGTTCTTTCATAACATCAGTTATCATAAGAACCGCCCAGTCTAAGCCGTTCTTTGTTTTGACAATCTCAAGTCCCTTAAGGTAGGCCTCTTTGTAATCGTCGATATCGTGAAGGGTTGTAACCTCGCACTGGCCGATTCCGATTCGAACTCCCGCCTCGGTATATTTCTTAAAGTCGGAAGAAATAGCCGCCTCGGGATCTCTGGTTTTGAGGCCTTCCATTCTTGCAAACATGGACAAGCCAAATTCCTGCAAATCCACACCGCAGATTTTGGCCAAAGCATTTGCAGCGTCCACATCTTCAGGAGTTGTGGTGGGGCTTTTCAAAATCAGCGTATCACCGATGACTCCCGCAAGAAGGACCCTTGCGGTAACCTCATCAGGTCTTAATTCGTTTCTGATAAACAGGCGATAAACTATGGTGCAGGTACTTCCCAAAGGCTCTGCATCGATAAATATGGGAAGCGATGTCTTCATGGCATCGAGCCTGTGGTGGTCAATGATCTCAACTATATTGGCAAACTCCAGCCCTCTGATGCTTTGCTTTTGCTCATTATGGTCCACGAGAATCACATTATGCTTAGGGGCCTTCAGGAAACATCTTCTTGTTACGAATCCAACAAAGCCGTTGTCATCATAAACCGCAAGGCCTCTCTTCTTGGATATGGAAAGCTTGGTCTTGGCCTCCTCAAAGAAGTCGCTAACCTTCACAGGAGGTTCCTGCTCAGACATAATGTCCTTTATTGCAGGAATTATCTCCACGTTACCCTTTGAAGAAATCTCATTCATGACCCATGATGTAATATCATCGACTGAAAGAAGTCCGTAGAACTCTCCGTTTTTAAAAACAGGCATAACCGAGGGGTTAGTTTCCTCGTATATTTCTGCAACATCGTTTAAGGGCGCCTCGGCATCAAGAGGAACCTCACTCTTAAGATATACATCTTCAACCTTTGGATATATGTCTCTCTTGTAAGGAGGAATCTTGAAGTTTAAAGACTGAAGGATACTTTTTGTGGAGTTTGAAAGGTGTCCGCATCTTACGGGAATATAATTGTTTTCCTTGTCGATCAGGTTCTTTAAAACCGCATAGCCGTAAGCACTGCATACGCTGTCCAAGTCGGGATTCTGGTGACCCGTAATATAAATATCGCTCATTTTCTCCTCATGAAATCAAGCCTACCCTTGTGTACGCAAAAGTAGACTTGTTTAATTAATCGCTTTTATTTTTTTGCCTTGTCGGCCATAATAATCTTCTTCATTGCCTCAACAGCAACCTTTACGGACATGGATGTGTCCTCACTCATCTTCTGATCAAGGCCTGCTGCCTCACGCTCCTGATTCCAGACCACATGGAAGCATGCTCCCGCACGGCACTTTCTTGCGTTGGCAATAACAAAGAGTGCTGCGGATTCCATCTCGGAAGCCTTTACTCCAAGTCTCTTCCAGGATTCCCACTTCTGCAAAAGGTCATAGTAAACAGGGCTTTCCTTAGGTGAATGCTGGCCGTAGAATGAATCCTTACACTGAACTATTCCGGAATGGGTTGTGTTTCCAAGTTCAATGGATGCTTCCTTAAGGGCAATTGCAATATCAAGATCTGATACTGCGGGATACTCGATGGGAGCATACTCAAGACTTGTGTGCTCGTATCTTATGGCGCCTGTGGCAACAACGATATCACCGGATTTAACATCCAAGTCGATTCCTCCGCAGGTACCGGTTCTAATGAATGTATCGGAACCGCACTTAACCAGCTCCTCTACGGCAATGGCAGTTGAAGGACCGCCTATTCCGTGGGAAATGGCTGTAACCTTCTCCCCACACAAATATCCTGTATAAATGTTATATTCTCTGTTGTAAGCTACCTGCTTTGCGTCATCGAAAAGCTCGGCAATTGCGGGGATTCTTCCGGGATCTCCCGCCATAATAACGTATTTTCCTACATCTCCTTCTTTGATTTGAAGGTGAAACTGTTTTTCCATTTCTTGCATATAGTTACCTCCCTAGATGCATCAGATACAAGAATTATACCGCGAAAAGCGATTTTTTGCTACTTTACGGCTTTTGCTTTTGAAGAATAGCAAGGATTACATCCAGCACTTCCTCGTTATTATATATAAGAAGAGCCACGCTTGTTTTGGCTCTGCTTAAGCCATGAAAGAGATTTCTTACCCTGTAGTCCTCTTCGTCTTCTTTCTTACCCGAAGTCCTAAGGTATCCCTCCTTATCATAGGTGAAGTTTTCATCCATGATCATCACCACCTTATCAAACTCCTTGCAGGTGGCGGCGGAGGTTTCCACCATATTTGAAACCCCGGTAAAAACTTCATCCTCTACGGACAGTTCCCTATCTCTTATAAACATGAAGCCTTCATTTTCAAAGTTTGTGAGAAGGTTCTTCAGTTCCTCAGTGTTTTCAGCATAGGCCACATTTACGGAAGGGTACTCTCTTCTGTGAATCCTGCCTCTTATGCACATAACTCCCGAAATAAAGGAGGATAATTCACTGTTTACACGAATTTTGTTGGTAAGTCTGTGGCCGGCGTATCCCGGAAGGGCTTCGATTAAAGGAGCACCATAAGTTTTTCTCTCCTCAGGGGCTATTGAGTCCTCCAGGTCATAGGAAAAGATAACCGGAGCCTTCCACTCCTCAGAAAAACCAAGAATATCTTCAAGCCTGTCCCTGGTAAGTCTGTGTCCTTCATCCACAAGAATGGCTGTGTATTCCCTCTTAACTTCTATCTTTTCATCCGGCTTGCAGTAATAGAAATCCACCCTCTTAAGGCGCATATCCAGTTCTTCAAGCTCCGCCTCATGGGAGCCGAAATGAAATACACAGACATATTCTTCCCATGAAAGCTGCATTGCAAGATCGTAGAGGAGGATGGTTTTACCTGTTCCGGGAAGACCGGTAAAGCCATGGTAGGTTACTTCACCCTTATTCTTGTTGATGGATTTAATAATCAGCTTTTTGATGTCCCTTTGCTGGGAAGTAAGGAAATAGTCCTGTCTCAAGAACCTTGCAGGGTCCGTAAGGGGCGAAATCAGGTATCTGTCCTCCTTGAACAAATCCTCTATATCTCCTTCGTAGCAATCAGTCTGGTTCTCCAGGGTTCTTGCCAGGTCCTCCCACTCGGCATCCACCAGCTTCTCGCTTCTTGAAAGCCTTACAAGCCTGTCGGTGTTGCTGAGATAAAGGTAGGAGTACATATTCTTTCCAAGGGTGGAAAGATAGTATCTGTTTAGGGTCAGCTGCTTAAGTATGGCTTCATCGGAGACGTTTCCGCTTTTTAGTTCTATATTGATTACGCAGTCGTCATTTACTCTTAAGAGGTCGAACTCCTTCCCTAATTTGGGCATGGTAAAAGAATAAAAGAATGTGAGTTTGAACGCATCAGGCAACACTTCCCCAAGCTTCTCGGAGAAGGTCTTCAGGCCCTCAATCTCCCATTCTTTTATGGTCAGATGCCGGCTCCTTCCTGACATCTGACGCTCCATTGCACCCAAAAGATCCGGGTTCTTTACTCTTGTAAGCGCATAAATGTTAATCGGTCTCACTTTGGCTTCCTTATTATCAGTTAAAACCCATATAGAATCTAATATATTTTAACACATTTGCCCTCTTTAATGCAGATAACAGTTTTTGCTTCGTAAGCGTTGCACCCTTAACCGCGCTTTCTTTCTCTATATCTCCCCTGTACAAATATTTTTCATACCCCTCAAGGAATGAGAAGTCATCATTCCCATCGCTCTCAAGAAGTCTTTCTCTGTATTCATGTAAGGTTTCATTATCCCCCATGGCTTTTCCGGAAAGTCTGAGGATTCTTATGTTTTGCCTGCAAAGAGCCACAAACTTATCCTCTTCCTTCATCTTCTCAAAGCGTCTTGCCATAATCATGTTGGCAATTACATAAACCAGGGTGATAAAGACAATACCCATAACTATGGGAATCACTATGGTATACCATTTAATTCGGATTGTTACCGTATCCTCATTTTCTGGCAAAACCGAAAGATTCTCATAAGCGGAAGCATTGTACGCAGGAGTCGGTTGAACCGTCTGCGCGGGTGTTCCATCTTCCGTCACCCAGTATGAATTGTTTACGTATGCAGGTGTGGGTTCATAGGCTACCCAGCCGGCGTTGTCGTAATAAACCTCAGGCCAAGCGTGGGCCCAGGTGGATTTCACGGTTATCTTCCTGTTTCCCTTGGGGTAAACTATATATCCCTGAGCGTATCTAGCGGGGATTCCCTCTGCTCTGGCCAGAAGAACAAAGGCTGTGGCAAAGTGGCTGCAAAAGCCCTCCCTGCTTTCAAGCACAAAATAGTCCAGAAAATCACTCTCGTTCTTTATGCTTTCAGGCAGCGCACCCGGTGTCTCCGAGTAGGTAAAGCTTCTTAAAAGCTCTTCAAGCCTGTCTATCTTATCAACATCGCTTTCCGCCCCTCTATATACCTCATCCATGAATTCTCTCAGTTTAGGGGAGAGGACGACGGTTTTGCCATAGGTTTCTTTTATGTGGTCTACGTGGGCAAGATAATCCTCGTAGCTGCAATTGGGGATTCGGTCCGTGTTTAACTGGTATTCATACTGCAAGTACCTTTCCCTTGTGGGGGCCTTCCCCGCTTTCAGGTACTCTTTAAAATCCGAGTTCCCGGTGTTAAGCCGGTAATATGAAACGGCATACTTACTCTCGTAAGCTCTGGTTTCAGGCCACAAAAGATCGCCTCCGACCTCAGAGAATTCATCCGTGTCAAGGTCTCTCAATGTGGGCACGGACTTAAGGGGTACGAAGGGATGGTTTGTTTTCATTCGAACAAATTCAGCCTTCATATATGTCTTTAAGGCAAAATCTTCAGGATTCTTTGTGTAATCATTTATGGAAGCCCACATTCCCACTGTGTCCATAATTACGTCAGGAGCGGGGGAAGTGTCCTCATCCGACCACTCTCTTCCGTCGAAACTGCTGAAGGTTTTGCCTGATAGCTTTATCTCTCCCACAGAAGAGTTAACGTCAGATAAAATCATTACCTCTTTTTCGTTTTTCCCTGCTTCATCCGCAAGCAATCCTCTGTCAGAAAAGCCTATGAGCTTTTCTGCGGAATCTCCGGATTTACTGATTGAAAGGCGAATATCCAGTTCCTCTATTTTATCCCTGGCGACCTGATAGATTTTTTTGGCAAAATTCCAATCGTAAGGGTTCTTCGGCGCCGGGCTTACAAGAATCAAAGCAAAAGTAATAATTATAAACGGAGCCACGTATACCACATGTCCCTTGTGTTCCGTGTACCCTGTTTTATTCCATCTAAGCTGGGTTTCCTCGATAATGGTTAGAAGAAAAAGAAGAAACGTTGCGGCCACAAAAATCTTTTCTGTTCTAAAGCCCATGGCCGTGCACACAATAAGCCAGCCAAGACAAGCGATACTAACCACCACCTTGGCTATTCTTATTCTGCAAATCAACTCTCCAAGAATAAAGGCAAATAGTCCCACAAAGGGAAGCCACAAATAATAGTCTTTGTCGGAGAAAAACTCATGGACAGAGTCGTTTTTGGACAGGAAAAATCCCGTGGCCAGAATCATAACAAAGACTCCGATAATTATAAGCCGTCCACTCCATTTGCTTCGTCTGAAGGCCACAAGTATCCCTGCGATTGCCATTCCGCAAAGAATCATTAAAAAGCCTGTTTTCTCAAGACCGTAGTTCCATGCAAGCAAGGATACTCCGCCCATGGCCACGGTCAAAACATATATAAGTTCATAAAGAAGGTCTGTCATCTGAGCACCTCCTTTAATTTATCTTCATAACCCACTCTGATAACGCCGGGAGCGCTGATTTGCTCCTCGGTTACAAGATAAGTAACCGTGGGGATATTGTTTCCCTCAAGTACAGAAGCCTGTCCCATGTAGCCCTCATCCATGCTGTGGCTTACGAAAATTACTGCGCTGCTTGCGGCAATATCAGGGGCACTCATGGTAAAACCATAGAGTTTCTCCGAAGTATTATCCTCGTCAAATGAGAAGGAAGACATGGCTTCATAGAATTCTTCAAAGTCATCAACTCTCTCAAGAGCATAGGATACGGGGCGGGAATTGTAGGCATACACACATACTCTTATTCCGCGCTCCAAATAGTAATATGCAAGGGCAATGGTTATTTCCAAAAGCTTATTTTCCAAAGGAAGATACTCTTCAGGCTCATAGCTTATGCGCTTGGAATCCATGATTATGCTGATTCCGGGAGCATTTTCTCCTATGCGCTTTCTTACCATGGGTTTTCCCGCGGAGGCGGTTACTTTCCAGTTTATGCTCCTTATGTCATCACCGGGAATATAGTCCCTTACAAGCACATCGGGCTCAGTGGCATTTGTATGAGAGTCTCTGGCAGAAGCAGCCAGTGCATCCAGCGCAGAAACTTCATCCAGAATAACCAGTCTCGGAATAACCTTAACCGTAAGGGTTTCCCTGTTACTGAATGTAAAGTTGAAGAGTTTCAGATAATCTCTGACACTGACCTTTTTGACTCCTACTTCGTACTCTCCCCTGTATTTACATATAAGACCCGTTTCCTTCTTTATGCCCTTGTGGGGAAAAAGCTCATACTCCGCATTGACGTCAAGGCCGGATATGGTGGAGAAATCGGAGAAGAAGTCGATTTTGACTCCGGAGAAAGCAAAGATGTCCTCATTCTGCAAAGTAAAATAAAAAGTAACCGGGCTTTCGGCCACAGCTACTTTTGAATCGATTCTCTGATAGATTTTAAAGCGCAAAAACATAACTAAAGTGTAGATAGCTGAAACAAAGGGAATAATGAGCATGAAAAAGAAAAACCCGTAGCTCACCGGTCCACCATAAAAGGATATTGCTATAAGAGACAGGATCAGTAATCCCAAAGCAATCAGTCTGTTTCTACGCATACTACACCATCGGAACCTTTGCTTTCAAAACATTGGTATAGAGAATATTTTCGATATTCTCCTTGGCAATCTTGGCCTCATAGGTCAGGGCCAGTCTATGGTGCAGCACGTTTACGGAAACGGCCTTAATATCATCGGGAGTTACAAAATCTCTTCCTTCAAGAAATGCCCTTGCCTGGGCAGCTTTAACAAAAAGAATCATGGCTCTGGGACTGGCTCCCATGACAAAGCGCTTCTCTTCCCTTGTGAGATTGATTATGTCATTGGCGTACTTTAATACGCTGTCCACAATCTTAACCTCTGCCACTTCTTCTCTCATCTTTAAAATGTCCTCAGCCGTGAGAACACTTTCTATATTCTCGAAGGTTTTGCCGCTAAGCTGATTCTTTGTAAGGTTTATTTCATCTTCAGGCTTCGGGTATCCTATGGAAAGCTTCATCATGAATCTGTCCATCTGAGCCTCGGGAAGGGGATAGGTTCCCACGAATTCCACGGGGTTCTGTGTGGCAATAACCATAAAGGGCTTGGGAAGTTCGGTTACTCTTCCGTCCACCGTTACTCTTCCTTCAGCCATGGCTTCAAGAAGACTTGCCTGAGTCTTTGGTGAAGTTCTGTTTATTTCGTCCGCCAGTATCATCTGGTGCATAATGGCACCCTCTCGGTATTCAAACTCACCGGTTTTCATATTTAAAACTGACACTCCTGTCACATCTGACGGTAATGTGTCCGGAGTGAATTGTATTCTTCCGAAATCCAAACTTACTGCCTTTGAAAGGGTTTTGGCCAAGGTGGTTTTGCCCACACCGGGAACATCCTCCAAAAGCACATGTCCTCCTGCCAGAAGACAAATCAAAAGGTTGTTAACTACTTCTTCGTTTCCAATAAAATATTCGTTTATTATGCCTTTTAGTTTCTTAATCATAACGCTCCCCAATTCTTTATAAACATAGAGGCACGGTAATACTTACCGTGCCTCTCATAATACCTACCTTTTATCTCTTATGAGAAGAGAATGTTATTCATTACAGACTCAAGGTACTCCTGACGTCCTGAACCGGGATCGTTAGGCTTCTTGATGTCGCAAGCGTGTGCAGCAAGCTCTTCAAGAGTTGCTGTGTTGTTGCGGATCTTCTTACCGAGTTCTGTGTTAGAGAAGCTTGAGTATTTCTCCTTAACGAAGTTGTCAATTCTGCCATCCTCAATCATCTCAGCTGCCTTGATGAGGCCAAGTGCGAATGTATCCATACCAAGGATGAATGCGTGGAACATATCCTCAGGTGTGTTGGAAGGACGTCTGTTCTTGGAGTCGAAGTTGAATCCACCTGTTAATCCGCCGCCCTTAAGTACTTCGTACATAGCAAGAGTTGCATCGTACACATTGAAGGGGAACTCATCTGTATCCCAGCCAAGAAGCATATCGCCCTGGTTAGCATCTACAGAACCGAGCATGCCGTTCATAGCGGATACTCTTAACTCGTGCTGGAAGGTATGACCTGCAAGTGTAGCATGGTTAGCCTCGATGTTCATCTTGAAGTCCTTATCAAGACCGTACTGCTTTAAGAATCCGATAGCTGTTGCAGCATCGAAATCATACTGATGTTTCATGGGCTCCTTCGGCTTAGGCTCGATATAGAAGTCTCCCATGAAGCCTTTGCTTCTACCGTAGTTAACAGCCATTCTCATGAGCTGAGCGATGTTCTCCTGCTCGAACTTCATGTCTGTGTTGAGAAGTGTCTCGTAACCTTCACGGCCGCCCCAGAATACATATCCTCTACCACCGAGTTTGATGGTGATGTCGATAGCCTTCTTAACCTGAGCTGCTGCGAATGAGTAAACATCTACTGAGTTTGTGGAACCTGCACCGTTCATGAATCTGGGGTTACCAAACATGTTTGCTGTTCCCCATAAGCACTTGATGTTGGTGCCTTTGGTCTTCTCTAAGATGTAATCTGAAATCTCGTCAAGACGAGCGTTGGTAACATTGATATCTGTAGGATCTTCGGGAACAAGGTCTACATCATGGAAGCAGTAGTACTCGATACCAAGCTTCTTCATGAATTCGACACCTGCATCAACCTTAGCCTTTGCATGCTCCATTGTTCCGGGCTGTGCTCCGAAAGACTTATCAGCTGAACCTGCACCAAACATATCAACGCCTGTTGCACAAAGGTTGTGCCACCAAGCCATTGCAAAAGGAAGGTGCTCCTTCATCTTCTTACCCATGATAACTTTCTCAGGATCATAATATTTGAATGCGAAAGGATTCTTGCTGTCCTTGCCTTCGAACTTGATCTCAGGAATGTTCTTAAAAAACTCTGACATATAAAATACCTCCTTAAAGTATTAAACCCGAATGGCTACTTGCTCGAGCACATTGGGCGTTTTTTGGCTTCTGTTACCTTTATAGCACAAAAAATATGAACTGTAAATGGGAAAAATGTAAATAATTATTGAATTTTGGTGCGGGTTTGTAGTACGATAAAGACAGATTTCGTGCACGAGCACGAGGAAACTTGGAAAACACGCGACTTGAGGAGGGTAAGTACATATGTTATACGTTGGAATCGACTTGGGAACATCTGCCGTTAAACTTTTACTTATGGATGAAATGGGTAAGATTCATAAAGTAGTTTCTAAAGACTACGAATTATATTTCCCTCATCCCGGCTGGTCAGAGCAGAAACCCGAAGACTGGTATTCCAGATCAATGGAAGGTTTGAAAGAGCTTCTTAGCGAATGCGACAAGAGCAAGGTTGCAGGAATAAGCTTTGGCGGACAGATGCACGGCCTTGTAATTCTTGATAAGGATGATAACGTTATTCGTCCCGCTATTCTTTGGAACGACGGACGTACCACAGAAGAAACCGATTATCTCAACAACACAATCGGCAAAGATAAGCTTTCCCAATACACAGCAAATATTGCTTTTACCGGATTTACAGCACCCAAGATTTTATGGGTTAAGAACAAAGAGCCCGAGAACTTCAAGAAGATTGAGAAGATTATGCTTCCCAAGGACTATCTTGCATATAAGCTTTCAGGAGTACATTGCACAGACGTTTCCGATGCTTCAGGAATGCTTCTTTTCGATGTAAAGAACAGATGCTGGTCTAAGGAAATGATGGAGATCTGTGATGTTAAGGAATCACAGCTTGCAAAGATCTTCGAAAGCTATGAAGCAGTAGGAACCATTAAGCCCGATGTGGCAGCTGAACTTGGCCTTCCCACAACCGTTAAGATTGTTGCCGGTGCAGGCGACAACGCTGCAGCTGCAGTAGGAACAGGAACCGTTGGTGACGGAAGATGTAACATTTCCCTGGGAACAAGCGGAACAATCTTCATCTCCTCCAAGACCTTCGGAGTAGACAGTTTCAACGCTCTTCACTCCTTTGCACACGCTGACGGAAGCTATCACCTTATGGGCTGCATGCTTTCAGCTGCATCCTGTAACAAGTGGTGGATGGAAGATATTCTTAAGACAACAAACTTTGCCGACGAGCAGAAGGCTATCACAAAGCTTGGTGAGAACCATGTATTCTTCCTTCCTTACCTTATGGGTGAGCGTTCTCCTCTTAACGATCCTTATGCAAGGGGAACATTTACCGGTATTACAATGGATACCACAAGAGAAGATATGACTCAGGCAATATTAGAGGGTGTGGCTTTTGCCCTCAGAGATTCATTTGAAGTTGCAAAGTCTTTGGGAATCAAGATTGACAGAACCAAGATCTGCGGCGGTGGCGCAAAGAGTCCTCTCTGGAAGAAGATGATTGCAAACATTTTAGGAATCAAGGTAGATGTCATTGAAAGTGAAGAAGGTCCCGGATACGGCGGAGCAATGCTTGCTGCTGTAGCCTGCGGAGAGTTTAAGAGTGTTGAGGAAGCAGCCGAGAAACTGGTTAAGGTTGTTGACACTGTTGAACCCGATCCTGAACTTACCAAGAAGTATGATGAGTGCTACAACAAGTTTAAACAGATTTATCCCGCACTCAAGCCCATCTTCAAGGTTATCGGTTAATTGACTATACGACTCCTTTTGGAATAAGAATGAAAGAGACACGGTTTTTATCACCGTGCCTCTTTTATTTTGATATTTAGTTCTGAATAGTAGTAGCTGTTAATCTCTTCGTCTTCATTTCCGCTTAGATAATTGTACATAAGCTCAAGAGATTTGGACCCCTGCCATTTAGGCTCCTGACAGATTGTGGCGGTTACAATTCCTTTATCCAGCATATCCAAGGTTGTGGGAACGGCATCATAGGTTATAACCTTTATGTCTCGATCCTCCCCAAGCTCCTGTATGGCCTTGCAGCCTCCGAAAACGCCTGCGGCAGTGAAGTACAAACCGTTTATCTCCGGATGTTCCTTAAGCATCTTACTGACTATCTCATAACTCTTAAGGTCATCATCAAAATTCTCCTGTACATCCACAATTTTGAATCGCTTGTCAGAAGATAATTTGCTTCTGAAGCCTGCTTCTCTTCTGGAGTGGCAAAGAATGTTTCTGTCACCAAGAATTACGCCTATGTTGGTTTCTCCGTGTGTCATTAACTGCATTAAAGCTCCCGCAGCTCTTCCGGAGTTATAATAGTCACTTCCCACGTAGGCTATTCTGTTAACATTCTCAGCGTCTGAATTTAAGGTGATAACAGGGATTCCATCGTTTATAAGAGCGTTTAATCTCTCACAGATTAAGGTGTCGTTATAAGGGGTAATAATTATGCCCTGGGCCCCCTCGTTAAGACATTCCCATATGGCTGAAAGCTGGGCGGCGGTATTATATGCCACGCGCTTAATAATCACAGAGCATCCAAAGAAAGCCAGCTCATCGGCCTTCTCATTTACGCCTTCGATAACCTGGTCAAAGAAAGCGTTCTTACGGCTGAATACGATAATTCCGATAAGGAACTTATTCTTTTGTGCAGCCAAAGCCATACCGACCTTGTTGGGTTTATATCCCAGTTCCTCAGCAATCTTTCTGACCTTTTCGGCTGTTTCTTCGCTGACGCCCTCTCTGTTGTTTAGAACTCTGTCCACGGTTCCCCTGGACACTTCCGCCAGTTTGGCAATCTCCTTGATTGTTGTCATAAAACTCTCTCTTTTATACTAATCTGTCTTTTTGGCTGTGTAGTCCGAATAGCTCTTCCCGGTATATTTCTTAAAGCATCTTGAAAAATAGTTTGGATCCGGGATTCCAACCTCAGACGCTGTCTTAAACATTTTTACATTTTTCTGAGCCAGCTCAATGGCCTTCTTCATTCGAAGATCCGTCAGATACTCTACAAAGTTCATTCCCACATCCTGCTTGAACTTTCTTGACAGGTAGCTGGAGCTGAATCCGAATTCTGCGGCAACCTGAGTCAGGTTAATTCCTGAATCCGTGTAGTTATCCGCCACATACTTCTTGATCTGCTCCATGGAGTCGGTCTCCGAATCCGCCTCCGCTTCGGAAGAATTCTTTTGCTCCTCCCAGTAGTCTTTCTCCCCAAGAAGCCTTTCTCTGGCCCTGTTTAAAGTATTGTCTATCTCGGCCCTTACCATGGGCTTAAGCATGTACTCAAAAACCGGCATGCTCACGCATTTTCTGGCATATTCAAACTCGTCAATAGCCGTCATTATTATTATAATCAGGTTCGGATATCTGTCTGTGGCTATCTTTGTAAACTCAATTCCATCCATGAAAGGCATTGAAATATCCACAAAAACTATATCCGGCTTAAGATCATCGATGATGTTGATGGCTTCGATTCCGCTGGCAGCTTCACCCACCACCTCCATGCCAAGCTCATCCCAGTTTACAAGGGCTTTAATAAGCTTTCTGGCTGTTTCCTCATCGTCAATCACCATGACTCTGAATTTTCTGTTCATACTCTTCTACTCCCCACTTCTGCTGTCTTTAATCATGAATTCAATCTCGGTGTATTCCCCTACTTCACTTCGAATCCGAACCACATCCTCGGAATTATTATAAATCCTGAGTCTCTCAATGGTTCCCTTAAGTCCGAAGCTTTTAGACATCTGATCCTCATTATCATCATCTGAGGTTTCGAAAATTCCTTCAATTTCCTCCTCAGTCATTCCCACACCTGTATCCCTTACTATCAGGTGAAGCATTCCATCCTTCATAAAGGAGCTTATCTTAATAAGACCCTTCTCTCCCTTCAATCGAATGCCGTGATAAATACTGTTCTCCACCAGAGGCTGCAAAATCAGTTTGGGGACAACCACTCTCTCGGTTTCCGGACTGATATCATACTCTGCATTTATTATATCTCCATATCTTAGCGCCTGCAGAGATAAATAGTCTTTTACAATGCTTATTTCCCTGGAAAGGGGAATATCTCTTCCACCTTTACTTAAGAAATTACGGTAAAAACTTCCGAGGGTCTCCAACGCGTCATGTACGTTGTCGGCTCCGGCATCCAGAGCAAGAAATCCTATGGTTTCTATGGAATTATATAAGAAATGTGGCTTAATCTGTTCCTGAAGGACCCTCATCTCCGCCTTCTGAAGGGTTTTCTCCTGCTCAAGAAGGGTTTCAATAAGTTCATTTACGTGGCCAATAAGGCTGTTGTAATCATTCTTCAGCTCATTCAATTCACCATCAGGAATGTGGGTCTCAATGGGCTTAAGCTCACCTGAGGCCTTGTTTCTCTCCATGGATTCCGAAAGCTGGGACACGGGATCAGTTATATTTCTTGTAACAAAGCCTCCCAGATAAGTCATTCCCACAAGGTATATAAGCAAAAGAACACATAACATGAAAAGTATGCTGTAGGGAATTCCCTGGGTTCCGAAGTTGCTTACCCGAAGGATAATGATGGGGGTATTTTCGACTTTTGCCCCGGATATCATTATCTTCTCTCTGTTTTCCTTGATGTCTTCATGAAAAACAGTGGACCTGTCAAAGGTGCTGTCGTAGTATTTCAGAAGGCTCCTGTTTCCTGCCAGATATGAGCCGTCCTCACCCATAATACAAATATTGTCATAGCGAAGTTCATTGAGCATAATATCAAGAACATTGGCTGAAATGTTCATGAGCATTACGCCCCTCTTTTTCTGATTGACGTTATCGTATACGGTTCTGCCTATGGTAACAACAGGCTTTCCGTCCTGCTTTGTAGCTATTCCGTTGCTGTTAAGGGAAATAACAGCCTTACCCTTTTTAACCAGTATGTCCTGCTTCCATTCATCGGAGGACAGTTTATTGTAATCAAACTTGTATGTGAATCGGTTTGTCCTCGCCATTATCAGGTCATCCCTGATAACAATGACAGAATCCACTCCTCCCGTAACATTTAAAATATCCATGATTCCGTATCTGGCATCATTGATCATACCTATATCAACAGAGGTTCCGTCTGCTCTTAGAAACTTCACCAGGCGATCTTCCATCATGATAAGCCTGGACAGTTCCATATAGCTTTCCAGCTCGGAATTAATGTTGCTGGAGAGGGTCTTTATGGTGTTTTCGGCCTCTCTAATCTCATATTCTTTCCTCTCTCTTTCGGTAATAATGTATATGGATACAAGGAAAGAAATAATAATCAAAATAAGAATCGTCAGTACTACCCTGTTGATTCTGGTTGAGAGGGTGTTATTCTTTTTCTTCTGTCTTCTTTCAGACCCTGATTTATTAACCATTTGTAACCCCACAGCTCAATTAAATTCTCATATTAAAGATAACATAAAAAACAGGTTTGGCAAACTGCCAAACCTGCGTGTTTTACATATTTTATTAACCTTTTACGGCACCGGCGATGAAGCTTTCCTGAATTCTCTTGCTTAAGAATACATAAACAAGAAGTGTAGGGAATGTTGCGATACAAAGTGCCGCTCCGATAGGTCCCCAGTTGGTGGTATGCTGACCCGACAGGGCCTTGATACCTACGGGCAATGTTCTGTGTACCGAATCGGAAATAAATACGTTTGCGAACATGAACTCGTTCCAGCACTGAAGGTATGAGTAAACACCGATGGTGGAAAGAGCAGGCTTCATAAGGGGTACGATAATCTTGAAGAATGTTCCCCAGAGTCCGCATCCGTCAATTCTTGCTGCCTCGTCCAAATCGTAGGGAATCTCAACCATGAAACCGGTACTGATGAGGATTGCCATTGCAAGAGTAAATGCTGCGTAAGGAATAATCAGTGAAGCATAGGTATTGATACCGAATATTCCACCGATTACAGGTTTCTTAGCCACATTTGACAAAAGTACGTATACAGGAACGATGGAAGCCTGAAGGGGAATTGTAAGTCCCAACATGAAGAATGAGTTTGTGGTTGAACTCAGTTTCCATTTGATTCTTGTAATTGCGTAGGTTGCCATCATTGCTGCGATAACCGTAATGGCTGTGGCAGCTACCGTAACCAGAACACTGTTTAAGAAATATAATCCCATGTTTCCCGTTTTCATGGCAGCGGCGTAGTTGGACCAAAGCCACTCATTGGGGAGACCGATTACGTTTTTACCAAAAATCTCTTCGTTTGATTTGAGAGAGAATGTGAACATAAAGTAAATCGGGAACAGATTTATAAATGCCCAGATTCCCAGGAAAACAAAGATCACAGCCTTAACGGCAGGATTGGTTTTCTTTATTGTATATCGTTCCTCTTCGAACTGAATCTTCGAGGAATCGTTCTTTTTCGTTTTCTTGTTTGTATCTTCCATAACTAGTTGTCCTTCTCCTTAAATGCTGCACTAATTAACAGGGCAAATGCGAAACAAAGAACTATCAGCATAACCGAAATAGTACTTCCCATTCCGTATCTGTTTCTAAGGAAAAGCATGTTTTCCAGCAAGGTACTGGGTACCTCTGTTGTCTGGAAGGGTCCGCCCTCCGTCAGAATTCGTACCAAGTCGTATGTCTTCAAAGAACCTGTTACGGCGAAGATAACACTGACCTTGATGATAGGTTTAATAATAGGGATAACAACATATCTGTCTACCTGCCAGTTTGTTGCACCGTCAAGCATGGCTGCCTCTCTTAAATCCGGGTTAACGCCTTTAACTCCGGCATACATAAGAAGCATGTGATATCCGACATACTGCCAGATTGTGGGCACCAGGATGGCACCAAGGGCATATCCTACTTCTCCGACCCACACGTGTTTCCAGCTTGATAAATTAAGAGCATCAAGCATTCTGTTCAAAAGGCCGTAGTCAGGGTTGTATATTTTAAGCCACAACTGACCTATAACAACTGTAGAGATCAGCACCGGCATGAAATATACGGAGAGGAAAAATCTCTCACCTTTAATTTTCCTTCCGAGAAGGAGTGCCAAAAGCAGTGAAAGAGGTAGCTGAACAAATACAGAGAAGAAAGCCAGAATCATGGAGTTCTTCAACGCTACCATAAACTTGATGGAACCGTTTGTAAACAATTCCTTGTAGTTTTTCAGTCCTATGAATGTTCCCTCAGAAAAGCCGTTCCAATCCTGCAAGCTTCTGTAAATAGATACGGCAATGGGCGCAATCAGGACACTTATAAACAAAAGTAATGCAGGCAGAAGAAAAAGGAAGATTGTAACTCCCGTTTTCCAATTAGTTGCACTTTTATGATTCATAGTTTTGTTCTTAGCCATTTGTATAACCTTCCGAAATAAGTTGACCCTTCTGCCTCCCCGAAGGGAGGCTTATGAAGGGTCTGAACTGTCATTACATTTTAGTCTTTAGACTATCTGATGTCTGCAGCAAGTCCTGCGATGAAGCCTGCACCATCAACCTGGCAACCATAAACCTGGTCAACATATGAAAGGTATGTCTGAGCATCATCAGCGTTCATAGCTGTATCACCAAAGAGAACGTAAGAATCTGCATTTGCACAGATCTCAGAAACAGCCTGTGTTAAGCCGTTAACTGAACTTGTGTCGCCGTAAGGGATCCAAGCGGGAAGTCCACAACCATCAAGGTAACCATAATGGCAGATGAGCTTACCAAGTTCCATAGCGTATGCAGCAGCCTTCTCAGCGTTAGGTGAAGAAGCAGCTACAGCAAGTGTATCAGAAGGTCCACCAATAAGCTGGCCGAGTTTACCCTTTGCAGAATCAACAACGGGGAATTCAGCAACCTTTACCTTGGGGAAGAACTCTTCGTTTGATGCGAAGTCAGCACAGTTCCATGTACCATTCATGTAGAATGCGTACTTACCAGCCATGAAGTTAGCCTTTACTTCGTCGTTTGTAAGACCAACACCAGCGGGATCGAAGTAACCGTTAGTAACGAGTTCCTGGAAAGTATCAACTGCAGTAGCAACGCCTTCGTTGTTCCATGTAGCTCTTCCAAGGAAGATGTCGTTGAGTTCGTCAGCACCAATTGACTTCTCGATGATGGACTCAAGGTACTCAGTTACACACCATGTCTCCTTACCTGCGCAACCGAAAGGAATGATTCCTTTTGCCTTAAGAGCATCTGCACAAGCAACGAAGTCTTCGTATGTTCCGGGAACCTCATCGTAACCAACCTGAGCAAGGAGATCCATGTTAGCGAAGAGACCAACGATGTTCATTGTTGTAGGAACGCCGTAGTGCTTTCCGTTGTATGTTGTGTTACCAAGCATAACTTCAGGAAGCTCATCTTTCCAATTCTGGTACTCGTCATCGAGGCAGTAAACCTTACCTGCGTCTACGAAGTCACCAAGGAATGCACATGACCATGTGAAGAAGATGTCAGGAAGTTCGTCAGCTGAAACAGCAGCTTTGATCTTGGTCTTGTAGGACTGGTTCTCAAATGCTTCCCAGTTGAAAGTAATGTCAGGATATGCAGCCTGCATATCAGCGATAGCAGCTTCATAAGCGTGACGGTTTGAATCAGACTCTGTAGCGATACACCACATATCAAGTGTGATAGCATCGGAAGTTGTAGCCTCTGCTGTAGTATCTGCAGGAGCAGGAGCTGCTTCCTCAGTCTTGGTCTCAGCAGCGGGAGCTTCAGTTGTAGCTGCGGGAGCTTCTGTAGCACCACAAGCAACTAATGACAAAGCCATAGCGCCTGCTAAGAGAGTTGAAACTAAGCGTTTCATTTTCATAATAAAAATACCTCCTTAAGAATTTGTGTAAGGCATCTCGCCCTTTCTCTATCAATAAGCGGTTAGTCGCTTATGACCTATTTAGCATCCTGTACCGGTACCATGGGCCAGGGGTATTCGATGGTGAGCTCATCACCTGTTCTCTCGAAGTAGAGAATGGCATCCTCAATGGGCTCGTCATACATAAGCTTGATTGAGTTATCAGCTTCGTTTACGGAATAATGTCCGGAGAAGAAATTATCTTCATTGAAAACTCCGTCAGCGGTGAATTCAAACACCCATCCGTTGTCCTGCTCCCAATGTCCTACTACTCCATCCTCGGATCCCTCACCCTTTAACTTGTAGGTGGAGGTCTCATAAACTGTCATTCCGTCTTTGGTATCGAAATATCTTAAATCGGTTTCCACTCCGGAACCGGTCTTAAGATGAATATATTTGTCATCTTTGGTGAATGTGTAGCTTTCTTCTTTGTAAACAGCCTTGCCGTTGTCCGAAAGAGCAAGAATCTCTTTCTCGGGTTCGTGGTTGTATGCCCATCTTTCTGTCTTGGCTCCGCATCCCATAAGGAATGTCAAAGCAAGAACTATTGTCAGACAAGAAGTAACTACTCGTACTCTTTTCATTATTTTTGAGCCTTCTTTTCCTATATCAATTCAATTCGCTACCATCAATTTACAATATTTACTTAATCGATTGAATGTACATATTTTACTTTTTGTTAGCACTTTTTTTACTTCTTGTTCATAAATTTGACTTTTTTGTCCATTTCTTTGTGCATGATGTCAAAAAGGCTCCGCCAAACCGGCGGAGCCTTTCAAAAATATTCGTTGTTTTTTATACTTCAAGTTCCAATTTCTTGTCTCCAACCGTGAAAATGTACTTTCCGGGGAGGAACTTTCTCGTACCGTCATCAAGAACGGTGGTTAAGCTGTGGCCTGTTATTTCAAGGCTTACTTTCTTGCTTTCACCCTTCTTAAGGGATACTCTCTTGAATGCACATAAGCTCTTGATGGGCTGGTTGTCGGCATCAATGCCCTTGTCGGAAGGACATTTGTCAACGTAAGCAAGAACGACCTCATCTCCGTCATAATCACCGGAGTTCTTGACAGTAACATCAAGTGTTACGGCTGTCTTCTGAAGAGCCATGTAATCGGAATCGTCTACGCTTCCTGTAACCTTACCTGAAAGGTCATAGTCAAACTTAGTGTAGCTTAAACCATAGCCGAAGGGATAAAGAGCTTCTCCCTTATAGTATCTGTAGGTTCTGTTCTTCATTGCATAGTCTGTAAAATCAGGCTGTTCTCCATCCTTGTAGAAAGTAATGGGAAGCTTTCCGGAAGGATTAACCTTGCCAAAGAGAACCTCTGCCAAAGCAGTTCCGCCGAATTCGCCTGAATACCAGCAATCTACAATAGCATCAACATCATTCTTTAAGAAGGATAAGTCGATGGCTGAACCTGCATTCAAAACTACAACTATCTTCTTGCCATACTCTTTGGCTGTCTTAATTACATTGTTTGCAAGTCTTAACTGAGACTCGGGAAGATTAAGTGACATCTTATCTCCGGAAGCAAACATGTTTCCTGTATCACCCTCTTCTCCCTCAATCATGGCATCAAGACCAAGGCAGAGAATTGTAATATCAGAATTTCTGGTAACAGCAATGGCCTCTGCCATTCTGTCATCTTTCTTTGCAAGGTTACTGAAGGAATCCTGATAAAGGTGCGCACCGTCTGAGCAAAGAACTCTTGCCTTTGTTGCTGCCTTGATTCCCTCAAGGTTTGTTACGTAGGTTGAAGCTGTTCCGAAGTAGTTACCTTCAAGAACGCTTCGAAGATTGGATGTGGGACCTACAACACCAATGGTCTTGTATTCGCCCTCCTTTATAGGAAGCACACCGTTGTTCTCAAGAAGAACGATGGACTTTCTTGAAGCCTCAAGAGAAACTGCATTGTTCTCGGGAGTATCATTCTCAAGATAAGAAATCTTATCGTAAACTGAGGTCTTCTTAACAGCATCCTCTTCGCTTCTGGGTAAGATTCCCAGTTTCATTCTGGTCTTCATAAGTCTTACACAGGCTTCTCTCATCTGATCTTCGGTGATGAGTTTGTCCTTCAAAGCACCCAGAATGCAAAGGTATGTGTTTCCGCAGTTAAGGTCACAGCCTGCCTTTAAAGCCATGGCAGCTGACTCTGCGGGAGAATTGGTTATCTTGTGATTTTCGTGGAAATCTCTTATAGCCCAGCAGTCGGAAACAAAGTGACCGTTAAAACCCCATTTTCCACGAAGAAGCTTCTTCATAAGGGTTTCGGAACCACAGCAGGGCTCATCGTTGGTACGGTTGTAAGCGCCCATGACAGCCTCAACCTTACCTTCCTTAACAGCAGCCTCAAAAGCGGGAAGATAGGTCTCCTCCATATCCTTTGCGCTTGCCTTGGCATTAAAGTGATGTCTCTCGCCCTCGGGACCAGAGTGAACCGCAAAGTGCTTTGCACATGCCGCAACCTTTAAGGTATCGCACTCGGGATAGTTCTCCAGGCCCTGAAGTCCCTTAATGAAAGCGACTCCAAGTCTTGATGTAAGATAAGGATCCTCACCGTAGGTCTCGTGTCCTCTTCCCCATCTCTGATCTCTGAAGATGTTGATGTTGGGGGACCACATTGTAAGACCTTTGTATATGTCCCTGTCTCCGATATCGGAGATTTCGTTGTATTTTGCACGAGCTTCTGTGGCGATTACCTGAGCAATCTTTGTAAGAAACTCGTCGTCAAACATAGCCGCAAGGGCAATTGCCTGAGGGAAAACCGTGGCAACTCCCGCTCTCGCTACGCCGTGTAATGCTTCGTTCCACCAGTTATAAGCAGGAACGCCCAGCCTGTCAATTGCCTCAGCGTCATACTTGAGCTGCTTGGCAACTTCTTCAATAGTCATTTTGGACACAAGTTCTCTTGCATCCTGTTCAAGTTTAGACATGCTCTCCTCCTTCTTCTTAAGAGTACAGAAGTTTAGAAAACTCCCTGTACAATCTTTCCGCAACGGCTCGCTTGTTCTGAGGATGAAGTTCGTATCTGAATCCCAGGTCATATATGTCCACAAGGACGGAGTCAGGAATATTCCGGGCTTTCTCCTGCGCAAGTCTCAGTTTGTCCCAGTTTCCACTGCCTCTTTCATCGTCCTCTTCCCCATAATAGGGAAGCTCCACGAAAGCCATCTTAAGTTGCGGATTATTAAAGCACTCTCTGATGGACGAAGCCATTAATCTCATCAGACTGTCGTACTCGTTATAGTACATTGTATTCGATTCGCCCTGATAAAACAACATTCCTTTTAGGCTCATTCTGCGAAGAGGATGAATCATGTTGTTGTACATTCCGCAGGGCCTGAACATGAAAAATGTTCCATCCGGGAAATTTTCCGCCTTATCGGGATTGGGGTTCACATTGACTCCCACTTTAAATTCATACTTGCCCACAAGGGGAATGAAGTGATCATCCAAAAGATCCACGTAGTAGGGCATTGCATCCACAAAGCCCCCCGCCCTTGCAAAAATCTTAATTCTCACAACCAGGGTATTCTGTTTCTTAAGAATCCCCACCGGAATCGGATATCTTCTTGGGGGATAACGATACTCGGTACGTCCGATTTCCACGCCGTTTATGTAGGTTTCGTCCGCATCGATTATGGTTCCCAGAACCAGTCTTGCTTCCTTTCCCACATATTCATCCGGCACTTCAAATCTCTTAAGAACCCAGACGCTTCCCCTTAAATTCTCAAGGAATCCGTTCTCCTTAAGGTTCTCCCATCTGCCGGGAACGCTTATATACTGAGGGGTTTCTCCCTCATCAAACAAGGTGGTTCTTTTGGCAAAATCACCTGTTACTCCTATATCGCCCTCATCGATTTTTTTAAGATGTTCTGCGGTTCTTCTCTCATCTTCGGCGATTCTTGCTTTGACCTTCTCTTCATCTTTATCAAAATCGATAAGCTTCTTATAACTGAATTTTCCGTAGTGATTGGGAAATACCAGATCGTCAGTGTCAGGGTCCTCGCCTCTTGCCACCGCTTCCTTTATAAGACGCTCTCCCTCTTTGAGAAGCTTCTCCTCAGGGATTAAGGCCTCAATCTGAATTCCTCCCACTGCAGTCTGAATAAGACCAACGGGAACTCCCTGATTCTTATTAACAAGTTCCGCAAAAAAGAAGCCTACTGCAGAGAAAGGATATAAATTCTCCTGTGTAGCCTTCTTCCAGATTCCTTCGTAAATGTCCTCTGTGGGACCGTCAAATCTGGGAGTTTTGGGAACCTCGAAGTGTCTTATGAGTTCGTTGTGTATCTTCGACACTGTTTTTCTTTCCAGGTCGAGAGTCCTGCTTACAGGAATCTCCATATTGGATTGGCCTGCAAGCAGGAACACGTCGCCCACACACACTTCATTAAGGACGATTTTGGATAAATCATCTTTAATTTCCAAAACGTAGGGTCCGCCGGCTTTCATTTCCGGCAGCTGTAATTCAAATGAGCCATCATCCGAGGCGGTACCCTTAACCTTTGCAAGTTCCTTCGCTCCGTCTAAAAGGGTAACTGTAACGTCACCCTTTGCTTCCTTACCCCAAATTGTGTTTGTGGTTTCTCTTTGGAGGACCATTCCCTCGGATATTAAGCTCGATAATTTCATTAGTAAAGCTCCCTGCCCTTTTCGTCTTCAATAAGGGTCTTTCTGTAGAAATATGAATTGATTACATCACGCCACTCTTTTGAATGCTCCACCTGATGGGCAAGTCTTGCAGACGCTCTCTTAAAAGCTTCGGGTTCAATCTTGCCCTCAAGCTCCTTCCAGAGTTTTGCCATCTCTTCCACATCCTCTGCGCCCTCAAAATGAGTATCGTAGATATGCTGGATTATGGTTTTGCCACTCTTTAATTTATAATCATAGGGCAATTTATGGAAAAAGAGAATAAGCTCATCAGGAGTAGTCTCGGGTTTCTCATAAAGGGATGCCCAGGGCTCGTTATACTGGGTTGTATATCCGGTACCTGTGGTGTTTCTCTCAAGGCCGATGGTCTTGCAGGTTGCCTTATGATAGGTACCCCATCTGTCATACTCATATCCGTCAGGATCCGGACCGTAGTGAATTCCGGGTTTAACCATCCAGCCGATTCCAAGAGGAGCCGAGTATTTCTCATATGCGGGCCATGACATCATAAGGATCTTTCTTATGTTGGAAACTACCTGCTCGTCATCACCGAAGGTAAGTTTAATCCATTCTTCAGCAATCTCTTCGGATGAAAGTTCAGGGTTAAATGCCAGTCTTCCGAAGCCGTAAAGGTTTGCTGCCGCCAGGTCATGCCCTGTCCAGTTTTCGTCATTTCCGGTGTTGGTAACTGCGCACATGCCGTTTAACTTATAGTCAAAGGTCTTTCCCGTTACAACGTCGACAACCTTTGAGTTGTCGGGCTTAGGACCCTTGGCATAAGTTTCAAAATCAAGGACTTCCTTAAACCATGGAATAAGGTAGCACACATGTCTTTGCTGGCCTGTGTACTCCTGTGCAATCTGAAACTCTATCATGGAGTTGGTCTTGGGCATTTTTCCAAAAAGAGCTGTAATGGGTTCTCTTATCTGGAAGTCCATGGGACCGTTCTTTATCTGAAGAATAACGTTGTCGTCAAAGGCACCGTCAAGGTCGTGGAAATAATCATAAGCCGCACGGGCTCTGTCAGTCTTTAAATCTCTCCAATCCTGCTGACAGTTATAAACAAAGCAGCGCCAGATAAGGATTCCGCCGTGTTTCTTTATGGCCTTGGCAAGCATATTTGCGCCCTCAGCCTGATTTCTGCCGTAAGTGAAGGGACCGGGTCTTCCCTCGGAATCAGCCTTCACAAGAAGTCCTCCAAGGTCGGGAATAACAGAGTAAATGTAGTCAATCTTCTTATCCCACCAGTCAATAACCTTTGAATCCAGGGGGTCTGCGCTTGCCACGCTGTCATCCTCAATTGTGGCGGCATAGTTAATGCTTAAGAACATCTTTACCCCGTAGGAGACAAAGAGATCATTAAGTTTTTTTACCTTATTAATGAATTTCTCGTTAATTAGGTTGCAGGCCTCGTCCTTAACGTTAACGTTATTGATAACAACTCCGTTGTAGCCTAGAGAGCAAAGGAATCTGGCGTAGTCTCTTGTTCTTTCGTCTATGACAATATCGTTGTCCACAAAGAAGAAAGAGTTGCCCGAATATCCTCTCTCAATGGAGCCGTCCATGTTATCCCAGTGATTAAGCATACGAAGCTTGCTTGCGGGATTCTCAAGGCTTTCAAACTTTGCGCCTTTGTTAAGTCTATAGAGGCTTATAAATCTAAATGTTCCGTATATAAGGCCGGTTTCGGTTACAGCTTCAACTTTGCCCTTTCCGGAGTCAAAGGAAACCTTGTAGCCTTCCTCGGAAATTTCAGGATTCTTAGAAATCTCAAGCTCAACCCTTAATCCGTCCATGTATTTGCAGTTCCTAAGTTCAACAATGGCGTTATCAACCAAAGCGCTTCCTGACTCCAAAGCGTTTCCGAAAATATCAACTTTTACTTCTTTTGAATAATCAAGCCATAGCTTCGTGTACATATTTATGTAATACCTTTCTTACTGAGCCGTTTCCGGCATTTAATTCCTCAAAGATTTCAAGTATTCTGGTTCCAAGATTATCTTCAAAGAGATCGTTTGCAAAAATCTCCTGCTTTCTAAGAACTTCCGAAGGCTCTAACTTTGTAAGCTCATCAAGCAAGGGATCCGGGCTTAATTCAAATTTCTCACCCTTATCATCAATTCCCTTTAAGTATCTTAAATATCCTGCAAGAACCAAAGGAATAAGAGTCAAATCATCCGTTGTAAGTTCGGGAGATTTCCTGTATCCCTTGATGGTCTCGCCGAATCTGATGGGAATCTTCTGGGATGTATCGCAGGCAATTCGCTGAGGTGTGTCGGGCATAAAGGGATTGGGAAGTCTCTTTGTAAGCACCGCTTCAAGGAAGTCCTTGGGAGCAATAACCCCGGGATCAACCACTACCTTCATTCCTTCCTTATGACCCAAAAGGTTCACAAGATTACGCAAATCCTCATCATCCATCTCATCATGAATGGTCTTGTATCCAAGGAGACATCCAAAGATTGCCAGAGCAGTGTGGAGAGGATTAAGACAGGTACAAACCTTCATCTTCTCGACTTTATCAACAGTTTCTCTGTCCGTGTAAATGACACCCACCTCATTAAGAGGAAGTTTTCCGTTAGGGAAGGAGTCCTCTATAACAAGGTACTCGGTTTCCTCGGCATTTACAAAGGGAGCAACGTAGGTTTTCTTCTCTGTGATAACCTGCTCAAGATCCTCTATTCCGTCCTTCTTCAAGTTCTCATAGACGGTTTCATCGGGTCTTGGAGTGATTTTGTCAATCATAGACCAGGGGAATGAAACCTTCTTAGGGTCTCTTACATAATCAGCAAAACCCTTGTCAGCTTTTCCGGCCTTTACCCAGCCTTCCACGTAGGTGTTAACCGCGTCAAAAAGCTTGTCTCCGTTGTGAGAACAGTTGTCCATGGAAACAAAAGCTATGGGTGCGGCACCGGACTTATATCTGTAGTGGAGAAGGGATACGATTTTACCCATATAGCTTGTGGTGGCCTCGGGACCGGCTTCGATGTCGGCCTTAACGCCGGGTAATAACTCTCCGGCGGGATTCTTAACCACATAACCCTTCTCGGTGATTGTAAATGAGCACATTTTGAGAGACTTGTTGGCAAAAACAGCTTCAAGCTTCTCAAACTCTGCCTTATTGTTTCTGTCAAGAACAAGGGAAGTAACAATACTTCCGATTACCTTTTTCTCGATGGTTCCGTTGGCGCGAAGGGTTACAAGAACAGATAAGTTGTCGTGGGGCTTATACATCTTCTCCACTATCTCATAGTCAAAACCTTCGCATACAACAAGGCCGGTGTTCATTCTTCCGCTTTCCAGAAGGCGATCCATAAGGTTGCCCTGGAACGCACGGAAAATGTTCCCGGCTCCAAAGTGAATCCACTCAGGATTCTTATCGGTATTTGATTTTATGACGCTTCTGTCATATTTAGGAAGGAGGTACCCTTTATTCTCGTACTCCTTCCCGCAAGTTTTCAGTCCTTCATCAGTTAAAAACATTTTTCTACCTCTGAGATTTGCAGATTGCTTCCCATAAACCGTTGAGGTATGTGGCACCGAGAGCTCTGTCGTAGAGGCCATAACCGGGCATTGCTACCTCATCCCAGATCATTCTTCCGTGATCGGGACGGATGGGTCCTTTGAAATCTATATCATAAAGGGCTTTCATAATCTCGTACATGTCGAAGCTTCCGTCAGATGAAAGATGAGCTGCTTCCTCAAAGTCATCATCAGAATTAAACTTCAGGTTTCTTACATGTGCAAAATGGATTCTGCCCTTTAATGCTCTAATCATTGTGGGAAGATCGTTCTTCCTGTTGGTTCCGTAGCTTCCGGCACAGAAGGTAACACCATTGTGAGGATTGTCCACCATCTTCATCATTCTCTGGATGTTCTCAAGGTTAATGATGATTCTGGGGAGTCCAAATACCGACCATGCGGGATCATCGGGGTGAATTGCCATGTTTATGTCATACTTGTCACACACAGGCATTATTCTTTCAAGGAAGTACTTAAGGTTTGCGAATAATTTCTCATCATCCACATCCTTGTACATATCGAAAAGCTCTTTAATCTTAGCCATTCTTTCAGGCTCCCAGCCGGGAAGAATAGCTCCGTTTGCATCGCCCTGAATGGACTCAAACATAGTCTCGGGGTCAAGTGAATCGATGGCCTTTTGAGTATAGGCAAGTACAGTTGAACCATCGGGACGAACTCTTGCAAGTTCGGTTCTTGTCCAGTCAAAAACGGGCATAAAGTTATAGCAAACAAGATGAATATCTTCTTTGCCAAGATTCTCCAGGGTCTCAATATAGTTGTCGATGTACTTATCCCTGTCGGGGGTTCCGACTTTAATGGCATCGTGAATGTTTACCGACTCTATACCGCTGATATGCAGCCCCGACGCACTAACCTCTTCCTTTAATGCATGTATGCGTTCTCTGCTCCATACTTCCCCGGGCTCCGTATCATAAAGCGTGGTAATAATACCGGTAACTCCCGGTATCTGTCTTATCTGCTTTAAGGTTACGGTATCGAATCCGGTTCCGAACCATCTTAATGTCATTTCCATCGTTAATTCTGCCTCCACTATTTTCTAGTGCTTTACAAATGTAGGCGCACTCCAAAATTTTACTTTATTTCGAAGTGCGCCTCAATTCTTAAATCAAATTACCCTTTGGCAACCTATGAACTAAGGAAGCATATCAGAGTCACCGAAGTACTCTGCCCACTTCTCAGCACGCTCATCCATAATTGCCTGGCCACCTGCTGAGAGGTAATCAGCCATGTAGCTATCCCATACTGAATCGAAGTCTGCTTCAGAAGCTACTACAGCGTTATCGAACATCTCGTCTCTCTTAGCTGTAAGTGTATCACCAACTTCTGCTTCTGCTGCAATCTCACCAACGTTAACGTTCTTAGGATACATACCTTCTGCCTGAGCTGCCTTTGATGCGCCGTCTACAAGCTCGGGATCCTGATCGCCGTAGCCGTATGCAAGTGAAAGAGCTGCTGTCTTCTCATCACCATACCATGTACCGTTACATGTAAGTGTGTAGTCGATGTTCTTACCGGAGTTCTGGATAGGATCACCTGTTGCTGCGATAAGCTGGATAGCGCCGCTCTCAAGAACCTCATGTGTAACACCTTCATCACCTGCCTGGAGGTATTTAAGTACCTCAGGGCTTGAAATGAAATCAAGATAGAGGAATGAAGCAAGAGGCTCATCGTTAGTTGAAGGGAAGAAGATCTTTCTGTCTGTTCCGAATGCGCTGTACATCCACTTGCTGTGTCCGCCGTTCTTATCCTCGAAGGGATCGATTGCTACGAACTTAGCGTCCTCACCAACGTTTCTTCTAAGGTTGGAGTTGATTGCATCTTCACCATTTCTGAATACATAGTCCCAGTTATGCTCGAAGCAGCCTACATAACCTGCTTTGATCATATCATCCTCTGTTGAATCTCCGCTAGGATAAAGAGGGAAATCTTTCCAAAGGAGACCTTCATTATACCACTTGTTAAGAAGCTTAACTGCCTCTTTTGTTCCGTTCTGTGTTGCGTATCTGTCATCGAAACCATTAATGTAACGCTCTTTATCAGTCATCTTAGGATCCTGGAAAGAAGCAATAAGGTTGGTTGCTCTCCAGCCTACATCGTAGCTGATTGAGAAAGGAACCATCTTGGAAGCATCTGCGCCAAGAAGCTCGCTTGCGTTATCCTTGAAAGCAACGAGCATGTCATGGAACTCCTCAGTTGTTGTAGGAGCCTTGAGGCCTAACTTGTCAAGCCAGTCCTGACGAACAAAAGTAACGCTCTTCTGTGTCTCTACACGACGACCTTCGATTGCCCAGAGGGAACCGGTCTTGGGATCCTTATCCCAGAAGATACCTTCTTCGCCGATGAAGTCCCAAAGGTTGGGAGTTACTGACTTAAACTCTTCTGCATAATCCTTAAGGTCTACAATACCGCCCATGTTAGCGTATGTAAGAACTGTAGGATAGCTGTAAGTAACACAGATGTCAGGAGCTGTTCCGCCTGCAAGAAGGTTGTTGATTTCCTCAACCTCTGTCCAACGGGGAACTGCAACGTACTCAACTTCTACGTTGTACTTATCAAGCATACCCTTCTTGATGTAATCTGTGTACATGTTGTTTGTAGGATCTGTACCACCATCGTTGTTACGATCATAAATCTCAACGGTGATGTGTCTTGTGTCGGCAAATTTGCCGTCAACGAGCTCTGCAAGAGCTCCGCTTTCTTCTACTGCCTCTTCTGCGGGAGCTGCTTCTTCTGTCTTGGTCTCAGAAGCTGTGTCAGCGGGTGCAGGTGCTGCAGTATCAGCTGAGTTACCACATGCAGCAAGAGAAATTGTCATTGCACATGCAAGTAAAACTGATAAAACTTTTTTCTTCATTTCATACCTCCCATTTAATATGTTTAGTTTTTATATCTGATCTTTCTTAGGTTAGAAAGAGTCATTCGTTATTATTCCTTAACCGCTCCAAGTGTTACTCCGTGGATGAAGTACTTCTGGAGGAAAGGATAGATACAAAGGATAGGAATCGTTGAGAACATTACAGTTGCCGCTTTCAGGGAATCAGAAAGTCCCGGTGTTGAGAATCCTTCCTGTGTCGCAACTTCCACTGAGTTAATATTGTTCAGTATGTTGTAAATCAGAAGCTGCAAGGGGTAAAACTTCTTATCCTTCATGTACATCAACGCATCATAGTATCCGTTCCAACGGCCTACTGCGTAGAACAGAGCCAGTGTAGCCATAACGGGCTTTGAAAGCGGAACATATATTGCCCAAAGGATCTTAAAGAAGCTTGCTCCGTCTATCTCTGCAGATTCTCTTAAGGAATCCGGTATGCCGTAGAAGAAGCTTCTCATGATAATCATGTTGTAGACGCTTAAGCATCCGGGAACTATAAGTACCAAAGGATTATCAAGCAGGTGAAGCTTCTGCATCAGCAGATAGTTGGGAATTGTTCCTGCGTTGAAGAACATTGTTATTGTTATTAAGATGTTGATAAAGTGACGTCCTTTGAGCTTCTCAAAAATCAAGGGATAAGCACAAAGTGTTGTCATTGTTAAGGACAGGATTGTGCAGACAACTGTCAAAAACGCTGTCCAAAAGAAGGATCTTAAATACTTTGGATCCTTAAGTACGGTCTTATAAGCTTCAAAGTTAAGTCCCTTGGGAAGGAGATATACTTCATGCTTAATAAGATATTCCGTAGAGGAAAGGGATCTTGCCAACAGGTTAAACATTGGCAGCAAGCACATAATCGCAACTATTGCACATATTATTACGAATCCCCAGTCACCGATACGTGATTTGGTGGAATGTATCATTCTGTTCTCTTCCATCATGCACCTCCTACCAAATACCACGCTCGCCCAGCTTACGCGACAGGAAGTTCGCACCAAGCAGGAAGATTACGTTTACTAACGACTGGAAAAGTCCAACAGCTGTGGTCAATGAGAACTGAAGTCCCTTGATACCGACTTTATATACATAGGTTGCAAGAACCTCTGCAGCATCCATAACCAGCTTGTTCTGCATTGCGAAAGGTCTGTCGAAACCGGATCCGATGATGTTTCCTAACGCCATGATAAGAAGAACAACGATTGTAGATTTAATTCCCGGCAAAGTGATGTGCCACATCTTCTGGAATCTGCCTGCGCCGTCAACGCTGGCTGCTTCATACAGCTCAGGTGATACGCCTGCAATGGCTGCCAGGTAAATAATTGAGTTCCATCCGAAGCTCTGCCAGATGCCAAGTCCTATATAGGTCTTAACCCATGTTGCAGAATTATTGAGGAAGGGAACTGACTCCAATCCCATTTTGTTAATGAGAAGATTTACAAAACCGGTTGAAGGAGCAAAAAGCTGTAATGCAAGACCATAGATGATGACCCATGAAAGGAAGTGGGGCATGTAGGTGATGGTCTGAACCGTCTTCTTAAATCTCTTAAGTCTGAGTTCATTAAGAATCAGTGCAAAAATAATAGGTACCGGGAATCCGAAAATAAGGTCCTTCAGATTCAGGGTGATGGTGTTCTTTAAGGCTCTTATAAAGTCGTTGGATTTAAATGCCTTTATGAAGTACTCAAAGCCGTGGTTCTTGGCCCAGGGCATTTCCCAGATACTCTGAACGATACTGTATTTCTTAAATGCGATCATTACATACCACATGGGTAAGTATTTGAAAATGATCAGATACAGTAACGGCAGAAACAGCAGTACATACAACTGCCAGTATCTCTTCAAATAGACTTTGTTGAAGGGGGTTTTTGCCCCTTTTACAGCTTTCTCTTTAGCCACTTTCGTATCTCCTTACTTAAAGTACTCAGGGTGTTCCTGTTTCATCTGAGCTTCATCAAGCTTGTATCTTCCCAAATGCTTTTCAACCAGGAAAACAGCGGTTTCCTTATCTCCTGCCTTAATGGCTTCAAGCATTTCTCTGTGATCTTTGACTATCTTTAAGTCCTTAACCGTCTCCACCGAAAGAGTTCTTACCCTGTCGAAGTGAAGCATCATTGTTGAGCTCATATCGTAGGTTGTCTCTTTGCCTGCTGCCTTGTAAATCAGGTAGTGGAACTGGTTATCAAGCATGTATATTCTGTCGGCGTCCTCTTTCTCAAGGTAGAATTCCTGAAGATGGACGTTCTCCTCTATCTCATCAATTACATCCTTGGGAGCTATCTCGCAGGCAAGCTCGATAACCGCTTTATCAAGAATCTTTCTTACGAATCTGGACTCCTCAACCATGCTTGGGTCTATCAGCGAAACATATGAACCTCTTTGAGGTAAAATCTCAATTATCCCCGCTTTAGCCAGGTCGATGATTGCCTCTCTTACCGGAGTCCTGCTGACTCCGAATTCCATTGCTATTTCATTCTCTGAAATCAGCGTTCCCGGCTTTAAATCAAGTGAAACGATGTTATCTCTAAGTACTCTAAATGCAAAATCTCTGGCTGTTTCTCGTGGTAGTCTTTCGGAAGTGTGCATTCTGTCTACTCTTTCAATTATTTATGGCGCTTTTGTTAAATATTTATCGCTGGTCTACTTGTATACTAGTCTATCTATGTTAAAATCTACCACTAACATGTTATTTTGTAAAGGGGTCTTTTGGCATTATGCCCAAAAACAGGAAAAATAAAAACGGGAAACGTCCCGAAATTTGGGCGTTTCCCGTCAACTAACATTTTTTTATTTACTGTCTTTACAGCTGGATTGTCTCTCCACCTTTCACAAAATATGGTGTTTCGTTGTACTCGAACCACAAGTCTGCAACGGTGGGATTGTAGCAAGTTGTCATGTCTGTATTGAATCTCAGTTCATTAAAGGCATGAATATAATCATAGATTTCTATGTTGGTGGCATACCAGATATCATCCTTGCCTGAAACCTTCTTGGCAAACTCCTCTATGACATTCCAATTGTTGTTCTGCTCAAACTCGTATGCGTGACCCCAAAGGTAGAACATCCAGGGGCAGCCGCAGGGGTGATGAGATGTTACAAATTTATCCGCTAGTTCCATAAGGCGGGGATTGTCATGGTGGCAGGTGGCCTCAAGTCTAAGCCAGTCCTTCGGTAAATCAAAGCCCTCCGATGAGATAACGGTTCTTGAGTAAACAATACCCGCATTCTTGATTATCTCCACAACCTCATCATTAAAGGTTCCGTAGGGGTAGGCCATTCCTCTGATGATTTGGTTAAACTGCCTCTCGAGAGTCATCTTATCCTGAATCACTTCGTAGGTGGCTCTGTTTACAGGAAGCTGTTCAAGGAAAGGATGGGTGTAACCATGTACCGCAACCTCCATTCCGTTCTGAACATAAAGTTTATCCACCTTGCTCTTTGGCATTCTTCTGTGAATCTGCCCTGCAGGATAAACTGTTCCCTCTTTGGCGTAACAGCCGCTGTTTAAGTTAAAGGTTCCCTTGAGCCCATACTTAACCATTATATCGATGAGCTTCTCGTCCTGTTCAACTCCGTCGTCGTAGCTTAATGTAAGTGTCTTGATCTTTCCACCGGGAAAGCGCAGGAATAAATTTGACATGATAAATCTCCCTTGTCTTATTTTCCTTCCCAGCCTTCAGGAAGGTACTTCTTTGTTGATTCTATCATATCGTCCACAAGTTTGAAAATCTCTTCCTCTGAAGCTCTTCCCTTTGTAAGAGGATCATTTAGAAAGGCTTCTCTTACAAGCTCTTTATCAAATGTGAATGCTGCTTCCAATACTCTCTCATGGTTCTTAACATGAGGAATAATCAAATCATATATGTTCTTTGGCAGAGGCCCTGCACTTACAGGTCTTATGGAATCTCTGTCAAAAATGGCGTTGGTTTCAACGACAGCGTTCTTTGGAAGATTGGGAATCTGACCGGCTGTGTTAGGAATATTAACATTACTTATTACTCTCTCAAGTCCGCACAAAGCCTTGATAAGAAGAATTCCTTCTTCTCCCGTGGGCTTAAGCTCAATCTCTTCCTCAAAGGAAGCAAGTCTTGCGGAACGCTCCAGTCTGTCCTTAAGGTCTTTCTTTCTCCATTCCACACTTGTGAGGGCAAAATCCCAGCTTTCAACTGTCTCAGGGTCCTTAAGATAAGTATCCCCGGGCATAAACTCTGCAAGGTGTCTGTCTCCGGCAGCCGCAATAAGACCATACTTATTAAACAGGTCAAACTTTACTCTGTGTTTGCAGACGAAGCACTTGTTTGCCCAATGCTCGGAGTCGCCGCCTTCCCAGCCTCTCTCAAAGTTTTCATCGATATATTTCTTATATATAGGGAATAAATCCATTCCCTTATATGATGCATAGTCAAACCAGGTAAAGTGATTTATACCAAGAACATTTATGTCAATGTCATGTCTGTCCACAAGCTCATCAACATAGCCCTCATATTTAAGGATTCTTCTTAAGAGATCCTGAGTTCCGAATACTTCGTGACAGCATCCGAAGGCCTTGATCTCGGGGAATACATGGTAAAGGGTTTTCACACATAAGGACATGGGATTGGTGTAGTTGATTACCCAGGCCTTAGGGGAGTATCTCTTAATTGCTTCCGCTATCTCTGAGAACATGGGAAGTGTACGTAAAGCTCTGATTATTCCTCCGGGGCCAGCTGTGTCACCAACGGACTGATAAATGCCCAGGCGTTCCGGCATGTGCACATCCACTTCCATCTCGTCAAAGGTTCCGGGCAAAATGGAGATAACCACAAAGTCGGTTCCTTCCAAAGCACTCTTTAAAGAATCCTTAACTTCATATTTCCACTTTCCTACAGCTTCTTTTCTCTCACTTAAGTGGTTTCCGATAATGGCATTATTTTCTGCCGCATGTCTATCTATGTCATAAAGCCTGATGGTTCCGGATAACCTTTCCTCAAGAGCAAGGTCTGTCATAAATGTCCAGGCCCAACCTCTGGAGCCACCTCCTATGTATGCTATCTGAACATCTTCGGCTTTATTGTTTACGTAGTGCATTTTTGATCCTCCGAAACTTATTTTCTATTGCATATTATACTAAAGATAAAGTATAATATTCTTATATTATATTGGTTTATGTATAGTGTTTTCGAACAAAATTTACTTTTCTGCAAAGGAGATTACATATGCGTCAAACACTTTTTGAAGAGACTCTCGACGGCATTACCATTGACCGCGTAATTCGTGATTACGACTACAGCATGCCCACGAAGCATCTTCATGATGAATACGAAATATACTACCTGGTGGAGGGGGAACGTTTTTACTTCATCGGCCAGAGAACCTATCATATTAAGAAGGGTGATCTGGTATTTATAAATAAGAACGTTATCCACAAGACCGGTATGGCTTCAAGCCCCTATCATGATCGAATCCTTATTGAGTTCAGCGAAGAGCCCTTTAAGAGCTTCTTCTCAACCTTCGGCGATATAGGTTTAAATTCCTTTTTCGACGAGCACACCGGAGTCATGAGTTTGGACCCCAGGGAGCAGTCCTACGTTGAGAACATTCTCCTTGGCATTCACTCCGAGATTCAGCACAAGAAGGCCGGATATCGACTCAGTGTCATGAGTAAGCTCGCATCTCTTCTTATCTTTGCAATGCGTAGAAGCGACAGGAGTACCGTTACAAGGGAAGCTGCTGCCGCAAGTCCCAAGCATAAGAAGATTGATGACGTTGCCGACTACATTATTAATCATTGTACAGAGCCTTTGTCTCTCGAGTCGGTAGCGGATGCGTTTTTCATAAATAAGTGTTATCTGAGCCGAATCTTTAAGGAGATTACAAGTTTTACCGTGAATGAGTATATTAACATCCATCGCATAAACAAGGCTCAGGAGCTTCTGACCTCAACAAGCCTTTCCATAACCGACATTGCGGAGCAGTGCGGTTACGAAAGCCTTACTTACTTTGAGAAGGTCTTCAGAACTTATAGAGAAATATCTCCCCTCAAGTATCGAAACAAGTACCGCCAGAACAATCGCCGCCGTTCATCAAAGGGCGATGATGTAAACAAGAACTAAAAAGGATATTTCATAATTCCTTCCGTTTCTACATACCACTTCTCGGTTGATTTCATGGCGCTCAATGCAAGAAGCAGCGAGCCGTTTCCGGGAAGGTAGAGCGGAAGGTCTTTTCTTGTTCCCTGAACGTTGTTTCCGTTTACCGCATAGGTATTCTTTGAAGTCTTATACAAAAGCATATCGAAGGCTTCGTCGTACATTCCAAGCTTGGCATAGGTCATTGCCAGGAAGGCAAAATCCCATCCCCACAGAGAATCGAAATCCCAGGTTTCCTTCATCCTCTCCATGGAAGCTTTAAGTATTTCATCGTCAACCTCAGCTCCCACAAAGCCTTTGGCAAAAAGCATTGAAGGATGGTCCATGTTTAATTCATCATAGGTTCCCTTAAATCCTTCGTAAGCGGCCAGAAGGCCGTCTTCAACGGGGGCTTTTGCCATAAGACGGGCTACTTTCAGCCACTTCTCTTTTTTGACGGACAGTTTTTCCATCCATCTGTAGGCCGTCTCAAGGCCAAAGCTCCAGTATGCCAACTCATAAGGAGGATTGAATATCTCTTCAGGGTTCCCCTTCTCCTGAACGGAGTATAAGGGGGGCTTAAGTACATATCTGTTGTTTTTCTCATCATACTCGGCAAAATCAGCCATAAACTCCGCTGTTTCGATGATGAGATCCTTGTATTTTTCCAAAAATTCCTCCTCAGAAATAAGAGGAACTTCTGCTCTGTGTTCCGAATATCTGGCTCTTCTTAAAAGCTCCAGCATGTAAATCACATGGGGCTGCTGCCAGATTAATAAGGGCGCTATTGGAGAAGGTGCCTGGTCTGCAAGGTAGCTTGTCATTTTGGGCCATCTTGCACCTGCGTATCCGTTATCTCCAGCCAGTTTCTTTGCTGCCTTAAGGGAATTCGTGTAAAAATCCAGAGACTTCTCCAGTAAGTCTCCCCTTCCGTATAAGGCCAGATATGCAGCATGAATCGGGTGCATTTCAAGATGAAATCTTCCGTACCAGCTGTTGCAGGTAAGGCCCGTTTCCTGGGGAGGAAGTTTTCCTGTGCACTGTATGAATGTAAGATACATGGACAGGATTATTCTTCTTTGAAGTTCCGATGCCCTCTTATCCGGGGAGGAACTTACATCTATCATGGCTCCCTTGTTCCAGAATGCGTAAAGACGCTTTCCTGACTGTTCGAAAGCCTGTCTGTAGCCTGTGGTCTTAGGCCTTCCCTTTTCCTCGGAGAAAGATATGCAAAATGACATGCTCTTCTTTCTTCCATCGGGAATGGATAAGGTCACTTTATGGGTGTCAGTCAGTTCCGCTTCCACCTCGCCGCAGATGTGAACGTACTTTTCGACTTCGTCCATTTTTCTTAAAAGGAGAAGTACCGTCTTTTTGTTATCTTTGGGCGCAGGCTGAACCAGAGTTGAATGCCTGTCCACACTTCCAAAGTCGGAACCGGTTTTGTCAGGGGATGCATAAGGAAACTCAGCCTCAATTGAGAGTCTGTCCTTAAGTATTTCCGAATCAATTCTTACGGCTACGCTCATTCCGGAGCCTGCCACGGTTTCAACCTTTACTCTCTTGCCATCCAGTTTGAATTTGCTGGTAAGAACTCCGGTATAGAGATCGAGAGTCTGATTAATATCCGATAAATCTGACGGAAGGATCTCTCTTCCGTCAAGCTTTAAACCCAGACGAAGAAGATTGTATCTGTGGGGATTCTCCCTTAGCCAGTTGTATTCCTCTTCGTTTCCCGTAAAGCATTTGACGGGATACCTCAGGGCACGGTTGTCCCTTTGGTATTCCGTCATCATTATATTTTCCGGCCCGTAAAAGCTCCCCTCTTTGTTGGGTGTCCGATGCCAGGCTTCTGTTGCCATTGTAAGCAAGGGACATTTATCGGAGTAAATATCGTAGAGAGTTTGCATGCCTGTAACATCGGCAGTAAACGCAAAGCTCCCATTACCGACTGTCAAAGGAGAGTCGGCTGCGATATTGTTCAATACGGGATTAAATTGTCTAATCAGATTTTCTCTATGAATCATCTATCCTAGCCCTTCAGGCCGCTTGTGCTTATTCCCTCAACCAGATATCTGTTAAAGAACAGGAATATAAGGAATACGGGGATCATGGATAATGTTGACATGGCAAACATTGGGCCATAGTCTGTTTTACTTGTGGCATCCGCGAAAAGCTTAACGGCTATTGACACCGTGTACTTCTCAGGTTTTCCGAGATATAACATGGGACCCATATAATCATCCCACTTCCAGTAAAACTGTATGATGATTGTGGAGATCAGCGCAGGTTTTAACAGAGGGAAAACTACTCTTGTAAAAACCGTGTACTTGCTGCATCCGTCAATGATTGCCGCCTCGTCCAGCTCTCTCGGTATTCCGGCCATAAACTGCATCATAAGGTAGATGAAGAATGCAGCTCCGAAGAAATGAGGCACTGTAAGGGGAAGGATTGTTCCAACCCATCCGATTCGGTTGTAGATAAGGTACTGAGGTATCATTACAACCTGACCGGGCAAAAGCATTGTGCCGATCATTACCATGAATATGAGCTTTCGTCCTCTGTACTTACATCTTGCAAGTGAGTAAGCAATTACTGCGGAACTAAGCACCGTTCCAAGGGTGGCAACCACTGTGATAATAAGTGAATTTTTAAAATATGTTGTAAAAGTTACGTGTCCGAATCCTCTCCATCCGGTGGCGAAGTTCTCCCACCTCCATTCGGGAGGTATCAGGCTTAAGGAGCCACTGAGTATTTCAGGATTATTCTTCAAGGAGCCGGAGATCATCCATAAAACAGGATAGATCATTATAAGTCCGAGTCCGGCTATGAACACGTGATATATAACTGTAGTTATCGTTTTCTTAACCTTCATACTCCTACTCCTAACTGTCTGCTTCGTTGAATACCCAGTGCTTGGAAGTCTTGAATACTATTGCTGTGACAGTACCCATAACAATAAGCATTACCCAGCTCATGGCGCTGGCGTATCCCATATTTCTGCTCTGAATACCCTGCTTGTACAGGTACAGTGCATAGTACATTGTGGCATCGTTAGGTCCGCCGCCTGTTATTACGAAGGCCTGGGTGAATACCATGAAACTTGAAATAAGCTGCATAATAAGGTTAAAAAGGATTACCGGTGAAAGGCAGGGCATTGTTATCTTCCAGAATTTCTGCCATCCGTTGGCTCCGTCAATTTCCGCCGCCTCATAGTAGCTGGTGGGAATCTCTTTAAGTCCCGCAGCGAAAATCAACATTGAAGAACCAAACTGCCATGCAGTCATAAGGATTATGGGCCACTTGGCTGTGGACATGTTTCCGAACCAGTTAACCGTATCTATGCCAAGTTTGCTGAGGTTGGTGTTAATTAGACCGTTCCTTGCAAACAATTCTTTCCAAACCAAAGCTACCGCTACGCTCCCGCCGATAAGTGAGGGAAGGTAATAAAGGGAACGGTAGAAGCTTACCACCTTGCTGGGTCTGGTAAGCAAAAATGCAATAAAAAGTGCAAATGCCAGTTTCAAGGGAACCGAGAGGGCAACGTACTGAAAAGTTACCTTCAGGGAATTAAGAAAACGCTCGTCTTTAAAAAGATTGATGTAGTTGGCAAATCCAATCCATTTTTCCTTGTTGATTAAGTCGAAATTGGTACATGAATAGTACAGGGAACTTAACATGGGAATAATGGTAAATGCCAGGAATCCGATAATGAAAGGAGAGGCAAAAATATAACCCACCGTGTTGTCGTTGTAGATAAAGCGATTCCAGGGAGATCTTCCACTTTCAATCCTGTCTGTTTTTGCTCTGCTCATAAAAAACCTCATTGAATAATAGCAAGTTATCATCAATCTCGCCGCTCCCGGAGGACAATTAATTCCGGTGAACGGCGAGTTGTGATGTGCTTTCAGGAAATTAGAACTGTGATGCAGCGAAATCGTATACTGCCTGTGCAGCTTCTTCTGCTGTCATCTCTTTGTAGATAACCTTGTCGAGATAGTACTTGTACTGCTCTTTAACAGCATCTACGCACTCAGGGCTTGAAGGGTTAACTGTCTCGCCGCCTGTGTCGAAGGAACCTACAAGGTCAACGTACTCGTATACAGCCTTCTCTGTGTCTGTAAGTTCTGCTGCAAGAGCCTCACGTACTGCGGTGAAAGTAGGGATTCCACGCTCAGCAAGGAGAATCTTGTTTGCATCTACGCTGCTCTGGAAGAACTCGATGAACTTAGCAGCTTCTTCAGGATATTTGGAATCCTGTGATACACAAAGCATCTGTGAAGACTGAATTGATACGCCTGCAGGGCCGTCAGCTTTCTTACGAGGAGGGTTGATGAGCTTAAGCTCTCTTCCTGCTGCTTCGCTAAGTGCTACGAACTGGTTGGAAGCTACCCATGTCATTGCTGCCTCACCTGTAACTACGAAATCCTGCTCGATATCTGCGATTTCGTTACAAGCACCGGGATCAGGGAATGCGCCTGCATCCACAAGGTCTGCTCTCATCTGCATGTAATCTGCAAGCATCTTAGGATCGTCAAATCCCATTCCGTCGTTTGTCTTGTTGAAGAAACCGATTCCGAAGCCTTCCTGGTTGATTCCCATGGAAGCGCCTGCCTGCCAGTCATCAAACTTTGATGAACCGTAGATACCAAGTTTCTCATGAATTGTAAGACATGCATCCTTGAAGTCGTCCCATGTCCAGTTCTCTGTAGGCTCAGCTACGCCTGCCTGCTTGAAGAGTTCAGGATCATATGCGATACCGTAGGTGTTAACACCGCTGCAAAGACCTACCTGATTTCCCTTCTCGTCTGCTGCGATACGAAGGAATGCATCGTTTGTACCTGATACATCGATTGTTCCGTCAGCGATGAAATCGTTGAGTGTGTAGATCTTGCTCTGGTATGTGGGGAAGTTACTTCCGAGCTGGAAGATATCCCATACATCATTAGATGCTACCAAGGTTGCAAGTTTGTTGAAGTATCCATCGAAATCCATGGGTTCGTACTCGATGGTTACGTAAGGGTGAAGAGACTCGTAAAGCTCGATAACAGCAACAGTTCTGTCATGTCTGGTCTGTGAACCCCACCAAGCCATTCTCAAAGTGATAGGCTCATGTTCTTCTTCTGCTGCTTCCGCTTCAGGAGCTTCTGTGGGCTCAGCGGTTGTATCAACGCTAGCAGTCTCTGTTGATGTTGTGGTCTCGGCGGTTGTGTTGTTGCCACAAGCTGCAAGGCCAAACACCATTGCTGCAGATAAAACTACAGCCAAAATTTGCTTCATTTTCATAAGTGAATCTCCCTTCTATATGATGTGACTTTAGTATAGAATTGACATCCTCTTTAAGTCAATATTTGCGGAAAAACTCGCAAAAATCTTGCCTAAATTTGCCATTTTCAATCATAATTTACCAATTCCAATTGACCTATTGTTTCTGATAAGTAAATATACTTCGTTTTTCGTGCTCAAACAAGCTATATTTACCAAAAAGGCCCCTCTCTGAGGGCAGAGAAGGGCCTTTGAATTTTATATATCTTTGTCAATTTTAAAGAATACAGGTCGCTCTTTTAAATCAACGTTTGGAGAATGCAATGTCACCATAAGATTTCCTGACAGGTCATTAAAAAGCATACCATGACCACCGTTTTCGCCAAAAATCAGCTCCGGATCCTGGACCCAGGGTCCTTCAATGGTATTACTCTTGCTGTGAGCCATGGCAAGGGCATATCCCCCTTCACAAAAGCTGGACCAAAGCATGGTTAACTCATCCTTGCTGTTCCTGTGAAGGAAGGGTCCGTCCGTTACATAATTGCCGTTTCTTATGTCTTTAATCCAGGGTGCTTCCGAGGCTCTGAATAGAAGTTTGGGGGTTCCGACGCTTTTACTTAAGTCCGGGCTTAACTCCAGGGCACATATTTCCCCGTCGGTTACCTGTACCCACTCATGGCTGAATACGATATATGGCTTATTTCCGTCAGATTTCTCAATGTATAGAGTTCCGTCCAGACATTCCCAGTCTCTTGGTGTAACAGGTCCGTCAGAGTGAACCTTAAAGGGGCCTAGAGGGCTTTCAGCCTTGAGGATCTGGGTTCCCCTGCAGACTCCGTCCGCCTTAAAGGAAGCAAACATGTAGAATGCTCCCTTGTACTCATGTACCTCCGGGGCCCAGTAATTCTTATCCGACCAGAATCCCTCAGGCGGGGTAAATACCTCTATAGGGCCTTCGAAGTTCTCAAGGTCTGTGCCAACATAGCAGTCAAGGCCTGTTCCCTTGCCCCAGCACTCCGGTCCTCTTGTACCGTACATGTAGTATTTTCCCTCGTGTACAAGGACAAAAGGGTCTCTGATGTTTATGTCTTCTCTTTTAATCATGTTTATCCCGCCTAATATTCTGAATTATTACGTTGTTTAGTATAAATTATACTACTATTTAGCTTCTTTTGTCGAAGTGAAATAAAAATATGCGCATACTGCACCTCCAACAATTATGATACCTATAACTACCCATATCCATAAGGATGAATTTGTCTCAGATACTTCGGGCGCTGCAGCCAAAGCCGCCTCTTTCTCTTCTATCTTTGTGGTTTCTTCCGTTGTTTCAGTCTTTTCTTCAACTGAATCAGATAATGCTGCCTGTCCGTTTTCTATCTCTGTTACTTCTGCAGGTTCCTCGTTAACCTCATCTTCTGTCACTGCAGCTACCGCAGGTGCAGGGTTTGCAAGAGGTGCTGTAACCGGGATGTTTGGAACAACAGTAACAATGGGAACTGCCACAGGTGCAGCTGTTGTTGATGCGCTGCTTCCGGATTCGCCTGACCCTGATGAAGTTGAAGGAGTTGATCCTCCCTGTGAGGTCTGGCCGCTTGAGGGATTTATAACAGGGAATGAGTAGTAATACCAGCCGTCTCTGCCGTTTACTCCGCCGGTTCCGCCTGTAATTGTGTTATATCCGCCCCAGTAGTAATCATAGGGACTTTCAGTCTGATTGTTTGAAATATTGAGACTGAAAGGATCTGTGCTTAAGTAGTTGGCGGTTGCCTCACTCATGGCCGTTCCAAAGAAGAAGTAGTTAAGGTACTCTGCAGAACGGTCTCTCTGGGCTGTATCACTTCCGTGAGGATCTCCTGTTTTGAGGCTTCGCAAATTATACTTAATCAAATCACTTGATACAAGTCCAAGATTTCTGTATACACTTCCTGCTATCTCTGCTCCAAGACAGTCTGAAGTACATCCGTCGTTATAGTCGTTAACTGTGTTCTCAATGATAATGGCTCTTGGTGCCAGTGTCGCAATAAGGTCGTTCTGGTCGTAGGGAAGCCTGGTTCCGTATCCATAAGCTCCATCCTCGAACTCATAGAAGTGTCCGGGGGTAAGGAAATGACGGAAGAGCTCTGTTTCACGCACTCGGTTATGTCTTATGGAGTTGGCCATAACCTCGGTTCCCCATGCAACCTGCTCTGAATCCACCTTGGGGTTTGTATAGTCTGTTCCGGTCCAGTCATATTCCTGGCCTCTGTATACATATCTCCAGGGCGAAGGGCCTGTGGCGCCTGCAGCACCGGGAATACATACATCTATTCTGTCATCAAATACTGCTGAAACAAAGGCATACTTACCGTTGATAGAGAAGCCAGTCACTGCCAGCTTATCCACTGCCAAATCTGCTGTGGCTTTGTTTATGTTCTCATCTTCTGAAGCGTCAATCATCTCTAAAGCATCGATTACGACTGAAGCCGCCCAAGCCGAAGCCATTTCGTTACTTACTTCATTAAGAGCTTCCTCCCCGTTACGGCTATAGGGATAAAGTTCATAGAAGGTGCCTGTTCTCTTATTCCATGCATAGTCATTGGTTCTGGTATCGCTTACAACTGAAGGAACTTTAATCAGGGCAATTCCCGCATTTGTGTATGAAGCAATATCTCCGTCAAAGCTCAAAACTATTGGAAGTTTCTCCTCTGCATGGCCACTGGCTTAAATCTGCGCGTCCGTGGGCATGTTAACATCAAAGCTGATGTCCTTGCTCTTGTCTCCTACAGTTACTGTAACGGTTATGCTTACTGCCGAAGAGGTATAAGTACCATCCTCAACATATTTCCTCTGGGAGTTACTCCATCTGTACTTCGTTTCCCCTGCTTTATGGGCTTCAGCCTTCTTAACAGTCAGGCTGTCATACTCAGGTTTGTATCCGTACTCATAGAACTGAGCCAGGTCAAGTATCTCCTGTCTTCTCTCTTCCCACTCTTCTGCATTTGTTACAACTCTGTCTGTTCCAAAGAACTTATAGGTGTTGGGGAGAGTATTCTGTTTTTCCAGATCGGCAGGATCGGGATATCTTGTATCTGCCCATCTTAAGCCTGCGAAGGCTTCCTCTAAAAGTTCTGCCACCCTTATGGTGTTAGCCTTGTCTTTTACAGTGCTGTTTATAACAATCTGTGCCTGAAGAACCGCCTCATCCAGGGCCTTCTGGGACTCCTCTGTATATACGCCTTTCTGGAAGGATGCGGAATTGATGAAATCAAGAATCTTGGTGATTCTGTATTCACTGTAAGCGAATTCGTCATCTTCCTCTTTGCCCACAAGGGTTACCACACCCCAGTCTACTGACTTGGCGTGCTCATGGTCAAAATCGGTGTAGAGGCTGTCCTGGTCATGGCTCCAGAAAATGTTTGCACTTTTCTTTAAAGCTAATATAGGTGTCTTTTCATCTATAAACTCAGACTCTTCATTTTCCGGCTCATCCTCTGCTTCTTCCTCGTCCTGCTCTTCAGGTTTTTCAGAATCAGCATCATCCTGAACTACGTTTGAAGTCTCAGTGAATGAATCTTCTTGTTGCTCCTCTGTCTCCTCAGGTTCTTCTTCGGTTTCCTTCGCTTCAGATTCCTCCGCTTCTTCCTCGGTTACTTCCTCTTCAGACTCCTCGGTTTCTTCGGATTCTCCCTCGTCGTCATCCTCTTCCTCTTCAGATTCCTCAGCTTCCTCAGCTTCTTCAGTTTCCTCTTCTTCTGCTTCAGGTTCAGGAGCTACGTATTTGGGGTTAGGAACTTTTTCAATTTTATACTCCGTAACTACGTTGTTAACATCATTAATCTTTAAATCCAATCCAATCTGGGTTCCGTTCTGTGGATTTACACCCTCAATCTGAAGTCCAACCTCGATATTGTATCCAATCTGATTTCCGTCTGCGTCCAGTATCGGTGCTGCAGCATAGCCCTTAATGATGTTCATATACTCAGGATGACTAGGGTCTCCCAAGGGGCTTCCAAGGGAAGGAATGTTGGAACTTGAATACCAGTATCCCTGACCTAAAGCATCCACAACAATGATTCCAGCTGTATCGGTTTCATAGGTGGTTCGATCGTTAAAAAGGTCCACTGCAATGGCTACACTGTCGCAGGTTTCCTTTGTCGATGTCATCGGAATAGAATAGCCGTTCCAGTTCCAATATGTGGTTACACTTTCTCCTGCCACAGCAGGATTGCTTACCCCACCTTTTGTGGTGTTCTCACTTGTCATCACACAGTCATCATAGACACTGATTCCAAGGTAGAGAACCGGACCATCCCAAAGAGTTCTCAGCTCTCCATAGGTTTGATTTCCGGGTTCAAGACCGTATCCGTCCTGCTCTTTTTTAAAATTGTCGATTAGTGAAACGTTTGCTGAATTGTAGGCATCCTCAAGCACACCGTCGATTTGAATTGATTCGGAAGTAAACTTCGCCTCAGTGGTTTCGTATGGGTATGCTACGGCATCATAGTCACCGTAATACTCCACCATATTACTTCCCTTTAAGGTTTGGAAATCACTCGCAGCGACAGCTTTGAGTGGTGTGGCAACTGTGGACAGGGCAAGCATTCCTGCCCCTGCTGCCGACAGAATTCGTAGAAACTTTCTCTTCATTTGTAACCTCCCTTTAATAGTGTGTAAATAGAAAAATGTATACCTCCACTGTCTGAGTAGAAGTATACATTTTACTAACATGCCAGTCTATATTCTTCTAAATTGTCACAAATAATTCTATTAAAAGGGGGTGTTTCGAACTAAATTTACTTGAGTGTGGATAGCTTTATGTAAACGAACCTTCTTTATTTCAAAAATTTTTCAGGTATTGTGATGTTAAAATCCTTGGCCAGGTTTCTGAAATCGTCGGATGTAATGGTCTGTCTTCTTCTGTCGGTCATGGAAAGAATCTTCACAAGAACCTCCGAAGCCTTCTCCACGGTGTGCATAAGTCCGAAGGTAAGGTCGAAGTCCTCCCCTGAAGCAAATAATCCATGGTGTGCCCATACAGCCACATCATATTCTTTCATCTTTTCAACGGTTGCAAGTGCAATATCCCTGCCTCCGGGAACCATCCAGGGCACTACTCCCACACCTGAGGGGAAAATAACGGGACACTCTGTCATGGTCTCCCAAAGTTCTCTTGTAAACACCTTATCCTCCAGGGGCAAAACAAATGTAAGGGCAATAAGGTTCACGGGATGAGCATGGTAAATCACTCTGTATTTTCCATCGGTGGAAAGCTTCTTCACCTCATGATTCATAAGATGAGTGGGAAGCTCACTTGTGGGTCTTGCGTTATTCTTAAGGCCCCACAAAACTTTGTAGTTTTCACCTTTATCATCAACACTGATAATTCCGATATTGCTTTCGGGATCTGCCTTGACGTTGGCAAAATATTTGCCGGAGCCTGTCACAAGGAAGCATTCACCTGCAAGATTCGGTACTGTGGTTCCAATAGGTTTCCACTCTCCGAGACCATTAAGTTCCTCTTTTATACTTTCTACTTCCTCATGCTTAATTCTATAGGACAGATTTCCGCCGTTTCTTTCATGCCAGCCCATTGAATAGCCGTCATCGCACATTTTACAGAAGTCCTTAACAAACTTTGCTTCAAGCACCTTCATATTAATTTCCTCTCTTTAACAACACTTCTTTTTCATACTTATCAACTTCTCCGAAGAGTTCCAGATCTGCTGCAACGCCGTTCTTCTCGCAGTAATAGTTCCAGATGTCTCCGAAGGGAAGCATTTTCATTGCCTCGTTGGTTGACATAAGTTCTGTGAATCTGTTCTCATCCTGGAGAGTCTTAAGTTTTGACCAGGGAGTCAGCATAGCCATAAGAAGGGCTTTCTCAAGGCTTCTTAAGCCCACTGCCCAGGCTGAGATTCTGTTGATGCTTGCGTCAAAGAAATCCAAAGCAATATAAACTCTTTCAAGGGCGTCGCATCTGACTATCTCCTTGGCAATCTCCTTGGTTTCGTCATCAAGAATTACCACATGGTCCGAATCCCATCTGACGCCTCTTGTAATGTGGAGGGCGATTTCAGGGAAGTACACAAGAAGTGCGGGAATCTTGTCGGATACCACCTCTGTGGGATGATAATGTCCGTTATCCATCAAAGGAAGGCAGCCCTTGTGGGTAGCGGCAAACATAAGAGTAAACTCGGCACTTCCTGCGGTGTATGACTCCACACCGATTCCAAAAACCTTTGACTCCACGGTAACTTTAACAAGCTCAGGGTCAAAGGGCTCCTTTAGGATTTCTTCAATGGATTCCTTATATCTGAGTCTGGGACCCATTCTGTCTGCGGGAACGTCTTTATATCCGTCTCCGATCCAGATGTTCATTACGCAGGGAATTCCTGTTTCCTTTGCAAAGAACTCTGAAATTCTAATACATGCTTTGCCGTGATTAATCCAGAATTTCCGAACCTCAGGGTCGGGACTTGAAAGAGTAAGACCGTCCTTTGCCATGGGGTGAGAGAAAAACGTGGGGTTAAAGTCCACGCCCATGTTATGCTTCTTGGCAAACTCTGCCCATTTTTTGAAATGCTTAGGCTCAATCTTATCTCTGTCTACAAACTCTCCATCCTCGAAAACAGCATAGCTGGCATGGAGATTAAGCTTTTTTTTGCCGGGACATAAGGACATGGCCTTCTCCATATCCTGCATCAGTTCCTCAGGAGTTCTTGCCTTGCCGGGATAGTTTCCCGTTGTCTGAATTCCACCGGTCAAGGGCCCGTCCTGGTCGAAGCCCGTTACATCATCACCCTGCCAGCAGTGAAGGCTCACCGGGACTTTCTCCAGTTTCTCTATGGCTTTATCTACATCAATTCCGAGTTCTTCAAATACTTTTTTTGATTCCGAATATCTTTCTTTTACAGTCATCTTAGTCCTTTCTTTAAAGGGTTACCCCCTGCTTGAAAATAGCCAGGTCGGAATAACCCGAAACTTCACTCTTAACTCTCTCTCCGTTTGCGATTCTTATAACCATGGAATACAGCTCCTCGGCCAGTTCGGCCTTCCCCTTGTCCTCCAAGAGGGAGCCGCAGTTGAAGTCTATCCAGTTTTTCTTCTTAAGGTACAGCGGGGTGTTGGTTGATATCTTTACAGTGGGAACAGGACATGCAAAGGGCGTTCCTCTTCCTGTGGTAAAAAGCACAATCTGTGCATCAGCCGAAGCCAAAGCCGTAGCTGCCACCAAATCGTTTCCGGGGGCAGAAAGAAGGTTAAGGCCCTTCTCCCTGGCTTTTTCTCCGTAGTTTAATACGTCCACCACCGTAGAAGTGCCGGCTTTCTGTGTACACCCAAGGGACTTGTCCTCAAGGGTTGATATCCCCCCCGCCTTATTTCCGGGAGAAGGATTCTCGTATATGGTCTGGCCGTGGGCACTGAAGTAGTCCTTGAAATCCTTGATAAGCTTCACGGTTTTATTAAAGGTTTCTTTGTCTTTGGCCCTGTTCATAAGGATGGTCTCTGCCCCAAACATCTCGGGAACCTCTGTAAGAATCGTAGTCCCCTCCTTACCTGTGAGGATGTCAGAGAATGCTCCAACCACAGGATTGGCGGTGATTCCCGACAGTCCATCCGAACCGCCGCATTTAAGACCTACCGTCAGTTTGGATACGCTTTGCTTTGTCCGCTTATCCTTGCTGCACTTTAGGGCCAGCTCCTCCACAAGCTTAATGCCCTCTTCAACTTCGTCTTCCGCTTCCTGGCACACAAGGAATCTAACCCTGTCCTCATCAATATCCTTAAGATATTCCTTCAAAACAGGTATGTTGGAGTTCTCACAGCCAAGTCCCAAAACAAGCACGCCTCCTGCATTGGGATGTTTAATCAAATCTGCAAGGATGGTTCTTGTGTTTTCCTGGTCATCTCCAAGCTGGGAGCATCCGTAAGGATGAGAAAATGCCACAATCTCATCTACTCCCTCTCCCACCAGGTTCTTACAGGAATTCGCAATCTCTCTCGCCACTGCCACCACACAGCCCACAGTGGGAATAATCCAGATATTATTCCTTATGCCCACCTTGCCGTTCTTTCTTTCGTAACCAAGGAAATAATCGGGAAGACCCTGCACCTCGGTCTTTCCGGTTGCCACGGGATTATATGTATATTCCTCGTCCTCTCCCAAAGCAGTTTTCAGGTTGTGAACGTGAACATGCTCACCCTTTCTTATTTCACAGGTGGCTTTTCCTATGGGATAGCCGTATTTGATAACGTCGCCCCCTGTCGGAATATCTTTTATGGCAACTTTGTGGCCCCTGTCCACATCAGAAAGGACCTCTATTTCCTCGCCCCCCACATTAAGGAGCCTGCCCTTCTTTAATTCCGTCAAAGCAACTACCACATTGTCCGCTTCGTTTATTCTTATAAATTCAGCCATATACCGCCTCTTCCTAATTCAAAACCGCCTTGTAAGCCTCAGCCATTCCCTTTTCTTCAATCAGGTTATAGTATTCTTCCACAAGAGGAATCATATCCGTCAAATCCTTCTGCCAGTAGTCCTCTCTCTTAAGTATCTCTGAAACAGAAGCGTTCTTCATAAACTTCATGATTTCCTCACCGTCATTAGCCTTATCGGTTCTATAGAAGGCAATAAGTGCAGCCATTGAGAAGGTGAGAGCAGCAGGATATTTTCCAAACTTCTCCTTGTACTCCAGAATTGTGGGCAGCACCCTTACCTGGAACTTTGATACGGAATTTAACGCGATGGAAAGAAGCTGATGCTTGATAAAGGGATTGGAGAATCTCTCAAGAACCGCATTACCAAAATCAATATCCGTCTGAGTATTTCCAAGGGTAGGGATAATCTCATCAAAAATACATTTCTTCAAGAAGGCTGATACAGTCTCATCCTTAAGGCACTCTCCGACGGTGGTAAGTCCATAAAGATATGCGCCGAGTACCATTGAGGTGTGGCCGCCGTTAAGGATACGCACCTTTCTTCTCTTGTAAGGCTTCACATCATCAGTCCACACAATGTTGTAGCCCGCCTTGTTGAAGGGAAGCTCATCCTCGTGGTGGCCTCCTATTACCCAAAGGTGGAAAATCTCCGCAGTATCAAGGAGGTTATCTCTGTAACCAATTTCCTCCCAGAGCTTTTCTGCCTCGTCCTTCGGATAGCCCGTAACGATTCTGTCCACCAATGTATTGCAAAAATCATTTTCCTCATTTATCCAACGAATGAAATCATCCCCAAGCTTCCAGAGATCCGCATACTTTAATACGTACTTCTTGAGGTTGTCCCCATTGTCATCTATGAGTTCACAAGGAAGCAGAATAAAACCCGGCAAGCCCAGAGTAAACCTCTTATAAAGAAGCTGGGTAAGTTTTGCGGGATAGGACTTAGCCGGTTTATCCTCAATTTTTTCAGTGCCCAGATACTCAATTCCCGCCTCCGTGGTGTTGGAAACAATGAATCTGAAATCCGGGTTCTCAGCCAGTTTCATATACTCATCATTTTCTGTATATGGGTTAACGCATCTGGATATAACGTCTATGTGTGTTCTCTCGTTTACAACCTCACCCTTTTCAATTCCGCGAAGATAGAGATTGTACTCACAGTTTTGCTGCATAAGCATGTCGCACATGCCTTTTTCAATGGGCTGCACAATTACAACCTTTCCTTCCCAAACCCCTTTCTCATTTAGCTTGTATAGGAAGTAATCAACGAATCCTCGTAAAAATCCGCCCTCTCCAAACTGAATAACTCTTTCTTTTGCCATGATTTTTCCTCCTTTATTCCGGCAAGTACTCTTTTATGTCAAAGGATTTATATACACATTCCCTCGCTTCGTTTATATCCGAAAACTCTTTGGCTCTTAGCATCTGTGCCATTGCATTTCCTATGGCTGTTGCCTCACCGGGACCGGCATACACCTTTTTCCCGGAAAGCTTCGCCGTCAGGCGATTGAGATAGTCAGCATTGGAGCCGCCGCCCACTATGTATATAGAGCCATAACTTTTCCCGGTGTTGGCCTCGATTTCTTTGACGGTATTTGCATAGCTTATTGCCAGGCTCTTATACACCACCGCCGCAATCTGTCCTATTCTTGTAGGCACCGGCTGATTGCTTTCCCTGCAATAGTTTTGTATCTCCTCCACCATGCTTTCCGGTGCAAAAAACCTCTGATTCCCCACGTCTACTCTCGCCGCAAAGTCACTGTTGTTTTCAGCTTCCTTCGCGATTACTGCATAGGAAAGTTCCTTTGCAATTTCCTTCCTTACAGATTGGATCATCCAAAGGCCCATTATGTTCTTTAGATATCTGTAGCGCTTTCCGTATCCGCCCTCGTTGGTAAAGTTGCCTTCCCTTGAGGCTTCACTCCTGTCGGCCTTATTTAACTCCGTTCCCATCAACGACCAGGTTCCGGAACTTATATAGACAAAGTCCTTATCCTTTGCAGGTACAGACATTACAGCTGAGGCAGTGTCATGGCTTGCGCACATAAGAACATCGCAGTCAAATCCCACGCGTTCGATAACCTCTTTTTTGAGAGTTCCCACAAAGCTTCCGGGCATGGAAAGGGGCAGGAACATGTCATCTCTTAGGCCTGCCATACGTATTAATTCCCTGTCCCAGTCACCTGTCTCGGGATCGACAAGGTTAGTTGATGTGGCATTGGTATACTCTGATTTCTTTGCTCCCGTTAACAGAAAGTTAAAATAGTCGGGAAGCATGAGAAATGTTTTTGCATTTTTATATTTCTCCGGTGTCCTGACCTTATCAGCTGTCAGCTGGTATATGGTATTAAATATCTGCTTTTGGATACCTGTTCTTTCGTAAAGCTTCTCCTCGGACACAGAACCATAAACTGCCTTATCCATGTCCTTGGTTCTTCCGTCTCTGTATCCAAAGGTATCTCCGATTACCTTGTCCTCTTCATCCAAAAGAACATAGTCCACTGCCCAGGTATCGATGGCCATGCTGTCGGGAATAAGGCCTTCCACTAAGCATCTTTCCATACCATTTAAGATTTCATCAAAGAGCCTCTCCAAATCCCAGACAAGTTTTCCGTCCTTATTTGTCATCTCATTCTCGAAGCGGTAGATTTCTTTAAGAGTCATCTTTCCGCCTTCCATGAAAGCTATCATGTGGCGTCCTCCGGAGGCTCCGATGTCTATAGCCAGGTGTTTTCCGTGTTTTTCCATTTTCTACTCCCAATCAATATACATACTTTTACATACTACAGATTTATGATATAGTCTATAAGCAGGAATTAATAGGACCTAAACTTACAAAAATAGGGTCTTTATTTGCACTATGGTGATTCTATGACCAAAGAGATACTGGATTATTTAAGCGTAATTACAGATGAAGAGAAACAGATTCTCAAGGAACATGAGGAAATCCGTAAGGAGAATTATTCCTCCACCAGAGAATTTATAGTGGATAACAGGAAGCTTTTGTCCAAGGGGCGCCTTATCGAAATCAGGCCCCATACCCGCTTTGCCTATTTTCCAAAGCACAGGCATAACTATGTGGAAATGGTTTACATGTGTAAAGGTTCCACCACCCACATAATTAACGGCGAAGACAAGGTTGTCCTTAATGAGGGGGATCTGCTTTTTCTGAATCAGCATGCTATCCACGAGATAATGCCTGCTGCCTCCACAGATCTTGCCGTGAACTTTATCATCCTTCCCGAATTCTTTGACAAGTCTCTTGCCATGATTGAGCAGGATAATGTTCTCAGGCATTTTCTGATATCGGCCCTTACAGGGGAGAAGTCCGGAGTTGATTTTTTGTATTTTAAAGCCAAGGATATCCTTCCCATTGAGAACCTTATTGAGAACATGCTCTGGACCCTAATAGAAAAGAAGACCCACACCAACACTTTGGTAAGCGTTACCATGGGTCTCCTTTTAATGAACCTCTCCACCTTTTCGGAAATACCCGAAAGTGGAGACGATTATGAGCATGTTTCGGTTTTTAAAGTGCTAAAATACATCGAGTCAAACTATAAGTCCGGAACCTTGAGCGAAATCTCATCTGAATTAAACCTGCCGGATTACACCGTAAGCAGGCTTCTAAAGAAATATACCGGGCAGAATTTCAAGGAACTTTTAAAGCAGCAAAAGCTTCAGCAGGCGGTGTATCTTTTAAATAATTCTTCCCTTTCCATAGACAGTATTATCGAAAATCTGGGATATAACAATTCCTCGTTTTTTTACCGAAGCTTTAAGGAAAAATACGGGATATCCCCTAAATCCTACCGACAAAACGGGCCTGTCAATTCTTGAATTGACAAGCCCTTTATTTTATCTCAAAAATATTGCTGCTGCAAAAAGTGCCCCACAGGCCATAATGTATACCCACACTCCGAAGCTTCCCATAACAGCCTTAAATCTGTATCCGGTGTAAATCTCATTTTCCACCGGGTTAATGAACATATGCTTTCTCTTAATAAGGTACAGAATTAATCCGGCTATGGCCATTCCGTATGTGGCAATGGCGTATACACCAAGAGCCAAAAGCGGCCAGGCGAAACTCCAAAGTTCCTCCGGAGGCATGGAGAGGATTTTCTCTCCGATTTCCGCATAGCTTGATGACGAATCTATAAGATCCGTGTCCACCATGTTATATACAGGGGCAATCAGAGTTGACCCCAGATTAATCATCATATGAAGAATGATTGTATATCTGATTCTTCCGGTACGTACATATATGTATCCGAAGAGCAGACCTATCATTGTTGCATAGAAGAACTGGGTAAAGTTTCCGTGGAACAGTCCAAATGCAAATCCGGAAACGGTTATGGCAAGTCCCTCGCCGTATTTGCTAAGGTTATCAACCAAAAGCTTTCTGAATAAAAGCTCCTCGAAAATGGGACCGATGATTCCCGCCACAAGAATATTAACCCACAAAACGGAACTGTTTAACACATCTCCCACAGGGTTTGTAATCTCAATTCCGGTAGCTGCAGATATAAGCCCATTAACGTAATTTCCCACCAGGCTTCCCACTATGAGAAAGCACTCTGCAATACATAGGAAAATCAGAAAATCCGAGAACTTAAGCTTTCTTCTTTCAATTTCCCTCTTTTCCCTTTTGTCCATGAAATACTTAACCATCGGATAGCCCACCACGTATGTGGGTGCCATGGCAATAATAAAGTAAAGCCAGAAATGGTCTGAAATAATTTCAGGGGCAAAGTCTGAGAAAAGAATGCCGATTCCATACTGTAAAGCTGTCACCAGAACCAGCATGCCCGCATATATAAGTCCTACAGCTGAAAAATTTTTCCTGTAAAGAGACATATTTTACTCCTCTTACTCAAATGCGACAGCGCGAATCTCTCCTGCTACATCCTTTGTTTCGTAGTTCTTTGTAAGCTCTTCCTTGTACTCGTTTACTGCATTGTTTGAAAGGGTTACGCCGATTGTGTTATTCACATCTTCGGGAACAGTTCTCTCAACAAACTGAATTACATAGTATCTGTTGTTTTCTTCATCGGCAAAGTTCTCGGTGTCGCCCTCGATTCTGCCTTCGTCGAAAAGCCAGTCTGAATATACGCTTGATGTATATCCATAGTTCATATCGTTAATAAGGTGAGCGTCCTCCTCCTCGGATTCTGACTCCTCATACTCTGCAACCGCTTCCTCAAAGTCTGCTCCGGCCTTGATTTCGTCTGCAAGGGTCTCAGCGTTCTCCTTTGCAGTTGCAATGGCAGCTTCCTTCACCTCATCGCTGTCATCCTCACCAATTTCGGGAGTTGAAAGATATAATCTGTAGTCCACAAGATCGTAATCTCTCTTGTTCTCCTCATAGTAGGATGAAATCTCATCATCTGAAGGCATGTTGTCATCAACAAGCTTTGAAAGATAAGCATCTACAAGGAATGTTTCTCTGATGTATGACTCAAGGTTCTTCTCGGATGCATATTCACCGAAGTTATTTTTGTAAAAATCAGCTACGCTTACGCCGTCTTCCTTGGCCTTGGTTTCCACACCCTCTACGAACTTCTTAAAATCTTCCTCTGTGTCGTACTCAAATCCCTTGGCTGCAGCATCATCCTTGCAGGCCTTAAGTTCAAGAAGCTGCTGAACAGTCATCTTATCAAAGAAATCCTTCCAGGTCATCTCATCAGAGTACTGCTGCTCATCAAAGGGTCTCGTGGTATCTAGTCCCATATAGCTTATCATTGAACCATAGGAATTAATGTAATTGGAAACCAGAGAATTGTAATAGAAATCGTACTCAACCTTGGTTACATCGTAGTTTCCAACCTTGATATAAGGAGAATTAACGGCCTTGCTCTTCTTTGAAACGGATAATCCGATGGAAACCGCAATGGCAAGGACGATTAATCCTACGATGGAGAAACCGACGATTTTGGCTATCTTCTGATCTCTTTTATCCTTTGCTTCCCGCTCCTTGCGCTCCTTGATTTTTTTGTCGTATTTAGTAACAACCTTTTCGGTTGTCTCATTTTGTTGTGCCATGAGTATAAACCTCCTGATTAAATAACTCTCAATCAAACATTTTACTTTATTTCCCCCGAAAATTCAATGATAAAAGCCCCTCACCGGGGATAGTGAACACCCCCCAGGCAAGGAGCCTTATCGCAATTTAAAATCTTAGTTTATCTCTTACACTTGGTTCCCATGTTCTCGCCGTTCACCTTTACAACACCCATATCGGTTGTAAGGGAACCTTTCCAGTCGGATTTGGTGTCAATTCTGACATCACCCATGTTGTTATCAATATCAAGATATGCACAGTCACCTGAGAACTCTACGCTTCCCATGGAGTTGTTGCATCTAACATCTTCAATGTCAGAAGATGTAACTCTTAAATCTCCCATTGAAAGATTTGCATCAAGTGTTTTGGCTTCAACGTTGCTTAAATTAATGCTTCCTAAAGAGTTGTCAGCATCAAGGGTTTCGCACTTGGCATCTTTGATTCTGATTTCTCCAAGGCTTTCGTTGATATCAAATTTATCCGCGTCTACACCTTCGATGACGATATCTCCAAGGGCGCAATTGATTTTCACCTTATTTAAATCCGCATCTTTGGGAACGGTAATAATCAGTTCGTAGTCGTCATTAGCTTTGTTACCCACATTATGAACTCTGGGCTGCTTGGCAGTGAGCTTTCCGCTCTTCACCTTGCACTCGGGAACATATTTCTCAGGAAAATCATATGAAATGCCGTATCCGTTTCCTACTTCCAGTTTCACCTGGCCGATTCCAAGGTCAACTTCAATGGTGTCGAAAGCATCGACTTTCATAGTTTCATGACTCGTTTCCCCTGCGTCAGTGTATCCGAATGACCAGTTGTGATCAAATAATCTTGAACCCCATCTGTGTCCGAACCATCCTCCGATATTCCAAAAAACTCCGAAGATGATACAAATGACTGTAACAATTGTAAGTATAATTAAATATGCGTTCTTACCGCCGCTGTTTTTATTCTGATTCTGATCGTTCATAATATCTCCTTTTCCTATATATGTCTTACGCCTTTGCGTTTATTTTGTAAGGTTCTTCTTTAATACGTAGTGGATGATTCCGGCAATGGGCCAGATAATCCATGATGAGAACCAGTTAAATGTAATGAAGCTGTATGCGAGGTAAACGCATGTGATTGTGGGCCAGTAAACTGACATTATTGTATCTACTGTCTTATTGATATACACGGGTTCGTTCTCCCTTCCGTAATTTCCGCTGACAGTTGCCTTATCGTTGGTTCCAAGAAGTCTGTCATAGGAATTCATAATCTTGTTGGTAAGTATAATAAGGAATACTCCGACTCCAACTGCTGCAAAAAGAATAGAAGGAGTTATAACATCTCCGATTAAAGGAAGATTCACTATAAGCTCATCCATTACTGCTGCAGGTACCCAGCTGAGAGCGCAGAGAAGAATTCCTATTGTAAGTCTTACAGCATGAGTTGACTGGTATTTCTCTCTCTCTGTTGCCAGTTCTGTTGCGGTTCCGTAGTCAAGACTGCAGGGTGTATGCTCTATGAAGTCCCACTTTCTTGTCTTGGTGCCGGCAACTATGAAAAGAACAATTGCCACAGATATCATTGCCATCATTCCTGTTATTCCGAAGGCATTTCCAATTCTTCCCATCTCACTCAAAGATATGGGGCAGATAACTGATGCTATGCAAAGGAAAACTCCGATACCCACCAGAAGTCCGTTGGTGGTTCTGTCCTTAATGTATCCGAAGGCTTCATCCCTTGAAATGTTTCTTCTTGGTGTGTTGTCAATTGTCTGTGCCTTCTGCTCAAATGCATTTCTAAGATTTAATACGTCTGCCAGATCCTCAAGGTTTCCGAACTCAGAGATTACAGTTCCAACTGCCTCGTTCTCGGTCTTGCCTTCACCGATAAGCTCTGTGTACTTATCTTCCATCATCTGCCAAAGCTCATTCTTTGCTTTCAATACATCAGGTGTATTGGGCATATTGGCAAACATGCTTTCCAAATAATTCTTAATTGTGTTCACTATCCAATCCCTCCTAAGCTATTCCGTTGTCTCTTATAAAGTTCTCAACAACGTCCTTGGTTAATTTCCATTCCTCACATTTCTCTCTGTAATATTGCTTTCCTGATTCTGTGATTCTGTAATATGTGCGCTTCTTTCCATTTCCTTCCGAATCGTCTGATACGAAAGATTCGATAAAACCGTTCTTCTCCATTCTGGTGAAAGCCGAATACAATGTTGTTTCCTTAATCAGATATTTCTCTTTCGATAACTGTTTAATCTTCTTGGAAATTTCATATCCGTATGAAGGTGCATCTCCCAGGATGAAGAGGATCATCGTGTCATTGTAACCTCTGATGACGTCACTGCTGATTTCTATCATGTGGTTCTCCTCCTACGTCTGTCGTTGCTTCGTTTGTCGTACTACGTCTGCCGTAGTACGTCTGATAAAGTATTTATACCACGACCGTCGTAGTATGTCAACACTATTTTTAAAAAATTTTTTCGTAAGGGCAAAAAAAGGCCCAAATACCGCAGTATTTGGGCCTTTAAAGTTTTCTGATTTATCCCGGAACGGCAAAGTTTATTGCTTTCTCCGCCACTTCCAATGTGAAATTGTCCTGGTAGATTATCTCTCCGTCAAGTGAATAGGCAAATCCGGGTTCACCCTTTACCTCCACTTTCTTGGCACGGCGATAGACGATTATATCCTTCATCTTCTCGTCATCCAGATGCTTTCCTTCTGTGTAGGGGCCAAGGATTCGTACAAAACGAAGTCTTGATATTGGCTTAATGAGGCAAACCTCAAGCCATCCGTCATCCACCTGGGCTCTGGGGGCGCACTTAAATGAGCCACCCACGTATTGTCCGTTTGCCACTGTGCAAAGAAGGGCTTTGCCTTCCGGATTGATAACCTCGCCGTCGGCAACAACCGTAACCTTATTCTTCATGCTCTTAATAAGTGCTGTTATTATTCCCTTGGTGTAGGCGTTCTTATTGCCGTGGCCGGTTTTCTCTCTTTCCTTGTTGATTGTTATGGCAACCGTGGTGTCAAAGCCGAAGTTTGTTACATTGTTGCTGTATCTGTCCCCAACTTTTATTAAATCGATGGGCTTTGCGGGAGCTTCCATAATGGCTTCAATGTCCTTAAACTTATCAGCTCCGAATACCTTCACAAAGTCATTTCCGCTGCCGCAAGGATAACAGCTTACTGATGTGTTTGGTTTCCCCACCGCTCCGTTAAATACCTCGTTGATGGTTCCGTCACCTCCGCAGGCTATGAACCTTGTCTCTTCATCGGTTGGGTATTCTCTCACAAACTTTGTGGCATCCTCCGGTGCCTTTGTAAGATAGATTTCGCACTCATCGGTGTGTTTGGAGTTGTTTACCGCCTCCCTGATAAGAGCCTCACTGTCCCCCGATCCCGCAAAGGGATTGACAATAAACACGTACCTCATAGCATAACCTTCCTTTCTTAATATGTAGTTTGACTATATCCCCAACATTAAAACTCCTTGCGTTATCAAAAACTCGCCCAATATATATGTAAGCATTACAGTAAAATGCCTTTTGTATACAATGTCCGGATTCCTGTAGTAGCGAACCAGATACAAGGTGCAATCCGAAATGAAGAAAAGAATGGCGCCTATATATGCAACCACCGCCCCCGCTGTGGGGTTGGAGAAAAGCTGCTTAAGGGCAAATATGTTCATAGTTGCATTTGCAAACAGGTAGAAACACATGGGCGGCACCATGGCTTTCGGTGTGGTGGGATAAAGGTTCTTGATGATAATGATTACCACCGTATAGTAGACCACGGTCACCGGCGCCATTACATAGAGGTTTACCTTGGCAAAATCAATATTTCTCATATATACCCCGATAAACAGGATATGGCAGAACAAAAAGCTTATTCCTCCCGCAAGAAACCACTTGTTTCCCTTTGGGATTAAAAGCACGTCTCCAAGCCAGCTGGTTATCAGCGCTCCCAGCAAAACCCAGTAGGGAGTATCTGTGCTGAACACGTAGTAAAGTATTATAAACAGCAAAAGAAAGGGTTTGGTAAAACCCCTTCTCTTATTATCATGCCAACTGTCATAAAGGTGTATTGCACTTGTAATGATTAATAGCACCAAAAACAGATAATTCATTTAGTTTCCCCCATTATATGAGTCTAGTAGTAGTAAGGTCTTCCTCCGCAGCAAAGTCCTCCACCTCCGCAGCAAAGATTGCAAATAATATTTGCTATGCATAACTTAAGGCATATACTGCTTCCTCCGCTGACGGGAGAAGAATATGCGTAGCGCCTTGAACTGTACCAGTCGTCCCCTCTTTCAAACTGGTTAACAAGATTCCTATAATCAGCGTTTGAAGGTTCCATTGCGGAAGCCTTCCTCGCATGTTCCATTGCAGCAACTGAGTTCCCAAGTCCATAATGAGCCAGTGCTGAATAATAGTACCATCTTGCATTTCTAAGATTAGGCTCCATATCATCCAGGGTGGTTCTTGCTTCCTTGTAGTAGCCGTTTCTTATGTAATTGCCGGCTGCACGAATGTGGTTGTCTTCCTCATAGCCGGTACCGTTACCGGCATAATTGGAACCAAAACCTCCAAAGGATCCAAAGCCGAAGTTCTTAAAGAACTCCTCAAAGTCTGCGTCCCTGTAGCCATATCCGCCGTAGTTGCCACTGCTTGAAGATGATGATTGTCCGTATCCATATGAAGAACCGGGGCCGTAGGATGATGAGGAGTAACCGCCGGTTTTTTCCTGCATTACCTGCTTGTATGCCGCCTGGACTTCCTTGAACTTCTCCTCTGCCGCCTCCTTATTGGGATTGTTAATGTTGGCATCGGGGTGATATTTACGGCTTAATGCCTTATATGCTTTTTTGATTTCTTCTTCCGAAGCGCCTCTGGATACTCCCAGAACCTGATAGGGATCACGCATGATTTTCCTCTTCTTTGTTTCTCTTATTCCTTACTAGCTCGTATCTGCTCCAGACTCCGGAATAAAGAATATTTCTCAAAATATCGATGTCGTTAATTATGGGCAGAAGCTCGAAAGCCTTGCAGCACTCCGACATCATCTTGGTAAGGACCTTCTGAATATCCTCATCGAACTCGGGATTTCTGTAATCATCAATGAACGGGTTATATCTGTTCTTTTTGATGTCATCCTCTATGTCTTCATAGGCATCCATTATGTAGATGAATCTTCCAAGGTTATTGCCTATTGTATACAATTCGTCAGCCCACTCATCATCTCTATAGGAAAAAATGGTTCCGAGAATTTCTCCAAAAAGCGCAGACATCTCATCTACGTCTCTGACTTTCTGTTTCTCCTTCTCAGACATTTCGTCCAATGTTCTTCTGATTAAGTCGGCTTTCTCAGGGTATTTATTTCGTATTTTGCACACAGGACCGCAAAGCATATCAGCCAGAAGCTTCCTGTCTGCTTTTCTGTCATCATTCCAGTCATCAAGGCATTTATAGTATGTGAGGAGTATATTCATATCCGCTGCATACTCCGTAAACTCGGTCCTGATTGTGGGATGCTTCTCAAAGGGATGAACAATACATTTAGTCGTTCCCCTGGTAAGTTCGGGTTCATACAAGTCCGAAAGCAGCATAGCAAGGAAAGTCATATCATAGGAAAGAGTCATCTGCCCTTTGATACCGTACTTTTCTTTCAATACTCTGCACAGTCCACAGTAATATCCCTGATATACGTCAAACTCTTTAAACTTGAGTTCTCCTTTATTTATTATTATATATCCGAACACTTTAATCCTCCCGCGTTCAGCTGTTCTTTATGAATGTGGTGCTACACTTGGGACATCTTATTTCAATCTTGCCCCTGCCTCTGGGAACTCTTATTTTCTGATTACATCCCGGGCATCTGTATATATGGTGAGTCCTTCTTTGCTTTAATTCACCCACAAGCTTATTAAACTTTGTTCTGACAGCGTATGAGTGCTTAAGGTAGAAGTTATTTTCCTGCTGTCTCTTATATATATTCCTTGAGAAAATCCTGAAATAGCTGTATACGATAATGACCGGAACCAGTAAATGTACGTAGGGAACACGGAATATTGAAATAACTATCAGAAACATGGACAAACCAAAAAGAAACTGTCCAAACTGATCCATTCCGTATCTTCCAATCATAAATCTTGCAAATCTCTGTCTAAAACTCATAACCGTCACCTCTTAAAGACCTCTTTGTCTTTAATCGTAAGGGCTTTTGCGCTCAAATTCAATAAAAGGAGTTTAAAAAGAATATTAAATCTTTCTAAACTCCCCGGCTTATTCGGCGTATCTTAATATCATTGCTCCGGTTCTTGGGAGTGTGACATTAATATTTCCGTTGGTTACTATAACCTTCTCGTGGCTGTCGCTGAAGGTATATGCATCGGAATAAAGAAGTCTTGTAACTTCGGCTTCCTTGGGTATTCCAAGTACCCATACCGTAACCAGCCTCTCCAGATCCTCATTTCCGTTGTTAATGAGAACTATGGTTTTGCCCAGATTATCGAATCTTCCGTAGGCTATAAAGTTCCTGTCTGTGTCAAGAAACTTCAGTGAGCCGGTCTTAAGCTCAGGGCAGTCCCTGTGAATCTTAATGGCTGCTTTATGGAACAGGAGCATCTCTATATCTTCCCTGCCCCAGGGATAGGTTCTTCTGTTGTCGGGATCCGTAAAGCCGCATAGCCCCGCTTCATCACCATAGTAAAGGGTGGGGGCTCCTGTCCAGGTCATCTGCATAATGACCGCTTCTCTCATAACCGCCTTGTTGATTCCCTCTTCGGCGGCCTTCGCACCCTTATCCTGCACACGTCCCACCACATGGTTGGTTCTTGTTAAGAATCTTGAGTGATCGTGGTTCGAAAGCTGATTCATTGCCACCATAATGGAGGGCATTGCAAGCCCCTTAAGATGGTCCTGCATGCTGGCCCAGAAATGACTCTGGTTCCCTAATAAATCTCCTCTGAAGTCATCGGAGTGCTTCTCCATACCTGTAAGAAACCAGGTTACGGGCTCCATGAAAGCATCATAGTTCATGACGCTGTCCCACTCATTACCCTGAAGCCAGGGTCTGGTGTCTCCGTAATGCTCAGCTAATATTATGGCATCAGGATTGGCTTCCTTAACAGCCTTTCTGAAATCCTGCCAGAAGCTGTGGTTATATTCGGGAGAGTGCCCCAGATCTGCAGCCACATCAAGTCTCCAGCCGTCGGCATTATAAGGAGCAGAAACCCATTTCTTTGCAATTCTTAAGATGTAATCTTTAAGGCTTTGGGAGCCTTCATAGTTAAGCTTGGGCAAAGTGTCATGTCCCCACCAGCCTTCATAGAATCTGTTGTAGGGCCATGAGCCATGGGAATTAAAGTCGAAAAAGCTTCTGTAGGGGCTATCCGCCGTTATGTAAGCGCCCTTTTCAAAACCTTCGGCATTCTCATATATTCTCTCTCTGTCCATCCATTTGTTAAAGGACCCGCAGTGATTGAATACGCCATCGAGAATGACTCTTATGCCTCTTTTATGTGCTTCAGACACAAATTCTGCAAAGAAAGCGTCGGAAGCATCAAGATTGGCTTTGCTTGTCAATCTGTTAATGTATTTGGTGGCGTGGATATTCTCCTTGTCACCATCTTTTAAAAGTTCACCCTTATCATCCACTATTCTTCCGAAATGTGGATCTATATGGTCGTAGTCCTGAATATCATACTTATGGTTTGAGGGTGATACGAACAAAGGATTAAAGTAGATTACTTCAACTCCCAAATCTTTGAGATAATCAAGCTTATCCATAACACCCTGAAGGTCGCCGCCATAGAATCTGTGGATATCCATGTTAGCAGGGTTGGAGTACCAATCCGTAACTCTTTCTGAGTAGTTCCCCACATAATAGTACTCATTGGTGAGAACGTCATTACCGGGATCTCCGTTACGAAATCTGTCCGTATAAATCTGGTACATTACCGCACCCTTGGCCCAATCAGGGGTGGAGAATCCGGGAATAACCACAAAGTCATAGTCAAAGCTTTCCTTGTTTACCACACCCCTCATATCAAAATAAACAATCTGCTTTCCGCTTTTGATGCTGAAGTGATAGCTTATCTTACAGTTATCCAGCTGGGTTTCATGATAATAGTAATCAAAAAGCTCATCACAGCTCTCCCATAACATCGGAACCCGTTCACCGCCAAGAACAATATACACTGAATCTACATTATCCTTGGCTGTTCTGAATCTTATGGTAATTCTGTCATAAGCCGTAGGTTCAAAGGGTATAACAAAATTCTCCGTGGTATCGGAGAACAGCGCTTTTTTCTTTATCAAAGGACGAATGGAATTAACATAATTTAGACTCCACATTGTCCCACTCATTTCCTGGGATCCAAACATAAAGAGATGTTCCTTTCTTTCACATTATTTTACCCCATGAAACTTTCACATTCAATATCTCAGGTTACCCAAAAGGCAGGACAGGTTATAAGAAACCCATCCTGCCTTCCGGTTCACATGCGATATATAGATGTATTATTTTGCTGCGTTTTTCTTGTTGGCAAGAATATCGAAAACTACCGCTCCAAGAAGAACGATACCTTTAACAATCTTCTGCCAGTCGGCGTTAACACCCATAAGTGACATACCAAGGTTAATTACACCGATAAGAGTAGCACCAACAACCATTCCGAATACAGTTCCGGATCCGCCGTATGCGGAAACACCACCTACTACACAACCGGCAATGGCATCCATCTCGAAGTTGGTTCCTGCTGTTGAGTTTGCAGCCTGGAATCTTGAAACTACGATGTAGGATGTAATTACGGTCATGATGGCCATGTTAAGGTAAGCAAAGAACATAATCTTTCTGGTATCGATACCTGAAAGTCTGGTTGCCTCCTTGTTTCCACCAATAGTGTAGAAGTATCTTCCAAGAGCTGTCTTTGATGTGATGAAGTTGTAAATGAGAAGGATTACAACTACCCATACAAGTACAGTAGGAATTCCGCCTGAAAGAGCAAGCTTATAAGCAAACAGAAGAATAGCTGCTGCTTCAAGCACTGACTTAACGATTACTGAAGTCTTGGATTCAGCCTCATAACCTTTCTTAATCTTGTTGGCTCTTCCCCTGAAGTTAAAGAATACCACCAGGACAGCGGCAATTACGCCTACCACAAAGCAGATTACGTTAAACTCCACGACAGATGTCTCGAAAAGCTTTCCTGAGAATACCTTAAGGAATCCTTCGGGAATAGGAGAAATACTACCTGTTGAGCTATTTTTGCTAAGGATGGCTGTTCCCCAGCCTCTGAATGCCAGGTAGCCTGCAAGGGTTGCAATCCAGGGGGGAATGTCTACATAGGCTACAAGGTAGCCAAGTACACATCCGTATACAACGCCTACAAGGAGCATCAAAAGAATTGAAACTCCGGTTCCCCATTCTTTAACTACCATCATTACGCCGCCTACAGCTCCAAGGAAACATACGAAGGAACCGCAGGAAAGATCGATGTTACCACCGGTAAGCATGCACATTAGCATACCTGTCGCAAGTACGTATACATATGCGTTCTGGGTGATTAAGGCGTTGAAGTTCATAGGTGAGAACATTGAACCGCCGGTCATCACTGTAAAGAAGATATATACCAGGACAAGGATGATAAGCATAGCATGTTTTTTGAGTAACTCAGAATATTTAGTCATGTCTCATCCTCCTTACTTTTTCTTCTTATTTGACAGTACGTCAAATATAATAGCTACCAGAACGACTATACCCTTAACAACCTTCTGATAGTTTGCATCGATACCCATGATACTCATACCCATGTTGATAACACCCATGAGCACAGCACCGATTACCATTCCGAATACATTTCCTTCGCCGCCGTATGCTGAAGCTCCGCCGATGAAACATGCTGCAATGGCATCCATTTCGTAACCTTGTCCGAATGTGGGCTGAGCACCTACCTGTCTTGCAGCTACAAGAATACCTGCAAGGCCGGCCATAAGGCCCATATTTACATAAGCAAAGAAGTAAACCTTTCTGGGATCGACACCGGAAAGCCTTGTTGCCTTCTCATTGCCACCTACTGCGTAGAGGTAACGACCCATTGTAGTTCTTGTTGTTATATAAGCATAAGCTAAGAGAACTACAGCAATCCACACCAGTGCGGCAGGAATACCTTTATAGTTTGCTAACTTATAGAAAATCCAGAGAATAACAGCACTGATAACAACAAACTTAACCAGTTCCTGGAAAAGAGGGGTCACGCTGTAACCTTTTGATCTGGCATCGATTCTGTTGACAATAACCATGGCAAGATAGGCAACCACAACTATGATACCCACCACCATACATGTCATATTAAGTGAACTTCCGCCTAAGAAATCGGGTACGTAGCAGTTCTCACCGCCACCGAATACTTTAAGGAAAGTTTCGTTTCTGATACCGACTGCATATCCCTGAAGGACTACGTTTGCCAAGCCTCTGAAGGCATACATGCCTGCCAGAGTTGCAATGAAGGGCGGTACCTTGATATAGGCAATCCAGAATCCCTGCCAAGCACCGACTAAGAGTCCTCCAATAATCATAACAGCAACTGCGAACCAGACGTTCAGGTTCTTATCCATCATTACGGCACCGATACCGCCTACGAAACATACAACGGATCCGACTGCCAGGTCGATGTTACCACCGGTCAGGATACAAAGGAGCATACCTGCCGAAAGAACAAATACGTATGCGTTCTGTGAAATCAGGTTGTTAACGTTCTGGGGAAGAAGAATCTTTCCACCGGTCTGCCAGTAGAAGAATATGGTAACCAGAACGAGGGCGAATACCATGGTGTATTTCTTTAAAATATCCATTGCTTTCAGATTCATACTATTCACCCCTTCCTGACTGTAATATGCAAGCCATAATATTTTCCTGAGTAGCCTCGGAAGCCTTCATCTCACCGACGAATTTGCCTTCGTTCATGATGTAGATTCTGTCACTCATACCGATTACTTCAGGAAGCTCAGAGGAAATCATGACAACGGATTTGCCTGCTGCTACAAGATCATTAATGATACAGTAAATCTCGTATTTAGCTCCTACGTCGATACCTCTTGTGGGCTCATCAAGAATAAGAATATCGGGATCTGTGAACATCCATTTTGCAAGGAGAACCTTCTGCTGGTTACCACCGGAGAGGTTACCTACGTTCTGCTCAACGGAAGGTGTCTTGGTTTTGAGTTTGTCCTTATATTCAACCGAAACCTGATATTCCTTATCTGTGTCGATAATACCTCTGTCACATACAGCCTTCATGTTGGCAAGAGTTGTATTGACACGAATGGGATTGGAAAGGATAAGACCATTACCCTTTCTGTCCTCTGTTACATAAGCAAGTTTAGCATTGATTGCTTCTCTGGGATTCTTAAGAACTGTGGGCTTTCCGTTAATCTTTAAGGTTCCCTTGATACCTGTACCGTATGACTTACCGAAGATACTCATTGCAAGCTCGGTACGGCCTGCACCCATAAGTCCGTAGATACCAACAACCTCACCTTTTTTAACGTTCATGTTTACGTTATCAACAACTTTTCTCTCAGCATAAACAGGGTGATAAACCGTCCAGTTCTCAACTTCCATATTTACTTCACCGATTTCCACTCCGCTTCTCTTAGGGAAACGGTCTGTGAACTCACGGCCAACCATGCCCTTGATAATTCTGGGCTCACTTACTTCGGTTGTGTGACAGTCTATGGTTTCAACGGTTGAACCATCTCTGACAACCGTGATTTTATCTGCAACATACACAACCTCGTTAAGCTTGTGGCTGATAATAATCATTGTCATTCCCTGCTTCTTGAATTCGAGCATCAAATCAAGAAGAGCTTTTGAATCGGTCTCGTTCAGGGACGATGTAGGCTCATCAAGAATAAGCAGCCTTGCATTCTTAGCCAGAGCTTTCGCAATCTCTACCAGCTGCTGCTTACCTGTACCTATATCTTTTATCAATACACGCGAAGACTCCGACAAACCTACCATCTTTAAGTACTTGTCGGCTTCACCGTATGTTTCATTCCAATTTATAGCGTTTTTCTTTCCTCGTTCATTACCGAGGAACATATTCTCTCCAATTGACATCTGCGGTACCAGTGCCAATTCCTGGTGAATGATAACGATTCCCTTCTTCTCGGAATCGGTTATCTTGTGGAATTCACAAACCTCACCATCGTAGATAATATCTCCTTCATAGCTCCCGTATGGATAAATGCCGCTAAGAACGTTCATAAGTGTAGACTTACCGGCTCCGTTTTCTCCTACCAGTGCATGAATCTCGCCTTCTTCAACCTGAAGGTTAACGTTGTCGAGAGCCTTAACACCGGGGAATGTCTTGGTGATATTTTTCATTTCAAGGAGTATTTTTCCCACGGATATTCCTCCATTTCTTCACATTCACGAACAGGCGGGTTTTACCCCGCCTGCTCTATGAAATACTTACTGTTTCTTAGTCTTACTTTAACTGATCCTCTGTGTAGTAACCTGAATCGATAAGGATCTCTTTGTAGTTGTTAGCATCAGCAAATACGGGCTCGCAAAGGAATGAAGGAACAACCTTAACTCCGTTGTCATATGTCTTCTCATCGTTTACGTCAACCTTCTCACCCTTAAGGATCTGGCCAACCATCTTAACAACCTGAGAAGCAAGGGTACGTGTATCCTTGAATACTGACATTGACTGCTTACCTGCGATCATGTTCTTTGTATTCTCAATATCACAGTCCTGACCTGTGATGATGGGATACTTGCCGTTGTAGTTAGCTGCAAGAGCATTGGTAACACCAAGTGCTGTTGAGTCGTTAGAGCAAAGCCATACATCAAGCTCTGTTCCGTCTGCATAGTAAGATGAAAGGATGTTCTCTGCTCTGGACTGAGCTACATCAGAACCCCATGTAGGAGTTGCAACTTCATCAAATGTCTTCTGACCTGATACAACGTTGAGCTTACCCTCTTCGATGTACTTCTTAAGTACGTCATATGCGCCGTTGAAGAAGAAACCTGCGTTGTTGTCACCGGGGTCACCAGCTGTGAACTCGATGTTGAAAGGACCTGCCTGATTCTCAAGATCAAGCTGATCAGCAACGTACTGACCCTGAACTGTACCAACTTTGTAGTTATCAAATGTTGCGTAGTAAGAAACTGCGTCAGAGTTCATGATAAGACGGTCATAAGCGATAACAGGAATGTTAGCCTTCTTAGCCATGTCAAGTGCTTCACCAAGTGAAGAACCTTCGATTGCTGCGATAACGAGAACTGAACATCCGCTGGAAATCATGTTCTCAATCTGAGAAACCTGTGTCTGAACATCGTTGGATGCATACTGAAGGTCAACTTCGTAACCAGCTGCCTTAAGTTCTTTCTCCATGTTGGAACCATCCTGATTCCATCTCTGAAGGTCTCTTGTAGGCATTGAAACGCCAACCTTCTTGCCGCCTGATGCGCCGCCTGCGCCACAGCCTACGAGAAGAACTGCAACCATAGCAACACTAAGCAATAAACTTACGAGTTTTTTCATTGTGTACTATCCTCCCTAAAGTGTTAGTAAATAATTTGGGCTCATTGGCCCCCTACATTTGTGATAATATCACGTATCGTCTAGTAGTTGTTTGTCACTTTCTTCAAATTCTTGCATTACTGTGCACGGGCACAAAAATAGGGCTAGCACATTTTTGTTATGTGCGGGTCTGCACAAAGCAAAAAAGTCCAACCCTGATTTTTTATGTCATTATTTTACGTTAAGGTAAACTTCTTCTTTCATATGGAAGCCACTGCTTATGATGGTTTCATCCATATTTTCCTTGGTGACCTTTATGGGTTCAAGCTTAACATAAGGAATTTCTTTCTTCCCATTATCTATTGTGCCCACATCTTCCCCAATCAGTTCCTCGTTCTTGGCCAGAGCCAATGCACATTCGGCAGCTCGTCTGGCAAGTTTTTCCACAGGTTTATATACGGTCATTAGCTGTGTGCCTTCCACAATTCTCTGGCAGGCTTCCAAATCCGCGTCCTGTCCGGTAACCATTATCTTCTTGGCGAGGCGCTGAACTGAAAGGGCACTTACCACCTCACTTGCCAGGTTATCGTTTCCGCACATAATGGCATCGCAGTCTCTCACCAGATCAAAGTGGTCATATATATACTCCGAAGCCAGTTCTGCTCTCCATCCGTCACAATGGGTGGTGTCCAAAATTGTCACTTCATTATAATTCATCACATCGGTAAAAGCGTTTTCAACCAAAGCTACGTTATTATCTGCGGGAGATCCTCCCACAATAATGACGTTTCCGCCTTTTATCCCGTTATCCACAAGAGTCTGACCCATAAGGGTTCCAACCATCTCATTATCAAAGGATATGTAAAGGTCAATATCGGCGTTGTTAATCAATCGGTCATAGGCAATAACCTTTATACCTGCATCCTTTGCATCCTTCACCGAATCAGCGAGGGCATCGGAATCAATGCAGACAATGACTATTACATCCATTCCCTTCTTAATGAAATAGTCAATCTGCTTCTTTTGCTCTTCAACGTCTCCGTTGGCGTTCTGGACATTTACCTCTGCGCCCATTTCCTTTGCTGCCTGAACGAAGATATCTCGATCCCTCTGCCATCTTTCGATTACGAAGGAGTCGAAGCACATTCCTATCTGGATTTTATCCTCTACTTTTTCCTCATCATTATTGCTTTGTACCTCGCTTCTTCCACAGGCACTAAAGCTCATGGCCAAAAGCAATACAAGAGCAACGCTAAGTATTTTTCTTACTTTCCTAGACATTTTTCTTTATACTCCGTTGGTGTTAAGCCCACATTCTTCTTAAATGTGCGGCTGAAATAGTTGGGGTCCTGATATCCGCACATTGAACACAGTTCCTTCATGGCAATATCGGAATTAAGGAGAAGATCTTTGGCTTTTTCTATTCTTATATTGGTCAAATACTCTATAAAGTTCTCCCCTGTGGCTTCCTTAAAGAGCTTGCTGAAGTAATAGGGCGAGATATTCACTATTCTTGAAACGTCATCAAGGGATAAATCCTTGGAGAAATTGTTTCCTATATATTCCTTCGCGGTCTCTATGGTGTCGGTTGAGCGCTCCTGCCTCTTGTTTCCGATGTTCTGGCAGGAAACCATAATCTTGTTAAGGAACCACTCCCTCAACTCATTTATGGAGGTCATGGACATAATCTCCGGAAGATAAGAATCTCTGGAGCCAAAACGATAAGTCATTCCACCGTTTCTGTATGCCATGCTCTCTGCCTGAAGAGTAAACTCCAGAATCTTAAGCCTTATTGCCATAAGGTTGCTTCCGTCATATTCATCCATCCACTTAAGGAAGCTTTCAGCATGAACAGCAGCCTCGTTATAATCCCCTCGTTCCACGGCTTCAAACAGGCTTTTCTCCATATCTATGGGATAGTCTTTCTCGTAATCGCATCCGATTGGAAGGTCATCTACATGGGCAACACTTCCGGTGGTTGCAATGAGGGCATTTAAGGATTCCTTATAGGATTCCCCAAGATTTCTAAGGGGTTTTACACCTCCGATTCCCAGACGGAAGCTGATATCCACCTTTTTCCTCATATATCTTATGAATTCTCTGGCTTCATTTATAAGTTCAATTCGGGCATTGTAATCCATCTCCGGATGAACATAGGGCACCAGAACCGCAATCTTATTGGCCATTACGGAGCCTACCTTGCAGGGGAAGAATTCCTTTAATCCTTCTCTGACTTCAGTGTAGTGGTTTGACATCTTAACGGAGCTTCCCACGGCGTTTGTCATGTGGTTGCCTTCCTGACTGTCACCACTGACGATACACATCATGTAGCCATAGTTCTCCTCAACTCCAAGGATGGTCTTGTAGTTATCCACGTCCTCCTCAAAGTGTTCCTGAAACAGGATGTTGTATATAAGACCGTTCTCAATAATGGGCTCTACGGTTTCCAGCTTCTCTTTAATAAGAAGATTGTCGCTTCTCTTCTTTCTGTCACCGTCAATAATCTCCATGGCCTTCTTAATGGCCCGGACAACCTTGGTGCGTTCCATTGGCTTATTGATATACTCGAGAACACCAAGGGCTATTGCCTCCTTGGCATAGTCGAATTTATCGTAGGCACTCATTACGATAAACACTGTATTTGCGGAAAAATTCTTAATCTCCTTCATTGCATCAATACCGTTTATACCCGGCATCTGAATGTCCATGATGGCAATGTCCGGTCTGAAGCGCTCTGCCAGTTCGATTACTGATCTTCCGGTTTTGGCAAACTCAACTTCACAAAGATCACCGAACTCTTTCTCGATTATGAATTTCATGGAGTCAATAACGATTCCCTCGTCATCGGCCAGCATTATTCTGTACATATTAATCCTCTTTTTGGCTTTCTAAAGTGTAAGGGATGTTTATTACTACCTCTGTACCCATATCCTCACCCTCGGAGTATATATCTATAACATCTTCTCTTTCTGAAAGGAGACGGAGTCTCGAAATAACGTTATCCATTCCGATGCCGTTGGAGTCTCCCCTCTGCTCCTCATATTTCCATTTGCCGTTTACAACCTTCTCTATATCCTCAGGCTTCATTCCCTTGCCGTTATCTTTGACCGAGATGTATACTCTGTCTCCATCTCTATAAACCTTGAGGAAAATGTGGCCCTTATCTCCCATGCCTCTGATACCATGGTTTACGGCATTTTCTACTATGGGCTGGAGAATCATGCTGGGCATTTTAATCTTAAGAAGCCTCTCATCAATCTGCCTGTCGTAATGAATCTCGCCTGAGAATCGTACATTTAAGATTCTGATATAGTTGTCAACAATATCTACTTCATCGGCAACGTCCACAAGTTCATTTTGCTTCTTAACATTATATCTGAAGAAGTCCGCAACAGTCTGGACATATTCGTAGGTTCTGTCTGCGCCCTCCATCATTGCAAGCTGGGCTCCCGCATTGAGAGTATTAAACAGGAAATGAGGGTTAATCTGGGCCTGCAGATATTTAAGCTGAGCGTCCTTTAAGTGGGTTTCCATCATGAGTTCTTTTTCCTGCATGAGGCGTTCCTTCTCCATGCTTTCACGAACCCGCTCAATGTACTCTCTGATGGATACCATCATCTTACTGAATGCTATGGTTAGTCGGCCAACCTCATCACTGCTGGTACTCTCGGGAAGTTTAGCCTCCAAATTTCCGTTGGCAACTTCATCAGCACTGGCTGCAAGAGATTCAAGAGGATGTATAAGTCGACCTGTGATTCTTATGATTACAATAGCACTTCCCACCAGGACGAAGAACATAACGCCCATGGCAAAGGTCTCAAAGGTTCTGAAGGATACTGCCAGCTCACTGTACTTCTCAGAGTTGCTGACGAACTGCTCAGAGTTAAGGCTTCTTATATATGCCTTTATATATTCATATCGCTTGGTGGCGTTCTCATAAAGAACTCTGTATTTCTCTACATTTCGACCTCTCTTCGCCTCGATAGTTTGAGAAACCTGGTCCATGTAGTCATAAGACATGTTCCTGATGTTTCTTTCCATTCTGGTGTAGGGAATATCTGTAACCTTGGTTCCCAGTTCCTCCACCAGATTCGCGTAATTCTGCTCACTGATATAGTAATCGGAAAGAGAGTCCGTGGATTTGGCCTTAAGGTATTCTGTGGTGGAATCCTGAAGGGAATCAAGAGCAATTGAAAGAGCATTCAACTGGCGGTTGTTCTGATAAGCCATCTCCATCTCAACTGACATTCTGTTGATTCCGAAAAGGAGGGCTATATCAACCACAAAGATAAAAAGGTTGGCCAGAATGAAGATACCGCTCATTTTATAAGAAAGAGAAATGCCTTTAAGCTTACGGAACATCGGCAGCTTCCTCCTTCTTCATGAATTCGGACACGTTGCCCTTATTGATAAGAGTAATGTCCGCAGCATTATACTGGCTGGTATTTCCGAAGCTGATGTAATCATCCAAGGCTTCGACGCAGAATCTACCAAGTTCTTTGGTATCCACGGCGATGGATGAATGTACAACGTTTCGGTTAATTGCATTAAGAATCTTGTCGGAATCGTAGTATCCCAAAATACTTACGCTTCCAACAAGGTTATAGTCCACGACCGCCTGGTATGCACAGGTGGTTTCCAGTTCATTGAGGCAAACAAGGATGTTTGGAATCTCATCCTCCATAAATACGTCACGAATAGATTCTTCCACAGAGAAGGGGTTGCTGTTATCTACAAGAACCGTTTCTATGTTGGTTTCAGAATCTTTGTCTTCTTCTGTCAGGATATCCTGAATGCCGGACATGATTACGTTCTGGGCATAGGGATCCATTTTGGAGTCCATAAGCACCGTTACGTTGGCAACGAACTCGCTGTAACCTTCCATGTTAGCTCCGTTGTAGGCAACGGTTCGTTTTTCTTTCTTTATGTTTATTATCTGGCGTCCATATTCCTTGCCGATATTGTAGCCACTGACACCCACAAAAGAGCACCTTTGGGAGTCAGCATTGTCGGAGTACATGGTTACAACGGGAATTCCCTTGTCCATGGCCTCATTAATAAGGGCGGAAAGCTCTTCAGAGCCATCACCGCTTACCATGATGCCGTCAACATCTGATGAGATAGCTATCTCCATCAGTTCCTCGGGAGTATAGTCGTTATAGAGGTTGGATCCAAGTAATTCTACAAATGTATTATTCTCTTCCGCGGATTTCAGAGCACCCGAATAGACCGATTGCCAGAATGAAGATTTGTAGTCGTCCGTAATCATCACATAGTATCGGTCATAAATATGCTCCGGAACGTCTGTGCCCTTGTCGGTAAAGTACAGCCTTACATAAAGAAAGGCCACAATGCACAGCGCCATAGCAAATATGATAGTTAATCTAAGATAAATACTGTTTTGTTTTCTCACAAACCGATTATAACAAAAAATCCCCGAAAAATATCATTTTCGGGGAAAATATCCACATAACGTAAAAAAGACAGCTCACGCTGTCTTTTCTAGAGAAGGTATTTCTTCTTATGGGGTATAGCAAAAAACTACATATAATGTATTGGGGGGGTTACAAGTAGTATAATAGCATCCTTAATCGTTTGCGTCTATTCACAAGTTCAACAAAGTTTACAAAAACGCTATGTCGAATTTGTGCACTTTTCACAATAGTTTATTGAAAAGCCATTTTCAAATCCTTAATTTCAAGAATCTGATCCGCATAAGGATCAAGCTCATTTGAATGAACTATAGCAATGATGCTCTTCTTTTCTTTCAGGTGTCCAAGATATTCGGCGAGCTTTTCAATAGTATCAGCGTCCAAATTTGTAAATGGCTCGTCGAGCAAAACAACTTCCGCATCATCCGACAAAACTCTTAACAGATTAACCTTCTGCTGCTCTCCGAAACTTAAATTGGTTATCTTACCGCTTATTTCTTTGTTTTCAAAAGCAATATTTAAGGTTTTAAGTAATTCTCGATTCATCTCTTTTCCAAACATATTCTCTTTTAAATCTCCGTCTACAAATATGATTGGATATGTCAAATAAGCAGCATTTTTCAGTGAATTATCTATTGTGATATTGCCTTCAAAACTCTTTACACCCGAATATCCGCTGATATAGTTAAGAAACGTTGATTTTCCGGTACCGTTTTGTCCTTTAATTAATGTAAGCGTTTTCTTAGGAATTACCAGTTTTTCACCTTCAAAAAGTTCAACTTCTTTTTCTTCTGTAGCATAGAACTTTCCTTCGGACATACTAACCAGATTCTTGTCATCAGCATACAATTGTTCAAACCCGCTTGTTTCGTTGCAGGATTTGTCAAATTCCTCCATTCGCTCTATATGAACTGTATTAATCTCTTTATGTATTAACATTGCAAAGCATTCTTTCATTGGTGTCTGAAGCATCTTAGACAGTTGATACATTAAGAAAATAGTCCCCAGAGTTGCTTTGTCCTGGAAATATAAATAAGCTGCTATACCCATAGTAAACACCACAAGGCCTTCAGACATAATATGCGGCATATTTGTGGACAGTATCTCATACCATCTGTACTTTGTGACGAAATCAAGGTATGCCTTACTCTTTTCTTTATATTTTTCTACAAAGTATGAATTTGATTTTGATACATTTATTGATCTTTTGTTTTCAACAATTCTTTTTGCCTCATCAAAAAAGGAATCCTGCGTTCCAAGGCCTCTTTTCTGGTAGTCCGCTATCTTTCTGTTCGGAACATTCGAAAGAATTGCGTAAGTAGGAATATATATACCATATGCTACCAAGAACAACGGATTAATAAAGGCAGATACGATAAGCAAAGCAACAACACATAGAATATTACCAATCAATTCCACATTCATATGGCCATATATAGTTCCACATGTAAATGAAGAGTTGGTAACCAAATTTATATAATATCCCTTTTCTCTTTCTTCATACTTGCTTTGAGGTAATCTAAGCAATCCTTTTACAGCATAAACACTATTACTGATGGATGTTCTAAGCTGCAATCGTAATGGAAGAAATTGAGCCAAAACCATATTTATAATCGTTGTCACAATCGTTACAAGCAACATTTTACCCAAATCAAAGAAAATAATGTTGCTGAAAGATCTTTCTCTTTCAATTGTATCGATAAAGTTTCCCTGAAGTGTTGAACTATATACCGCTGCTGCCAGGCTAACCAAATAGCCAAGAATCAGGAAAAAATTGGCTCGATTAAATTCCATCTGCTTTGTTTTCATCATATCCCCCTCTATTCAATCCACATGTCAGGACTATACTAGTCTAAAAATACATTTTAAATTTAGATATTGAATCGAAATCATCTGAATGCACCAGATAGTCAACAATTTTCTTTAGGGATTTGTTCCCAAGGAAGCAGGCCAATGATGATAGTTTAGAGGCGTTACCTGCTTCAATAGCCTTGTCAACAACCTTATCTAATGCTTCGTCTGATAAGAATGGTGCCAGTCCTTTGATACCATCAAGATTGCTGGCATCTATTTTTGAAACTACATCATCTAACGCTTCCTCAGGCATAAAAGGAGCAAGTGCTACTAAATCATTAATCCTCGCGGACCCTATTTTCCTTGACACCTTTATTAGCGTTTCATCAGACAAGAAAGGGGCAAGTGGCACCAGGTCTCTTACATTCGCAGTATCTACTTTACTTACAATGTCATCAAGAATTTCATCATCTAAAAAAGGAGCTAACTCTACAATAGCCTTAATGTTTAGGACTTCTTTTTCTGATGTTTTCTCCATTTCCTTCTTGAGTTCCTGGGGAGGTAATATTGCGGCCACTTCAGTAAGTTCTTTTGAAGATAAAGGTTCCGAACTTCCGTCAAGAACTTTCTTTATAGTTTGAGCACTGGTTTCTTCTCCCAAAAGATTTGCAATATCAATATCAAGTGCCTTGGATATATCGGGAAGCTTAGCAATGTCAGGCATTGTATTTCCTCGCTCCCAATTTGAAACTGCCTGATAAGTCACGCCTAAGGCATCAGCCAGTTCAAGCTGTGTCATGTTCTTTTCTGTTCTGGCTGCTTTTATATTTTTCCCAACTTTTTTCATATCTAACATTTTCTTTTCACCTTTCATTTTTGTGGTTTACACCGGCCGGTGTTTTGATACGATTAAATTCTAAGGCGCTATCACAAAAATGTATATCAATTAATAATTGAGTTTATGCTCAAAGCCACTCAAGCGGCACTTTATATAAATAACGGGACGAAAACAATCCGAAGATGCTTTCGTCCCGTTTAATGTCATACTATCCCCCAGATTATTTTACTCCCCAAACAGTGCCTCAAACTCTTCCCTTCCAATACGCTCTTTCTCGATAAGGAGATTGGAGCATGCGTGAAGCACTTCCATATTGTCTTCGATGATCTTACGAGCCTTAGCGTAACAATCATCGATAATCTTCTTGACCTCAAGGTCAATCTTGCTTGCCGTTGCGTCACTGAAATTCTTGGCATGTGCAAGGTCACGTCCTATGAAGACTTCGTCTTCATCGTTGTCGTAGCTTACAAGGCCGATTTCATCTGACATACCAAAGGCAGTAACCATCTTTCTGGCCATGTGGGTTGCTCGCTTGATATCGTTTGATGCCCCCGTTGTAACATCATCAAAGATGATCTGCTCGGCGATACGACCTCCAAGGAATACCATGATTTCCTGGAGCATCTTGCCCTTGGTCATATGACGGTCGTCGGATTCGTTGATGGGCATTGTGTAGCCCGCAGCGCCCTCTCCTGTAGGTATAATTGATACCGTATATACAGGTCCCACATCGGGAAGAACGTGGAAGAGAATTGCATGTCCCGACTCATGATAAGCAGTAATCTTCTTATCCTTATCGGTTACCACACGGCTCTTCTTCTCCGCGCCGATTCCGACTTTAATAAATGACTTCTTTATATCTTCTGCTTTGACAAAACTTCTGTTGTCCATTGCCGCACAGATGGCTGATTCATTGAGAAGGTTCTCAAGATCTGCTCCTGTGAAGCCTGATGTTGAATGAGCAATCTCTTTAAGATTAACATCCTCTGCAAGAGGTTTGTTTCTTGCATGAACTTTAAGGATTTCCTCTCTGCCCTTAACGTCGGGAGTTCCAACAGCTACCTTTCTGTCAAATCTTCCGGGTCTCATAATAGCGGGATCAAGGATGTCGACTCTGTTGGTTGCCGCCATAACGATAACGCCTTCATTTATTCCGAAGCCGTCCATCTCAACAAGCAGCTGGTTAAGAGTCTGCTCTCTCTCATCGTGGCCACCACCCATACCGGTACCACGACGTCTTGCAACCGCATCAATCTCATCTATAAATACAATACAAGGTTTATTCTTCTTGGCGTCCTCGAATAAGTCTCTTACTCTGGATGCACCGACACCCACAAACATCTCTACAAAGTCGGAACCGGAGATGCTAAAGAAAGGAACTTTAGCTTCACCAGCAACCGCTCTTGCAAGAAGTGTCTTACCTGTTCCGGGAGGGCCCTCAAGTAGAACGCCCTTGGGGATTCTGGCACCAACCTTGGTGAACTTCCCGGGATTCTTAAGGAAATCGACAATTTCTTCAAGAGCTTCCTTCTCTTCATCAAGACCTGCCACATCCTTGAAGGTAACTTCACCGTCACCTACAATCATGCGGGCTCTTGATTTACCGAAGTTCATCATCTTGGCATTGGTGCTTCCGCCGGCTGCCTGGCCATTCATCATAAGAAGGATGAAAATGGCTAAGATTCCAACCACAAGAATGGGAAACATGTGGTTCAAAAACCAGTTGTCACGGTCTATATCCGTAACGGTGGTCTTAATGCCGGCTTCTGTAGCCATGGCCTCTATTTCCGTTACATCCGTGGCATATAGTGTGTATGTATCGCCACCGAAAATAGTGATGATTGCCTTTCCGGTGGGTGCCTCCTTGTTGGGGCAAATTGTTACGCTGCTTACCTTATTGTCTTCGATATACTGTGCAAACTCAGCTTTGGTGCACTCCACTTCCTTTTGGCGGAAGAGGTTAATGCCCGAAGTCACAAGCAAAAGAATGATAATTACAATAAAGTAGGGGCTCAGACTTCTGTCTTTCTGTTTCAAAATAACCTCCTTGCGGGAAAAGAGTTACTCTTCGCCCAGTTCCATAATTCCTATATAAGGAAGATTACGATATCTCTGATCGTAATCAAGGCCGTAGCCTACAACAAATTCATCGGGAATCTGGAAGCCTGTGTAATCAACGTCAACGTCAATTACTCTTCTTGAAGGCTTATCAAGAAGTGTGCAAAGCTTAAGGCTTGCAGGCTTTCTATCCTTAAGCATCTCCAGTAGATAGCTTAAGGTTCTTCCTGAATCGATAATGTCTTCAACAACAAGTACATCCTTGCCGTTTAAAGGCTCATCAAGGTCCTTAATAATCTTAACAACGCCACTGGATTTGGTGTCTGAACCGTAGCTTGATACAGACATGAAATCCAATGAAACGGGTACTGTTATACGCTTGGCGAGTTCAACCATGAAAAATGCTCCGCCCTTTAAAACGCATACAAGGTGAACCTGTTTACCGGCATAGTCTTTGCTGATCTGGTCTCCGATCTCCTGGATTCTCTTGTCAACTTCTTCTTCCGACAGCATTACCTTTACGTTTTCAGTCATAGTTTTCTTCCTCCAATTCAACCTGTAAAATTCTTCTGGTTTTGTTATCTACCTTAAATCCGGCGCTGACCCTGTAGCCAAGCACCCATAAAATATGATTTCCGTCAGCTAAGACGGGAATAGAATCTCTCTCATTCCTGGGGATTTTCTCATCCACCATGTAGTCCTGTAAGGACTTTCTCTGGCCGAAATTGTTGATTATAAGATAGTCTCCCTGATTTCTGTTTCTCACCGTCAAGGATTCTCCTATTTTATCATAATCAAACCATTTAGTATACTGATTTCGGGGAATAGACGAAAGCTTTTCATCATCGCAAAGGAAGCTTTTGAATTTAAGCTTGCCATAGCCCTTGATTGTAACTTCCCTCTCCAAATCTTTGGAAAAAACCACAGCCTCTCTTTCCCTTAAAACTGTTTTACCTTCCACGCCAAATGTAAGAGTATCGTAAATCTTTCTGGCCTTGATTCTGTAGGGAAGGTCTATCTCATGGGAGCCCTCTGTTTTGAGAAGGGTTCTCACTGCTCTTACATGAACACCACCGATATCCTTTCCTCCCCCGGACAGTTCCGAAAGGATCAAAAGAATCAGCTTGTTCTGGATATAAGGGTCTTCTCTTGTAAGAAGGTTTGTGTCCACTGTTATGGAAACATCATTCTTATTGGTGATGCAGGTATAATAAGCATTTCTTACCTGTCCGTCTATATAGCGCTCTGCTTCAGTGGCTATATCTGCCGTGAAGTTTATCCTGTCTATAACTGAGCTTGAAATTTCCCTCTTAACATATGGAAGAACGTGATTCCTTATTCTGTTTCTAAGGTAATCATCCTCCTCGTTGGTGGAGTCTTTCCTGAACTCGATGTTTTTATCCTCTAAATACTTCTCAATTTCCTGACGGCTCATGAAAAGGAGAGGTCTTATGATTTTACCCCTTACGGGCTGAATGGAGGCAAGGCCTTTAAGGCCCGTTCCCCTGAAAAGGTTAAGGAGGAAGGTTTCTGCCCTGTCTTCCGCATGATGAGCCACTGCAATTTTCACCTTGCCGGCTTCATAGGCTTCCGGTGCCTCACTCTTTAAGACGCTTTCAAAAAACTCGTATCTGACCTTTCTTCCGGTCTCTTCCTCTGACATTTTCCATTCTTCGGAGAGTTTCGGAATATCAGCCTTACAAACGTAGAAAGGGATGCTTAGTTCGTCGCAGACCTTCTTGACATAGGCCGCGTCCTCCTCCGCATCCTCCCTTATTCCGTGGTTGACGTGGGCCACCATGAGCTTAAAGGACAGCTTTTCCTTAAGTCCCTGTAACAAAAACAAGAGGCAGATGGAATCTGCCCCTCCTGATACGCCTGCAAGTACTACATCACCGGGCTCTATCATTCGGTTGTTTCTGATGTACTCTTCAACCTTAATCATTATCTTCTTCTTTAAATACAGTCTCTCCGTCGTAAACAAGCCCTAACTTATCATGGGCCAAATCTATAATAAACTGCTTAGTTTCAGTGTATCTTGCGTACTCTTCTATTTCTTCGGTTCTCTCATGCTCTTTATCAATCTGGTCGTTCAGATTGTTGATGGTTTCCCTTTGTTCGTTTCTCTTCTCAAGGAGACCGATGCTTCCTATTCCTACAACCACAATAATCATGATAACAACCATTGTTACCAGGATTATGCTCAAACGGTTCTGTCTTCTTTTTCTATATGCGACCCGTCGTCTTTCGGCCATGGAATCACCTCCCTTACAGGTATTTAAACATATCCCCTGCTTCTTCTTTTTTGGTGGTGTCGAGAATCTTCAAAACCTCAACTTTCACATCCTTGTTACCGAAGTTCACTGTAATTATATCACCAACTTTGACATCTGTGGATGCCTTGGCGACCTTATCATTGATAAGAACTCTTCCTGCGTCACAAGCCTCATTGGCAATTGTGCGTCTTTTAATCAGTCTTGATACTTTTAAATATTTGTCTAATCTCATACTATTCCTTAAAAAAATAAGGGGATCAGAAGATCCCCTTGTCAGCTTTATTAGAATTATTTGTTAACCTCATCCTTTAAAGCCTTACCAGCTTTGAACTTAGGAGCCTTTGATGCAGGAATCTTCATAACCTTACCGCTCTGAGGGTTTCTGCCTTCTCTAGCTGCTCTCTTAGCTACTTCGAATGTACCGAAGCCAACTAACTGAACCTTTCCGCCCTTCTTTAACTCCTTAGCTACAACTTCTGTAAAAGCCTTTACAGCCTTCTCAGCATCCTTCTTGGATAATTCTGCCTTCTGTGCAATAGCTGCTACTAATTCAGTTTTGTTCATTTGTGAACTCCTCCTATTGAGTATACTTTATTGTATAGCCACGATCGTCAATTGCTGACGTCTATACATATATATACCTTTTTAGGGTGACTTTGTCAAGTAATTTTGCCCATTTTAAGCCGTTTTTTCACATTTTTGGTACTTTAGTAGCGGCTTTTTAATTATTCGATGATTCTATTAGCTCAGAGAAGGAATAACTGACATCTTTGTCGTCAGAATCGGCCTTTATGGTGTATGACTTATTCTCGTATCCTCTCTTGCTTAAAGTGATGACATGTTCGCCTTCGGTCTTCTTAAATCCGAGAGGAGAAAGTCCCACATAATAGCCATCAACGTACACTTCAACTCCAATGGGCGAATCGATAATGATTCTGGGATAAGTTGATGCTCCCGGTACATAGGTGGGAGTTGTGGTTCCTTTATCCGAGCCGCTTACCGTCCCTGTAGGAGTGGGTGTGGCCGTGGCCGTAGGGGTCGGTGTTACCGTAGGTGTAACGGTAGGAGTGGGGGTTGCCGTAGGTGTTGGTGTCGCGGTAGGAGTAGGGGTTACATCCGAGCCGCTTACCGTTCCCGTGGGCGTAGGTGTGGGTGTTATCTTATCTGAACCACTTACAGTCTTATTATAATCGGAACCGCTTACGGTACCCTTCTTGTTTCCGTCAGTATCGGGATCAAGCTTAATGCTGATTCCCGCCGAATCCTCAGCTATCCTTATATAGCTTGTGGTGGTTACGTAACCCTCGGCCTTGGCAAGGACTTGATGAATGCCATATTCCAGCGTAACGGGCTTTGATACGTCCGTTTCCTTACCGTCAATAAAGACCTTGGCATCGGAAGGAGTCACAGTGAAAATCACCGTTGCCACCTTTTCAAGACTCTCAGGTTTATATTCCGAAAGGTCTATGGTTACTTCCTTGTTTCTTTCCACTGTTACGGTCTGGGTCAGTTCCGCTCCCTTATTGGTAAGGTAAACGTCGTAGGTTCCCTCAGGCACGGTAAGAAGCATGTCTTCCGCTATCTGCTTAATAACCTTGCCGCACTCTATATATCCACCCACCATTCTTTCTTCTCCGGTGAGTCTCAGATAGCCGTGGCCCTTTTCAACCTTAACTGTGGCTGCTGTCTTGCCGATACCCCTGATGGTAAGAATGTCCACAGGGTTAATATCCATAAAGGTAATCTCATCGGTATCTTCAAGAAGCTTCAGTGAATCGTCATATTTATATGTATCGTTCCCAACGTCGATGACTCTTCTGTCTTCGTCGATCGAAACTCTGTTAATCTCCGTATATTCCCATGCATCAGGGGAGTACATCAATGTATTAAGTCTCTTGGAGCTCTTTAGGAAAGTGATATCCACGATGCTTCCCGGCTCCAAAAGCCCCGGCGTAAGAGCAGTCTTATACTTGTCGTAGAAGTAGGTCATGCTGTCGTAGCTTAAGGTATAGTTTCTCTCTATATCAAGGTTGTAGAAAGTCGCGGTTTTTGCCTCCTCATCTACTTCCATAAGCACGCAGGTGTCCGCCGAGTCATAGCTTCCGGGGCGAAGTTCGATCATGCCCGCCTCGGTCTTCTTGTAGGTGTCGGGATTCTCTGTAGCGGAAACCGTCCTTCCACAGCCTGCAGAGAACAGCATAGTCACTATTAAAATTGATGAAAACAGGTATTTAGCTCTCTTCATAATTCCTTTGCTCTTTCAAGCAGCAATTCCTTCCTGTTCAAATCCGGGTTCTCAAGCACTTCATTAAGAAGCACATTCAGTATTTCTCCGATTTGCGGCCCCTTAATGTCAGGTTTGAGGGCAATAATGTCGCGCCCTGAAATATCAAGGGTCTTAAGGCTAACGCACTGACCCTCTTTAACTATCTTATCATAAAATCTTTTCCAGGAATTAAGTTGTTCCTCTTTTTCTTCTCTTTGGTAGTTGCTCTGGCCCATCATGTCCGCGCGCCTTACCTCGAGAAACAGGGGGAACAAGTCCTCTCCGATTTTGTTAATTGCTCTTCTTACAATGGCCTGGGTGGGCTTTACGTTGAGGCCATAGTCGTGGAATTCCACCAGCTTGCTCACATCTCTTATGGTGTCATTGTCAAAACGAAGCCTTCTAAGAACTTCCTTGGCCTTCTCGGCTCCGTGCTGCTGATGGCCTCTGAAGTGGTCAATTCCCTCCTCATCGGTGGTCTTGACATCGGGTTTGCTTAAGTCGTGGAACAGCATGGTAAGCCTCAGCACCTTGTCTGACCTTATATTCCTTAGGGTCTCTAAGGTATGTTCTCCCACACTGTAGCAGTGATGCGGGTTATTCTGTCCCGTCTCCATTGCCGTGTCAAACTCCGGAAGGATAATCTTAGTAATACCAAGTTCATAGGCCTTCTTAATATAGTCAGGATGATCTGACACCAGAAGCTTTGTAAGCTCCACCTGGATTCGCTCTGCACTGACTTTCTTAAGGTTTTCGGCATGACGTTTTATAGCGTCTGCTGTTTTTGCCTCAATTTCATAACCAAGCTGGGCGGAAAATCTCACCGCTCTCATAACTCTTAGGGCGTCTTCCTCGAAGCGTTTGTCAGGCTCTCCGACGGCGCGAATCACCTTTCTTTCGATGTCGCCCATTCCGTCAAACAAGTCCACAAGGCCTTTCTTGTCGTTATAGGCCATGGCATTGATGGTGAAATCTCTGCGCTTCAGATCCTCCTCAAGGGAAGGGGTGAAGGTTACCTCCTTGGGATGCCTTCCGTCCTCGTACTCACCATCCACTCTGTAGGTAGTAACCTCGAAGGTTTCCTTGTCCATGAGAACAGATACGGTGCCGTGCTGCAGTCCGGTATCAATAGTGGCATGAAAAAGCGACTTAACCTCCGCAGGTAATGCGGAGGTCGTAATATCCCAGTCGTCGGGGGTGCGATTCAATATACTGTCTCGCACGCATCCGCCGACCACATATGCTTCATAGCCTGCCTCTTCCAAGGTTTCTATTATTCTTTTTACCTTTGGGGGCATATTTAATGTCATCAGTAACTCTCTGTCTCCGATTCTAAACCAGTCTTACTGTCTCTCTTGCGATGGCAAGCTCCTCGTTTGTGGGGATGCAAAGAACCTTCACCTTGGAGTCGTCGGTGGAGATGATTCTCTCCTCACCTCTAACCTTATTCTTCACAGGGTCAATCTTTGTATCAAGGAATGCCATGTACTCACCGATTGCCGCTCTGGTATCTGCGTCATTCTCGCCGACACCTGCAGTAAATGCAATGGCGTCAACTCCGCCCATTGCTGCTGCGTAGGCACCGATGTATTTTCCTACGTGATATGTGTATGTTTCAAGAGCTGTCTTGGCAGCTTTATTTCCTTCTTCTGCAGCCTTTGCCAGGTCTCTGAAGTCTGAGCTTACTCCGTCTGAAAGTCCGAGTACACCTGACTTCTTGTTAAGGATGTTGTTTACTTCCTTGAAAGAAAGGTTCTCCTTCTGGGCGATGAAATCAACAATCGCAGGATCGATATCACCGGAACGGGTTCCCATGATAAGACCTTCAAGGGGTGTCATACCCATGGATGTATCTACGGACTTGCCGTATTTAACAGCAGATACGGATGCACCGTTTCCAAGGTGGCAAACGATGATTCTTAAATCTTCTCTCTTCTTTCCAAGAATCTCAGCCGCTCTCTTACTTACGAAGTCGTGGCTGGTTCCGTGGAAGCCGTATCTTCTAATCTTATACTCTCTGTAGTACTTAAGGGGCAAACCATAAAGATAAGCCTTCTCGGGCATTGTCTGATGGAATGCTGTATCAAACACTGCAACCATGGGAACATTAGGCATAATCTTCTGGCATGCTCTGATTCCGATAAGGTTTGCAGGGTTGTGAAGAGGTGCAAGGTCGTTACACTCCTCAATAGCCTTAATAACTTCATCGTTGATCACAACGCTTGAAGCAAACTTCTCGCCGCCGTGAACGATTCTGTGTCCGATGGCGTCAATCTCGGATAAGGACTTAACAGCGCCTACCTCAGGATCTGTAAGCTTCTCAACAACAAGTCTTACTGCCTCGGTGTGGTCGGGCATGGGCGATGTCCAGGTCTGCTTGTCAGCACCTGCTTTATTATGTGTAATGCAGCTTCCTTCGATTCCGATTCGCTCGCAAAGTCCCTTTGCAAGAACTGCCTCTGTATCTGAATCAATAAGCTGGTACTTTAATGATGAACTTCCGCAGTTAATAACTAATACTTTCACTTTTCTACCTCCAAAGTTAAAGACGATTTCTTTTCTTATTTTACACTTTTTGGGCGGACGATTCCACCCATTATTTCTCTGCTTCCGGCAGGCAGTGCATGTGGGTTCTTCCGAGTACACGGAAGCCTTCTGCCCGTCCTTTAAAGCTTCTTAATCCGAAGAAAAAGGCTCTTAGATTAATGTATAGTTTTAATGAATCTATGTCGGGACAACCCTCAGGGTATTGGCTTTTATGACATTCGAAGACTGAAGCAAGCTGTTTGTCGATCAGCCTTTTACCTGTCCCAACATATCGGTTGGGTCTTCCGGTCATATAGAATGCAATTGCGCTCACCTGTGCATTCCCGGCTCCAAATTTTTCCATAATATCTTTAAAAGGAGCAAAAAAGGCCAGTCTCTTGGCGCACTCCCCAACATTTATATGGTCTGTATGGCACTCGCTCTTTACATCCGGGTCCGTAGCAAAGATAATGTCCGGTTGTACCTCTCCTATTACCCTCGCCATCTTTGCAAGTAAGCTTCCTTCATCAGGGATCTCTCCTCCCTCCAGACCGATTCTATAGAATCCTCCATCCGAAAGGCCAAGGAATCTTACGTCGGATACTCCAAGCATCTTCGCCGAGGCAACAGCCTCCTTTTTCCTTATCTCTATAAGCTCCTCTGATGTGATTCCCTCAGTCGCATTCTCAAGCCCATATCTTCCGTCGAGGCATACAAGAAAAGTAACCTTCTTTCCAAGTGCCGCCAGTTTGGCCGCCGTAGCCCCTGCACCAATTTCTATATCATCAGGGTGTGGCCCGATGAAAAGATACTTATCGAAACTTTCAACTTTTGGTATCGGAACTGCAGTTCTTATAATTCTTGAAAGTATAGACATGGCTCCTCCTATAATTATTTTTCTTCTAGTTTTTTCTTCAACTCTTGGATACTAGCATCTTTCTGGGCTAATTCATTATCCTTCCTGGCGAGTTCTTTCTTGGCATTCTCCAAGTCTCTGGCAATTGCCTTCTCATATGCTATCTCATCTTCTCGCTTGAGCATTCTGTTTATCATTGCTTTATCCTGGTTAATCATGTATACGGATGGATTCCTTTCTCATTTAAAAATCTTTCTATCTCTCTCTTGAAAGACTCTGCTCTACCTATCTGCCTTTCTGCTTCTTCCTTTGATGCGACAAAGAAATCAAGATAATCCGCCTTTTCTCTGTTTTCTGATGCCAACTTGATTATCTTTGACAATTCTTTTTGAAATATTCCTGTTCTTACATAGTTTTGATTAAAAAATGCAATAACACCGCTATGTTTACTACTATCATATTTGTCTAATGCATTAACAGCTCGCATCATGTGAAATATAGAATAGTAGGCTCTGTTCAATGCATTTTTGTATCTTCCGTTTTGATACATGATTCTTGCGTCTTCCAATGCTTCTATTCCCATATCATATCTGAACTTGGATAACGCCTCTACGCTGCTTTCCACAATACTATGCCCTCCTTTGCGATGTTCATATAGAAGGGTAATATCCTCATCCACTGACTATAGCTGACAGAATCCAGTGTTACAGCGGAAATTGTTATTCCTAAATCCAGCTCATAATCAACCAACATATCTGTCATTGAATCATGGTTTTCTTCCTCGGGAGCTTGCTTAAGAATAACCGCAATATCCACATCAGACTCACTGGTTTCCTCTCCCCTTGCATAGGAACCATATAGAATTATTTGCTCAAGAGAGGATCCATATATCTTCTTCATCTTTTCGCATATTTTATTGAGAGTATTCATAAGCTCAGGGTTGTTCTTTCTCACATCCGCCTTCTTCCGCGAATTATGATATTTTCCTGATTTAACACGCGCATCTTCAGGGTAAACGGTGTTCTTAGGTATTATCCACTGATTACCAAGTTTTTCTCCTTTTAGCTTCCCGCTTATAAGCATCCTTCTGATGTTTCCGGGATCCTTTCCCATTTCACGTGCATATTGTGAAACTGTATAGTATTCTTCCATTTGACTTAACCTCGCGGTTTAACAATATCACGATATCGTGTAAATGTCAAAAGCCATCGCTTTAAGCGATGGCTTTGGCGATTGTTTATAAAAGTTTTAGATTTAAGCGTAATACTTTGCCTGGGCCGCAAACATTCTGGAATAAATACCGTCTTCCTTGTGTACCAGCTCCGCATGAGTTCCGTATTCCTTAATGGTTTTATCGGCAAATACGGCAATCTTGTCGCAGAATTGACAGGATGAAAGTCTGTGGGAAATATAGATAGCGCTCTTTCCTCCTACCAATTCATTAAACTTTCTGTAAACCTCATATTCAGCTATGGGGTCCAGTGCAGCCGTAGGCTCATCAAGGATAACAACCGGCGCATCTCTGTAAAGGGCTCTTGCTATGGCAAGCTTCTGAAGTTCTCCTCCGGATGGTTCGAAACCTTCTTTATCAAGCTGCTTATCCATCATTGTATCGACGCCCTTTGGTAACTTATCCACAAGAGATTTAAGGTCGCTCATCTTAATGATGTTGTCTAATTCCTTATTCGGATTCTCCCAGTCTCCATTTACGATATTTCCGCGAATCGTCTGTGAGAACATTTTGAAATCCTGGAATACTACTTCCAGTTCTTTCATATAATCCTCATGTTTGTATTCTCTGATGTCTGTTCCATTAAGAAGAATTCTGCCTTCTGTTACATCATAGAATCGGCACAAAAGCTTAATAAAGGTCGTTTTACCGGCACCATTTAAACCTACAATTGAAAGGTGTTCGCCGGGATGTATCTTTATATTGATATCCTTAAGAACATAATTCTCCGTTCCGGGATACTTGAATGACACATTCTTAAACTCAATCTCGGGTATGGTGTCATTCTTTAATTCTTTAGAACCCAAGTGGCTTACTTCTTCCATGGAAAGGTATTCTGCGGCTTCGCCTAAGAAGCTAAGCTCTTTTCCAAGCTCCTGAATCTTCGTAATGATATCCTGCAAGCTGTCTTTCAGAGTATTGGCTGAACCAGCCAAAAGCGAGAAATCACCTATTGTAATCATTCCTGTCAGAAGCTTATATGCCAGGTATCCATAAATAGCCAGGTTCTTAAGGAAATTTACGAAGCTTCCCACACAGTTCCAGTTGGCAGTTATATTTCCTACTCGTCTAAAAACCTTTGAAAAGCTTGTGGTGGCTTCACTGACTTCCGTAGCAAGCATTTCCGATGCATCATAAAGTCGAACACTCTTAGCAATTCCATTCTTCCTAAGCACCTGGAAAACATATTCCATGGCTCGGTCCATCTTGGGATATTCTTCGACTTCGATTTTCTTAACTCTGTTTGTCTGCCACACGGTAATGGCACTTCCGATAACTGCCAAAATGGCTACCAGAAGAAGTATTGGTGCATTGATTGCTACAATAGTCACAACACCGGTCACCGTGATTATTCCGGAGAAAATAGGTGAGATGTTATTCATCAAACCTTCTATTCCTCCTGCATAAATGAAGAAAGCACCTCTTGCTTTTCTGGCCTTTTCTATCATTTCTGGATCTTCAGCATAGCTGTAGGGAACCAATGCTGCTTTTTGTGATAAGCGGACATTATAATAGTCTGAGAGGTACATAGATATCTTTGCTATGTTTCTCTCCAAAACAATCATCAATCCCTTAAACAGGAAATTGAAAACAACCAGCAATGTTCCCAGCAGTGCAAGCTTCTTTATTCCCGCATTTTCCGTAAAAGCTTCCAGCAAGTATTTAGTAAGATACAGGTTCACAAAAGGAAACAGACCCGTTATCAATGTTTGTAAGATAAAAAGCACAGGGTAAAGCGGTTTCTCTTTTGATGCGTCCTTCATAAAGAAGAGAAATGTTTTAATTTTGGAACTACTCATTTTTCATACCCTCCTCTTCTTTATGTTCTTTATAATACTGGGCCTGAACCTCAAAGATTTCGGAGTATTTACCCTTCTTTTCCAAAAGTTCCTCATGGGTTCCGTACTCAATAAGGCTTCCGTTATCAAACATGGCAACCTTATCACAGAATCTTGTAGAAGAGAGTCTGTGTGAAATATAGACCGTTGTTCTTCCTGCTGCCATTCTGTTGAAGTTCAAATATGATTTTTCCTCAGCAAGAGCATCCAAGGCAGCTGTGGGCTCATCAAGTATGATTACGGGAGCGTTTTTATAAAGTGCTCTGGCAAGCATCAGTTTCGCTTTCTGTCCTCCGGACAAGTCTATTCCATCGCTGCTGAGATATTTATACAGTGGCGTATTAATGCCATTAGGCAGCTCATCAAGCTTATCCCCAAGATCGGCCTCTCTGATTTTATCTTCTGCCTTCTTATAATCAGTCTTTTCTTTTGTTTTCAAAGATACATTCTGAGCCAGTGAATAAGCATAAGTTTCCTCATCCTGGAAAACGGGAGCAATTAACTTGCGATACTCATCGATATCATATTCTTTTATGTCTTTTCCATTGAGAAGGATTCTTCCTTCCGTTGGCTCATATAATCTGCAAAGAAGTTTTACAAATGTGCTCTTTCCCGCACCATTAAGTCCGACTATCGCCAGTTTCTCTCCGGGATTCATTGTGATATTTAGATTCCTAAGGGCATATCTGTCCGCACCTGAATACATATAAGAGACATTTTCAAACTTGATTTCATATTTTGCATTTACATCCCATTCCTTAAGCTGACCCACTTTATGCATGGTTTCCAGATAGTTTTTGTAATCATACTCAAGTGTATGTTTCGGTTCAGCCTCATCATAAGGATTAGAGATATCATCTGCCATAAATTCTCTGTATACTTTGATTTCAGCGTTGCAGCGAATGAAACCGGCTACCTTTTCGGAAAGAATTGAAAGAGATGAAATTGCACTGTGAATACTTCCCAGATACAGTGTGAAATCGCCGATGGTAATTCTATGGATATAAACCAGGTAAATAAGCCATCCGTAAGTTAGCACTTCTTCAACAAGCTCCATTACGTTTCCTACCAAAAGGAATTTCATCCATTTGTTTTGGAATTCACAGTTTTTGTTAAAAACGTGTTTTCTGAGCACCCCGAGTCTTTCGAGCATAGGAGATTGCAGCCTGTACAGACGGATATCTTTTCCGTAGCCATAATTGGATAACTGCTGAATTATAATCTCATACTCATTACGTTCTTTTGCCGTTCCTTCCCATAACAGAGTTTTCTCGTACTCTGTCACCTCCCTATCAAGACGGATTTTTACCACAAACACGGCAATAATAATGATTGAAATAATAGGATTTAAAAAGGCCACAAGAACAATACCAATAACAGATTTAAGATATCGGCAAGACCTCTGTTGACATAGTAATATAACCCGGGAATTCCCTGTACGTCATTTCTGACTGCTACACGAGATCTGGCTACCAGGTATTCTGTCTCAGGTTTCTCTATTTCTGCGTAAGGAATTGTCCAGACTTTCAGAAGCCATATAAGCATCAGGCTATATCTGGTGTCGGTTTGACGCCATGCCGAAGCTTTCTGGCTCTTTGTAGAAATAACTAAAAGAATCAGTTCAACTGTAGAAAAAATGACAATCCACATAAGAACCCTGTTTACTTCTGCTGCCGGGTTCTCGGATTTCTCAACCACATCAATAATCCACTTTACAGCGTATAGCCAAATGTACAAAGATGCACACTGACCTGCTGCCGTCAGGATTCCAAATACCGGGGTAATCGGATGCCACTTCTTAAAACAGGCGAAACTGTAGCATAGATTATCCCAAAGGGTATATTTCTTCTTTTCCCCCTCCATTTTTACACTCTCCCTCTTACAAAATTTATAAATTATATTCTACACTATTTTAATTCGGAATCCTATATGATTCCCTTCTTCACATTTTTAACCCTCTATCAAATCCAAATACCCTTGCAAAGCCTCAACTTTTTGTGATGCTGCAGTTAAATACTCTTCTCTTATCTCTCTATCGCCAACTTTTTCCTCTATTTCTTCAGGAAGATCTTCCGTGTAATACTCTATCGACTTTAATACCTCGCTTTTCATCGATCCCGGATAAGTAAAGGTTTCTCCTTCATTCTCAAATAACTGCTTTGCATTATCTATGTTGTTTTCAATCCACCCGGCTTTCTCATACCTTGGCTTCTGAAAATAAAAGTGATTAGTCCCATAAAAGATTACTATCGTTTTGTTCTCATCAATTTCTGTCAGATTCCGGTTTATCAATTTGAAAATCTCATTATCTCTTAAGTCGTCTGTTGAAGTTGGAGTCTCATCGTCCGATATTTCCCAGGAATCAATAAACCTTACGGGTATGTTGTTTTCTTCGGCAAAACAATAAAGAAATATCATTTCCAATGGGCCATCTATTGCGTCCGCATTTTGCTTTGCCTCGGGTCTTGATTCTATAAATATATAATCCGGGTTTAGATTGCTAACCAGGTTTTGTAAATCTGACAAGGAATAGTGATTGGCTTTAACAAGGTGCTTATCATGTATCGTTCCAACTGAATATACCAATTGATTTTTTAGTGTAGTATAGCTTGCCACTAAATCGTCTTTGGTCATTGGTCCAAGAAGAGTCTCTGAATTGATATTCTCACCTTCAAAGCTCACTTCTCTTGACGGGTAAGTATACGGAACCTTATATGAATCCGCATCAATAATAAGGCAAATCATCTTGATGGAGTCGCCGTAATATCCGCCCCTGGGGCGCTTGACTACCTTCTTACGAAGTTTTGTTTCCCACTCTTCTGTGGTTCCGATGTCAGCGATAACAAGGAAAGGCGCTGTGAAGCAGAGTTCCTCCTCGCTGCTTTTCTTTTCACCATCAATAGTGTATCCCGCCACAATAGCATTGGGGTTTCCAAGGCAAATATCCATCATGGTGGAATTTAACGTATCTATAAAGTGCTTGGAATGTTCATTCCCTGTAAGCACATAATCCAGACCTATTCTCCAGGGAGTTCTGCAACTGTTGTATGCATACTGCCCATCCGTAGAGTCTTCCAGGAAAAAAGCGTCAGCCGCTACGTATTTCCCATTCTCGTCAAGTACCATGAAATCCGGTAGAAGCCCTGTGCCATATTCATCGATAAACTGCTCAATAACCTCGTAGGTAGAATCGTAGACTTTCATCCAACGTTCATCACCTGTAGCGGTGTAGAATGCCGGCATATGAGTCATGATGAAATCAGAGGGCCTTGTTGCAGCATAATACTTGCTTCCGGGCTCGGCGTCATAAGACCAGTCACCAAGGTTCGTCATCCAGGTATCGTGATTAACATCATATTCCATGATGTCATTTATCATATCAATGGCCATGGCTTTATAGTCGAATTCTCCGCCACTACCCCAGATTTTGTCCGCTAAAAGAAGCGCATAAGCCACATCCATATCTCCGTCTGTGGCAGAGTCTCCTTCGCCGTCTTCCATTTCACCGTCGTCGGCACCGTCAATAAGTGCCGCTCCGTTATCTGCCTGCATCCAGCTCATAAGGTGTGGTCCGATGGAGCTTCTGTGGGCGTTGTAATATCTGACCATTCCATCGAACAGGTCATGGGCCTCAGTATCATAATCAGACATATTGGCAAGGATAAGCATTCCATAGCCATGGGCCTCAGACACTGTTACAGGAACGGAAAACTGAGTGCCTTTGTATTCTTCTCTTGAGTACCTTACGTAATACTGATCCTGGTCTGTAACATACTCATCTTTAAAGATATAACCGGTCTTCCACATGTCATAAAAGTCAAGCATGTTCTGATGAATCTGCTCTTCCTTCGATAGCTCAACAGGTACTTCATCCGTTGGTTCGGGTGTAGGCGCTTCCAATACCTCTTTGGCCGATTCTACAGGCGCTTCAACATTTCCTGTTTCGCCTCCGCATCCTGTTATCAAATTCCCTAAAACACAAATAGCAATTATTAAAGCCGTAATTCTTTTTCGCATGATAACCCCCTTTTACACTTATCCTAAGGTTATCATCGGAATATGGCTTTAACAATTGCTATTCTTGGCTTATTTTGTCTTATATTGCCTTTTACAGTTTAATAGGCATCTTGCCGGTAGGTGTTACCTTGCCTGTAACAAAAGGAACAAGGGCTGCAAGGGTTTCGTTGGAATAATCCCAAGCTGCGATACCTGCCACATGAGAAGGCAAGTCTTTTAAGTCATAAGGGTTTCTGAGAGCAATAAGAATCATGGGAATGTTCATATCGCTCATGGCTTTGACAAGTTTCATCTGGCCGTCATAGAGGTGTCCGTTATATGTATTAACGATTATACTTGTATGGCCTTTAACGTAATCTGCTACCTTTGCAATCTCTTCGTCGGTGGGGTCCTTGGTGGTTACATAGGAATCTCCGCCAATTCTGCCTGCCATAAAGCCTGCGGAAGTGGTATCGTTGATCTCTACGTTTGAAACCATTCCGGAGCGGTAATCTGCACAGCCTACAAATACAGGCTTGTCTCCCAGAGGAGGAATCTTGCCTGAAACGAGGGTGATTGTCTTATTTCTGATTTCTTCGGATGCTTCAAAAGCCTCCTTGGTTCCTGCTTCTCCCTTGGGATCTAAGCAGTACTGCTTCTTATACATGAGAATCTTATCAACAGACTCGTCCATTTCATTCATGGAGATTCTGCTGTCAGCGACAGCTTTTTCCACTTCTTTAATGGCTTCAACGGCCTTGGATACGGTGTGGCTTATCATAACCATATCTACGCCTGCTGCCATGGCAGCGGCAACACCCTTGGCGGTTCCATAGTATTCCGCAATGGCACCCATCTCCATGCAGTCGCTGGTGATAAGGCCCTTGAATCCCAATTCTTCCTTAAGAAGGCCGGTGATTATGCGGCGGGACATGGTTGCAGGGATTTTTTCTTTTTCAATCTGAGGAAAAAGAATGTGAGTCGTCATGATTGAAGGAATGTTATCTTCTATAAGGGCTTTGAAGGGAACCAGCTCCATCTCATAAAGCTCATCCAAAGACTTATCAATCATGGGAAGGCTTACGTGGGAATCGTTTGCTGTGTCACCGTGGCCCGGGAAGTGCTTGGCGGTGGCGATTATTCCTGTGTTGTTGAAGCCCTTTAAGGTGGCAAGACAATATCTTGATACCTGCTCAGGAGTATCTCCAAAGCTTCTTGAACCTATTATGGGGTTAAGAGGATTGTTGTTTACATCAGCTACAGGGGCATAGTCAATCTGAATTCCAAGAGCTCTTAATTCTCTTCCTGTAATCTCCGCTGCCTTAGTTGCATAGCCGGGATCCCCTGTTGCGGCTATTGCCATGGCTCCGGGCACGTTGACGCAGTCGGATGGAAGTCTTGTTATAACGCCGCCCTCCTGGTCGATGCCAATAAGTGCGGGATGTCCTGTCTCAGACTTAACCAGAGTCTGGATATCTGCACAAAGCTTTTTAAGCTGCTTCTTATTGACGATATTGTGCTTGAAAAGAATGACGTTTGAGACCTTGTATTCTTTTACCAGGTTAATAAACTCTTCGTTCATTTCAGGTCCGGGGAAACCTGACATAATTCTCTGCCCGATTTTAGCTTTTAAATCCATTTCCTTGCCTTTTCTAAATTGAAATCTTTCCCATTACGACAGGGTGCTTTGCTCCTGTAACGCTTGTGACATTATTTGTCATGCCGTAAGCAGCCTCATGGGCCAAAAGGGCGAAGGCTACCGCTTCCTTGGCGTCGGAGCTAAATCCCATATCCTCGCAGGTACATACCTTGCAGTCGGGAAGGAGATCTTTTATGTTTTTCATAAGAATCCTGTTATGGCTTCCGCCGCCGCCTACAATAAGCTTTGTGGGCTTAACAGGTGCAAATTTCTCTATACCGATCTTAATGGTTTCCGCGGTAAATCTTGTGGCGGTGGCTACGTTATCATAGTCAGTCATCCCCAAGGGCTCTGCGAAAGTTAGAATCTTATCCACATATGCGGGGCCGTATTGCTCCCTTCCTGTGGTTTTGGGGAGGGGCTTTGAAAGGTAGGTGTCCGAGAGCATGTAGTTAAGAAGCTTCTCGTTTACTCTTCCTCTTGCGGCAAATTCCCCACCTTCATCAAACTGCTTTCTGCCTCTGGTGGCGTGAATAATGAGCGCATCCATAACCATGTTTCCGGGACCAGTGTCAAAAGCAGTTACTTCTCCTAACCTGCATGCCGGGGGAAGAATGGTGATATTGCCTATTCCACCGATATTCTGCAGGGCCACACACTCCGTCTCACTTCTGTAGAGGAGAAACTCTGTGTAGGGAACCAGAGGAGCTCCCTGTCCGCCTGCTGCCATGTCTCTTACTCTGAAGTCTCCGATTACGGGGCAGCCCATGGCTTCTGCTATATTGGCGTCCTCTCCGATTTGGAGAGTGGAGGTGATTTTACGTCCAAGATATTCTGTTTCCTTGGGAATATGCCAGATTGTCTGGCCGTGATTTCCCACCAGGTCAATTTCAGACGCAGAAACGCCTGCGTGTTCGCATAGGGCACGGCAGGCATCGGAATACAGGATTCCAAGGAGGGCCTTAAGTTTGCAGATTTCCTCTGCATTGCACTCATTGCCGCTTGCAATCCACAATATTTTGTCTCTTACCTCCGTGGGAAAGGGGGTGAAGAGAAAATCCACTTGTTTAATCTTTGTGTCGGTTCCATATCCTTCAATCTCGCAAAGTGCAGCGTCGATTCCGTCGGCGCTGGTTCCGGACATGAGACCTATTACAAGGTGTTTATCTTTCTTATAGAAGTTTTCCAAGGGAAGCATAGGCGAATCCTTATTTCTTTTCTACTGCCTTTGAGATTCTCTCATCGTTTTTCTTAAGCAAATCCTTGGCTGTTTCGGAGTCAACACCGCAAAGAATCATTACGATTGCCACTTTGGGTCTGTATCCGCACTTGTCAAGATATGCTTCTGCTTCTTCTATTGTAACACCCGTAGCATCAGATACAATCTTTTTACATCTGTGAATGAGCTTTTCGTTGGAAGGTTTAACGTCAACCATAAGGTTTCCGTATACTTTGCCAAGCTTAATCATGGAGCCGGTGGTAAGCATGTTAAGCACCAGCTTCTGGGCGGTACCGCTCTTAAGTCTTGTAGAACCTGTGATTACTTCAGGTCCGGGAGTTGGTGCTATGGATACATCCGCAAGGTTAGCTATGTCGGATCCGGGACAACAGGTTACAGACAAAACAGGAGCTCCTACTGATTTGGCGTATTTCATGCAGCCGATTACATAGGGAGTTCTTCCCGATGCAGCGATTCCCACAAGAACGTCGTCCTTTGTGAAGTTTAATTCCTTAAGATCATTCTCTCCAAGCTCGGGGCTGTCCTCAGCCCCCTCCACTGCCTTGAAGATTGCGGGATAGCCGCCTGCAATAAGGCCCACAACCTGCTCAGGTTCTGTAGAGAATGTGGGCGGGCACTCCACTGCGTCAAGGATTCCAAGTCTTCCTGAGGTTCCGGCACCACAGTATATGAGTCTTCCGCCCTTTTTGAAGTGCTCGGAAATAATGTCCACAGCCTTGGCAATCTGGGGGATTTCCTTTTCCACCGCTTCAGCAACTTTCTTGTCCTCGCTGTTTATGAGCTTAAGCATATCAGCCGTTTCCAAAGCGTCTATGTTTTTTGTATTTGCGTTTCTTTCTTCTGTTTTAATGTCTTCCCAATTCATGAGGATTACGCTCCTAATTAATTTATTAACCCTTAACTGCCCCGATTGTTACACCCTCAAGGAAATACTTCTGTAATGCAAAGAATAGAATGAACATAGGTATCGCGGATACACAGGCTCCCGCCATCATAGGTGAAAGCAAGGTTCCGTTTGCGAACTTAAATGTCTTAAGTCCTACCTGGATTGTGTACATGGCTTCCTGTGATGTTACAAGGAAAGGCCAGAAGAATGTATTCCAGGAACCTACGAATGTGTTTATTGCCATAACAGCAAGCACCGTCTTCGAAAGAGGAAGTATTATGCTGTTAAAAATCCTGATCTGTGAAGCTCCCTCAACCTTTGCACTCTCAATCAGTGCTGTGGGAATGCTTGAGAAAAACTGCTTCGACAGGAATATGTTATAGCTGGTTACGCATCCCGGTAAGATAAGTGCCAGGTACGAGTTGGTCATCTTAAACTTGTTGACAAACAGGATATAAAGAGGAACCTGTGTAACCTGATAAGGTATCATCATTGCCACCAGAATCATGAAGAACAGGAAGTTTCTGCCCTTGAAATTGATTTTGGAAAAAGCGTAGCCCGCCATACTTGCGAATACGACGTTACTTACCACCGTGGCCAGAGCAACAATAAAGCTGTTAAGAAGCCACTTCCACGAGTAATCACTGAAATCGAAAAATGCTTTGTAGGAGTCAAGAGTCCAGGTCGTAGGGAAAATGTGATAAGAACTTGAAGCCGTCTCCAGGTTTGGTCCAAAGGACCAAGCAAGCATATAAACCAAAGGGAAAAGCACCACTAACGCGCAAAACAGTAAAACCAATCCTATAATCAGGTTTCTGATTTTGTAAACGTAGGGTCTGTCCAGATGCTGGGAATAAAGTCCACTTGCCATATTCTCTCCTCCTTCCTAGTACTCTACGTCGTCGCCGGCGACTTTGAACTGGATGGCTGTCAGTCCCGCAATTACCACCGCTAAGAGTATCGCCTGAGCACAGGCCAGTCCGTATTTGCCGTTCTTGAACGCGTTATTGAATATCAACAGACCAATCATGGTCGTGTTATTATCAGGCCCACCACCGGTCATCATGTAGGCATTCATGAAGACCTGGAAGGAATTAATTATTCCCGTAATAAGGAGAAAAAGGGTAGTGGGCTTACACAATGGAAATACTATGTATCTTACTTTCTGCATGAAGGTAGCCCCGTCTATCTCCGCTGCTTCAAAGTAAGTGTTGTCAATTCCTAGGAGTGCAGCTATGTAAATAATAATGCTGCTTCCGTGTCCGCTAAGTAACGCCATGATAATAAGGGAGAGCATGGCGGTTTTACTTGATGCAAGCCAGTTCTGCGTAGGTATATGGAAAAGTGTAAGCACCTGGTTGAAAAGGCCTGAAGGTGATGAATCATAAATCCAAAGCCATACAACACTCATTGCCACACCTGATGCAACTGCAGGAATGTAGTACATTGACTTAAAAAGAGATTGTGTCTTCTTTTTAAAAGGCATAATCATTACAGCCACTACGAAGGCAATAAAGAGGGAACAGGGAACGGTTACCACCGTATATACCGCTGTGTTCTTAAGGGATTTCCAGAACAGATCCTTTTTGAAGGTGTCCGCATAGTTCTTGAATCCCACCCACTCTGAGCCGAAAGGCTTGTAGTTCTCGAAGCTGGTGGTTACCGCCGATACCACAGGATAGATTGTGAAAAAGGCAAATACGATAATCGCCACCGCTATGAAAAGATATCCGTTTATATCGTCCACCGTAAACCGAAACGGCTTCTTAGGAATGGACTTATTCTTGTTCTTCGCCATGTATACTCTCCTTTTTGTAAAGTTAACCCTTACCGCAGGGCTCCTATAATACACAGAAATCTTTCGGTAAAAATTAAATTTCTAAAGTATGTGATACGGGCCTGTCGTTCAGGGCAGGCCCATATCAGCTATGTTAATTTACTTTACTATTACTTGATAAAACCTGTCTCACAGTTGTCTTCGCCGAGAAGGTCGAAAGCTTCTGATTTTACCGCTTCAAACATATCTTCAGCAGTTGTCTCTCCTGCGATAAGTGCCTGGAACTTGGGAACGATAACCTCGTCCATAATTGTCTTGGCATTTGCTGCCTGCTCTGCTGTGATTCCTGTAGGAGGTGCCTGAACAAGGGAGATACATCTCTCTGTTGCTGCTGCATTTCCTTCAGTCTGGTCAAGAGTTGCACCTGCCTGTGCCTCACGTCCGCTCTTACATACGCAGCTTAAGTATAACTGATTGTCTGTAGCTGCTACTCTGTCGCCTGAGCAGATGTAATCAAGGAATGTGCAGACATTCTTAAGATGAGCATCGTCGCTCTTTGAATTCTTAAGAACGATCATGCCGTCAACTGAACCGAAGCAAGACTCCTTAACGTTCTCCATTGTGGGAACGGGAAGGAATACGTACTGAACTTCTACAGAGCCTTCTGCAGCTGTTCCGTCTGCGATACCTGCATTGTTCTTGTTAACTGAACCTTCGAAAAGAGGCATTGCCTTACCTGTGATCATTGTCTGGCCACACTCAAGCATTACAAGTCTCTGTCCTGCCTCTACTGCGTAGTTGGGCATGTAACCTGACTTGGTCATTTCCTCAACTGCCTTTAAGAGGTTGAGCATGTTCTCGGATGTGTATGCGTACTTAAGATCCTTTGTGAAGTTTGAGGTGATACCTGCGCCAACACCGAAAATGCTTACGAAGTCAGCTGTTGTTACGCCTGAGTTAGCAAATACGAAACCGAAGCAATCCTTTGTGGTACCTTTCTCGATGTACTTCATGAAGTCTTCGTACTTCCAGCCGTTCTTCTGAACTGCCTCTACGTCGATACCTGCAGCTTCCATTAACTCTTTGTTTCCGCCGAGAGCCTGGATTGTAAGGTAAAGGGGAAGGCCGTATACTGTGTTGTCAAGTGTCATGTAATCAAGAGCGTTCTGATCATAATCTGAAAGGTCGATATAATCTGCTACGTTAACTGCTACGCCCATGTCTACGTATGTTCCGATTGCGCTGTAGGAAACCTCAGCAATGTCGGGAGCCTCACCGGCCTGAGCCATGGTGGAGAGCTTCTCTGTGTGCTCATCCCATGATGTAGGGATAACTTCTACTGTAATGTTGGGATAATCTTTGTTGAAATCTGCAATCCATGTAGCAAGCATGTCTGCATAATCTGCTGTTACAGGGGGAACCATAATTGTGATGGTATCCGGAGCTGCTTCTTCAGCAGGCTCTTCTGTTGCAGCGGGTGCTTCAGCCTCTGTGGTAGCAGGAGCTGCTTCTTCGGTCTTGGTCTCAGCTGCGGGTGCTGCTTCGCTTCCGCAGGATACAAGTCCGAGGGTCATTACTGCTGTTAAAACTAAAGCAAGTACTTTGTTCTTTCTCATAGTAATATCCTCCTTCTAAGTGGGTTGCTGGAATTTTGTTTCAGCACCTTAAATATAACATGGTAGAAAGTTATTTGTCAAATTTTCTGTTCCCGTTGTGTAATAAAGTTTCAGAATGTAACAACTTGCCTTTGTTTAGTGGGGAATTTCAGAGATTTTCTTGTTGAATATGACGGAATACCCTAGAAAATGGGATTTTTGTAAAAAAAAGTGTTGCAAAGTGCGAATCTATATAATATAATCATATTTGCGTTCAGAAAAACGCGCCTTTAGCTCAGTTGGTAGAGCAGTAGACTCTTAATCTATTTGTCCAGGGTTCGAGTCCCTGAAGGCGCATTCCAAGGCATCGGTTTTGGGGTTCATCCCCGGGGTCGGTGTTTTTTTTGCGTTTTTTTAGGTGCAGGAAGGGGACTGTCGTGTCTTGGCATGCGTAGTGTGCCAAGCAGGACTGTCCCCTTTTGCACCTCAGATTTGTAACTTATACTTCCTCATCCACTGCTGCGCCCTTGATGTCTTCTTCAAGAATCTTTAGATTATTAAGCATTTCTTTAACCTGATCTTGCGCGTTGCTCAAATCTGCGCTGTTAGCCTGCAGGTCGGAAACACCTTCGAGAATCTCCTCTGTAAGTTTCCTCTCGTCTTCTTTTCTTTCTTTTGCTTTTTCGATTCTTTCCTCGAACTCTTCCTTTTCTTCTTTCTGTTCTTTGACTTCTTCGACCTTTTCCTCTAATTCTTCGTCTACGTGCTCTTTTCCTTCTTCAAAGAGCATACCAAGTATTTCATCACTTGCAGCATCAAGAACAGCATCAGCCTTTTCGCGGGCATCAAGCATGGGATGGTATTTCAGGCGCTCAAGTTTTGTTTGAGTTAAGGTTTATTTTACGATTCTGAATTCACGCTCATCATCGAAGGCGCCATCATTATAAAACTTTTCGGATTTCTTCATTTCAAGAGACCTTTCCTGGTACTCAGAAAGACCTTTTTTATGGATTTCGTCAAGACGTTCTAGTTCCTCACGTGAGAAGACTACAACTTTGCCTTTAAACCTCATTTCTTTTTCGACTTCTCTTTCAAGGAGTCGAAGATCATTTTCTTCATCACTACCTTCAGGGACCTCGTATAGGTTTCTAAGGTCTGCTCGTTCATTCTCTATATTCCTTATAGCTTCCTTATATTCACCGATTTCAGCCTCGAGCTCCTTAAGTCGTTGGCGACGCTCCTCTTGCTCCATGTCAAGTTTGGTTTCATTCTTGAATGCATCACCAATTATTTTCATAGCCTGTTGTCTTGCCTTTTTCTTCTTCTGGACTATGGGGTCAAGATTCTCTTTAAAAGCAACACCATTTGATGCCTTGGTAGACTGAGCTTTGGCCTTTGTGTTCGAATGACGATTTTTCAGGGTATCGTCTCCCATAAAGATTGTCTTATTCTCTACCTTCATGCCGCACCTCCATGTGCATAATCAGGGGTTTCTATATATATATCGGTAAAAATGAGAAAAAAAGAAGAGGTAAGGATTTAATCCTTACCTCTTTACTTATCTTATTTTATTTCAAAAGGCGCGATACCCAACAGATACGCTACCAGATACAAAAGCCCCAAGTGTACTGGATAGAAAGCATAGAAGAAATACTTATTAATAGTCTTACCACGTTCCCCGTTATACTTTGAAATGGGAATCAGCATCAGGAACGCCGCGCATTCAAGAAGTGAGTGAATTGTAAGTATAACACAACTTAATGCAAAGGCCTTTTTCTTATTGGCTCTGTAAAGGTACAGAATAGTAATTGTCATTATTCCTATTCCGTTATAGTCAGTACCCAAAGCAGTAGCCAAAGCCGCAAATACCAACGTGATAAAAACTGCTACGGTATATCTGTTCTTTCGTTCCGTATCCCATTGACGACTGACAATCAAATGCACAATCAGCGCTATTACTGCTCCGGCAATGTAATAACAATAGTTCGGAACATCGACAAGTTTCCAAAGAATAACAATAATCCATGTTCGTGTAAAGAAATAGCCTAAGGCTGCTCCCAATAAAGCAGCTGCAAGATAGCTAAGAGGAGCCAATTTTTCCGGGCATTGGCGATTGAAAGCAAACTTATCAATCATCCAAATACAGATGAGGCCCAGAAACAGCGTAAAAAACACATTCTGGTGAACGGGATAAAAAAGCTTGTTACCAAGAGCCAGATTGAAGGGTAACTCTGAAATGATTGCAAAGATGGCAAGGTTTCTGGCGTATTTTGCTACGCTTCTTGTATGTGTGAAGCCTTCAACTAAAAGAAAAGCAAAAATAGGAAAACCAAAACGACCGATAGCGCTCATAAGAAAGTATAGGAATCTTCCCGCAAGAATTTCCGGATGTGTGTACAACAACCCTTGGCCATTACCCAAATCGGTTGCCCTCTCATAGAGTTGGTCCAGATAAGGTGATACCAAAATACCTGCAAAGTGATCGATAAACATTGTCACGATTGCGATGATTTTTAGCGTTGTTCCTGTAACACCCTTCTTAGGATTTCCTTCATTCACAATTACCGTGCTGTCCATTTATGTTCTCCTAAAAAATATAAGGGTTTCAAAATCTTGAAACCCTTGTAATTTCACCATCGGGGCGACGTGATTCGAACACGCGACCTCTACGTCCCGAACGTAGCGCTCTACCAAGCTGAGCCACGCCCCGTATTTACAACAGTAAAATAATACTCTAATATAATAGACGATGTCAAGGAAAACAGGAGGTAGGGCATGATTATCGACACCCACACTCACTACAATGATGAGGCTTTCGATGAAGACAGGGATGAGCTTCTGAAATCCCTTCCGAATAACAATATAGATAGAGTTATCAATGTCGGTGCGGATATGAACTCAACCGAAGAATCTGTACTCCTCTCGGAGAAGTTTCCTTATATATATGCCGCTGTGGGAGTTCATCCCGATTCAGCGGATGAGATAAACGATTCATCGTTAGCCAGACTTGAGGACCTCTGCAAGAATGAAAAGGTCGTAGCCATCGGTGAAATCGGCCTTGATTACTACTGGGATAACGTTGACAGAGAGATTCAGAAAGACGCATTCAGAAAGCAAATTGCTCTGGCCAAGAAAGTGAATCTTCCTATTATAATACATTCGAGAGAAGCAGCTAAGGATACCATTGATATTCTCTTTGAAGAGAAAGCAGAGGAAGTCGGCGGTGTAATGCATTGCTATTCCTACACGAAAGAGTCTGCCGAGATTATCAATAAACTTGGTTTTTACTTTGGAATTGGCGGAGTTCTTACCTTTAAGAATGGCAAGAAGCTTCGTGAAGCTTTAGAGGTAATGCCCCTGGATCGAATCCTTCTTGAGACCGACTGCCCCTACTTGGCACCGGTACCTTTCAGAGGAAAAAGAAACAGCTCGCTCCTTCTTCCCTATGTAGTGGAAGCGCTGGCAGAGTGTAAGGGAATCACCACGGAAGAAGTGGAGAGAATAACGAAAGAGAACGCCGAGAGGTTGTTCTGGAATTCATAATACTATTTGGTGCAAATGGGGACAGTCCCAATGCCATTAAGTTAAGATTTCTATCTCTTGATAATACGATAACTTCGTGGCGATATTCAGCATTTTTATTAACTGCCAGGTTTCCTTACAAGTTTGTGGTACGCAAATAAGACAGGAGCCAATCCTGTCACATGGGATCTTTAGCGGCAACTATATTTATACCCGATTGCCAAGAGGCACGTATCGCCTGGTGCGAACCTTTCTTTTAAAAGACCTTCCCGGACGAACATCGGTCAAGTAGCGAAGAAGCATTTCCTCAATCTCGGCATTCTTTATCCGATGTATCA
>FMWZ01000007.1 GCA_900103495.1 Lachnospiraceae bacterium G11 | reverse complement strand
CGGATAAAGAATGCCGAGATTGAGGAAATGCTTCTTCGCTACTTGACCGATGTTCGTCCGGGAAGGTCTTTTAAAAGAAAGGTTCGCACCAGGCGATACGTGCCTCTTGGCAATCGGGTATAAATATAGTTGCCGCTAAAGATCCCATGTGACAGGATTGGCTCCTGTCTTATTTGCGTACCACAAACTTGTAAGGAAACCTGGCAGTTAATAAAAATGCTGAATATCGCCACGAAGTTATCGTATTATCAAGAGATAGAAATCTTAACTTAATGGCATTGGGACAGTCCTGCTTTGCACACTGCGTATGCAAAGACACGACAGTCCCCATATTGCACATCTTGTAGTATAATGAAGAAAAGTCTTTTAGACAGGAGATTTTTATGTCAAAAGTTGTAGTCGGAATGTCCGGTGGGGTGGATAGCTCAGTAACTGCCTATCTTTTGAAGAAGGCAGGATATGAGGTTATCGGAGCCACCGTCAAAATATTACATACGCAGTTTGGGGAGGAAGGCAAGTGCTGTGAGACAGACGATGCGAGAACGGTCTGTGACATACTTGATATTCCTTACTATGTTATAAACGGAGTTGCTGATTTTAAGGAGAATGTAATTAACCCGTTTATCTGCAGCTATATTAAGGGCAAAACCCCAAATCCCTGCATAGAGTGCAACCGTTATATAAAATGGGCAAAGATGCTTGAGTTTGCAAATGATATGGGCGCAGAGTATGTGGCAACGGGGCACTATGCCCATGTGGTAAAGCTTGATAACGGAAGATTCACAGTTAAGAAAGCGGATTACGCCAAGAAAGATCAAACCTACATGCTTTATCGTCTGACCCAGGAGCAGCTTTCTAGGACCTTAATGCCCCTTGGAAAACTTACAAAACAGGAGGCAAGAGATATAGCCGAGTCCATAGGACTTCCTGTGGCACACAAGGCAGACTCCCAGGAGATATGCTTTGTTCCCGATGACGATTATGCAGGATATATAGAAGAGAACTATGATGGAGAACCTTTGCCCGAGGGAAACTTTGTGGATACAAAAGGAAATGTCCTTGGAACCCATAAAGGAATCATTCACTACACCATAGGTCAGAGAAAGGGCCTTGGAATAGCTGTGGGTCATCCGATTTTTGTAAAGGAAATCAGACCCGAAACCAATGAAGTTGTTCTTTCCGATGAGGAGGAAATCTTTAACGATACAGTAATCTGCAATCGGGTAAATTTCCAGAGCATTGAAGATTTGAAACCGGGAGAGACTTTAAGATGCAAGGCTAAGGTGAGATACCATCACGTGCCTGAGGATGCAACCCTGGAACGAATGGATGAGGAGCGAATCAAAATTACCTTTGACAAGCCGGTTCGAGCTGCGGCACCGGGCCAGTCTGCAGTGTTCTACGACGATAATGACTGCGTGATAGGCGGGGGAATAATCGAATAAGTGGGGCACTTTGCACCTACCTGTTTTTATGATATATTTGGGAAAAGGGTCTGAAAACAATAACCGTACAAACAAGGAGTCAGCGCATGGATGTAATAGTTTATTACTTTATAACTGCATTACTCACTCTGGTCTGCTCGATTATTTATTTTTGGAAATGGCGCAGAAGCTTTGAACTTTGCTATACCATAGTTTACATGCTTATCCCTTTTGTGAACGTGGGATACCTTTTAGCTGCTGTTTCAAAGGACCTGGGAGAAGCAATTACCGCCACAAAGATTACCTACCTGGGTGGTTGCTATCTTATGATGCTTATAATGATAAGCATCTTCACATTGTGCCAGATAAAGCTTCCGAGATGGGCTGTTTTTACAGCAATGGCAGTAAGTACATCTGTCTATATCAGCGTGCTTACCATTGGTCACTCCGACGTATTCTATAAGGATGTTTCCATGGTGGTGGAGGACGGAGTTTCCGTATTAAAGAAATCCTACGGCCCCATGCACAGCGTATTCTATGCGTTGCTGTTTGCATATTTTGGTCTGTCCATAGCCGCAATCATTTACGGCTTTGCTGCCAAAACAGAAGCCTCCAGGAAGAACATTATAATGCTTTCCGCAACACAGGCCTTCGGACTGTTTGCTTTCTTTATAGGAAGAGCCATAACAGACAGAATAGAGTGGACTCCCATGGCGTATGTTTTTGACGCCATTGTTTATCTGTTCATCATAGACAGGCTTGCTCTTTATGATGTAAGGAGTACCATAAAAGAGTCCATGGCAGAGCGGAATGAGAATGGCTTTCTGGCTCTTGACTTGAAGTTAAACCTTTTGGGATCCAACGAGTATGCCAAAACAGTTTTCCCTGATTTGATTTATGCCATGGTTGACAGACCGGTTCCGGAGGGAAGTCTCAGCAAGCATCTTCAGATTTGGATTAACGATTTCAAGAGAGATGAGGTTACCAGAGATCGAACCTTCAAGGAATATGACAGAGTCTTTAAGGTCAGAGTCAGTTACCTTATGGACCGCAATCGTAAGAGAGGATATCAGATAGATATCTTTGACGATACAGAGATGCAGGATTTCTTAAATTCAATCTCTGACTATAACAAAAAACTATTAAACGAGAATCTTGCCAAGGACAAAATGATAGAGGATCTGGTAAGAGAGAAAAAGAACTAGCTCAGGAGAGACAATGACAGGACGAATCCGAAGAGTACTAAGCTTAGTGCTTATTCTTTGCATAACATTTTCGATGACAGGGTGCTTTTTTGGCAGACACGAATCCGTGGAAGAACAAACCGAAGCCACATCCGTTTTGGGACCTGAAGAGGGTGAAGTGGGGATAGCCAATCCCATGAGAGAAATAAGACCCTTTGAGGTTTCAAGTGAAATGGGATTTTCGGTAGATCTTCCCAGATTTTCAAGTGAAGCCAAGTATTTTGTATATGACCTTTCAATCGGCAAGATGCTTGAGGTACAGTTTGTCTATGAACGAAAGGAGCTGTGCTTAAGAGCTCAGCTGGTAACTGACTATTCTATAAAAGAAAGTGAAGACATTTCCGGTCTTTACTTTAATCCCAATCTTGAAAAAGAAGTTGCTTTCCGTAATACCGAAGCTCTCATTAAGGGTGGAGACGGTATGGGATATGAAACCTGGATTGACTCTGCTACGGGTATTCATTATTGCCTTGGTATGTCCACCGGTTTTGATGAAAACTTCATTGAGAAAGTGGCAACCCTGGTATGTAATGCCAATGTAAAGGAAACTGCCCGCACAGAGGCTATGGATATTATAGAAGGCGGCAAGGTTTCCAACCACGAAGAAGGAGAACTGGATGGTGAGGTTGTCTGCTATGCAGACTATGATACATTCTCTCTTTCAGAGGAGGACTCCGAAAAGTATCCCGAACTTGCTAAGAAAGTCAGCGAGATAAGCGTCGAGATAAGCGCTGAATATAAGAAATATGTGGACTCCACCCTTGAATCTTACGAGGAAGATTTTGGGGATATGAGCTGGAGGCCAACACTTTACAGCAGTATATCAACAAATGTAATCAGGGCAGATGAAGTGGCGTTTACTCTTGTCCACAGCGTGAATGACTATTATGGCGGAGCCCACGGAATGTATGGAGTCTATGCCGATAACATTGACACTGCCACGGGAGAGAATCTGGAATTTAGCGAGGTGGTTTTTGATATCGAGGGATTCAAAGACTATGTGGCTGAGGACCTTATTTATAAATATGGAGAGAACGAGTTCTATGATTTAGACAGTGCGTTGGATGATACATTTGCGGATATTTCTTCCATTAACTGGATGCTTGGCTACAACGGGGTAACAATCTACTTTGGCCCCTATGTTTTGGCGCCGTATGCCAGCGGAGATTTCTATGCCACGGTATATTTTGATGAAGCCCCCAGACTTTTCAATGAAAAATATCTGGAGGTTCCGGAAGTATACGTGGTTCCCGAAATAAACGGAGACTTTTTCGGATCTCCCGGCAGAGATTACGATGGTCTTGTGGATAGCCTTACAAACGATTACAGATACGGTTCCGAGTCTTATATAGTACACAGAAAAGAAAATGATTATGCACTCGTTTTCTGTGATGACGGAGTCGGATATGCGGACTTAAATATTTACAGCATCGACTCTGAGGCGGCAGTTCTGGTTTATGTTTTGCCCGGCGTTTCAGTGAAGGGCGGACATACGGAATATTTCCTTACGGATCCTAACGTCTTAATCATGATTGACCGTATCAACATGATTAAGCCCATGGGTGCTTACCAGAAATTCTGTCTGTATGACGATGGGGAACTGTTATACAGCGAGAGCAATTATATTGTTGCTGATATTGCAACCGACGAGATGCTAACAACGAAATGCAATCTTTCGTTTACCAAAGCAATACCTGACAATGAGTATCGCTATGATACTACAAGTGAGCAGGTAATTGTAAATGCCGGAACGAAGCTTAAGCCCCTCTATACCGACGGCTATTATGAAATGGTATTGGCTGACGAAGATAACAACCTCTATTATATGGAGGCATCAAGCATCAGCGACTATGAAATGGGATTCCGAAACATGTCCTACTCAGAGTGCTTTGAGGAAGCCATCAGCATGGAAAACTATTATACACAGGGCAACTGGTACCTTTCTCAGGTGGATTTGGGCGGCGAGATTGAGAACGCATATTCCGAGGGCTATGAAGGCGGCATTAAAGTTGATAAAAACGGCGTTTTCGACATCCTTATAAAAGGCCCCAACGGAAACGAAAGTGAAACCGGATTAAACAGCCAGTTTGTGGTTGAGTACATAAATTCCCGCAGCGGAATAGAAGATTTTGGCTCCGATTCCGAGTGGGTATCCTTTGATATCGAAAGCTCCAACCCCGACATTAAATACTACGGCGGTATTCTTGACAGCAACAAGGTGATGAAAATCGTCAGAGTAATTACCAAGGATAAGAAGACGGAAGCGATAGCCTTCTATTTAACAAGAACTCAGGGAGAAATATCTTTAGAGTAGACATGAGAAAATATAAGGAACGTATCTTCAATATAATTCAAATAGGTACCAAGGATAACCTGTTAAGCAGATCCTTTGATTACTTTATAGTTGTAGTTATCTTCATTAACCTGTTTGCGACGCTTTTTTCCACATATAAGGAGTCCGGACCATACACGGCTGTATTGGATGGCATAGAGCTTGTCACATCCCTTATATTTACCGTTGAATACATATTAAGGGTATGGACGGCGGAGTATTTATATCCCGGGGAATCCAGACTTGGCGCCAGGGTTAAGTTCGTTTTCTCTTTTTACGGTTTAATTGATCTTCTGACATTCCTTCCCTTTTACCTGCCTTTGTTCTTCCCGGCAGGAGCGGTTGCCTTCAGACTGCTTCGCGTCATAAGGATATTCAGATTATTCAAAATAAATACACAGTATGATGCATTTAATGTCATCACAAGTGTCCTTAAGGAGAAGAAAAACCAGCTTATCTCATCCTGCGTAATGATATTGATTCTCATGGTGGCTTCGTCTCTTTGCATGTATTCCGTTGAACACGATGCCCAGCCTGAGGCTTTCAAGAATGCTTTTTCAGGCATATGGTGGTCAGCCTCAACTCTTCTTACAGTTGGATACGGAGATATATATCCTGTAACAACGATAGGAAAGGCATTTGCCATTGTTATTTCCTTCCTGGGAGTTGGAATGGTGGCTATTCCCACAGGTATTATTTCCGCAGGCTTCGTTGAACATTATTCTCTTATTAGCGAGGGCAAAAACTACATGCTCTCAGATGAGACAGAGTTTAAAGAGGTGTTAATCAAGCCTCAAAGCGAGTGGAAAGATAAGAAAATCAAGGACCTTGATATTTCAAGACTTGCCATGATTGTAATGATAAGGCGTAAGGATCAGGTGATTATCCCCAGGGGTGATACGGTTATCAGAGCCAACGATAAAGTTATTATGTATACAAAAAGAAATTAATTTTTTAAATATTTATGCATATTTCTACTTTACAATGCATAAATATTTGTGATAGTATTATTTCATTCAAACAAGTTTATAAAAAAGAACGTAGAAAGAGTGAGGATAATACTATGAAAAAGTTAAACAAAATTTTAAGCTTTGCACTTGCAGGCATTATGAGCGTGGCACTTTTGGGATGTGGCGGAAGCGTAGCTGCAAACACTGTATTCAGTGTTGACGATCTTCCCGGAAAGACAATCGGCGTTCAGCTTGGTACAACCGGCGATATCTACGCATCAGATTATGAAGCAGAGGGTTCAACCATCGAGCGTTACAACAAGGGTAACGATGCTGTACAGGCACTTAAGCAGGGCAAAGTTGACTGCGTTATTATCGATAACCAGCCCGCACTTGCATTCGTAGCTAAGAACGATGACCTTATGATTCTTGACGATCCCTTCGAAATTGAGGATTATGCAATCTGCGTTTCCAAGGATAATGGACAGCTTACAGCAGACATTAACGATGCGTTGGCTGAGCTTCAGAACGAGGGAACAATTGACAAAATCATCGGCAACTACATTGGTGATGAGACCAAGGGAACCTTCAAGTACACATCAAATGCAAACACCGAGTATCCCAACGGCAAGCTTGTAATGGCTACCAACGCTGCTTTCGAGCCCTATGAGTTCATCGAGAATGGTGAAATTACAGGTATCGACGCTGACATTGCTAAGGCAATCTGTGATAAACTTGGTTATGAGCTTGTTATCGAAGATATGGAGTTCGATGCAATCATCAATGCAGTTCAGTCAGGTAAGGCAGACTTTGGTATGGCAGGTATGACTGTTACAGAAGATCGTCTTAAGAACATTGATTTCACTGCTTCATACACAACAGCAACTCAGGTTATTATTGTTCGTAAAAAATAATTCTTAAGGAGAGTCCTCGTGACTTTTAAAGAAAAACTTATACAGAACTTTATAGAGGAAGAGCGTTATAAAATGATTTTCAAGGGTCTTGGGACCACACTTCTTATAACGCTTTTCGCTGTGTTATTGGGTATCCTTTTGGGATTCCTGGTAGCCACAATCCGTTCCACTTATTCAAAGACAGGAAAGCTTTTCATCCTTGACAGAATCTGCTGGATTTATATTACAGTCATAAGAGGTACGCCCATGATTGTGCAGCTCCTTATTATGTACTATGTAATATTTGCCAGCTACAATTCCAAGGTTGTGGTGGCCATACTGGCTTTCGGAATCAACTCCGGAGCCTACGTGGCGGAGATTGTGCGAAGCGGAATTATGTCCATTGATGCAGGGCAGTTTGAGGCGGGGAGAAGCCTTGGTTTTTCCTATGCTTCCACAATGATATACATCATTATGCCCCAGGCCTTTAAGAACATACTTCCCGCTCTTGCAAACGAGTTTATTGTCCTTTTGAAGGAGACATCTGTATGCGGATACATCGGTCTCATGGATCTGACCCGTGCAGGAGATATTATAAGAAGCCGTACATATGAAGCTTTCTTACCTCTTGTTGCCGTAGCCATAATATATCTTATTATGGTAGCCGGTCTTTCCTATCTGGTAGGTTTATGGGAAAGGAGGCTTAGAGCAAGTGAGCGATAGTAAGATACTTTTCGAAATAAAGGATTTATGCAAAAGCTTTGGCAAGCTGGATGTATTAAACAACATTTCCACAGAGATTAAGGAGGGAGAAGTTGTGGTTATTGTGGGACCTTCGGGTTCCGGTAAATCCACCTTTCTTAGATCCTTAAACCTTCTGGAGACGCCTACATCCGGAACCATAGAATTTGAGGGAACTCCCATAACGGATAAGAAGGTTAATATTGATGAGTACCGTCAGAAGATTGGCATGGTGTTCCAGCACTTTAACCTTTTCCCTCATATGACCATTCTTAAGAACATGACCATCGGTCCTGTGAAGCTTCTTAAGATGGATGAGGAGGATGCAAAGAAGGAAGCTATGGCACTGCTTGAACGTATTGGCCTTGAGGATAAAGCCAATGCTTATCCAAGCCAGCTGTCCGGCGGCCAGAAGCAAAGAGTTGCAATTGTAAGAGCCCTTTGCATGCATCCTGAGGTAATGCTTTTTGATGAGCCCACTTCAGCCCTTGACCCTGAAATGGTAGGGGAAGTTCTTGAGGTTATGAGGGAGCTCGCCAAGGATGGAATGACAATGGTGATTGTCACCCACGAAATGGGCTTCGCAAGAGAGGTCGCTACAAGGGTTCTCTTCATTGATGAAGGTCAGATTAAAGAGGAGAATACTCCTGATTTGTTCTTCGGAAAGCCCGAAAACGAAAGACTTAAGGAATTCTTATCAAAGGTTTTATAGTGTACAAATGCCCGCATACCGCATGGTAGGCGGGTTTTTTGATGCCTTGAAATAAAGTTTTCCATTAAGATGTCTTAATCCGGAATTAAGAAATACTTAAGATGACAAGGCTTAAATGCTGTATTACAATCAAGATGTTGAAAGACAAAGAATAATTATTCGCATATTTTGTAGTTAATCAATTTGAATTTATTTCTTGGTTTTGGAGGAGAGAAGAAGAGATTATGAGAAAGCAGAAGTTTTTTACTAAGGCTTTGGCAATGGTTCTTGCTTCAGCAATGATTCTTTCTCTTGCAGCCTGCGGCGGCAAAGACGGAAAAGATGGCGGGAATAAGTCCGGAGCAGCAACAGAGGCGGAGCAGTACGGGGGTAAAGAGTTTGTTTACGCTGCTTCATTTATGGACATTGATTATACGGGATATCTTGATAATGGACATATTAAAGACAACTATTATTATTTCCTGGGCGGTGATTATAATGAGGCAACTCAGATATATACTCAGACCCTTTATAAGATGGATCTTACAGCAGGAAAGATTGCTCCTGAAGAAGCCGGATTGAAAACGTCAGCAGGAATTAATGATACCGAGGCATGGTTTGCCAATAACTTTGCAGTTTTAAGTGATGGCAGCCTGGTTGTTCAGCAAAGAAAGAGCGGCAATAACGGTGATGAGCTTGAAAACTGGCTGGTACATATTGACGCTGATGGAAATGAGATAAGCAAAAAAAATATTACAGAGGATGTCAAGGTTGAAGGCGTTGATTATTCATATATAAGCGCTATGATCGCCACCAAAGATGACGAGATTGTTCTTAATGATGGACAAAACAAAGTCTGGAAATTTGACAAGGAAGGTAATCTTCTTGCCACAGCAGATATCAAAGGAATTCAGTGGGTTCAAAGTACAGGTATTGTTTCCGACGGAACCATAGTTTTGACAGGCTGGGGTGAAGAAGGGGGCCAGGAAGCATTTAAGGTTAACTTTGATACAAAGTCAACAGAGAAGTGGCTTGATTTCAGCGGAGATGCCGAAGACCTTGATATAGAGGAAGTTTTGGTAGGAAAGAACGACCAGACATACGTAAGAACTGCAGATGCTTTGTTTGAATTAAACACTGAAACCGGTGCTACAACAGAAGTTCTTAAGTGGCTTGACTCCGACATTGCTTCATGGGATATCAGACAGGTTTTCTGTGCAGAGGAAGATGAGTTCGGAGTAATTATGGGTGATGGTTATGAGGATGATGCCCAGTATGAGGTAGGTATTTTAAGAAAAACTGCCGTAGCTGATATGCCTGTGAAAGAGATTATTACCCTCGGAACCTTCAGTTATTCCGGAGGCGGAAGCGATTCTCAGAAAGCAATTGTTAATTTCAACCGTAAATCTGATAAATACAGAGTTGAGGTTATTCCTTATGTGGTAGAAGAAGGTGAGGATGCATGGCAGAAGGCAGTTGAGGCCTTTAATAATGACATTCTTGCAGGAACAGGTCCGGATGTTCTTGACGCAAGCAACTTAAACACAGAAAGACTTACATCAAAGGGACTCCTTGTGGACCTTAATGAGTATCTTGATAAGGACCCTGATATCAGCAGAGATGATTATTTCAAATCTGTACTTGAGACCAATACATCAAAAGAGGGAACTCTTTATTGCATTCCCAACTCATTTACGGTTATGACCCTTGCAGGCTGGAAGGAAGATGTAGGTGATAAGCAGGGTTGGACCGTAGATGAAGCAAAGGCTGTTTTTGAAAAGAATAAGGGCAAAGATTACATGTATATGACCGACAGACAGAGTGCCCTTGCAATGCTTCTCTATACCAACTATGATCAGTTCATTAACTGGCAGGAGGGTACATGTAATTTCAACAATGACGATTTTACCAATCTTCTTGAGATAGCAAACATGTTCCCGAAGGAAACACCGAATAATGATGAATATGATCCCGCAGGAGGAATAATTGACCATACGACTCTAATTTATGAGGCTTACATGTCATCAATGAACGAGTATCTCCTTACAAAGGCAATCTTTGGTGATGACGCAAGTAAATTTACCCTTATCGGCTTCCCAGGAAACGAAGGTAACGGTGCAAGAATTTCCACAAACGGCGGATACGCAATCAACGCCGCTGCAAAGAATAAAGATGCTTGTTGGGAGTTTGTAAAAAGCTTTATCTCCCCTGACGCATATAAGGCATCAAACACCTGGCAGATTCCCAGTCTTAGGTCTGCGTTTGATGCGCAGCTTGAGAAGTTAATGGTACCTGAAACATATGTTGATGAGAACGGAGAAGAGCAGCAGGTAGCTTCCATTGGATATGGTATGGGAAATCATACATTTGAAATTTTCCCTCCTACACAGGAAGATGTTGATGCCTTCATGGATTTGATTGACAATGCCAGAGGAAGTATCAACTACGATCAGTTTATCTATGGTATAATCGAGGAGGAAGCCGGAGCTTTCTTCGACGGAGGCAAAACGGCGCAGGATGCGGCTGCAGTAATTCAGAGCCGTATACAGACTTACTTAGATGAGAACGACTAAAGAATTAACAGGAAAAGCAACAAAGTTCACAAAGAAAAGCAAGAGGAGTTCGAGGTGGTTTCTCACCCCGAGCTTCCTTGGCGTTTTTATCTTTTTTGTGCTTCCTTTCTTTGTGGTTATTTACTATTCGATGGTTAATAACCCCATAGCTCATGAATTTGTATTCCTTGACAACTTTGCCAAGGTTGCAAGGAACGGAGCCTTCCAAAGAGCAGTTCGAAACACGGCAGTTTTCTCTGCCATTTCAGTTCCCCTGGCGGTGGTGCTTTCACTTCTTCTTGCAGTGGTACTGAATCAGAGACTGCCCTTTCACTCTCAGTTCAGAACAGCTTTCTTAAGCCCAATGATGGTACCTGTCGCATCAATCGTACTTATCTGGCAGGTGCTTTTCCACTACAACGGTGCGGTGAATGATCTGATTGTTAACCTGGGAGGAGACAAGATTGACTGGCTCAAATCTGACAAGGCAATCTTTGTTATAGTTATTCTCTTTCTGTGGAAGAACCTGGGCTACAACATGATTATGTTTATGGCAGCTTTGGGAAATCTTCCCACGGATTTAATAGAGGTAGCAGAGCTTGAATCCGCCAACAAGTGGCAGATTTTTGTACATATCAAATTAAGATACATGTCGTCTACAATTCTTTTTGTAACCATCATGTCTCTTATAAGCAGCTTCAAAGTATTCAGGGAGGTATACCTTTTAACTGAGGACCACCCGGTTGAAAACATTTATTTATTACAGCATTTTATGAACAACATGTTTGGTAATCTTGATTACCAGAAGCTTTCATCAGCGGCGATTTATATGTCTCTGGCTATGATAGTAATCATTGGAGTGCTTTTCGCAATTGAGAATCACTTCGGAAAGGACGTGGAAGAATGAATACTCCTTCTAAGTACGATCCTTTAAAAGCCAGAAAGAAAAGAAGAAAAATAATACATGGAATAAACATCAGCATCTGCGTAATTATAGCGGCGATGTTTGCAATCATGTTTTTGACACCCATTATTCTTACCGTCACAAACTCCTTCATGGGAGCCAGTGAGATATCATCCAACTATGGCTCTGTTTTTGCCAGAAGTGAGAAGGGCGGAAGGGTGTTTATATCCGAAAAGGTCAATCTTAAGTTCATCCCTGACATGGTCAGCGGAAGCCAGTACTTAACGGTTCTGTTTAAGAGCCCGGATTACCTTTTCAAGTTTTGGAACTCGGTTATTCTTGTTGTTCCAATTGTGGGATTCCAGCTGTTTGTGGCATTATTAGCGGCCTACGGTTTTACCAGATACAGGGGAAGGATAAGGGAGATAATATTCTTTGGTTATATTATCCTCACTTTGATGCCTTACCAGGTTACTCTTGTACCGAACTTTCTGGTATCCAACTGGTTAGGAATAATCGATACCAGGTGGGCCATCTGGCTCCCGGGTATATTCTCACCCTTTGCGGTGTATTTACTTACGAAAAACATGAGAAAAATCCCCTCCTCCTTCATTGAAGCAGCCAAGATTGACGGAGCGGGAGAGTGGCAGATATTTAGTAAAATCTGCGCACCTCTTTGCAAGGGAGCCCTTTGCTCCGTAGCAATTCTCATTTTTATAGACTATTGGAATATGGTTGAACAGCCAATTATTCTGTTAAGCGATGAAGCCCTGCATCCTTTGTCGGTATTCCTTTCGAAGATTAACTCGGGAGAGATTGGACTGGCCTTTGCGGTGGCAACAATTTACATGATACCAAGTTTATTGATTTTCCTTTATGGAGAGGATTACCTTGTAGAAGGTATTACGTTCCAGAGTGGTATTAAGGGGTAGAGAGGTATTTAAGAAATGTCTGAGAAAACTAAGAACAAGAGAGAATGGGTCAAAACAGCGGCAATCATTTTCCTTTCGGTAATGCTTGTGCTCACCTTCTTCTCACAAACCATTATGAATTATTCATTGCCCATTGTTACGGCTCAGTACATTAACAGTGGACAGATTTCAGCGAAGGTAAGAGGAAGCGGAAAGATAGAATCCGCTGATTTATATAACGTACAGATTCCTGAAACCAGAGATATTCAGAGCATTGAAGTCAAGAAGGGTGACAAGGTCGAGAAGGACCAGGTAATGATTCACCTTCAGGACAAAGAGAGTGATGAATTAAAGAAGGCTAAAGAAGAGCTTGAAACACTTCAAGTGGAGTATAAGAAAGCGCTTCTTGACGGGGGTATCTCTGACTTTGTTTACTACGATGCCGTGGCAGGGAAAGAAGATTCAACCGACGGATACAGAGCGAAGATTAAGGCAGCGAAGGCAAGAGTAGAGAACCTTGATGCTCAGATTCTTGCTCTTAAGAATCAGCAGCTTACAGGTAGCTATGATGAGGCTTCACTTGATGCAAAGATTGCAAACGCACAGACCGCAATGAGCAATGCACAGGCTAAGATGGAAGGTTCAAATGTTACTGCACCTTCAACGACTTATGCCAATGCGAATGAAGCTAAAGCGGCTATGGATAATGCAGCCAGGGCTATGGAAGCGGCTAAGATTACCAGAGATAACGCGCAGGTTTCTATGAATGAAAGATACGATGTTATCTCGAATCTCCAAACCGCGTATAACAAAAGAGTTAGTCTTGACACTGCAGATTCTACGACTGCAGATACCTTGTTTGATGATTGGCTTAGCGATCCGGCAAATGCTTCAATCAACGCGGCGATGCCAACTGGTCATGATGCCGCATCAATTAAAAGCGAAATTGACAATCTTAATGGAACACCGGCGACTACTCCTACAGGCACACCATCCGCGGGTAGCTATCATGAACTTGTAGATTCATATAATACCGCGCAAGCCGCCTACGAAGCAGCATACAAGCTCTACGCAGATGCTGCAGCAGCTTACAACAGCTTCGGTGCAGCAAGCTCATCTCAGGGTGCGTACAACTCCGCAAAGTCTGAGTATGATAATGCAAAGTCAAACTATGACAACCTGGTTCAGATGAAGGCCAATGCAACTTTGTCAGGCAAGGATTTGGAGAATAAGATTGCTCAGCTCGAGAATGAGAAAACTAAAGCTTCGACAGATTTAGAGCAGCTCTTAAAGGACATCCCAGGTGAGATTGAGTTAAACAGCACCGCAAGAGTTTTAAAAGAGAAGCAGGAAGAGCTTCAAAAGCTTCTTGATAATGCAATCGGCGCAACCATCGATGCACCCATTGCAGGTACCATCGTTGATGTAAATGTTGTTTCAGGCGGCAAGGCTGAGGCCAATGCAACAGTTGTTACAATTCAGCCTGAGAACAAGGGCTTTACACTTAGCGTTCCCGTTACTGCGGAGCAGGCTAAGAAAGTAAGTGTAGGTTCAATTGCCGAAGTACAGAACTCCTGGTATTACAACGACATTACAGTAGAACTTAAGAAGATTCAGAATGACCCTGCAAACCCGGGAAAGAGCAAACTTCTGGTGTTTGATGTAAGCGGTGATGTTTCAGCGGGTCAGGAATTAAGTATTTCTGTGGGTTCAAAGTCTCAGGGCTATGACATGATTGTTCCTAACAGTGCAATCAGATCTGACAATAACGGTAAGTTCATCCTTATTGTTGAGTCCAAGAGTTCACCTATCGGAAACAGATATTACGCAAGCAGAGTAGATATAGAGGTTTTGGCAGAGGATGATACCTCTACAGCAATTTCTGCACCCATCGACAGCTGGCAGTATGTAATTACTGCAGCAAACAAGCCGGTGGAGGCAGGCAAACAGGTAAGACTGCAAGACTAGTCGGGAAGGGATTACCTTGAAAAGTATTATTAGAAGAATTGGTTTAAAGAGGCTAATAATCGCCGGGACTGCCATTTTGGCCCTGGTGATTGCCTTTATCATAAAGGGAATCTGTTCTTCAAAGATTAATTCTTTAGATGAGCAGATGGCGTGGAAGCGCTGGGGCAACATTTCAGAATGCACTCAGGCAACTATCTTCTTCGACAGTACTTATGGATTCACTTACTACAACATTCGTGAATTGCAAAATACTATTGAGAAGAAGCTGACAGAGGCATCTGTTGTCAGCGAGTCCGAAAATGCAAATGCAAGACAGTGGATTGACGCATACAGCGTAAGAGGAGAACTTGATTACGTAGGAGAGGCAGGCAAGGCCAACGCCAGGACCTACGGAGTGGGCGGAGATTTTTTCCAGTTTCATCCTCTTAAACTTGTTAACGGCAGTTATTTCTCAAGCGAAAGCCTGATGCAGGACTATATCCTTCTTGACAGGGATTTGGCATGGCAGTTATTTGGTTCTGATGATATTACAGGCAGGCAGGTTTGGGTCAATGACATTCCGTTAATGGTTACGGGTGTTTATGATCGCCCTGACAATAAGTTAAATAACGCTGCGGGAAATAACGTGCCTACCGCGTATATTTCTTACAGTATGTTTAATACCCTGACCGGTGGTGAGGAGGCTACCGAGAAGGGCATTGACAGTTATGAGATTATCCTTCCCAATGTGGTTGACGGTTTCGGATACAAGATGCTTACCGACAACTTTAAGGGAACGGAAAACAAGTACTTCATGATTGAGAATGCCGCAAGATTTAAGTTCTTAAGCCTCTTAAAGGTTATCGGAGGCTTCGGAAAGCGTTCCATGAGCATGAACGGCATTATTTTTCCCTATTGGGAAAATGTGGCAAGAGGATATGAGGATATTCTGGCTTTGTTCCTCTTGATAAGACTTGTTTTATATCTGTATGCGGCAGTGGTAGCCATTGTTTTCCTTATTATGTGGCTTAGAAGCCTTCCTTGGGATAAGTACAAGCAGAGGCTTTCAGATAAGATTGAGGAACTAAGATACACAGATCGTAAAGATATCAAAAAGTGGTTTCAGAAGTTAGGTAGGAGAGACGAGGAATTATGAAAAAAAGAATAGTCAGTTTAATCGTAGCAACTGTAATGGTTCTGGGAACCCTTGCATTGGCCGGATGCGGATGCGGTAAGGGTGGAATCGGAGGCGGCGGCAAGACCGTAGCTTCCAAACTTGACAAGGAACATGTATTTAAACTTGAAGAGTTTGATATTGATTTCGGAAACGGATATGTTAACACTATGAGCGCCAGCGGAGATGAGGTATTTTTCCAGACCCACGCCTGGAGCGAAGATACCGGTAACGAAATCAATAAAATTGTTACCTATAACATAAAGACCAAAGAGGTTACAGAGGCTGAAATCCTCACAGGATTCGAGAATGAGATATCACAGTCTACAGACGGCGGTGATATGCACATATTCGAGGAAGAAGGGGAAGCAGTCGCTGAAACAGAAGATGCCGCTGAAGGTGATACTGAGGCTGAGGATGAGGACGATGCTGAGGCTGAGGAGAAGGTCTCGGCCGAAGGAGCGTCTGCAACTGAAGTATTCCCTTTAGAAGGGGATGTTGACTATGTCGATGGTGAAGGTGAATATACCTATGCAGGCATTGGTTCAGGGAGCTTCGACAAGGATGGAAATCTCTACGCATCAGTAACCTATAACCATGAGATTTATGGTGATGAGTATGTAAGCGAGAACAAATCCTACATCTATTGCTGGGACAGAAGCGGAACAGTAAAGTGGAGTTCCTGCACCTATGATTCCACCAAGGATGGAGATGCGGATTACTACTATAACAGTGGAGTGAATTTGACAGATGACGGTAAGATTGTCATCGGTGAAGATCAGAAAATTGTGACTTTCAGTGCTGAGGACGGTTCTCCCTTAAAGGAAGTTGACCTTTCAGAATATCAGGACTACAGCATTATTTATGGAAGATCAAAGCCTTATATCCTTGTTTGGAACGAGGATTATACCAAGCAGAACTGCTATGAGGTAGATATTAACGCAGGAAAAGTCGGCAATGAGGTTACTCTTCCGGAGTCTTTCTACAGATACAGCATATTACCGGGAGGTCAGAACTATGACCTGCTTCTCACATTTAACCAGACTGAACTTTACACCTATAACTTTGGTGATGCTGAGCCTGTAGAACTTCTTGACCTGGTTGACTCTGACGTTGCCTGTGGCGGATTCAACAATGCAGTCCTTCTTGATGACAAGACCGTTGTTGCCGCTTACAGCGACCTTGAGGACTGGACGCCCAGAGCGGGTATTCTTACAAAGGTAGATCCTGCGGATGTGGTTGAGAAGGCAGCAATCGTTATCGGTGGAATCTATATCGATAACGACGTTAAGAAACGTGCTATCGAGTTTAACAAAAACAGCGACAAGTACAGAATTCAGTTTAAGGATTACTCACAGTTTGCTACAGCAGACGACTTTGAGATAGTTTATACAAAGCTTAACAACGATATTATTTCAGGAAACATGCCTGATATTATCGTGGTTAACCCCAGTGTTCCTTTTGACAGCTATATTAACAAGGGACTTATAGAGAACCTTGATACATATATGGAGAATGATCCTGATTTTAACAAGGATGATTATCTTATTAATGTCTTCGAAGCCTTCGGAGAAGAGGGAAAGATTTACTGTGTTGTACCCAACTTCTCCATTCAGACCCTTGCAGGCAAGACAAAGGATCTGGGAACAGAACCCGGCTGGACAATGGAACAGTTTGTAAAATATGCCGAGTCCCTTCCCGAAGACTGCGCACTTATAAACGGAGAGACACAGTCATCATTCCTTTACAACATCCTCTATTCCGCAATCGGAAACTATGTGGATTTCAACAAGGGAACCTGTAACTTCAACGATGGTGACTTTGCAAATCTCCTTGAGATGACAACCAAGTACTTCCCCAAGGAAATCAACTATGACGATGATGACTATTGGAGAACCATGGAGAATGCGTTCAGAGAGAACAAGGCGGCCTTGACCAATATGTATCTGTCTGATTTCAGAAGCTATGCAAGAACGGAACAGGGGCAGTTTGGCGAGGATATTACCCTTATCGGATATCCTGTTAAAGAGGGTAACGGTGCAGTAATTAACGCCTACGAGAGATATGCAATAAGCTCTGCTTCAGCTGCTAAGGAAGGATGCTGGGAATACCTTAAGTACTTCCTTTCAGATGAATATCAGGAATCAACTTCCTGGAACTTCCCTGTAAAGATTTCTGCCCTTGAGAAGATGGGTAAGGAATCAACAGAGAGACCTTACTGGGAGAACGAGGATGGCAGCAAGGAATACTATGATGATTCCTACTACATTAACGATCAGGAAATTGCAATTGAGCCCATTTCTCAGGAAAAAGTTAACGAATTAATTGAATTCTTCAAAAATTGCACCTTGACTAATGCATATGATGAGGCTATCGTGAAAATTATCACGGAAGAAACTGAGGCATTCTATGCAGGACAGAAGAGTGCCGCTGATGTTTGCGAGGTTATCCAGAGCCGCGCAAGCATGTATCTTTCCGAGAATAATTAGTTTTACACGGAGGTCTTGTATTTGTAATGAGCCTGGAATTAAGAAAGTATTATCCACCCGATTTTAGCGACCCTTGTTTTGATTCATCAAAGGATGCTAAATTGACACCCGCTCCCAAGGATGGAGTTGCACCCATGAACTACCATGCACTCAGTATTTTCCCTGAGTACTTTAAGGTTAATGGTGAGTGGCTTCTTGCCAAAGAAAGCAGAATGGACTGCGTTGCAGTTTATGAGAAGGGTGAGATTCTTGTTAAGGAGTTCAGGAATCTTAAAGAGGGTGAACTTGTTGTAGAAGGAAGAACTGAGGACGGAAGCGAAGGCATCTATGTGCACTCAACCGGATTCAGAGAGACCAAATCAGAGTCTGATGTATTTGCCTTCAGACAGAACAGATCAAGAGAGACTGCATTCTCAATTGATTATGATGAACTTTATGACATCCTAAACTACGACAGAGAGCACGGTAAGATTGTCTGGGTTATGGGACCTGCATTTGCTTTTGACCATGATGCCAGAAATGCTTTCTCAAAGCTTATTGAGGCCGGCTACGTAGATGCGGTTCTTGCAGGAAATGCTCTTGCAACCCACGATCTTGAGGGCGCTTATATGAAGACTGCACTGGGACAGGATATCTACACCCAGAAGAGTCAGCCCATGGGCCATTACAATCATTTGGATACATTAAACAGGGTAAGATACTACGGAAGTATCCCCGAGTTTATTAAACAGGAAAAAATAGATAACGGAATTATCTACAACCTTGAAAAGAAGAATGTGCCTTACGTTCTGGCAGGCTCCATCAGAGATGACGGACCTCTTCCTCCTGTGTTTGGAAATGTTTATACTGCGCAGGATCGAATGAGAGACCAGGTCAGAGATGCCACAACGGTTATTTGTATGGCAACAATGCTTCACACCATCGCAACTGGAAACATGACTCCTTCATACAGAGTTTTGAAGGACGGAACAGTCAGACAGGTTTATTTCTATTGCGTTGACATTTCCGAGTTTACGGTTAACAAACTTTCAGACAGAGGAAGTCTTTCAGCGAAGGGAATTGTTACAAATGTACAGGACTTCATCTGCACTGTAAGCAAGGGTTTGGGTCTATAGTTAGTTCGCGGGTAGGCTTGGCCTACCCGCTATTTTTATATTTTTAAGCGAGGGATAAGGGTATGAAGAAATTAGTATGTTTTATTGCGTCATCGGTGCTGGTGGCATCATTGTTTTTCCTTTCCGCATGCGGAGCGGAAGTTGCTGCGCCTTCCGAAACAGAGCCTTCAGCCGATTCGGTTGAAATCGTAAACGACGAGGCGGAAACGGTTCCGGAGGCTGAAGAAACCACTGAAATTAATGAGCAGAGAAGTACAAAGTATTCGGCTACGGATCTGGAGTTTGATTTTGGGTACCTTGGAGATTTCATTAAAGCAACGGCTTATATCGATGAGAAGCTTTACGTCTTCTATAACAAATATGATTATGACGCCGGAAAGAGCGACTATCGTATTGCCATAATAGACCCGGATACAAATGAATTTACCGAGGAATCTGTGGAACTGGCACTTCCTTATTGGTATATCCCGATAAATGAGGGTAATAATACTAACCCTGCCGTCATAGAGGAAGATTTTGATGAATACTTTGCAGTATTCCCGGACGAGCAGACTACTAAGAATTTCCTGTTTTACGAAGGTGACGATGATGAAGTGTCAATCTTAAGCATTTCCGATTGCACATTTGACAGTGAAGGAAACCTCTGTGCGCTTTTATGTGACGGATATTACTACAGGGCAGAGGGTGGAACAGGTCATGAAGAAAAAGACAGTATTGTGAAGTGGACGCCTGAAGGCGATATAATGATTAAAAATCCCATATTTGACAGTATCACATTAGGCAGACAGCCGAATGAGGTTCATACAACAATCCAGGTTGTTAATGACGGTTCCATGTTTGTTTCATCAATTGGCGATGTTTATGCCGTTAAACTTTTTTCCGGAGACAGAGGTATGTTTAAGGATTCCCATATATTCTTCAGACAAGGTAATCCGGAATTTATCAAGGGAAGAGATGACAGACTCTATTTCTTAAATCGTAACGACGAGGATGAAGAATTTGCCTTCTATGAGTATATTTACGAAAACAGGGAAACCGGTGAGCAGATTCCTGCGCCCGAAGAACTTAAGAATTATTGGAAAATATTCCGCGGTGGCGAAGATTATGACATTCTTTTTGAAAAAGATCACAAACTGTTTGGTTATAATATAGGTGAAGAGGAAAGTACAGTAATAATGGATTATGAAGAATCCGGATTAGACTTACTTCTTTCCAACGTCACATGGATTGATAATGAAAGATTTGTGGCTACATATCATGACAATGATAAATCAAAAGATGTTTTGGCTCTTTTTACAAGGACAGAAGAATAATTGGAGGACTAATGAGTAAGTGTATTTTGGTTTGTGCCGGTGATTTGACGGTGGGAAGTATCCCCATATCTGAGGGTGATTTCGTTATTGCCGTTGACGGTGGATTAATGTACTGTGAAAGTCTGGGAGTGGAGCCTGATTTAATCGTCGGGGACTTTGACTCCATTACCGATTCTTTTGTGGGAGCTTTGGCGGAGATTGAAAAGAATAACCCCGAAAAAGTGGTTCGCCTTAACACCATGAAGGATGACACCGACACCATGGCAGCTCTTAAGATAGGAATAGAGAAGGGTTTTGAGACCTTTTATATGTACGGCTGCGGCGGCGGAAGGCTGGAGCATACCATTGCAAATATTCAAAGTCTCATTTATTTAAAGGACAGAGATCTTAAGGGATACATCATGGAAGGCGAAGGCATGACCTTCGTTATGAGAAACGAGTCGGTGTCCTTTAAGGAAACCATGGAAGGCTATGTTTCTTTGTTTGCCCTTGACCCTGTCATTAAGGGAGTAACGGAGAAGGGCCTTAAGTACACTTTGGAAAAAGCTGAGCTTACCTACGGTTTTCCCCTTGGGGTAAGTAACGAATTTATTGGGGTTCAGTCAGAAATTGCGGTGGATTCCGGAACTGCTCTTGTGGTTGTAAATTGGGCCTAGGAATGATACAATAGACCTATATTTTTAATCGGGGGATTACAATAATGAGCTACGGAAACTACAGTTTTGACGCCAAGATTAAGGAGTCAATAAGGGGTTACCACCTCAAGGATTTGTACGATCTTTCTGTAATCGAGTTCATGATGCGTGATATCTACAACAGATATAACGTGGGTCTGTTTCTTACTGAGAGACATGGAGAGTGTACTCTTAAAGTAGGTGACTGGGACATGGACTTCATAGATCCTGAGGAAGTTCCGGGTATAAGGGTTCGTTTCAGGAACCGTACTATGGCCCATCTTCACATGGACAGAGATGTGGAAGAGAGCATTCCTGCAATAAACAATCTGGTTACGCTGATGGAGAACTGGGGCGAGAAGAGTTTTCTTGCCAAGGAGCTTTCATCTTATAAAGGCGAGCTGGAGCACAGGCTAAGAGTTGAGAGTGTAAGGGAAGAGGACAGAGATAAACTGGATGTTCTTACAGGTACCTTCACCAAGGCTTATTTCGAATCCAGGATTAAGGTTATAGACAGAGCAGGAATCGCTCCTGTTGCGGTAGTTCAGGCAAATATCAATGACTGCAAGTTCTACTATGACCACTTCGGAGACGATGAAAGCGACAGACTGATTAAGATTGTTGCAGATTTTCTTCTGGAGGCAGCAAAGCCTGAATATGTAATCGGAAGATGCGATGGCGACGTTTTTAACATCGTTATACCTATGCCTGAACCTTTGGAGGCTGAGCAGTATGTAACCACTGTTCGTAACCTGGCAGATAAATTTGAGGACAGCATTCTTACTCCTTCCATAGCATTTGGTGTTGCTTTCAAGGAGAACGTGGAGGAGACCATCAGCGAGAAGATCTCTGAAGCGGAATACGAAATGTTCATTAATAAATTGGATATGAAGAATGCTCCCGGCTACAGGGAGAAGTTGGAAAAGGGCCTTAAATAGGGCCCTTTTTCAGGAAGGAAATATATGGAGAAATATGATTTTGGACCGGATGACGGCCACTACAATGATTATGTCAAAAACTTAATGAGCTCCCCTGATGAACTTTGGGACATTCTGGATGAAAACAAAAATCTAACCGGAAAGACCCACAGAAGAGCAGATCCCATGCTTGAAGGCGAGTATCATCAGGTGGTTACAGCTTTCGTCAGAAACAAAGAGGGAAAGTATCTTATCACCAAGAGAGCGCCTGAGAAGGGCTTTGCGGGATACTGGGAGGTTACGGGAGGAAGCGTAACTGCCGGAGAGACATCCTACACGGGAGTGATAAGAGAGGTTCTTGAGGAGACGGGACTCGATGTTTCGAAGGACCCCTACAGATTCATAATGACCCACAAGGGAGATCATTATTTTTCTGATGTGTGGCTGTTTGAAAAGGACTTTAAGCTGTCCGATGTAAAGTGTCAGCCCGGGGAAACCTGCGATGCTTCCACAGCCACCGCAAAGGAGATTGTGGACATGGAAGCAAATGACAAATTCGTCCCTTTTTCCTTTATAAAAGAAGTGTTTGAAAAGATTGGAGAAGCCCTTTAATTAGGGCTTTTTTCAATTATAAAATTTCTATAAAATCGCACCCTAGAAGCAAATGGGAGAAAATGAGAGATATTTGAAGAAAATGAGAGTATATATTAGAATGTATGGATGTAAAGGCGGTTGCATTACAAGGGCTTAAAAACTAATATAAGATATGTTGATTGGCACTCACTTGGTTAGAGTGCTAATAATATGAAAAACAATATATGATATTCATATAAAGGAGGCAGTAATCATGAAGTTAGTACCACTTGGTGACAGAGTTGTATTAAAGCAGTTAGTTGCAGAGGAGACAACCAAATCAGGTATCGTTCTTCCCGGTCAGAACAAGGAGAAACCCCAGCAGGCAGAAGTTATAGCAGTAGGCCCCGGCGGTGTTGTTGACGGCAAGGAAGTTAAGATGGAAGTTAAAGCAGGCCAGAAGGTAATCTATTCCAAGTATGCAGGAACAGACGTTAAGGTTGACGAGGAAGAGTACATCATCGTTAAGCAGAGCGATATTTTGGCTATTTTAAAGTAATAGATTTGGAGGCGAATTAATAATGGCAAAAGAGATTAAATACGGTGCAGAAGCACGTAAAGCATTGGAAGCAGGCGTTGATAAGCTTGCCGATACAGTCAGAGTTACACTTGGACCCAAGGGAAGAAACGTAGTACTTGATAAGTCCTACGGCGCACCCCTTATCACAAACGATGGTGTTACCATCGCAAAGGAAATCGAGCTTGAAGATGCATTTGAGAACATGGGTGCTCAGCTTGTTAAGGAAGTTGCCACAAAGACAAACGATGTAGCAGGTGATGGTACAACAACAGCTACAGTTCTTGCACAGGCAATGGTTCACGAAGGAATGAAGAACCTTGCGGCAGGTGCTAACCCCATTATCTTAAGAAAGGGTATGAAGAAGGCTACAGACGCTGCAGTTAAGGCTATTGCAAAGATGAGCTCAAAGGTTAACGGTAAAGAGCACATCGCAAGAGTAGCAGCTATTTCCGCAGGTGATGAGGAAGTAGGTAAGCTCGTAGCAGACGCTATGGAGAAAGTTACAGGCGACGGCGTTATTACCATCGAAGAGAGCAAGACAATGCTTACAGAGCTTGACCTTGTAGAAGGTATGCAGTTCGACCGTGGATATATTTCAGCTTACATGGCTACAGATATGGATAAGATGGAAGCAGTTCTTGACGATCCTTACATCCTTATTACAGACAAGAAGATCTCCAACATTCAGGATATTCTCCCTCTTCTTGAGCAGATTGTTAAGATTGGCGGAAAGCTTCTTATTATTGCTGAGGACGTTGAAGGTGAGGCGCTTACAACTCTTATCATCAACAAACTCCGTGGTACATTCAATGTAGTTGCTGTTAAGGCTCCCGGCTACGGCGACAGAAGAAAAGCAATGCTTGAGGATATCGCAATCCTTACAGGCGGACAGGTTATTTCATCTGACCTTGGTCTTGAGCTTGCTGATGCAACACTTGAGCAGCTTGGCCGTGCTAAATCCGTTAAGGTTCAGAAAGAGAACACAGTTATCGTTGACGGTGAAGGCGATAAGAAAGCTATCGCAGCAAGAATTAACCAGATCAAGAAGCAGATTGAGGAGACCACTTCTGATTTTGACAGAGAGAAACTTCAGGAGAGACTTGCAAAGCTCGCAGGTGGCGTAGCAGTTATCAGAGTTGGTGCAGCTACTGAGACCGAGATGAAGGAAGCTAAGCTTCGTCTTGAGGATGCTCTTGCAGCTACAAAGGCAGCCGCTGAGGAAGGTATCATCTGTGGTGGTGGAAGTGCTTACATCCACGCTGCAAAGGAAGTTGAGAAGGCAGTTGCAAACCTTGAAGGCGACGAGAAGACAGGTGCACAGATTGTTCTTAAGGCAATGGAAGCTCCTTTGTTCCACATCGCTACAAACGCAGGTCTTGAAGGCAGCGTAATCATCAACAAGGTTCGTGAGAGCAAGGTTGGTACAGGTTTCGATGCTCTTAAGGAAGAGTATGTTGACATGGTTAAGGAAGGTATCCTTGATCCCGCTAAGGTTACAAGAAGTGCACTTCAGAACGCTACCAGCGTAGCAAGCACACTCCTTACAACCGAGAGCGTTGTTGCCAACATCAAAGAAGAAACACCCGCAATGCCTGCAGGTGCCGGCATGGGCGGAATGATGTAATTCCCAATTTCTTGTTGCTCTTGCATTTAGGAAAATTGATTTTAAGGCGATTTCGGCATCGGAATCGCCTTTTTTCGTAATTCCGATGCCATTTTTCCCTAAAATATAAGAATGGGGGCATCAAAAATAAGGAAGTTGAAAATTGAGGTGGGTATGGGTAAAAGCAAAACGGAAATAATAACTGAATACTTGATAGAAACTTATAAGCCTGAAGCCATAATAACCTATGGGTCTTTCGGAGACGGAAGTTTTAATGAGAACAGCGACTTTGACGCCCTTGTAATAGCGGACCACGCCAAATATCATGACGCTTCTGTGGTTGATAACACGGTGCTTGATGTTTTCGTATATCCTGTGGAAACATTTGAGGAAGACTATGATCCGGAAGAGTTTATGCAGATTTTTGACGGAGAAATCGTGCTTGATAAAAACGGTATCGGCGAAGGCTTAAAGAAACGTATCAATGATTATATTGATAGCCTACCCTCAAAATCTGATGAAGAAATCAGGCAGGAACTGGATTGGTGCGAGAAAATGCTTGCAAGAACAGTTCGTGAAGATGAGGAGGGCTTTTTTCGTTGGCATTGGCTTTTGGTGGACAGCATTGAAATATATTGTGATATCAAGGGTATTCACTACTTTGGACCCAAGAAGACTTTGCGGAAGATGAAGAATGATGACCGGGGTGCTTTTGCAATCTATTCGAAGGCCTTAAAGGAATTAAACAAAGACAGCTTAAGGGAATGGGTAAGCTATTTGAATGATATAAAAAGGAAGGTATTGTGAATAAATACGAATACATAAAGGATGTTTCCACCGGAATTGAAGTGGTGAGCATGGAAAATGTTAAGACTTCCTTCCCGCCTCACACGCATACCGGGCATTATGTTTTTGGCATAGTGACGGAGGGATGCATTGACATAAGGATTGGAGAGGAAGTCAGGCAATGTAAAGAAGGCGAATACTTTTCCATTTATCCGGATGTTTGTCATTCCATAAATCCGGTATCGCAAACCTATTCGCTTGTTACAACGTGTATTCCCGGGAAGAGCGATATTTCCAGGGAGTTGGATATAATAAAGAATGCAATTATCGGTAACCCGGAAATGGAATTAAGCATTGCAGATATGTCCCAGAGGGTGAATATAAGCTCGTATCACCTGATAAGAAAGTTCTCGTCGGAGAACGGACTGACACCCCACAAGTTCCAGATGCAATGTCGAATCAGAAAGGCCCAGGAACTTCTGAGAGAAGGATACAGGGTAATTGATGTGGCTCAGATGGTGGGATTTTGCGATCAGAGTCATATGGACAGAGTTTTTCGAAAGCAGTTAGGCATATCTCCCGAGGAGTATATAAAGTCCGCAATTTTATCCAAGGCGGACTAGGGGCATAGTTGATATGATCATTTCGTAGTCAGAAATCAAGTTTTTGAGAAAGGATCATATCATGAAAAAAGAAGTATTTGAAGCATTTAACAGTGGGAAATTTGAGATTCCCGGGAAGACAATCAGTTTTGATGATGTTCCCTGGTCAAAGCACCCCACATTCGAAGGTGTTGAGTTAAAGCACATTTTGAAAGGTGCAGAAACAGATGGAGCTTACAGCTATCATCTTGTTCGAATAGCTCCTAACTGCAGTATTCTGGATCATATCCATGATCCTCAGCTGGAAACACACGAAGTAATAGCAGGATTTGGAAAGTGTATAAATGACGGAGCTGAGATAAACTATGAACCCGGCGTTATTTCGGTAATGCCTTCGAAGGTTCATCATGAGGTTCATGCAGGAGAAGATGGACTCTTCCTGTTTGCAAAGTTTATGCCGGCGCTGTGCTAAAAATTGGCAAGAATCCGGGGCAGACCCACTTTGCACATTAGACTCCGGTATTATCGAATTGGGGAATAAAGCTTTCCTTTGCAGTATCACCTTCCTGGATATAGGCTTTGGTGATGCCGAGGTTTGCGGCGTAGTCAACCAGACTGTTATATTCTGATTCCGTGACCTTCCTGCTTATTTCAGGATGGCTTTTTGATAAGGATTCATCCGGCGTGAACTGGTTCATGAGGCTTAGGTAAATTTGATCTTTATATTTCTCATGAAGGTAGCGGACGATTAGCTTGGCCTGAATTAACATATCCGGCATAAGAAGGTGGCGAACAATGACACCTTTCTTGAGGAGTGGCTCCACTCCCTGGGGTTCATCGCTAAATATGCATTCCGGCTGCTGGCGAACCATTTCTTCAATGGCGGCTTTGGCTATGTCAGGGTAGTGTGGTGCGTTGCTGTATTTTATGGCATCTTCTTCTCTTATGTATTTGAAATCGGGAAGGTAGATGTCAATTAAGCCTTCAAGGGCTTTAAGGGTTTCAATATTTGTATATGACGAGGTATTAAGAAGGAAAGGAATCTTAATGCCTCTTTTCTTTGCTGCCTCTATTGCGGGGATTATGGTTGGAATGAATATATCACCGGTGACAAGGTTAATATTGTTGGCACCTTTATTTTCAAGTTCAAAGAAAATCTCCGTAAGGCGGGATTCATCTATATATTTGCCGGTTTCACCTCTGCTGATAGCTTTGTTCTGGCAGAAAACACAGCCCATGTTACATCCTGAAAAGAACACGGTTCCGGAGCCTGATATGCCGGAAATACAGGGTTCCTCCCACATGTGAAGGGCTGCCCTTGCCACATGAAGAACGGACTTCTCCCTGCAGTATCCGACGGTTTCATTTCTGTTGACCCCGCAGTTTCTGGGGCACAATGTGCAGTTTTCGTATTGGTTTTTTATATCGCTCATATATCTATTATACCAAAATGTGCAATTTGGGACTGTCCCCAACCTGCACGATATATCTATTATACCAGAATGTGCAAAATGGGCCTGTCCCCAACCTGCACGGTGCAGATTGGGGACAGGCCCCATTTTGCACATTTTTATGTATTTTTACCCTAAAGGCAGGAAAATGCTTTATAATTTTGGTAACAATATTAATTGAATTATTACAAGCAGACAAATATATTTTAAGTAGTTAGTCATGGCTAACCAAGGGCCGTGACAATTTATTTGGAGAGGAGATGTTACAAATGAGTACTGTTCTTACAGGTCTTTTAATCCCGTTTATTGGTACTTCGGCCGGAGCTGCCTGCGTTTTTTTCCTTAAAAAAGATTTAAAACTGAGCGTCCAGCGAGCCTTGACGGGTTTTGCTGCAGGTGTAATGGTTGCAGCTTCTATATGGAGTTTGATTGTTCCTGCCATTGAGCAGGAAGAGGCAAGAGGAAGATTTGCTTTTGTTCCTGCGTTCATCGGATTCTGGTGTGGTATTTTGTTCCTGCTTTTATTGGATTGCGTAATTCCCCACCTTCATGTGAGTGCTGAGAAGGCAGAGGGTCCCAAGAGCAAATTGGCAAGAATGACGATGCTTGTTCTTGCAGTTACCCTTCATAACATTCCTGAGGGAATGGCAGTTGGCGTTGTATATGCCGGATTAATCAGCGGTTCTACCGTGGTAACAGCAGGCGGGGCTTTGGCTCTGGCCCTTGGTATAGCAATTCAGAATTTCCCTGAGGGAGCGATTATCTCAATGCCTTTGTTTGCAGAGGGTAAGAGCAAACCCAAATCATTCTGGCTTGGAGTTCTGTCCGGAGCAGTTGAACCCATATTCGGTGGTTTGACAGTTCTTGTGGCTTCACACGTGGTTCCTGCCATGCCTTACTTTTTATCCTTTGCGGCAGGTGCAATGCTCTATGTGGTAGTTGAAGAACTTATTCCTGAAATGTCTGAAGGAGAGCATTCCAATATAGGTGTTATATCCTTCGCTGTTGGTTTCAGTATCATGATGGCCCTTGATGTGGCTCTTGGATAGTTTCAGTTCGCACCTGTTGGTTGCTGTAAGCTGACTATTATAGGTGTTATAATTATAGGTAATGTATAGAAAGGACTATCCTCTGATGGAAAACATTAAGTCAAATGGTTTTTTACGGGCACTCCTTTTTGATATATTGGGGTTACTCGTATCCGTGTTGATGATTTATGTGACTTCCCGTGCTGTTACGGGCATAAGTGCCGCTATGGCTTATGATGCCACAATGTCTGTCAAAAAGAATCTGCTATATGAGAATGTTAATAACATGATCATATATATCGATAATGAGAAGGATGCATACGTTAAAGAGCATCCCGACGCATCAGAGGAAGAGATTGAATCTTCACTTCAGCAAATCGTTCGAAACAGAATATATACTGAAGAGCATTTAGACGGCGCTTATATGTGGATTCAAAAGGTCCTTGATTATAATGGCGGCGATAATTATGCTATTCGTTTAATTCATCCTAACCTGCCTGACACAGAGGGCTGTTACCTTTCTACAGAAGAAGTAAACCAGATGGGCATGAAAGCCTATGAAATTGAACTTGAGGGAATAAAAGCCGACGGTGAAATATATCAGAACTACGCATTTAAGAAACTGGAATCGGATGAAGTATCCGAGAAGGTAACATACGCCAAACTTTACAAGCCCTTTGACTGGATTATATGTATGGGCGTTAACCTTGATGATATCGATCACTACAGACTTCAGGCTCAGGCCCGAATTCATTCATATCAGACAATAATAATGTCGACGGTAATTTCCCTTTGGCTGCTTCTTCTTTTCGTCATCTTCTTTATCTTTAGAAGAACTCAAATCGGAACATATGAAAAGAAGAACAAGGAGCTGGAGAGTAAGCTCAACGTTGATGTTCTTACGGGAGCAAGCTCAAGATCCTACGGTGAACGCCTGCTTGCAAGTGAGTTTAAGGAGTTCCAGTCAGGTAAAAGAGATACCCTTCTTTTAATGATGGATATTGATTACTATAAGCAGTTTAATGATAACTACGGTCATGAGGTGGGAGACAAGGTTCTGAAAGCCTTTGTTACCGCCATCCGTGAAAGCGTTCGAATTACTGATTCCGTAATAAGATGGGGTGGCGATGAATTCATAGTAGTACTTCAGAAAGTGTCGCCTGATATGATGCAGGCCATGGCGGACAAGATACTTGATGCCATACGTTCCATCACTTTGGAGGAAATGCCTGCGAGCCAGAAAATTACTTCCTCTGTTGGAATGACATATTTTGACATAGCTGATACAGATTACAAGGATATAATTTCCAGAGCCGATGCAGCCCTTTATAAGGCTAAGGAAGCCGGACGCAACAACTGGAAAACAGCATAAGGTGCAAAATGGGCCTGTCCCCAACCTGCACGGTGCAGGGTGGGGACAGGCCCATTTTGCACCTATTCGATGATATAGTTGCGAAAATAAATAGTTGACAAATGCAACTAATACAATTATGATAAAGAAAACAAATCAGAGAGGAGTAAGTATGGATAAGGTTAAAATGTTTCGTGAGTACACGAGAGAACTGGAGCAGCATCTCGACAATATGAACCAGACAGATTGCTGCCAATGCGGCGTAAACAAGGGCCAATGCTTTATTTTGGTGGAGATAGGAAGACACCCGGGTATATGTGTTAAAGATCTGGCCGAAATTCTAAAGCTTGATAAGAGCGGAATAAGCAGAGGCATAGAGGAACTGGTTCAGAAAGGGTATGTCAACAGAGAACCGTCAAAGGAAGACAGGAGATGTGTGGTTTTATCCCTGACGAAAGATGGACAGGACAGATTTGAGAAAATAGAGGCGGATATGAATATACAATTTGAAATCGTTTTTTCAGGCATAGACAAAGGTAAACAGGATCAGGTTCTTGAATCTTTGAAATTATACAATGAGGCATGCAGAAATGCCGAAAGCAAGAAATGTTGTTGCAAGGAGAGTAATTGTTGTGGTTAGAGAAATGTGTAAATGCGATTGGGAAAGGGTCGCAGAAATATATACTGAGGGGCTTGAGGAAGGAAAATCAACCTTCAACACCAAATGCCCGAGCTTTGAGGAGTGGGATGCAGGACATGTGAAAACCTGCCGCTTCGTCTACGAAGAGGATGGCAAGGTCGTGGGCTGGGTTGCAGTAACGCCCTCATCAAGCCGATGTGCCTACAAAGGATGTTTGGATAACAGCATATATATAGATTCAAAATACCGAGGCAAGGGTATCGGAACTGCGCTTCTTACGAAGCTTATTGAGGAAGCAAAGAAAGAAGGCTATTGGAGTATTCTTTGTACCGCTTTTTCCATCAATAAAGCAAGTATCGCCCTTCACAAGAAATGCGGATTCAGGGAAATAGGCCACAGAGAACGAATCGCCAAAGACCGGTTTGGTGAATGGCAGAATACAACACTTTTGGAATACAGGGCTTGACAACCTTCGCACGATGATATAATATAAACGTGTTTATATAAACATATTTATATTATATTGCGTGCGGAGGTTTTTTATGGTTTTAATTATCAACACCACCAAAGATACCTCAATTAGTGAGGAAATCAGAAGAAATATAAGTGATAAAGGAATAGATGCAGAGATTATTGAAGCAGGAGAGATGCGAATCAGCCATTGCATCGGCTGCAATTTCTGCTGGCTTAAGACACCGGGGGAGTGCTCGGTGAAGGACGATTATGAGCAGATTTTGAAAAGAATAATCCATGCGAATCAGATGTGGGTTATTTCGGATACCGCTTTAGGGTTCATCGATCATAAGGGCAAGAACATATTCGACCGAATCCTTCCCATTGCCACCATGTACCTGACCTTCAAAGGGGATCAGATGAGGCATGTAAGGCGATATAAAAACACGACCGACATCGGCCTTATCTATAAAGGTGATGTGGAGAAGGACTTCCTCTTAAGATGGAATGAGAGGGCAGCCTTAAACTTCCACAGCAAATCTCTGGGAGTTTTCAGCACAGATGAAATAAAGGAGGCGGCATCATGCATGTGTTAATAATCAACGGCTCACCCCGTGTCAAAAAATACAGTAATACAGACAAGATTCTTGCCAAGTTCACAGAGGGCTTAACTGAAGGCGGTTCCACATTTGAGCAGTACGAGGTTTCCGACAGGGGATGCTGGGACACCATAAGAGATGCCTTTGGTAAAAACACCAATATTCTCATCGCCCTCCCTCTTTATGTGGAGTGCATTCCGGGGCTTCTTATGGAATTCCTTGAAACTCTCACTCCAAAGAACAAGGATACGAGCATTGCCTACATTCTTCAAAGCGGTTTCGCGGAGGGAGTTCAGCTTAGATGTGGTGAGGCATATCTTAAGATTCTTACGGAAAAACTGGGATGTAATTACGCAGGAACACTTGTAAAAGGTGACAACTTTAGTATAAGATTTTTTAATGAAGACCAGAGAGATAAGGTCACGACTCCATATATGGAGATGGGGCGGATTTTTGCCAAGAAGGGTGATTTCGAATCCGAGGAATGTAAGAAATTTACAGGCCCCGAGATTTTCCCTTTGGGAGTGAGAATCATGGTTGGCTTAGTCTTCAAAACATTTGCAAAGAAAAGCTTTAAACAGGTGGCTGCGGAGTGGGGATGCACCAAACCCCTTGACTACAGACCCTACAAATAAAGGAATAAAATGGGAAGAAAAACAAAAATCACCAAGGAAATGATACTTGAAGCCGCATATGAGCTTCTGGACGAGTCGGGAATTGGCGCTGTTGCCATTAAGACAATAGCGGCAAAACTGGAATGTTCTACTCAACCCATATCCTGGCAATTTGGCAGCATGACGGACTTGAAGAAGGAATTGTTTAACTATGCCGTCGGCAAGCTTTATGGCAACCTTCCTGACAAAATGAAGGGTAAGGAAGCTACGGAAGCTTTCTTCATAAGCGGAGTCCATTACCTCACAAATGTCTATGAGCATCCTAATGTTTTCCGCTTTATAAACGTGGATAATACCATGGATACAATAGGCGAGGACATAAGGGGTGAAAACAGCTTTTTTGACTATCAGTTCGATGAAGAGGCAGTGGAGTTTTTCGAGCAGCAGTATGACGTTCCCAAAGACGCCATAAGGGAAGCTGTTCGTGACACGGTCATCTACACCCATGGCCTGGCAATGTTTGCCATGCTGGACGGCGCCAAGCTTTCCAGGGAGGACGCCTGCAAGCTTATGTTTAACATGGGCATGAAGCTCCTCGCCAATCTTGGCATAAAGCAGCGGGAGGATATCGACTACTACCTGAACATTTGACGGCAAAGGCTTAGGCCTTTGCCTTTTTTATACTTTCTTTATAAATTCTTTACGGATATGTAATTGAATGCCCAAACCTCCCAAGTTACACTGATTTAGAATTGAGAAAAAGTTATTTTCGGAGGAGAGAAATGAGTAACGAAGGAAAGAAAAATATATTTGCAAGATTCTTCGGAGCGATTTGGAGATGGATTAAACGTCACAAAGTTTTGACCGTGATTTTGGTTCTTCTGATTGCTCTGATTATTTATGTTGTAAATGTTGTAAACAAAGCAAAGGAACTTCTAAACAACAACAGTTTCGATTTCGCAACAGTTGAGACCAAGGACCTGACCAATTCTGTTTCTGCAACAGGTAAAATCGTCGGTCTCGACAAAAAGAATGCCCAGGCAGGAATCACCGGAGTTGAGTTTACAGAGATAAATGTTGAAGTCGGCGACTATGTTGAAGCCGGTCAGGTAATCGCAATCCTTGATTCATCTGACATTCAGGAAAACATAGATATAGCGAAGAAACAGCTTAATGCTTCTGAAGCAAACAACTCCATCGGAGTTAACGGCGCAGCAAGAACCCTTAACAATGCGGAAGTTAACAGAGACAAGGATGCTGAGAAAGCGGATATAGCAATAGGAAGATCTTGGGACAGTTATGCTGAAGCATCGGGAAAACTTGAAGATGTTGAGAAGAAATACAATGACGCGGTAAATTCCAGAAAGAATGCCGAGAATGGAGTTAACGCTGCTAACAATGCGTATAACACAGCGCAGGCGGAAATCGGCAGGCTGCAGGGATTAGACTATAACACAGAGTTTTCAACCAAAATAAATGAGATAAAAGCTGTTTTGGCTGATGCCGAAACAAATGACGGAGATACAATTGATACTGCTTTGCAGAGTGCTTTTGAATCGAGTACATTGGATACATTTGACGCCAGCCTTTTTTCGGCAGCAACATTTGGAGTATCTGATGCGGATAAGATTGCTTCGGTTGATGCAGTGTTAGCGGCAATGAGCCAGATCCAGACTGATAAAACCAATAACGAAACCAGATTGGCCGAGTTACAAGCAGGTATCACACAATTAGCAAATAATGTTGCAGTCGCCAACTCCAATCTGGCTCAGGCTTCAGCGGTTGAAGATACAATGAAATCATCCTGGGAAGGAGCTAAAAGCTCAGCTAATTCATTGTGGAATGCTTACAATGATTCAGTCCGTTCCAAGGATGATATAAAGCGTGCTGATGACGCTACAGTTGCTACCGCAGCGGATTCTTTTAACACAACCCGAAATACTGCTTCAGTAAGTAACCTCCCCTCCAAGCAAAACATAGAGAACCTTGAGGAGCAGCTTGATAAGTGCACAGTAACGGCTCCCATGTCCGGAACTGTAACTGCAGTTAATTTCAAGAAGGGTGATAAGTACGACGGAGTAACGCCCATAATTGTTGTGGAAGATGAAAGCGCTTACCAGGTATCTGCTGAAATTGACGAGTACGACATCAGCAAAATTGAAATTGGCCAGAAGGTTCAGATTCGTACCAACGGTACAGGTGATCTGGAACTTGAAGGAAAGGTTGTAAGTATTGCACCTCATGCAACTGCATTGCCTGCGTCCATGGGTGCCGCAGCTTCATCTGCCAATGTTACATACAATATACTTATAGATATTCTTACTCCCAACAATGACCTTAAAATGGATATGACGGCAAAGATTGTCATTATCACAGACAGCAAGGAAAAATGTAAATGTATCCCTATCGATGCCTTCCAGGAGGAAGAGGAGAGCGGACGTTTTTACGTAGAAATATATGATCCCACCGATCCCACCAAGATGTCCGTGACTGAGGACGGTAAGATTGAGTACGAGAAGCTTTACGTGGAAAAAGGCATGGAAAGCGACTACTACGCAGAGGTTATTTCAAACGAGTTGACCGAGGGTACCCAGGTCGTGATTCCTTCCGAATACGATAACAGCTTATATGACCTCACTATGGAATTTAATTAAAGGAAAGAACAATGGAAGAACGTAAAAAGATAATTGAACTTTCCGGAATAGTGAAGAAATTCTTTATCGGTTCACCCAACGAACTGACGGTTCTCAAAGGAATTGACCTTACGGTTTACGAGGGAGAATTCGTAGCAATAGTCGGAGCATCAGGTTCCGGAAAGTCAACACTTATGAATATAATCGGCTCCCTGGACAGGCCCACCGAGGGCGGGTATATCCTTGACGGAGTGAAAGTTACAGACTGCAGAGATTCAGAGCTGTCACGAATAAGAAACGCCAAGATTGGATTCGTTTTTCAGACATATAATCTTATTGCAAAAACCAATGCTCTCATGAACGTGGAACTGCCTTTACTCTACGCAGGAGTCTCAGGTAAAAAGAGAAGCGAGAGAGCTGCGGAACTTCTGACCCTGGTGGGTATGGAAGACAGAATGAAGCATCTTCCCGAGGAGTTATCGGGTGGACAGAAACAGCGTGTGGCAATAGCCAGAGCAATGGCCAACGACCCGGCCATAGTCCTTGCAGACGAGCCCACCGGTGCCTTGGATTCAGCCACGGGCCGTCTGGTAATGGACATTTTCCACAGGCTTCATGACGAGCAGCACAAAACCATCGTCCTAATCACTCACTCACCTGAGTTGGCTGAGGAGTGCGAGAGAGTTATTACTCTTAAGGATGGAGAAATCACAGGCGACAGACCGGGGAGGGGCAAAGCATGTTAATTATGGAAAACATCAGGCTTGCTCTTATGAGTCTTAAAGCCAATAAAATGAGAGCCCTCCTTACCATGCTCGGTATCATTATCGGTATCAGCTCGGTTATCGGTATTATGACTGTGGGCGATTCCCTTACGGAAAAAGTAAACTCCAGTCTTGGAGGCATGGGTTTATCCACTCTTAGCGTAGGTCTTAACCTTAGAAAAGATGAGAACGGTAACTATCCGGAGAACTATCCGGAACCTCAGGACAAGGATTTTTACTCAGTAGAAATGCTTGAACAATATCGGGAAACTTTCCCTGATATAGTTAAAGGCTTCGCAATCAATATCAATGCCGGTGCAGGTGAACTGTCAGCAGGTGGCAAACATACTGCCATTACGGTGGTTGGAGGAACCAAGGATTATCTGGAAACCAACCGTAAGAAGTACGTGGCGGGGGAACTTTTCTCCATTCCCATGATGCAAAACGGCAGTCGGGTTATTATTATTTCCAATAAAGCCGCCAAGGAACTATATGGAGAAAACGTGGATTTGAACGCGGTTATAGGTAACGAGGTTCAGGCATCCCTGGATAATAAATTCTTCAATTACACAATTGTTGGAATCTACGAGCTTGACGAGTCGCCCTATGAGCAGCTTTTTGGATCGGGAAGAAGCAGCGATGCGTATATTCCCTATAAGACGGCGGCAAAGCTTACGCATACTACCTGCATTCAAAGCTTTGACGTTATTATAGATGCCACGGTAAACGGGGCTGATTTCGGACAGAAGACCCAGCAGTTTTTTGAAAGATATTATAAGCACAATCCCAACTTCACAGCTTATGCGTTCTCCATGGCTGCGGCAATGGATTCCATAAGCGGAATGATGAACAGTATCACAGCTGCCATCGCAGTTATCGCAGGTATTGCCCTTCTTGTAGGCGGTATCGGCGTTATGAATATCATGCTTGTTTCAATAACAGAAAGAACCAGAGAGATTGGTACCAGAAAGGCCCTTGGTGCCCCTAACTCTTCCATAAGGTTACAATTTGTTGTTGAAGCGGTAGTAATTTGCATTATAGGTGGAATTATAGGTGTAATTCTTGGTATACTAATGGGGAAGGTGGGCGCAAGCCTGATGAACACAGAATGCGTCATCTCCGCCAAAAGTATTCTCCTTTCCCTTGGCTCATCCATGGGTATTGGTGTGTTCTTTGGATATTATCCCGCCAACAAGGCTGCAAAGATGGATCCCATCGAAGCCTTGAGATACGAGTAGACGGCCGACACTAAGCAAACACCTTTTATTTTGAGGAGGGCCTATAATGATTTACAAACAGTATAAGGACATTAGACTTTCGTGCCTTGGCATGGGAAACATGCGACTTCCCCAGATTGGGAAGCCCGGAAGCGGCGATAAAATTGATTATGTAAAAGCCCATGAAATCTTAGATAAAGCACTGGCTTCGGGAATCAATTATTACGATACAGCCCACGTTTATAACGGCGGTGATTCAGAAAGCTGCCTTGGTGAGTGGATTGCCAAGCAGGACAGAGACAGCTTCTATGTAGCCACCAAATTCAACATTGGCGCTTGCAAAGATTATAAGGGGATGTTTGAAGCTCAGCTTAAGAGGCTTCAAACGGAGAGGATTGATTTTTACCTGATTCACTGTATTCTTGATGGAAATATTGACGAATATATCAACAGTGGTGCCATCGAATACTTTGAAGAGCAGAAGAGGAAGGGAAGAATTACATATCTGGGATTCTCTAGCCACGCTTCACCGGCTACTTTAAAGAGATTTGCGGATTTGAGAGACTGGGATTTTGCCCAGATTCAGTTAAACTATTATGACTGGCTCTACGAGACCACCAAGGAGGAATATGAGATTCTTTATTCAAGAAATATTCCCATTGTGGTTATGGAGCCTGTAAGGGGCGGCAAACTGGCTGACCTTACTCCGGTGCCTGCGGGAATTCTTAAGAACGCTCATCCCGAGTGGACCAACGCTTCCTGGGCGCTCAGATTCGTTAAGAGTCTGCCGGGAGTTCAGGTTATCCTTAGCGGCATGAGCACTATGGAGCAGTTGGAGAACAACCTCGAGACTTTCTCTGTGGAGAATGATTTTACAGAGGCTGACAAGGAAGTTCTTTTCAATGCCGGACGCGCTTTAAGGAGTGATTTGTATGTTCCTTGTACTGCCTGCAGATACTGCACGGACAACTGTCCTATGCAGATCAATATTCCTGAGTATTTGAAGTTTCTTAACGCTTATAAGATGGAAGGTCAGTGGGGACTTAAGGGAATTGAGAATGTGGATTCACAGGGTAAGCCTTCAGACTGTATTGCCTGCGGCGCCTGCATGACTCATTGCCCTCAGGGAATTGAGATTCCGAAGTTCATGAGTGAACTGGCGGAAGTGATGTGATGAATTGTTGATACTGTGGACTAAAAAAGCCTCACTCGAACAAGTGAGGCTTGTTGTCTGCAAAAGCGAAGCGGTTTTCTTTAACCATCTTTTTGATCAGCTGTTTGCTGACGCCGGTTTGGGTGGAGATTTGGACTATGTTGGCTCCGGGATGTTTCTCTAGGTAAACACGGACCTTGCCGTAATCATCATAGCAGATGTAATGACATACATCGCAGGCGTATTCCCCAAGGCCCTTGTATGTTACGGGAGCACCGCAACTGGGGCAATACTCGGGTTTATGTTCATCCCAGATTTCAAGTTTCTCTAATCCATCCATATCGATTCCTCCATCTGAATATATTATAGCACATAGAAGGGACAATAAATGAAAATCAAAACAATAATTGCATTTGCATCAGTAGGGTTGGCGGTGTTCCTTGGATTGTTTTTGCATTCAAGGGAGCAGTCATATGACGTTTATCCTGACGAGAATACTCAGATAAGTCTTTATGGTGAAAGCCACGGGTATGGGCCTTACTATGAAATGGAGCTTAACCTGTGGAAGGAATACTATGACCAGGGGTATCGTAACCTCTTTGTTGAGCTGCCTTATTATACCGCTGAGTTTTTGAACGAGTGGATGAAGGCGGATTCAGATGAAATCATCGATATTATCTGGGTGGACATTCAGGGAACCCAAAGCTGTAATGACTATGCTTATAAGTTCTATCACGATATAAAAGAGCAGTGTCCTGAGACAGTTTTCTATGGAACGGATGTGGGACATCAGCACTTCTCTACGGGACTGAGATTCAAAACGTATCTTGAGGAGAGAGGACTGGAGGACACTGAAAGATATGCTCTTACCCTTGAAAATATCATACAGGGAGAGGAGTATTATGCAGAGTATGCCCCCTCAGGAATTTCGCCCATAAGAGAGAATTACATGGTTGAGAATTTCATTGCAGCATACGATAGATGTGGCGGTGGCAAAATAATGGGAATTTACGGAAGCTATCACACCAATCTGTATGCGTCAGACAGAATGGGTGGAATGCTTAAGGACCGCTACGGAGATAAAATTAGTGGCGTGGCCCTTTCTTCACTTGCTTTTGAAAAGGTAAAGCATGAGCCTTATGAGTTTGGATTCTGCTTAACGGGGCTTGTGTTCCTTATTATGCTTTTTGTGCCGAACATAATATGGGGAAGAGGAAAACAGCCTAAGGGATATGAGGAAGAATCAAAGAATGAGAATAAGATCCTGCTTATATTTGAGCGAGTGGGAGAGGCGTTGACCTCTGCGGTACTTCTGATTTTTCCTGCTCTTAATCCCAAGATGAAGTTATTGCCCGGTGGCCTTTTTATGGAATGGGATGTTATCATTTGGGTTACTGCATTCGTACTTATGATTTTCTATGAATGCTACTGGATTAAGTATTTCAGAAGTGAACGCACTCTTAAAGATATGTATGCAAGTTTTGCAGGATTTCCTGTAGCAGGGGCATCATTACCGGTTATTGCAGTATTGTTGCTTGGAATCTATTCCAGAAACCTTATTGTAATTGCCGCTACGGTTGTTTTGGGAATCGGCCATATTGGAATACATGTCAATCATGCCACAAAATAGCAAAATAGAAGGGTTTAATTCGCTTATTATTGTCTTTAATCGAATACAATTGGGAGAGATAATAAAACTACCAAATGGAAAGACAATATGAGGAGGGATAAACCTATGTTGACAATTTTACTTTTATTTATTATTTTTTCCGCTATATATCTTACTGTTGGGATTGTTGGAATCGCTTTAAAATTGACTTTCGGTATCTTTAAAGCAGGATTCGGAATAGCGGTATTTATCGGAGCACTGGCGCTTAAATTACTATTCTTCGTTCCCCTTTGGTACGCAATAATTTGGGGCGTGATTATCTACTTAATTGTAAGGGGCGTCGGCGCAGTTGCTAACAAAAGCAGATAGAATAGTGATATAATTAATTACCGGTAGGATTAATATCCTGCCGGTAATTTTTTGAGAGGAAGGTTGCTATGGGTTACTTTTACAATCGTTTAAAAAGTTTGCCGGGGTACAATATTGATGATCGTCTGGGGAGAGTAGATACAGACGGCCGTGTTTATGTAGGATCAAATGGAATTGCCGATTCAGAAAAATGCCTTGGAAGAGTGGATAAAGATGGCGTCGTTTATAAAGGCTTTGACACAATATCGTCGTCGGAAGACTACGTTGGTCGAATAGATGAAAAGGGTAATATCTATCAAGGATCTGAATCAGTGACCGCTTCAGAAGTCTTTGTTGGAATGGTGGACGCAAAAGGCTATGTTTATAAAGGGAACAACCCTAATTCTGCATTGGATAATCCTGTCGGAAGAGTAGATTCAGACAGCGAAAAATTTATTACAGGAGCTGCATGCCTGCTTTTGGCTTTGCCTTATATTTTAGAGAACGGGACTAATCCTGTTAACACTGATACACAGGTTGAGGGAGATAAGGAAAACGGGCTCAAAGATTCCGATAAAGATAAGGGTTCAATAAAAGGCCTGGTATTTACCTTCGGAATAATATCATCAGTGATAGCTGTTTTGATGATTGGAGTCGGCGCATATCTTCCCTATGATATTTTCTTTGGAAATGATTCTCTGGGATTTGCTGAGTACAAGCAGTTATTCTTGATAGTATATGGTTTGTCATCTGTGATAATTGTTTTGTCCTTGATTTCACAGATTCGTACCTGGAAAAGAAGATATGCTTTTATATATATTTATGGTATTTCTGTTTTGATTCTTATGGTTGGAGCATTTAGAGAGGGACGTCCATTTATTGCGATACTGTCGGTTTTTCCTGCGTTTATGTTGTTCGCATTCCCTGCATTAATCCATTTCGTAATCACATGGATTGTAGGCTTGTTTGTTAAACTGATTGGAAAACGGGGAGGACAACCCGCAGCTCCTGAATCAGCCAATAAAACCTGGACGGTTATTTTCCACGTTGTCGGAGTGATTCTTTTAGTCGCTGCGGGAATTATGGGATACCTTTTAGCGGAGGTATGATTCGGAGGTAAAGCTTATGGGGAAAGAGGTAAGACCTGCTGTATGCGCCGTAAATGGCGGAAAGTATTGGGAAGAAACTTACAAGACCTTTTATCTTAAGGTGTTTGTGCCGGATAATGACCTTGACGGTCAGATTAACAACTATGGTTTCAGAGCACCTTTACTTACGGTCTTTGAGGAGACGAGATTAAGCCGCGAGGAGGCAATAGAATTCGCAGGCAAAACCGGATTATCTCATATTGCGGCAAAGTACGACGCAAGCGTATTATTCGTATATCCAACCTGCGATGGCGGCTGGGAGAAGGCTGATGTTTCACTTTATCAGGAACTTATTTCCGAGGTGAGCCTTTACCCTGATTATGACGATGGAATTGCGGCTTTTGACAATTTCTTTACCAAGAGATTTGAGGGCTACTTTATAAGAGGTGCAAAGTTCAGAGCGGATATTTACAGTTATGGGAAATCTGCCGATTATGTAGCAAAAAATCTTCTCAAAACCATCGATGGTCAGTACCTTTGGGGTCCCGGTGAGATTACCCCCGCCATGTGCTCCATGGAGGGGTTAAGCGTTAAGCCTGAGGTGGAGAGAAAAGATATCGCGATTCTTAGCATTGGAAACACAGATGAGATAAATGAAGTTTTTGCCAAGTGTGAGAATTTACTCATAAAGGATTCGGCCGAGTATGAGAAGGATTTCGAATCCTTCGTCAAAAAGTTTAAGATGTGGTGCGGCAAGATAGAGCTTGAGCCGGACTTTAATGAACTTGGAATTATCGAAGATGCGGGGTCAACGGTTGTGAATACCTCAGCCGATAACAAATCTCCGAAGCATCTGGGTAAACCCACCCATAAAATTGGCTGGTTTGCGTATTACAACAAGGGCATATTTGATAATGGGCCGGTTCCCCTGGTTATGGGATTCCACGGTGGCGGCGACACCTCCATGTATTTAACCTATGTTGCAGGCTTTTGGAAAGTTTGCCACAAATATAACTTCCTCTATGTGGCCATGGATGACCATTTGTCCGTTACAGCCACAGAAATCATGGAGGTTATTGAGGATTTAAAGAAGAAATATAAGATAGATGAGAAGAGGATTTACGCAGGAGGCTTCTCCATGGGAAGCGGTAAGACCTGGAATCTGTATCAGGAATATCCAGAAAAGTTTGCGGGATTCATGCCCTGCAGCGCACTTTTCCCCATTAAGGATAATCCTTACGGTACCTCTCTTGATGATCCGAGAACCAACAAGACGGTAAGTAAGCCTGTATTTTATTCGGGCGGAGAGGAGTCGACCCTTCCTGAGCTGCCAAGTCAGGATGTTACCTGCCTTGACAGGGTTCAGTATCTGGCTTCGGTTAATAAGCTTAAGAAGAAATTTGATTTGGATTATAAGGACAAGGATCAATGGGAAGATAAGTACTACGGGTGTCCCGGAGATGAAGTGAAAGAGTTCTATGATGAGAGTCGAGGAAGCACTCTCACAGCGAGATATTATTACAGCGAGGACGGCGTATGCCGCACGGTCCTTGCCAGTGTGAGCGGACAGATTCATGAGTGCCGCCAGCACAGCCTCGAGATGGCCTGGAAGTTTGTGTCGGAGTTTGCAAACTAAGGCAATAGGTGCAGAATGGGGACAGGCCCTAATTGCACATGAAACGTGCAATTTGGGCCTGTCCCCATTCTGCACCTATACTGCACCTCCGACCACATCAAATACTACTTACTGGTCGGAACCCTGCTCGTATACGTCGAAGTACCAGATTCCGGTCTGGCCTCTTACAAGGTTGGTCTCGGGGGTAAGGGTTTCCTCCTTGCCGTCGGGATGGGTAATTGTTGCGGTAACTGTATCGAGAGGGCAGTCATTAGTGGGGGCGGTGGGCTCAACGATGATACTTACGTAAGTATCAGGATCACCGACCTCAATGATTTCTGTGTGGATGGTTCCCTCGTCGGATACGCTGGTGGTTCTTACTGAATCACCTTCAATGTATATCTGAGGTGCAACAATTCCATCGTCTACCTGATATTCATAGGGATCACCTGTATATTCAACAGATGCTTCATCCCAGGAAATCACGATAAAGGTTCTGTTATCGGGTGCCTCTTCTTCAGAAGTCTCAGCAGTTTCTTCTGTGTCTTCAACAGCAGCTTCTACAACAGGTTCTGCTGTAGGTTCGGCAACTGTTGCTTCTTCCTGCTTCGCAGGAGTTTCTGTCTTAGTTTCGGTGGATGTATTTCCACATCCTAAAAGGGTTACGGCAAAAATCATTGCCATTGTAGCTAACATTTTCTTGTACATAATATTTCCTCCTCTTTAAATCCCCTTTAGACTATCATACCAAAGTCGCTATAAAAAGAAAGTATTTATTAAGATTTTCAAATGAATCTTGACAGTGTAAAGTTTGCATTATATTATGTCAATATTGACACTGTAAAGATTGGAGATGAATTATGAAGAGAATTATGCTGAATATATTGCTTGGTGTGGTTATTTTTATAGGAGCTGTTTTGATAGTATGGGCCCTTATAAGCAACGGAAAGATTCGCGAGTATACCGATGAAGACAGTATTTCGGATAAGTTCGTCATGGAGATTAACGGAGCAAATCAAGGTTTTTTCATAAACGGAAGAGATATTGATAATCCCATACTCCTTTTGATATCCAGTGGCCCGGGAACGGATGATTATTTTCTGACGGAGAGGTTTGAGGATATGCATCTGGATGATATTTTCACTGTGGTTTACTGGGATTACAGGGGAATGGGTATTGCATACGATGCCGATATTGATCCGGCTTCCATAACCACTGAGGTTCTCATTGAAGATACCAAGGCAGTTACCGATTATTTAAAGAAGCGTTTTGAACGGGAGAAGATTTATGTCATGGGTTTTTCGGGTGGTACGCAAATTGGGCTTATGGCGGCGGAGAAGTATCCCGAAGACTATTACGCTTATATCGGAATGGCTCAGGTGGTTACGGATTCTACAGAGAGAGACAAGCTTATGTATGAATTCATGAAGAACGAGTTTACACGTCGCGACGATAAGTCAAGCCTTAAAAAACTTGAGGAACTGGTTACTTTTGAGGGTGGTGAAATGCACTGCAAGGACTGGTACGATTTCGTTTATCTACTTCACGAAGCGGGAGGCGGAACCACCCATAATGAGACAGAATTAACGGGAATTACTATTCCAATTATAATGTCACATTGTTATACTATTTCAGAGAAGATTAAATTCATTCGCGGCATGAAAATGTATCGAACAACCACCCTTGATTCGGAGCTTGAAAACTTCGATTACAGGGAGGATAAAACTGAGTTTGAGATACCGGTGTTTTTCCTAAGCGGCGAGTATGATTACAATTGCCCATGGCCTCTGGTGGAGGATTATTGCGGCAGGATTTCTGCGCCAGATAAGGGATTCTTCCTGATTAAGGATGCGGCTCACAGCCCTTTGTGGGAGAATGCCCGAGACAGCTTTGATGCCATGGCGGAGATTTTAGAGAAGACTTATGAAAGATAGTTATCATCACGGAAATCTTAGAAACGCCCTTATTGAGGCGGGATTAAAGATAATAAATGAAAGCGGCGAGGATGCCCTTTCACTTAGAAAAGTTGCGGCGGCCTGCGGGGTTTCCCATGCGGCGCCCTATGCGCATTTCGCGGACAAGGAAAGCCTTATTGAGGCAATTAAGCAAAAGGTTACCGACGACTTTACCGAGGAGCTTGAAAGGTCTGTTAATGCCCCGGAAGTAAAAACCACCGAGGAGGCAATCTTGTCCATGGGGGAAGCATATATTATGTTTTTCCGTAACAAGCCGGACTATTTCAATTTCCTTTTCGGCAAGCAAAAGATTCAGGTCCACACGGATATGACAAGGGAATACGAGGATGATTATCCGCCTTTCATTTTGTTCAGGGGTCTGATTAAGAAGTATTTTGAAGAGAATCATATGGAGCTTTCGCCGGAACAGCAGGAGATTGTCCTTTTGCAAACCTGGGGCGTGGTCCAGGGCCTTTCGTCCCTTGCCAGCATGGATGGCGTGGAGGTTGGGACATCCTGGGAGGTTCTGGCAAAGGAATGCATCAAGGGAGGAGAGTAGTTTAAAGCATGTCAGTTGAAAACGGCGAATGGGTAATGCACGGGGTAAGTAAGAACGACCCGGAGTGCTTGCACACAGTTGAAGATTTAGAAAAATATATTGAAAAAGTGGGTTTCGTGCCCTTGTTCGGAAATGAGATAAAGGGTTTTTCCGTGGAGGAGAAAACCGAGGCCAAATACTGGTGGAGCGGCAACGAAGCAAAGGACCCCTGGGAGTGGAGAAGGATAATATCATCCAGAGGAAAGATTGCCTATGGCAAATTCTTTGATAAGAAGGCGGGCTTTATCTCCCTTGAGTGGCTTCCCTACTTTGTGAATTTCCGTCGGGACGGCTATGATTTCGATGCTTTGTGGGATGACGGCAAGGCCTCCAGAAAGATGAAGAAAATCATGGATTTGTTTGACGGAGAGAATGAGGATGCGGAGCTTTTTTCCTTCGAGATAAAGCAGATGGCGAACTTCGGCAAAGAAGGAGATAAGGGATTTGAGGGCGTCATGACAGCCCTTCAGATGCAGATGTACCTTACTACCAGGGACTTCAGACAGAAGAAGAACAAGAAGGGCGAGGAGTACGGCTGGCATGTGGCGGTGTTCCGGACACCCGAATCCATGTGGGGTTACAGAAATGTGACGGCTGCGTATAAGGAGAGCCCGGCTGAATCCGCAGAAAGAATCAGGGACCACGTAGCCAAGATGTATCCTGAGGCCGGTGCCAAGGAAATTCGGAAAGTTTTGGGAATTAAGTAAGTATGAAAAAAGAAGAAAAGACAAATGTAATGCGCGTCCTGGACGCCAAGAAAATATCATATGAAAGTCACGCCTATAAGCCTGACGCCACAATGTCCGGCGAGGAGATTGCGGCTTTACTTGGGGAAGATGCGGACAAGGTTTTTAAGACTCTTGTTACCCAGGGCAAAACCGGAGCTTTCTACGTATTCGTCATACCCGTTAAGGGAGAGCTTGACTTAAAGAAGGCAGCCAAGGCCTGTGGCGAGAAGGCAGTTTCCATGATTAAGCAAAAGGACTTGTTGCCCTTGACCGGTTACGTTCACGGCGGGTGTTCACCTATTGGAATGAAGAAGCATTTCTCGACATTTATTCATGAGACAGCGGTTGGCTACGATACGGTTTTCGTCAGTGCCGGGAAGGTTGGGTTCCAGATAGAACTGGCGCCCACGGATTTGATTGCCGCAGCGGAAATAAGGGTCGAGGATTTGGTTTAGAATTGTTACATATCTATTGATAAGGAGAGTATAAACATGGCAAGTATGTATGACAGAGCAGATATTTATGATCTGACGGACACTGAAGGAAGCAGGGCTTTCTACAAGAAGTATTGGGAGCAGATTTTGGCCGGAAGGAACGTCAAGAAGATGCTTGATGTAAGTATCGGTTCGGGAAGTGTTACCATTCCTGTTTTGGATTTGGGAATTGAACTTTCAGGTTCGGATTTAAGCGATACGATGTTAGCTAACTGCGGTAAGAAGATTGAAAAAGTCGGGAAGAAGGCGACCCTGAAGCAGAGCGATTTCAGAAGCCTTGACTGCTGGGGCGATGAGAAGTTTGATATGGTTGCCAGCACAGGTAATTCTTTGGCATATGTAAGCAATGACGACGTTTGTGCGGCACTTGAGCAGATGGATAAGCATGTGGTTGACGGCGGATATCTTTATTATGATTCCAGAAACTGGGAGATGATTTTCAGAAACCACCAGAGATTTTATTTATATAATCCATTCTTTGATGGGGATACAAGAGTTAATCTTGTTCAGGTTTGGGATTATCCTGAGGACGGAAGCATTATTTTCAACCTTTTGTTTACATTTGAGAAGGACAATAAGATGTTCCAGAAAGAGCATTTTGAGGAGCACTATAATCCCTTCCCCAAGGACCTGGCTGTAAATAAGCTTAAGAAACTTGGTTATAAAGATATTGAAATCAGGGAATTTCCTACAGGAAAGATTGTGGAGGATTTTGATAATACCGAGTGGTATTCTGTTTTGGCAAGAAAGTAGGTGAAAACAGGGTATGAGTTTGTTTTGGAAAAAACATAAAGAACTCCATCTTAGCGCAGATATACCGTTTGACCCCGACAAACAGATTGCAGTAATCAAGAGCAGTATTTGTACAGGGGAGCAAGTGGCCGGCTTTAAAAGCAAAGAAGATGGCCATTTCACTGAGGTAATGCTAATCCGAGACGATAAGGATTTAGCAAAGTTCAAGGAAACTTACAAACTGGAAGAAATAAAAAAGGAATACTGATGTGAGTGCCGAAATTTAGTGGTGAACAGGAAATATGATATTGGCTGGGAAAAAATAGTTTATTTCGGAGGTAAATATGCAAGAGCTATTATTACATCGAGTCTATAAGCACTTTAAAGGTGATTATTATCTGGTGGAAGATATTGCAAGAGATTCAGAAACTCAGGAAGAGATGGTTGTATATCGAAAACTGTATGAGGACGGCTCTCTTTGGGTTAGGCCTAAGGAAATGTTTTTGTCAGAAGTGGATCATGAAAAGTATCCTGAGGTAAAACAAAAGTATAGATTTGAACTTCAGGAAATTGCAAGTAAAAAGCAGTAAGTGACAATTGGGGGAATATTTTTCTAAAGGAGTAATGAAATGGAAAACTCAGAGAGAAAAAATAAGAGACATTCGAAATTAAAAAAGGCTCTTATAGGCGTTGCGGCAATTCTTGGAATCTTACTTATTTCCGCAACGATTATTTATATAAATGTTAAAGCCTTCACAGTTAAGAGAGTGCAATCGGCAGCCGGTCAGGAAGTTTATCTCATGGGAACATTCCATACGAGTCATTTTGACACATTGGCTAATTATTCTGTTGAAGAAATGCTGAATGCAATAAAAAACATAAACCCGGATGCAATTTTTATCGAGGCACGAGAAGAATACTACAAACAGTATGGAGTAGTGGACGGCCCCATTGATATGGGGATCACATATTGTTATTGTCAGGACAATGATATACCTGTAGAAATGGTAGATTACTGGAAAGTAGATAATGACACTTACGAAAAGAATACGACCACAGATGACAGAGATAATCATATACATCAGAATATAATGGAAAAACTAAAGCTCTACGATAACCAAAAGGTTCTGATTATATGTGGATTTGGACATTTATATCCTCAACTGGATCGTTTGCTTGATGAAGGGTTCAACGAAGAGAATATCCCCAATGTTTCAGGACTGTTTAAGAGCAAAGGCGCGGAATTTGCATATCCTTCTTCTATTTGCGATGTGTGGGAGCAAAGATCATTATTCTATGCGCATACCTATCCCCGGTTAATTCAGTCAGATGAAGCAATAAATGATGAAGTGAAATCCCAGTGGCCCGAAGATGAGAATAATGATTTTTACAATTCACAGATGCATTATTGCAATCTGTTCAGAGAGAATCAGTTATATAGATGAGTGACAATTGGGGACAGACCCTAACTGTCACATAAGGAGGAACGAATGATACTTTTGGTTGTGGATACGCAGAAGGGATGTTTTAACGAAACCCTTTATGCGTTTGAGAAGGTAAAAAACAATATCAAACAATTAATTGCAGTAGCAAGGCAGAACAATGTTGAGGTCGCTTATGTCCAGCATGATGATGGACCGGGTTCTGACCTTGATAAGCTTACGGACAACTATGAAATCTACGAAGAGTTTGCTCCAAGAGGCGATGAGAAGCGCTTTGAAAAGACTGTTAACAGCGCCTTTCATCCCATGACCGGACTGACGGAATATCTGCGATCCAAAGGTGAGAAAGATATCATGACAATCGGCGTATCAACAGATTATTGTATGGATGCAACGGTTAAATGCGGGTTTGAGCATGGGTTCAATATAATTATTCCGGAATATACGAACTCAACCTATGATAATCCTTATTTTGATAAGGAGACGGCTTACAAGTATTTTAATGAGTTTATGTGGGGAAGACGTTACGCCAAAATAGTTACCATGGAACAGGCAATTCAATTATTACAGAATATGTGACAATTGGGGACTGTCCCCAACTGTCACACAGGAGAAGAAATGATACAGGATATATACCCAAGCAAACTTTTTAATGAGTTCAGGAAGTGTGGGATAGAGGAGAAGGATTATCTTCTTGTTTTCGATGAGGACGGGAAGGTCCTTGTGAAGGAAGATAAGGGAAGACTCGTTTTCACCACAAAGGCGCATATAGGCGATGTGCCAAGCACATATCTTTTTTCTGTTGACGAGCAGAAATATTTTCTCGCTCTTGATGGTAAAAACATAGACACCTCAGTTTTCGAAAAGGAAGGCTATATGCACCTTTCTGTAAGGGAATTAAGAGAGCACGCGGACGGTAAGGAAATTTACGCAGGCTTTACCGCGTATCATCTTTGGAGATGGTATGAGGATAATAAGCACTGTGGCCGATGCGGTGAGCCCATGACTCTCGGTGAGAAGGAGCGAAGCCTTGTGTGCCCCAAGTGTGGCAATACCGTTTATCCCAGGATTAATCCGGCTGTAATTGTTGGCGTAAGAAAGGGCGATTATCTGCTTCTTACGAAATATAAGAGGGGATTTGCGCACAACGCCTTGGTTGCAGGTTTTACCGAAATTGGCGAAACCCTTGAGGAAACCGTTGCCAGAGAGGTAATGGAGGAGACAGGAGTTAAGGTCAAGAACATCACTTACTACAAATCTCAGCCCTGGGGCATGGCTCAGGATATCCTTATGGGATTCTACTGTGAGGCTGATGGCGACGGAGAGATACACATGGATGAGAGCGAGCTTAAATATGCTGAGTGGGTTAAGAGAGAGGACATTGTGCTTCAGCCCAACAATCTAAGTCTCACCAATGAAATGATGAGAATGTTCAAGGAGGGGAAAGATGGAAATCTTTGATGGCAGACCTGCCGATACTACGGGAAGACTTGAAAGGGAGATAAGGACCTACGACCTTCTCGATAGGCTTGGAATCGAATATAAACGTGTGGACCACGAGAAGGCAATGACCATGGAGGCCTGCCTTGAAGTGGACAAAACTTTGGGAACTTACATGTGCAAGAACCTGTTCCTTTGCAACAGACAGAAAACTCAGTTCTACTTGCTTCTAATGCCCGGTGCCAAGAAATTTAAGACAAAGGAATTATCAGCCCAGATTAACTCTGCAAGACTCTCCTTCGCGGAAGCGGAAGACATGATCAAATACCTTGATATAGAGCCTGGCTCAGTGAGCGTAATGGGTGTAATGAACGATAAGGAGAACATGGTTAAACTTCTTATTGATGAGGATGTGCTTAAGGAGGAATACATAGGTTGCCATCCATGCGTAAACACTTCTAGCCTTAAGCTTAAGATTGACGATTTGCTGAATAAGTTTTTGCCAGCGACTAATCACGAACCAATCACGGTGGTTTTAAAGGGAGAAGATTAAGTATCCGCATGATGTCATCATTTAAATTGTAGTTCCATAAATCGTATTTTCCTGTCATCATTAAGCAGATAATACTCATCTCCATAAAGACGGATAAAATTATCATGGACGTCTTTGGCACTAATGCCATTAGCTTTAAGGCTTGCTGCAAGGGCTTCAGTGTCCTGAACATCTTTGGGCATAAATGAAACAAGCTTCATACAATACAAGTCTAAATCATCAACTATATAAACTTCCAAAACATTTTTGAAGGTCTTGTATAACTTTGCATTTTCAAATAATGCATAAGAGAAAGAATCAGAATGCATAACATCAGCATTGATCCAATCATCCGGAAGATTGAACTGAAGAGATACTTGTTGGCAACATTTATAAAGATTATTTTGTTCTCTGAAGCATATATCTACATCAACAGTCGATCTTCCATCTGCATATTTTAATGCCATTGCGGCACCACCGACAATGAGAATTCGATGATTTCCAATGCGTTGTTCTTTTATCTGATTTGCAAGCGCGTCAAGGTATTCTTCTATGTTCTCACGATTCAGATATTCATCATCTACTGAATGCCCCATTCACGGCCTCCTGAATATTAGTTATTAGCAGTCCCCTGTTTAGAAATGCAGGGATGGCTTTCTTGAGTTCCTCTTTCAAAACTTCTTTTTGTCCATATTTAAAATACATAATGTAAGTATATGGGTCGAGAACAAGATCGTTGGTTCTTCGCATATTCTGTCTGTCTACACCATTTATATAATCAAAAAAACCGGCCAAGTACCTTTTGTTTATACCCCGATACTTGGATACATTGTATTTGATTATGAAACTGTCGATATCCATTGACTTATAATCATGTGCGACGGATGACATAAAAAGAGAGTAGGACTCGTAGTCTACATTCTTTACGGGACGATAGGATCTGTGTTCGCAAAGGAGCTGGGCATAACTGTTAAGACGGAGTTGAAGTCCACGAGCCTCAGCTTCTAGGCCCTTTCTGGTTTCTATTTCAAGCTGCAGATCCTCCGCTTCATTAGGCTTAATATATCGACTCCTCACGTGCTGCCCATCCCGGTACTGAAGATAGTAATATTCTCGGCCGTTAATAATGCGCGTACGAATGCTTCCTTTGGGTAATTCGCTTATTTGCTTCTGAAGCTTATCAAATTGTTCTGATACAACGTTATATTCTAAACGCTTTCCATCCATACCCTTACCTTCAAAAAAATATTTACAATCCGTAGGGTAATTATACGCTATTTTATATCGCTTTTCAAGTTATGATTTTGGAGGTCATGGTGTCCGAAAGAGTCAACTTGTTATATAATTACGAAAGAGCATTGTGACGAAAAAATGAAAGGCTTGGGGTATAAGATGAGCGGAGAAATACTTGGATTTACAATCTGGTCTTTGGTAGCGTTAATATTCCTGATTATTGCAATTGTCAGCCTGAGAAGTGAAAAACCTGTAGGCTTCTACACCGGAGTAAAACCCCCGGAAGTAAAGGACATAAAGAAGTATAACAAGGCAGTCAGCACCATCTGGTTTGTTTTTTTTGGCGTGTTTGAACTCCTTGGCCTGCCGCTTTTGTTCTATCGGCAGAACAGCCCCATTTTCATAATCCCAATTCTCGGAACTGTATTCCTATGCATAAGTATAGCCATTGCCTATAACGTGGTCTTAAGCAAACATAAAAAGTAAACATTGAAAAGGAGAAATCAGAGATGAAGGTACTTATTCTTAACGGCAGCCCCAGAATTAACGGAAACACAACCGTTGCGGTCAACGAGATGGTGAAGGTCTTTAAAGAGGAAGGCGTGGAGACTGAGATAATCCAGATTGGAAACAAGGATATCAGAGGCTGCATTGCCTGCGGTAGCTGTGGTAAAACCGGCAAGTGCGCCTTTAACGATGAGGTAAACGAAATAGCATCCAAGTTTAAAAAGGCTGACGGAATAGTGGCTGCATCTCCTGTATATTACGCATCGGCAAATGCCACCTTAATTGCTTGTCTTGACAGACTTTTCTATAGCACAGGATTTGATAAGACCATGAAGGTTGGAGCAAGCGTTGTGGTTGCAAGAAGGGGCGGAGCCTCAGCAACATTTGATGAACTGAATAAGTATTTCACAGGCTGTGGCATGGCGGTTGCTACCAGCCAGTATTGGAACAGTGTACACGGAAGAACTCCGGGGGAAGCTGAAAAGGATTTGGAGGGTCTTCAGACAATGAGAACCCTTGCAAGAAACATGACTTTCCTCATGAAGAGCATCGCCCTTGGAAAGGAAAAGTATGGGTTACCTGTAAAAGAAGAAAGGGTATTTACCCATTTTATTTAATGGTGGTGTCAAAATGAAATACGATATCGACAAAGAACTGAAATATTTTTCATTGTTCAGCGGTTCAATGGTAGGTCATTTGTATCCATTGATTAATGTCGGATATAGATTAAAAAAATGCAAATCAGATAATCAGGTTACTGTTAAGAAATATTCAACACCGGGATATAAGGGTGCTAATATAACTACCCTGGTTATTGAACCAAAACAGTGTAGTGGAAATTTACCTTGCATCATGTTTTACCATGGAGGCGGCTTCCTGATGAGTGCTTCAAGCGCACATTATCAGATAGCGAAATGGTATGCCCAAAGGGTAAATTGCAAGGTTATTTTGCCGGATTACAGATTGTTACCTAAGTATAAATACCCGGTAGCTGTTGAAGATTGTTACAATACATATTTGTGGGTGTTAGAAAACGCCGAGGAACTGAACATTGATAAGGACATGGTTATTGTGACGGGAGATAGCGCCGGAGGAAACATAGCAAGCGCAGTCACAGTAATGTTGCATGACAGAGAAAAGCCTCTTCCCAAAGGGGCTATGTTAATATATCCCGTGCTTGATAAAAGGATGAATACAGAATCCATGCAAAGGTACACAGATACTCCTATCTGGGATTCTCATTGTACAAAATTCTTTTGGGATCTGTATTTAAACGAGCATGATGCGAATCAATCCAGGTATGCTTCAATCTCAGAAATTGATTCTCTTTCATTTTTCCCAAAGACTTATGTTGAAGTAGCCGAATACGATTGCCTTCATGATGAAGGAATATTGTTTGCTGAAAGGTTACTTTCAGAAGGGGTTCCTGTAGAGTCTTATGAGGTCAAGGGAACCTGTCACGGCTATGAGTCTGCGCTGAAAAGTTCAATTACCAGGAAATGCATGGATAGAAGAATAGATTGGATAAAGAAACAAGTGCATAATCGTAGCATATCAGTGTAAATTAGCCGACAGGCGATCAGGTGTGATAAATACAGATTAAGAGGAGACGCACAAATGGAAGATTCTGTACTTCGTATAGCTGTCTGCGATGACGATAAAGGAGACCGAGAGAAGGTTTTTGGCCTTGTTAAGGAGTACCTTGATGAAAAAAAAGTCATAGCGCAGGTAAAGGTATTTGACCACCCTGATTCGCTTATTGAGGAATGTGAACAGTTCAGGCCACATATCTATATTCTTGATATTGTCATGCCTATGGTGACGGGAATTCAGGCCGCAAGAGAACTTAGGTGGAACCAGCCGGATGCCCAGATTATTTTCGCTACCTCCGAGAGTTCCTATGCTCTGGAGTCATTTGACGTTAATCCCATTAATTATATTTTGAAGCCAATTGAGAAAGAGAAGTTTTTTACCACATTGGCTATGGCAATTTCCAGAGTGGATGTCATGAATGATAAGAGTGTCTCTGTTAAAGTTAAGGGCGGCATACAGACCTTGCATTTGGCGGAGATTCTATACATAGAACACAGTAACCATGTGGTTTCGTATCACATGAACGACGGAAGTATAATATCGACTCCGACTTTGAGGATTGGCTTCGCGGAGTACCTGGCAGAAAATCATCCGGGAAATGATTTTGTGAGATGCCACGAATCCATATCAGTTAATGTTTCAGCCATAGATAAGCTTACCAAGACGGATATTACTCTTAGAGGAGGCGAGCAGATACCCGTTACCAAGAGCAGATATTCTGAGGTCATGGAAAGATATATGGATTACAGATTTTGAGGAGAGTAAATGGATAAAAAGGCAAATATTTATGATATACCAAAGAGAGACGGGAGCGTCTGGCCGGAGGATATCTGCCCGGCATACACTCCAAGAGAGGACGCCATTCCCAGTCTTAAGGGTTGCTGGTATTGTAAATATGCGGACTTTCATCTGAAAGAGGAAAGGGCGCTTGAAGTAGGAATATGTAAATGGCCGCAAAAGGTTATCGATTAAAAGGATAAATTGGGAAATGACAGCACGAAACATTCTTTTGGCAGCAATAATACTGAGTATATTTGCTATGCTTTTTGAGGGCTTTATTGTCTTCAGAAATCTAAAGAATAAGCTTCATGCATATCTGTTTTTTAACTGCATAGTGATGCTTGTAAGCAATGCAGGTTATCTTTTACAGCTTCTTTCAAAAACGGAAGAGGCTTATATTGCTGCCTTGAAGTTTTCTTATGCTGGAAGGGTTTGGATTGTTTTTTCGCTGTTTATGTTTACGGCAGAACTTGTTCATCTAAGAATATGGCAGGCTCTGTCCAGGGTGTTGGTACTTATTAACGCAACTGTTTATGTGCTGATTTTTACCCTGAAGGACCATATGCTTTTCTATTCCAAAATCTGGTTTGATAAGACCGGAATGTTTCCGGTGCTTTTGCATAGGAACGGGGTGGTACACAAGTTTTTTATGCAATATCAGGCCATTACCATAATCATTGTTCTTATTTTCTTATTAAGATCTGTAAAGAGCCATAGTGGGAAAACGGCCAGAAAGCGCGTGCTCATTATCCTGGGGGGCTTTTTTGTGGCTGCGGTTCTTTATATTCTGCAGATTACCAATGCATTCTTCATCACATACTATTTCGATATTTCCATTTTCGGAAATGTAGCAATCACAGTATCCATGTACATAGCCATATTCCGTTATAACCTCCTTGGAGTAATAGACATGGCCAGGGATTATATTGTGGACCGCCTGTCTGAAGGAGTTATTGCGCTGGATGATAACGGAAGGGTGCAATACTATAATGAGCATGCCAAGGAGCTTTATCCCAACATAACCAAGGATCCGATGGGGGTTGTAAATACCATTCGAGAGACTATCATAAAGGGCGATATCATAAAAGTCGGCGACAAGTACTATACACCACAGGAGAAAGAACTTTCTGCGGATGGTGAAGTCATCGGCAAACTCTATGCTTTGGTTGACTCGACAGCACTTAAGCAGAGAGAATATCAGTTAAAGTCTGACGCGGCCATCTTAGAGATTGCTGCCAACAGCATGAAAGAACGTCTGCAGACTACAGAAGAGATTCTGAGTCAGGACCGGGCAATGCGCCATGACAGAAGGCATTTTGAAGCATTAATTCTATCTTTGATTCAGGATGGGAAAACGGATGAGGCAAGAAAATGTCTTGAGGAGCGATTGGCCCATGAACCTCGCGGAAGCCGTCGTTATTGTGAGAATACTACGGTAAACGCTGCCCTTATGCACTATGTAACCATTGCTGAGCGAAATGACATTAAGGTAACTGTATCTGCAAATATCCCTTGCGATACCGGGGTAGACGAAATGCAGCTTGCCATTGCAATCAGCAATCTTTTCGAAAATGCAATTCACGCCTGCGAAAAGGTACCCGAATCAGAGCGATTCATAGATATAACAGCCAAGTTTAAAGAACAGCTTCTTCTTGAAATATCCAATTCATGTGCACATAAAGCAATATTGGATGATAATGGACATCCTGTTTCGTCGGAAGAGGGACATGGAATCGGAACCAGAAGTGTTCTTGATTTTGTGAATAAGACAAACAGCGAAATCAGATACATCGCTGAAGAAGATAAGTTTAAAGTCCGTATGATAATCGGATAAGGAGATTATTTATGAAAAAACGTATATTGCTCCTTTTATCTATAATTCTTTGTCTGGGACTTGTTTCCGGTTGCAAACCAAAACCTCAGGAAGGCAAAATCACCATTACTTTTCAGACATGGAATCCTGCTGATTCAGGTCCGGACAGTCCGATTTACAAAATTATAGATTCGTTTGAGAAAGAAAATCCCGATATTCATGTGGAATATATTTTTACGGAATCAGGCGCATATCAGGAACATATGCGTGTGAAGCTGATTGGAGAGAATGGTCCGGATGTATATGGAATCAGTTCCGGATCTGCCTTTGATGCCTTCAGATTGTTTGAAGAGAACCTGACACCTTTTTGCGAGAACACCTGGGGAGAGGAATGGCGTAACAAATTTCTTGATTCATGTCTGGAACGCGTAAGCGGAACAGAGGGTAAAACATTTGGCCTGCCTCTTGGACAGACCTATGCAGGATATATGTGGGCAGATGTAAATATGTTAAAAGACTACGGCTTGAAAGTTCCGACCTCATATAAGGAATTGCAGGAAACATGCCGCATACTTCGTGAGAAGGGGCAATATCCTTTGGCCATCGGAGCAAAGGACGACTGGGTTAATCTCGACCTGTGGATGTCCATAGCGGCGGACTGCGACAGGGATGCTTTGTACGATGCCATAGAAGGTAAAGCGACCTTTGAGTCTGAACCGATAATAGAATCTTTAAGAATATGGCAGGAGTGCTTTAACAATGGAGTATTTCAGGATAAAGCACTCAAAATGCCTTTATATGATACTGTAAATGATAAGTTCCAGCGAGAAGGCAGTGTTCCTATGTTCGTAAACGGCTCCTGGGCCATGAATATGTACACTGTAAGTGACGAACAGACTCGAAAGGTTTTTGATTCGGAAGGCGCGAATCATGAGGCGTTTCTGCTTGACTGGAATGATGATGGAAAGATTTCTCCTGTAACAGCAAATGTAGATGTAATACTTTGTCTCAACCCGGAATCAAGACAGAAGGAAGCGGCTTTTCGCTTTATGGCATACCTTGTCAATGAGGGCCAGGAACTCCTTGTAAACAGGTATCTTGAGTATATGCCATCCCGTGCTGACATGGAACTTAATGTACAAGGATTAAGTGAAGACGGGAAGAAGAATCTTGACTATATCCTAGAGAACGGAAAGACAAATGTGGCAGGGACAAGAGGAATTAAGTACGAAGATTTAAGCCTTGCAGTATGCGATGCACTTGAAGATCTGGCCCAGTCCCGAATAACTCCGGAAGAAGCAGCAAGGCAGATACAGGAAGTCGCAACGGAAGTTCACTTGCCGTAGATACGCATTTAAAAGAAAAGTCTATAAGAGTTTAATTCAAAAGAATCGGCAGCAGCCGATTCTTTTTTTGTGTGAATCAGTGCATAGAGGATACAAATCGGTGCAGGCTGAGTATGTTTTCTTCAAAGGCAGAGAATAGTGTGAATGACACGAAACGTATCCCTTATGTGACAGGTAGATTCTTTTAGTTTATGCCCTCTTTTGTTAGTTTGAAATCAAACGGAAGGAAAAATAAAAAAGAGAGGAAAACAAAAATGAAGAAAAGAAGAACATTTTACCTTGGCGGTATTTTTTTCACTGCGTTTGTTTTATGGACGATTCTTATAATGATAATTGACGTTCAGCCGGTTGGACAGAATGGAACAGATATTGGATTTGCTGCATTTAACACAAGATTTCATTCTATGACCGGGGTAAACATGACGTTGTACACCATCACAGACTGGCTGGGGCTTGTTCCAATTTTTATCTGCATGATATTTGGGGGAGTTGGTTTTGTGCAGTTAGTAAAGAGAAAGAGCCTGTTTAAAGTAGATAAGGATATTATCATTCTTGGCATCTATTACATTATTGTGATTTTTGCTTACCTGCTATTTGAGATGATACCTATAAACTACAGGCCGATTCCGATAGAGGGTGTTATGGAAGCGTCTTATCCTTCTTCCACAACTTTACTTGTCCTTAGCGTTATGCCAACTCTTATGGAACAGACTGACCGAAGGCTTGGGGATTGCCGCGTAAAGAAGATAATATGCACTTTTGCAGTGGCTTTTTCGCTTTTTATGGTTATGGGAAGGCTGATATCAGGGGTGCACTGGTTTACGGATATCGTAGGTTCTGTTCTCTTAAGCAGTGGTTTATACTATCTGTATAAGGGCTGGGTTTTGATCTTTATCGGAGAGCAATAAGAAGGAGAAGTTTATGGAATTTGGCGAAAAGCTGTTGGAGCTGCGAAATGGTAAGGGAATGACACAGGAGGAACTGGCAGATTCCTTGTTTGTCTCAAGGACCGCAATCTCAAAATGGGAGTCTGGGAGGGGCTATCCGAGCATTGAATCTCTAAAGGAGATATCTCGATTTTTCTCAGTATCTATAGACGAACTTCTCTCAAGTGAAAAACTTGTGACCATTGCCGAGAAAGAGAACAGGGCCAATATACGCAGGGTTCTGGATTATCTGTTTGGATTGGATGATATTCTGGCATGTGGATTGATATTCCTTCCGCTTTTTCCACATCCGGTTGACAGAGTTGTCTATGCTGTGAGTCTGCTCGAATACAGTGATATCTCTCCTGCCATAAGAATGTTTTACTGGATATTGTTTATAGTACTTGTTGTATCGGGGGCTGTAATGGTTGCGCTAAATCATTTCAAACTTGAAAAAGGCAAGCAAGCAGTGATTACAGTTTCTATGGTAATCAATATTATTACTGTGCTTTTTCTGGCAATTACCAGATCGGCTTATGCGACGTCCGCAGCTTTCATTCTAATGATTATAAAAGGAATACTTCTTTTGAAACGTGAAAAAATATGAAACTACAAGGAGATTTGTTATGAATACTAATGATTACATAATACGGCTAGAGAAAAAAGATGATTACAGAGCAGTTGAAAATCTGGTAAGAGAATCGTTCTGGAACGTTTACCGTCCGGGATGCAGCGAGCATTATGTGATACATGTTCTGAGAGATGATCCGGCATTTGTGAAGGAACTGGATTTTGTTATGGAGAAGGGCGGCAACCTTATTGGTCAGAACATGTTCATGAAGACAATTATTGAGGCAGATGATGGCCGTACTATAGACGTACTTACTATGGGCCCTATCGGGATCACGCCGGAATTAAAAAGAAAAGGCTATGGTAAGGCAATCCTGGATTATTCTCTTAAAAAAGCAACAGAAATGGGATTTGGAGCTGTTCTTTTTGAGGGAAATATCGGATTCTATGGCCACAGCGGATTTGATTATGCCAGCAAGTTTGGAATAAGATACCATGATCTTCCCGACGATGCAGATTCCTCGTTTTTCCTATGCAAAGAACTGATTCCCGGATACCTTGATGGAATCACCGGTGTATACCAGACACCAAAGGGATACTATGTTGAAGATTCTGATGTAGAGGAATTTGACAAGGATTTCCCTCCTAAGGAAAAACTAAAACTTCCCGGACAGATTTTTGATTAAAGAGAGGGCTGATTATATGAATGATTACATTGCATACTGCGGACTGAATTGTGAGACCTGTGAGGCTCGTCTGGCGACGGTAAATAATGATGATGAGCTGCGTGCGAAGGTAGCGAAGGAATGGTCAGAGCTTAATAAGGTGGAGATAACACCGGAAATGATTAACTGTACAGGCTGTAGAATTCCGGGAGTAAAGTTTGCTTATTGCGCTTCTATGTGTTCAATCAGAAAGTGCGCGAGGGAAAAGCAGTTCGAGACCTGCGGCAGCTGTCCTGAGATGAATTCATGTGAAAAAGTCGGAGCAATTATCGGGAATAACCCTGAAGCGAAGAAAAGACTGGAAGGCAGCGAAGGGAAATGATAATATGAAAGGAAAAAAAGGAGAGGGTAGATGATTAACAGTAAAACAAAGTATGAGGCAACTATTGAAGAAATCAGGCAGCTATTCGCTTCTCATAAGGTTGGGAACGTGGTAAGTGTTGCCAAGCTTGGAGATGGTGAGTTTAATGCTGCATATAAGGTCACTCTTGACGACGGGAAGAACTACGTCCTAAAGATTGCTCCGCCTAACGGGGCAACAGTTCTTTCGTACGAGAAAAATATGATGGAATCAGAAGTGTTCTGGTACAAGATGATGCACGAGAACACAGATATTATCTGTCCGGAAGTATATGTTTCCGATTTTTCCGGCAGCATCATAAAAAGTAACTGCTTCATCATGCAAATGATGGAGGGAAAACCTTTATGGGAAGTAAACTTCTCAGATCAGGAATATGAAAATGTCCAGAAACAGAAAATAGAAATGCTTACCAAGATTCACAGGATCAAAAATGATAAGTTCGGTTACAGACAAAACGGACTCTATGATACTTGGTACGAGGCATTAAAATCTATGGCGGGAAATCTGGTTTCTGACTGCAAGGCACTGGGATACGAAACGTTAGATGGGGAGAGATTTATTTCATATATAGATAAACACGCAGAAGTACTTAAGAACGTTCCGTGTCGAATGGTGAATTTTGATCTGTGGGACAGCAACGTCCTGTATAAGGATGGCAAAATCTGCTGGATAGACCCGGAACGTGGCTTCTGGGGAGATCCGGTAGCGGATTTCATTACCCTTGGTGTCGGACAGAAAGCACCGCTTTCAGCAAAGCAGAAAGAAATAGATGTTTACAATGAAACAGCTGAGGAAAAGATAATTCTTTCCAAAGAAACAGAAATCAGATATGCTATGGCTGTTTGCTATCTTGCGCTTATTGAAGAGGTAGAAAAATACGTCAGATATGAGCCGGATGAGCCTAATTACATCAGGAATACAGTTGATGCAAGGGAAATGTACGACATGGCGTTTGGAATACTTTAATTGGAGAAATGAGATGAAAACTATTGGAATTATCGGCGGCATGAGCTGGGAGAGTACTGTCACATACTATGAAACTATAAATGAAGAGATAATCAGAAAACTTGGAGGCTTTCACAGCGCCAAAATCCTTATGTATAGCGTTGATTTCGCAGAGCTTGAGGAAAACATGGAAAAAGGCTACTGGCAGGGGAATGCAGTTATCCTGACAGATGCTGCAACAAGACTTGAAAAAGCGGGAGCTGATTTTATTATAATTGCAACAAACACAATGCATAAGCTTGTCCCGGATATCGAAAAGGAAATAAGCATTCCAATCATTCACATCGCTGATGCTACAGCGGATGCCATAAAGCAGAAGGGGATAAAGAAGGTTGGACTTCTCGGAACCAGATTTACGATGACACAGGATTTCATTAAGGAAAGGCTTTCTAGTGCAGGACTTGAAGTAATGGTTCCGAATGAAAGAGACATGGAGATTGTTGACAATGTCATTTTTAATGAACTGTGCCTTGGTAAGGTGCTTGACTCATCAAGAAATGAGTATAAGCGTATCATCGATGAAATGAAGGAAAAAGGTGCCGAGGGCGTGATACTTGGATGTACCGAAATCGGTATGCTTATAAAAGACGAGGATAGCTCGCTTCCGACATTTGATACGACAATACTTCATGCAACGGCAGCAGCCCTTGAGGCTCTTAAATAAATCAGTGTAAAGCAGACCTAAATTTGTGAAGAATAGGGTCTGCTTTTCTTTTGATGATAAATTGATAATCAAAAGAAGGAGGATAAGAAAAAATGGTAATAGGAATTATAGGTGAAAACTGCAGTGGGAAGTCCGCACTGGCAGGCAAGATACAAGATGCAATTGGCGCTGAAGTCGTAACTGGAAAAGATTATCTTAGAATGGCTAAGAGCGAGAGTGAAGCGATAACGCTGTTTAAGAAAAAACTTTCAGACGCTGTCCGTGAGGGTGATATCGTTTACGTTGTCCCTGATATGGATCATATTAAGTTGCTTCCTGAGGGGGCTATTAAAGTGCTGGTTACAGCGGATATTGATACCATAAAGGAACGCTTTAAAGAGAGGATGCATGGGAATCTTCCTGCGCCTGTAGAAATGATGCTTGAGAAGAAGCACGGAATGTTTGATTCTGTTCCGGTAGATTTTAAATATGACGGCGTAAATGGAGATGCATCAGCATTAATAAAGGAGATAGGAAAAAATGAAGATATTGGTATTTAACGGTAGTCCGAAAAAAGAAAATAGTGATACAATGCATATTACTCGGGCGTTTCTTGAAGGTATGAAGGAGACACGCCAGCAGGATATTCACATAATTAACATTATTGAACAGAATATCGAGTACTGCACGGGGTGTTTCTCCTGTATGCGTAACGGTGGGAAGTGCATATTGTCCGATGACATGAGGGAGATCCTAAAGGAAATTACGGAAAGCGATTTGCTGATATTTAGTTTTCCTTTATATGCATACGGAATGCCTGCACCTATGAAGGCAATGATTGATCGCCTTTTGCCGCTTACTTCAATGGAAATGAGGGAAGTGAACGGAAGTTATCGTCATGTGGGACAATCGGATTATTCCGATTTGAAATTTGTAATGATTTGTGGATGCGGTTTCCCAAACAGCAGGAATAACTTTGAGCCGGCTGTTGATCAGTTTAAGAAACTGTTCCCCATGAATAACACAATCATCACCATTCCGGAAAGCCCCATGTTTAATGCACCTGAGGCGGCACCGGTCACAGTTCCTAAGCTTGAACTTGTGAAGGAAGCAGGGAAAATGTATGCCGAAGGCTTCTTTGTTTCTGAAAAACTTCTTGGGGATATTATGACGCCAATGATTCCTGAAGAACAGTACGCTAAAATTGTTAATGGGTAGGGAGATGTAATTGCAGAATAACTATTTGCAGAAGCTATCTGATGATTATCAGGTAAGCAAAATACTTAAAACAAATGAAGAGAGCAAAGAGTATGGGCTTTCACTGTCGGAGATTGAAGCGACAAATCTGGTAGTGGCCAAAAGGAATGCTCTGAAGACGGAGAGGCGAGTGGAGTTTGGTGAAGGAATAATGCCTAAACTTATCCACACCTTCTCCGATTCTTCTTTTATAAACCAAGAGTACTATGCGGAAATCCTTGCCAGACTACAGGATATTTTCTATCTGTACAAGAACGAATCAATGGATATGATAGCAGATGATGAACTCCTTGGATTTATGAAGAATGCGTTTGAATACGAATCTGGTGGAGACCTGGAGTATTTAGAGGGAACTGCATTAGAAAGATTCGCACGGGATATTCGCGCAGGTGAAAACTGGGCGGATAGATATAAGCGAGAAAAGCTGAATTTGGGAGACGACAGCTATGAATTATAATCCTGAGGAACTTATCCCGATAGTTGCTGAAATAACGGACTTATATACAAGAGGCGAGAGCACTTCAGTCACATACGAGGCGGCTCAGCATTTTATGGCAGCAGTACTGTACTGCATCCATGAGGCTGAAATGATGAAAGACAACGGCCTCGTTTCCTGTGACAGTTTAGATGTAAGAAGCCTGTATGAAGCAGGGTTTAAGGAAGTTATAGATAAGGTCGAACGCGCTAAGGAAAAGTATAGGGATCTATTATCCTCGTTTTCTTCGTATGGGAACCGCAATCTGAGTGATACAGTATTAAAGGCAATTCCCGGCTTTTTCAAATTATACTCTCCGAGATTTTCACCCCAGGATACGATAATAACAATGGATTATCCGGTTACGGATCCTGTAGAGGGCAAGACGGGGATTGATGCAATTGAGGAGTATATTGATAAAATTGCAGAAGAACAGCGTTTCTTGGCGGAATATCCACCGGGGTATGTTGAAAAGATGCTGAGAGCCTATACACCGGATTATAAGGATCATTTTTTTAATATTTCAGAAATTATTAATGTTATGGTTTTGAGGCTTTTATAAGTTATATTAACCAAGGAAATGTTTGGAGTTGGAAGAGGAGAGTAAAATGGTACTTAAGACTATTGAACACAAGTTATCTGTTTGCAAAGTGCCGGATGTATCAGACATAGACTTAACAACAGATTTTTATTTTATTGAGAAAACAGACGAGGAATTGTCGTTAGTATGTAAAACGGACAATGTTCCTCAAAGAACCACCGAGCGTGATGATGGATGGAGAGGATTTCGCATCCAGGGCGTTCTGGATTTCTCGCTGATTGGAATTCTATCTAAACTTTCCGGAATCCTCGCAGAGCATAAAATCGGCATTTTCGCAGTATCGACATACAACACGGATTATATTCTTGTGAAAGAAGAAAACTTTGAGCGAGCACTTAGTGTATTGGCTTCTGAGGGGTATACGGTGGTGTAGAAAGAAGAATAGATTGGATAAAGAAAATGGTTATGGAAGGTACATATATATTGTCAGAAAAACAAATTGAAACAATTGAGGATCTAAGGGGAGAATAAGAAATGGACGCCAGAGCGTTTTGGAAAGACATAATAACTCAAAATAGAAGTGAGCTTTCCTCGTTCTTTTGTGACGATGCGGTTATTCGTTGGCATTGCACAAACGAGCAGTTTACTGTCGAAGAGTATATTCGAGCAAACTGTGATTATCCCGGGAAATGGAAGGGAGAGATTGAGAGACTCGAGGAATTTGGCTCCGAGATTATACTTGTTGGCAAGGTTCAATCTGAAGACGAAATGATTACATGCCATGTAACGAGCTTTATCAGATTGAGAGACGAAAAAGTTGTTGAAATGGACGAATATTGGGCAGATGACGGTGAAGCTCCATCTTGGAGAAAAGAACTTGGAATAGGAATACCTATTCACTAAATTGAGATTTGTGGGGGGGTAAAGAAGAATAAATATGTGGTTTTATATTATGATGTTTATCTGTAACTTATTAATGCCGACTATTATGCTGATATGTGGATTCTTTATGTACAAATATCCACCGAAAGAAATTAATGGGCTTATAGGATACAGAACAACTATGTCCAGAAAAAATAAGGATACATGGAAGTTTGCGCATGATTACTGCGGGAGGTTGTGGTTTAAAATCGGATTGGTGTTATTAATTCCTACAATCATTATTCAGATACCTTTTGCGCATTCGAGTGAAGATACAATTGGATATATGACACTTTTTGTTGAAGGCATACAGCTTGTGACTTTATTGGGCTCAATTGTATTTGTAGAAAGAGCTCTAAAGAAAACTTTTGATGAAAATGGTGTTAGAAGATAATTCCTATTTGTGAAGGAGAATAACCAATGGACGATTGTATCTTTTGCCAGATAGCTGCTGGCAAAATTAAAGGTCTAAGGATATATGAAAATGACAAAACTCTAGCATTTATGGATATTGCAAAAGACGTAGATATAGCACTAATAAAAGGATACTTGGGTTAAGATTTAATCAAGTTTGTAAGGAAAGCGATATGGAACAAATATGGAAAGAATTGTATAAAGCAGCGAAAGCAGTTCAAAATCCCAGAGAAATATCAGATAGGATTTATGCAGGGGGAGTGGCGGCTGCAATTGAATCTGCAAGTGGCAAGATATATACAGGAGTATGCGTAGATACTTCATCTTCACTAGGTATATGCGCAGAGAGAAATGCCATGTTCAACATGATTACAAATGGTGAAAATGAGATTAGACGTGTTTTGGCAATTATGCCTGATGGGAAAATAGGGGCTCCCTGCGGCGCATGCAGGGAATTTATGACTCAGCTAATGATGGGAAGATATCAAGATGTCGAGATAATGCTTGACTATGAGAATGAAAAAGTAGTGACGCTTGATGTTTTAACTCCGGAATGGTGGTTATAAAATCAAGCTCGTAGAGGTAATGACATGATAACGGATAGACTGGAAATTAACAGAGTAACGCCTGGCGACAGGGAAGACTATTTTAAAAATATATCAAATGACAAACAGGTACTAAAAACCTTTGTATGTAAGTACGCGGAATCACTTGATGATTTTGATTTTGAACCATATTTGAAAATGGACAATTTGTTTGCGATTCGCTTAAGAGAATCAGACAAACTTATTGGAATTATTCTGCATTTCGCCGGAGAGGGAGACTCATGCGAAATCGGATATGGACTGGGGTCCGAATATTGGAATAAGGGCTATGCAACGGAGGCGGTAAGGGCTTTTATAGAATATTGTTTTTCTACATTGAATTACCAAAAGGTGTATGCTTCTTTCTTTACCGGAAATGATGCTTCCAAAAAGGTAATGGAAAAATGTGGAATGAAATATGATCATTTTGTAGAAAAGGAATTTGAATATCTGGGAGAAGAACGTGATTTGACATATTATGTCATTGAAAGATAAAAAGGAGGGTATATATAATGCAAATAGGGAGTTCAAACGATTCGGCAGCTGTAAAAGCACAGTATGCTACGTCAAAAGGGTTAGATATAAGGATTACTTTTCATGAAAAGTACTCTGTAAACAAGCAAGGATATGGCAATTGGCTCAAATCTCATTATGATTTTCATGAAGGCATGAAGGTGCTGGAACTTGGATGCGGTACCGGAAGCTTGTGGCTTGGGGAGGATGAGCTTATCTCTAAATGTGAAAAACTCGTTCTCTCAGATCTGTCAGAAGGCATGCTTGAGACCACAAAGAACAATCTGGGAGAACGCGAAAATATAGAATATCAGGTTGCTGATATTCAGAATCTTCCTTTTGAAGATTCATCTTTTGATGCGGTGATTGCAAATGCAATGCTCTACCATGTGCCGGACCTTAACAAAGGATTAAAGGAAGTCAGGAGAGTATTGAAGGACGGTGGAGTGTTTTATTGTTCTACTCTTGGCGAGAACAATTTTACTGACAAACTTGCAGAATGGTTTAGACTCTGCGGGGAAGACTTCAATCCCAACCACAACTTTACCATGCAAAATGGTGCAGAGAAGCTACATGTGGCATTTGATGATGTCACACCTTTATTCTACGAGGACTCTCTCCACATAACTGAGATAGAAGATCTGGTTGGGTATTTAAAAAGTCTTACGACTTTTAAGGCCGTTTTGGATCTTCCCGAGAAAAAGATTAAGGATATCCTGAGCGAGCATGTTAAAGACGGGGCAATTGATCTTCCTAAAGACTATGGCATGTTTATTTGCAGATAATTAGTATAAATATATGAAAATGCAGACATCGGAAAGCTTTAGATTAAGCGCCCTGTTATCACTTTCAGGTGGTTTGCAGGATGCGTACACATACAATATGAGGGACGGAGTCTTTGCGAATGCGCAGACCGGTAACGTGGTTCTCATGAGCCAGAGCTTTATGCAGGGCAGTTATATGCAGGGCCTGCATTATATGTGTCCCCTGCTTTCGTTTGCCCTTGGAATATTTGTGGCAGAAAGAATCGAGAACAGGTTTAAGACCATAGATAAAATTCATTGGAGACAGATCATCCTCATTATTGAAATCATTGTGCTAATCATTGTTGGCTTCATGCCGGCCGAAATGAATATGATAGCTAATATGATAGTTTCTTTTTCGTGTGCAATGCAGGTTCAGACCTTCAGAAAAGTTCACGGATATGGCTATGCCAGCACCATGTGCATAGGAAACTTAAGAAGCGGAACAGAGAGCCTGTCGCAGTATTTAAGGGACAAGAATAAGGAGTCACTTCATAAAGCTCTTCATTTCTTTGGCATCATCCTGATATTTGCCATTGGCGCAGGCCTTGGCGGCGTGCTGTCAGGGTGCCTGGGAATAAGAACCATTTGGATTTCATCGGCAATTCTTCTTGCAGCCACAGTCATGATGTGGTAGTATGAAAAAAGTTAAAGAGAATAAGAAAGGACGCTTAGCGTTTAGGTGACAGGATGTTTATTAGATAATTTAGCTTGAGTGAACACGATATTTAGATGCTGCCCCTGCAGCTTTTTTGTGTACGCTTAAACTGGATTATCATGCATTCTTAGCCTAGGAGTCTACGTGGGTCTATTTGTATGAGTCTATTTTGCGTATGCAGAATAGGCTTTTTTGTTGCCATGGGCGGCTTTAGGAGGTAATTATGCTTCAGATTAAAAACTTGACAATAACCCACAGAAAAGACCTGCGAGTTATACTTGATAAATTCAGCGTGGTGCTTAACGACGGAGATAAGGCCGTGATCATCGGAGAAGAGGGAAATGGCAAATCCACTTTGATGAAGTGGATTTATGATCCCGAACTTGCCCTGGAATATGCGGAGTGTGAGGGAGAGAAGATAACAGCCGGCGAGGTACTTGGCTATCTTCCACAAGAGCTTCCTGAATCTGATAAAAACAGAAGTCTCTACGAGTACTTCTCAGGGGCGAAACTATTCTTTGATAAAACACCAAAGGAACTCTCGGAGATGGCAAAAGAATTCAACGTCCCTGTCGAATTCTTTTACAGCGAACAAAAAATGCAAAGCCTCTCCGGTGGAGAAAAGATTAAGGCGCAGCTTATGAGACTTCTAATGGATGAGCCCACCGTGCTTCTTTTGGATGAGCCCTCAAATGACATTGATATAAGTACCCTGGAACTTCTTGAAAAGATAATTAATGGATGGAAGCACATAGTTTTTTTTATCTCTCATGATGAGATGCTTATTGAGAATACTGCAAATATGGTAATTCACATTGAGCAGATAATGAGGAAGACCAAGAGCAGATATACGGTGGTTAAGGACAACTACAGAAATTACATTGCAAACAGAACTGCGAACTTCGAGAGGCAGGAACAGCAGGCTATCAATGATAGATTGGCAAAGAAAAAGCGCGAAGAAAAGTACAATAGAATATACAACAGTGTTGAAAGTGCTCTTTCAGGCGTATCCAGACAGGCTCCGTCAGTAGCACGTAATCTTAAGGATAAGATGCACACCGTTAAGGCCATGGGAAAACGATTTGAAAAAGAGGATGAAAACATGACCGAAATGCCTGAAAAGGAGGAAGCGATTTTTTTCAAGCTGGGCGATAAGACATCTGCCATGCCTGCAGGCAAGACAGTAATTGAATACGCCCTGGATGAACTTAAGACTCCTGACGATTCAGCAGTTCTGGCTAGGGGCATATCCTTGAAAATAAGAGGCCCTGAGAAGATTTGTATAGTTGGTACCAATGGCGTGGGAAAGACAACTCTGCTTAAGAAGATGGCAGAAGAACTACTTTCGAGAAGTGATTTGAGGGCCCAGTACATGCCGCAAAACTACGAGGACCTTCTCAATCTTGATGTGACTCCGGTAGAATTTCTGGATGATACGGGGGATAAGGCAATTCGAACCAGAATAAGGACTTACCTTGGTTCACTTAAATACACTGCAGATGAAATGGATCACCCCATAAGGGAATTGTCAGGCGGACAGAAGGCCAAGATACTGCTTCTTAAGATGAGCCTTTCGGATGCAAACGTACTTATATTGGACGAGCCCACAAGAAACTTTTCACCCCTTTCGGGACCGGTTATCAGAAAGATGATAGCGGCTTTTCCGGGAGCGGTAATAAGCATTTCCCACGACAGAAAATACATCGAGGAAGTCTGCACGAAAACTTACACATTAACAGAGAAAGGACTGATGGAATGAACTATTTTATAGAAGGATTACAGGGAAGCGGTAAGAGCACCCTTGTTAAGAAATTGGCGGAGAAACACAGTGACTACACTGCTGTATGTGAGGGCGATTATTCACCCGTAGAGCTGGCCTGGTGCGCTTATGTTGATATGAAAACATATGAGGAGATTCTCGAAAAGTACAAGGATATTCGCACGGAAATCGAAGAGAAAAGTATAGCGGAAGATGACCACATGATTATTTGCTATACCAAGATACTAACTGATATTCCGGACTTCCACAAAGACCTTGAGAGATATGAAATATATAACGGAAATCTGAAACCCGAAGAATTTAAAGAGGTTATTCTTAGAAGACTTCGAAACTGGAACAGCGATAAGAATATCTTTGAATGTTCCATCTTCCAAAACATAGTTGAGGATATGATTTTATTCCAGGTGAAAAGTGATGAGGAGATAGTTGATTTTTACAAAGAAATCAGAAAGGCTCTCCAGGGCAAGGAATATCAGATAATGTACCTTAAAGCTGATGATATCGCATCTAATATCGCCGTCATCAGAAAAGAGAGGTCCGACGATAAGGGCAACGAGATGTGGTTCCCGCTTATGCTGGGATACTTTGACAATTCGCCCTTTGCTAAGGAAAAGGGCTTGTCAGGTGAGGATGCCTTGATTGAGCACTTTAAGCACAGACAGGAATTGGAGTTTAGAATTCTTAAGGAAGTATTTGAAGGAAAATATAAGATTTTAAAGTCGAAGGATTATAGCCTTTAAGGAGAAATTTGATAATGAAAGAAGCCGAGAAAGTCCAGTAGACTTTCTTGGCTTCTTTGGATAATGTATTTGCAACTATATTGAAACTCTAGAAAATCAGGCTGTCGATTGCCTTCAGTTCTTCATCGGTAAACACAGTATTGGTGGCTGCTTTTATGTTATCAAGAATCTGTGATACCTTGGATGCGCCTATGATTACCGATGTGATGGCATCATCTTTCAAGCACCATGAAAGTGCCATCTCGGCAAGCGTCTGGCCGCGTCCGGAGGCAATTTCGTTCATCTTTTTGAGCTTCTCTATCGCTTCTTTGGTAATCTGATTTTCTTTTAAGAACCTTCCGTCAGTTTTCACGCGGCTGTCTGCGGGTATTCCGTCAAAATATCTGTCGGTGAGCATACCCTGTGCGAGAGGTGAAAAGCAGATAATACCTTTGCCCAGTTTCTTGGCGGTTTCTTTCAGCCCGTTTTCTTCGATATTGCGATCCAGGATGTTATAACGGTTCTGGTTGATGATGAAAGGAACATGAAGGTCTTCAAGCATTTTTGAAACCTTTGCAAGGCGTTCTCCGTCATAATTTGAAAGCCCTACATATAGAGCTTTACCTGATCTTACAATGTCGGCAAGAGCAAGCATGGTTTCTTCCAAAGGAGTATCGAAATCGGGACGGTGATGATAGAAGATATCAACGTAATCTAAGCCCATTCTTTTTAATGACTGGTTAAGACTTGCTATCAGATATTTACGGCTACCGTGATCGCCATAAGGTCCCGGCCACATTTCGTACCCGGCTTTTGTAGATATAATCATTTCATCCCTGTAAGGCATAAGGTATTCCTTGAGGATTCTGCCGAAGTTTTTCTCTGCGGCGCCTGCCTCGGGACCATAATTATTTGCTAAATCAAAGTGGGTGATACCGTTGTCAAAAGCAGTAGTGCAAAGCTCGACCATATTGGCGTAATTACTTGTATCACCAAAATTATGCCAAAGTCCAAGGGATACTGCAGGCAATAATAGCCCCGATTCACCGCAACGGTTGTATTTCATGGTTTCGTATCTGTTTTCTTTTGCTGTATACATATAATATCTCCTTTAAATCTTATTCAGTCTAAAGTTGCTTCCTATACAGGATTCTGATAACATAATGCTACAACTTGAAGTTAACTTTAAGTCAAGCATAATTTATGATTATTTTTTGGAGGTGCTATGACATACACTATTACCGAGATTTCAAAGATGTTCGGACTGCCGGCTTCGACCATACGTTACTATGAAAAAATAGGTCTCCTTGAAAATGTTGAGCACGTCAATTCATACAGGAGAGTATACAACGAGACGCATGTCGATCGTCTTAATGCAATCGAATGCTTTAAGAAAGCACTTCTTCCGCTTGATGAGATATTGCTGTTTTTTACATATGAGAAGAATATTGAGGCCAATTCGGACAAGATACTGGAAATGATGAAAAAGCAGAAGATTAAGACTGAGGAATCGATGGAAGCCCTTCAGGCCGGGCTTGAACATTTGAAAAAGAAGATTTACTACTATACTCTTGTCAGTGAGGCAGTAAAAAATAATACTCCAATACCGCAATGGAGTGATGAGGTAATAAGAAAATGATATTAACAACATTAATTGTGGGTCTCGCAGGAGCGCTTCTGATGTTCTGCGGAGACATGACACTGTATTATGACAAAAATGATTTTATCCATGACGGGACAATAAATCCCATAGTAAACATAATGAAAAAGCTGCCTCCACTCCGCGTTATGATAGGCGGCTGGATTGGACCGGTTGCTGCGTTTCTTTATTGCATTGGTTTCTATCATATAGTACTTATTACGGACGAGGGATTCTATAAATGGGCGTTCGCTGCGTTCCTTCTTTGTTGTTTAGGAATCATCGCAGGTGGAGCGTACCACAGTCATTGCGCATATCTGGGCTTACTTGGCGCTGACGAACAACGAAGTGACCTTGATATTGTTATGAAGTATTTTCAGAAGCTTCCTCTGATTCTTTACATTGGTGAGGGATTGGGCTTGCTTGGCTTACTTGTTTTAATGGTTATGGGCAAGACCATATATCCCAGATGGATGGCTGTTTTGTCACCGGGAGCATTGTTCCTTCTTAAACCTTTATCCCGTAAGCTTCCCAAGGGCTTACATATGATTTTGTGTGGTGGCTTTTCAAATGTTATTTTTGTAATCTACTACATTATTGCAATCGCGATGTGTTGCAGATAAGGTATTCTGAGGAACAGGAAAATGATAGTGGATTTACCGTCTGTGGAATAAAATATTCAATATGTGACCAAAGTCATATTGAGAATGTATCTTTCTTCACTACAGAACAAAATACGCAGGTTATATAATGAACGTGTAAGATAAATTTGGATTTGTAGGAGAGAGCGTAAATGGATATGAACAAGATGATATCTAAAGCAGGATCAGCAATCGTAACAGTGACAGTATTTTTGTTTGCAATATTTCTGATTTTTGATTGGTCTATGGGCAGTTACTTTGTCTGCCTTATTCTGCCTATAGGGTTTATCATTATGACAGCAGGTCTCCAAAACGAGTGCGAAGCTGACCGCAAAGTCGCTGCGAATATCGGTTTAATTCTTGCGGCAGTATATAGCACGTTTATTATGCTGGTGTATTTTTCTCAGCTTACTACGGTACATAACGAACAGTTGAATGAACAAGCGGCAAAACTGTTAGAATTTGACAAGTATGGGCTTATCTTTAACTACGACCTGCTTGGCTATGGTGTAATGGCACTTTCGACCTTCTTTACGGGACTTGCAATAAAACCGAAGAATAAGGCAGATAAGTGGCTCAGAGCGTTACTGATGATACACGGAGTGTTCTACTTCAGCTGTACGTTCATGCCCATCACAGGAATATTCGCAAGGATGTCCTCCGGCGGCGACGGAATTGGCGGAAGACTTGCGTTAGTTATCTGGTGTGTATATTTTCTGCCCATCGGAATACTTTCGTTTCTTCATTTCGATTCCAGAAACAGATAAAATAATATATTCCAGGGTTAATAATCCCCTCATTACAGCCGATATATATCTTGGCAATGGAAGCGTGTTTTTCAATGGATTGAAACTCATTGAAAAATGCGCTTTTATTATTTCTGCCATGCATAAAAAAAATATGCCGCTCGGCCCTTTGCGGGGAGCGGTGCAGCCGTGACTGACAGAGCGGCTGGGGAAAGGATGAGGATGAGTATACAAAACATTTCAAACATGCGGAGCATAGACCCTGCAAAGACAAAAGCGCAGGCGCAAAAAGCGGATGTGCTTACCAGAGGAACTTCTTTTTCTGATATTCTAAAAGGAGAACAGCAGAAATGCCCATATAATCACTTGGCAAAAAATAACATGATTAAGTATAACGGTGTAATCTTTATGTGTGATTACGATACCAACTCAATATGCCTCGGTGATATGACGGAACCTAAAAAAGTGCTTAATATCAGCCTGCCTAGTGGAGGCAGTCTAAGAGTTAATGTGGATAGCGTTGGAGGATTATCGAAGGCAGCAGGAATGTTTTCGCCTGAGGACCTTAATGCAATATTGAGAGCCATTTCTCAATACAATCACTTTACAAGCAAGCTAAACGAGATAGAAGAGGAAGAAATCGAGACGGTCGAAAATCTGACCAAAGGTGATGAGAAAGCAGAAGAACAGGAATAGTAAATACACTATAGCAGCGCGGGAAAGAATCTCGCGTTGCTTTTTATTGTCTATTGACAGAAGGGTTAGCTGGTGCTAACATGATTATGTGACCAAAATTATTAAATGGTCACAAGAAAGGATTTGCGCAATGCCAGACAGGGTTTTTACAAGTGAACAAAGGGATGAACTAAGGATGGTTATGCTTGAAGCAGGCTTCCCTTTGATTAAAGAATTTGGCGTAACACATACGTCTATTTCTAAGCTTACGGACGCTGCAGGTATCGCCAAAGGGACTTTCTATCACTTTTGGAAAAACAAAGAAGAGTACCTGGCCGAACTCATTAGATATCACAGGCAAAAGATGATCCCTGTGTTAATAAGTGAAGACGTTCTGACAGGGAAGAGAAAACTCGGCAGAGAAGAAGCCCGAGTGTTTTTCCATTATTTAGTTGATAAAGAGAAGAGTATCTACGCGAATATGACTCTTGAAGATGAATCGAAACTTGTTTCAATGACTTCGGATTTTGATCCGGATGAAAAGAAGGAAACTTCAATAGTAGTTAAATTGCTTAGTATGTTAGAGGGTGTCAAACCAAACGTAGATATGCTTCTTCTCGCCAATATGACTAAGATTCTTGTTATAACTGCAGAGGCAAAAGATGAACTTCATGAGCGTGTATACGAGAAGACTATAGATACGCTAATCGATAGTATTTTAAATATTATTTTTGAGAAAGGATGCGATTGAAATGATAAAAATTAAAGAAACAAGTAAAGGATTTTATGGATGTTATTGGCCTTGTCAAGGAAAGAATGCTGACCATGCAATTATAGCGATGCTTGGTGATGACTGCGAAGATTATATTGCGAAAACCGGAGCTAAGTGGCTGCAAAAGAAATTTGGGGTGAATGTGTTAACGCTATCGCCTGCCCATAAGGATTACGGGCACCACAATCTTCCGGTTGAGAGAATCGGTGCGGCAATTGAATATTTAAAGGGTAAAGGCAATGCTAAATTTGGTATTGTGGGAGCCTCCACCACAGGCATGTTTGCTCTTATTGCTGCATCTTATTACCCTGAGATAACACTTACTATAGCAATGACGCCAAGCGATTTCGTTATGGAGGGATTCTATCGCGGCAAACGTGACGGATGCGATGAATGGCCGGGAGAAGGAGAGTCCACAGCGTCATGGCAAGGACAACCCCTGCCATATTTACCATTCGCATATCGCCATCCTGAATACTGGAGAAAGATGAAAGCTGATGCGAAGGTAAATAAAGACATGATTGTGTCCCGAGGAGTCTTTGATGACTCTGAGAAGGCTCACCCCATTCAAGAAGAAGAGTTTATTAAAGTGGAACGCATTAAAGGAAAACTTTTGTTAATCGGTGCTGAGGATGATGTCCTTTGGGATACAGCAAAATACATACGCCGAATGGAAGAAAGACTGTCGAGAATTCCACACGAGTGTGAGGTTGAAAGCATGATTTATGAACATGCCACACATTTCGTATTTCCTGAGAGCATGATAAAGCAGATGCTTCCCGTCGGAGGAAGTTTGTTTGTGGGATTGTTTAAAGCAGGAAGAGATTACAAAAAAGAATGCCGTGAATCCAGAATTGATATAGATAAGAAAGTAAGTGAAGCAGTAGTAAGCTGGGTAAAAGGGTAGAAAGCAAAGAAAGAGCATCTGCCACAAGTGTGGGCAGATGCTCTGTTTATCTACAGCTCACTTATTGTATATGTATTTCTGACCTTTTTTGATTCGTATAGCGCCTTATCAGCTGTCTTAATCATGTTGCTGACAAGCTCTGTCCCGAATGCCGCTCCAAAACTCATGGTTATGGGAAGGTCTTCATGGTTTTCGATTTTGATATTCCTGAGTTCTGACTTGATACCGGAAAGCTTATTCTCCAGGCTCTTCTTGGTAATATCGAAGAATACCATCATGAATTCATCGCCGCCATAACGAATGACCACATCTTCTTTTCTGACGGAGTTCTCCAATAATTCAGCTACCCTTTGTATTATCTGATCACCGCCCTGATGACCTGCAGTGTCATTTATATTCTTGAACAAATCGATATCTGCCATGACCACGGCTTTACATGGCTCATAGATGAGCTTGTCGTCAAGAAATCTTCTGTTTCTGACTTTGGAAAGGGAATCGATATAGACCTCTGTTTCAAATTCGGAAATCTTCTTCTGCTGTGCCAGATTCTGAAGCTTGGCTTCCGTAGTATCCTGGCAACCGTACACGATATGCGCAAGACTGCCGTCTTCATTTCTGTCGCCCACCATAAAGATTCCTTCAAACCAGCGCTGGGCTTCTTCGCTGTAGAATTCCATGCTTGTTGTTCCATGTTCTTCAATAGCAGCCAGTATCTTATCTTTATCAAGCCACTCATAAAGCCTCGAACGGAAACTTTCAGCTACAGTTGATGCCACATTATTCTTGAGGAATATCATTGCATCGGGGTCCTTTGGGGCCATATCAACATATTTATTATTACTGATTATTCGATAGCTCATATCGCTGACATCAATGAACAGGGAGAAATTGAAGATTTTACCAATAGCTTCGATAATCTTTAAATGTTCCTCCAATTCCTGCTGTGCGGTAATATCGCGATAGCAGCCCATGTATACCTCTAAAGAACCGTCATCAGGACGCCTGATGAATCTTCCTGCGCCGGTAACCCAAATGATGCTGCCGTCCTTTTTCTGCATGCGATAGGTGGCGTGGGTAATATCCGGCAGTTCCCGGTGGAGTCGAACCGAATCCCAGAACAGCTTGACTATGGCATCACGTTCTTCCGGCACAAGGGTCTTTACCCAGCTGTCAAATTCATTGGGAAGATCTTCCAGACCGTCATATCCCAACATTTGCCTTGTTTCATCATTGAATTCAAAACTCAGCATATTCTCATCACGGTCGAAGGTGCAGTAGTACATGCCTGCTTTCAGACCTTTGGCGAACATGTCCTCTCTGTATTTGGCTGTTCGGTATTTGCTGTTAGCTTCATCAATCCTTTTGTTGCACTCGGCAATGAGCTTATGCATATCTTCCGGGTAGGCGGACATATCAAACAGGGGCACCTCATCGTCTACGATGATGCTTGATTCCGCGTTAAACTGACCAACACTGTTATCGATACTGCTTGCAACTGATTCCTTATCCATAAGAACTCCTTCTGCAATAACGCCTTATATAAATCTATTTTAACAGAATCTAACAGATTTAAAAAGTAAGCTGTTATTCGTCAATCTCAACGGTGAACTTAACTGTCTCGCCACAGTCTGTGCACTGATAAGGACCGTTCCTTAAGTTGCCGCCCCTTCTGAAAGCGTAGATGAAAGGGTAGAGCGCATTCATGGCAACCATACAAATCCTGTCGCTGTGCTCCTTATCAATCTCGCTTCCTACAAAGCGAATAACATCCCCAACCTTATACTTGGGGCACATGCTCTCAACAACCGTTACCTTCACCTTGTTGTCGGTATAACTCATATATACTCCTCACTGATCAAGTTTATGTAGATGATTGTATGCGCCGCATGCATCAAAATAAATGGTAACTCGCCTATATGTGGTAATAAAACAATAATTATTGGATTTCATTATGAACAATACGAAGTAACAAAACGAGCGGAGCATAAAAGAAATTCAAATCATGAATTATATTATGCTTGCTATATAAGTACCTGACTATTTGCTTCATAATAGAACATTAATGCCCGCAATCTATTATGAACCGAATGAGAAAGATGAATTCGAGGCATCATAAAGAATATGGGAATAGACATATCTATTATGTTTCTTTAATCATCAATTGAGCGGACACGTCATAATGAAAAGCTGATTGGCAAGAATTATTATGATGCCGAAATAATTTGCGACAGGGTGTAGACATAAAAGAAATTGATTTATGGAAGATTATTATGACAGGTCCATTGGCGGGATGGTTTAAGCGCATAATAGATTTGCGAAAATCAAGAATTATTATGCCCAGGCGGATAAAACTGCAGAAATCCTAGAAATATCCGCCCGCTGTGGCGGAGCTATCCCTTAATCGGCTTGATTACAGGGTATCTGAGTGGAGAGGGATGTCAACCCTGCGCAAAGCGCACCGCATCGCGGCTGCGGGGTTGACATGTCTCTCCACTCAGATATAATAGCCCCCAAGCCGGTTAAGGAATAGTGTATTCAACCCCTTGACTTTCCTTGACAAATAGGGTAACATAACAGTGTTGATAATGTTGAGATTCAGGTGGGCCTAAGCGGTCCACCTTTTTCATGCCCGGACTTAGGTCCGAGCGGCGGATTAGAAACATAACTAAAACTGAATATGGAAAGGAAGTGAGCGAATTGTCAAAGGGTAAGACTTATGAAGCTAAGACCGAAGAACTTCTGATTCCAATCACCAAAGACCGCGGAGTGGAAATCTACGATGTTGAGTACGTGAAGGAAGGCAGTGACTGGTATCTTAGAGCTTACATTGACAAGGAAGGCGGAGTGGACATCGATGATTGCGAAGCAGTAAGCAGAGCGTTGTCGGACAAGCTGGATGAAGCGGACTTTATAGAGGAAGCATACATCCTGGAAGTGAGTTCACCGGGCCTTGGCAGAAGCCTTAAAAAGGACAAACATTTTGAGAAGAGTATCGGTGAGGATGTGGAACTTAAATTCTACAAACCAATCGACGGCAGTAAGAATGCGGAAGGTACTCTTAAAGCATTTGATGAAAAAACAGTAACCATCACAGTAAACGGTGAAGATAAAACTTATAATCGCACAGATCTTGCAGATGTAAGACTGGCTATTGATTTTTGATTGGAGGTATAAAGAAAAAGATGAATACAGAATTAATGGAAGCATTGGATGTGCTTGAAAAAGAGAAGGAGATCAGCAAAGAGACCTTATTCGAAGCTATCGAGAATTCATTGCTTACAGCCTGCAAGAACCATTTTGGAAAGGCAGACAACGTAAAGGTTGAGATTAACAGAGAGACAGGTGAATTCGAGGTTTACGCCGAGAAGGAAGTTGTTGCAACCAAGGATGAGGTTGAGGACGATGTTCTTCAAATCACATTAGAGGACGCCAAGGCTATCGATAAGAAGGCTAAGGTTGGCGGTACTGTTCGTATGGAAATTAAGTCCAAGGAGTTCGGACGTATCGCAACTCAGAACGCCAAGAACGTAATCTTACAGAAGATTCGTGAGGAAGAAAGAAGCGTTATTTACAATCAGTTCTACGAGAAGGAGAAGGATGTTGTTACCGGTATCGTTCAGAGATATGTGGGCAAGAACATTTCCATTAACCTTGGTAAGGCTGATGCTATTCTTTCTGAGAATGAGCAGGTTAAGACAGAGGTATTCAAACCAACTGAGAGAATTAAACTTTACATTGTAGATGTTAAGAATACTCCCAAGGGACCTCGTATTAATGTAAGCCGTACTCATCCGGATCTCGTCAAGAGACTCTTCGAGTCAGAAGTTACAGAGATTAAGGATGGAACAGTTGAAATCAAGTCCATTGCAAGAGAAGCAGGAAGCAGAACAAAGATTGCCGTTTACAGCAACAACCCCAACGTTGATGCTGTAGGTGCATGCGTAGGTATGAACGGCGCAAGAGTAAACGCAATTGTTGAGGAACTTAGAGGTGAGAAGATTGATATCGTGAACTGGGATGAGAACCCCGGTACACTTATTCAGAATGCTCTTTCACCTGCCAAGATTGTTGCAGTTTTTGCCGATCCTGATGAGAAGACAGCAAAGGTTGTTGTTCCCGATTATCAGCTTTCACTAGCAATCGGTAAGGAAGGTCAGAACGCAAGACTTGCAGCAAGACTTACAGGTTACAAGATTGATATTAAGAGTGAAACTCAGGCTAAGGATACTCCCGGATTCAGAATCGAAGACTATGAGTACGACGATGACGAGTACGATGAGGAGTACGAAGAAGGTTACGAAGGCGAGTACGAGGAAGGCTATGAAGAACCCTCCGGAGAGGTCGAAGAGTAATAAGAATGGAAAAAAAGATTCCAATGAGGCAGTGTTTAGGCTGCGGAGAAATGAAGGACAAGAGAACTCTTATGCGTGTGCTTAAGACACCTGAGGATGAAATTGTTTTGGATCTCACGGGCAAGAAGAATGGCAGAGGCGCTTACCTTTGCAAGAATCTTGATTGCCTTGAGAAAGCGAAGAAAACCAAAGGACTTGAGAGATCCCTTCATGTTCAGATTCCTGCGGAAGTTTATGAGAACCTGATTAAGGAGTTTACGGATGGCACAGAATAAGATTTTTGCGCTTATGGGCCTTGCAACAAAAGCAGGTAAAGTCGTAAGCGGAGAATTCTCCACTGAAAACGGAATAAAGGACGGAAAAGTCAAACTCGTGGTGGTGGCTAAGGATGCTTCGGACAATACCAAGAAGCTTTTCAAGGACAAGGGTGCCTTCTACAGGGTTCCGGTTTTTGAATACGGAAGCAAGGATGAACTTGGACACGCCATCGGTAAAGAGATGCGTGCATCCATGGGAGTTACGGACGCGGGATTCGCAAAAAGCTTAAACGAAATGCTAAGTGCATTGGAAGAGACAAAATAGGACGGAGGATAAAGCATGGCAAAAATGAAAGTGCATGAGCTCGCTAAAGAGCTGGATATACAAAGCAAGGATGTGATCACCTTCCTTGGCGAAAAGGGCATTGAAGTAAAGGCTGCCCAGAGTAGCATTGAAGATGACGCAATCGAAATGGTAAAAAAGAAATTCGGAAAGGCTGCACCTAAGACAGAGGCACCCAAAGCAGAAGCCCCTAAGGCAGAAGCTCCCAAGGCAGAGGCACCCGCAAAAGCACCTGCTCCGGCTGCTGAAGGAAACGGTGAAGCTCCGAAGAAGAAAAAGAAAATTATTATTGTAAGTAATACCGCCAATTCAAAGATGCCCGGCCAGAGACCCCAGGGTAACAGGCCTATGGGTAATCAGGGCAACAGACCCATGGGTGGCACCGGTCGTCCCGGAGGATTGATTAAACCTTCAACACCTCCTTCACCTACACCCAGTGTCAACAGACCTCTTATCAGATCTTCTGTAAAACCTACAGATCCTAATGAGATGCAGGGCCTTAAGGATATGAGACCCGCTCAGAACAAGCCTCAGGGAACAAGCGAGGGAAGAAGACCTGATGATGCCAACAGAGGAAACGCAGGTAGAAGCAATGAAAGATACCAAGGCAACAGACCTAACGACAATACCGAAAGAAGACCGAGACCTGCAGACGGACAGAACAGACAGGGTGGACGTCAAAACGCTCCTTATGGCAATCAGTCTGGTGACCGCCCTCGTACAGGTTATCAGAAGCCTGAAGGGGATAAGAACTTTGGGCCGAAGAACAATCAGGGCCAGGGTAATAGGTTCGCAAACAAGGCGGGCGGCAAAGGCTTTGCGGAAGGACCTGTGGATAAAGGGCGAGATGATGAAAAGCGACGCTCAAATAATAAGGACTTTGATAAGAGATCCAAAAAAGACCTTATTTATGAAGAAGATGGTGCACCGAAAAATCGTGCAGGCAGGTTTATTAAGCCCGAAAAGAAGAAAGAAGAAGTAGTTGAAGAGGTAATCAAGGTTATTACCATTCCTGAGACTATTACAATTAAAGATCTTGCTGATAAGATGAAACAGCAGCCTTCTGCTATCATCAAGAAACTCTTCATGCAGGGTCAGATTGTTACCGTTAACCAGGAAATCTCTTTTGAGGAAGCAGAGAATATCGCCATCGAGTACGATATCATCTGTGAGAAAGAGGTTAAGGTTGACATCATCGAAGAACTTCTTAAAGAAGAAGAGGAGAATCCCGATGATATGGTTACCCGTGCTCCCGTTATCTGCGTAATGGGTCACGTCGATCATGGTAAAACCTCACTCCTCGACGCAATCAGAAAGACCAACGTTACGGATAAAGAGGCAGGCGGAATCACTCAGGCCATCGGTGCGTACACAGTTAAGGTTAACGATCGTAGGATCACATTCCTTGATACACCCGGTCATGAGGCTTTCACAGCCATGCGTATGCGTGGTGCCAACGCCACAGATATTGCAATCCTTGTTGTTGCAGCTGATGACGGTGTAATGCCCCAGACCATCGAGGCTATTAACCATGCAAAAGCTGCAGGTATCGAAATTATCGTTGCCGTTAACAAGATTGATAAACCCAATGCAAACATCGACCGTGTTAAGCAGGAACTCACAGAGTACGAGCTTATCTCAGAGGACTGGGGTGGAAGCACGGTATTCGTTCCTGTTTCTGCTAAGACAGGCGAAGGTATTGAGCAACTCCTTGAAATGATTCTCCTTTCTGCAGATATCCTTGAGCTCAAGGCTAATCCCAACAGAAAGGCAAGAGGTATCGTTATCGAGGCTGAGCTTGATAAGGGCCGTGGTCCTGTTGCTACAGTACTTGTACAAAAGGGTACCTTACATGTGGGCGACTTTATTTCTGCGGGTTCAAGCCATGGTAAAGTTCGTGCCATGATTGATGATAAGGGAAGAAAGGTTAAGGAAGCTATTCCTTCAACACCAGTTGAGATTCTTGGTCTTAACGATGTTCCCAACGCAGGTGAAGTATTCATCGCACACGATTCAGATAAGACTGCCAAGTCCTATGCAGAGGCATTCGTTACTCAGCATAAGGAGAAGATGCTTGAAGAGACCAAGGCTCACATGTCACTTGACGATGTATTCAGCCAGATCAAGGCAGGCAACCTTAAGGAACTTAACATCATCGTTAAGGCTGATGTGCAGGGTTCAGTTGAGGCAGTTAAGACATCACTTCTCAAGCTTTCAAATGAGGAAGTTGTTGTTAAGTGCATCCATGGTGGCGTAGGTGCTATCAACGAGTCCGACGTAGTTCTTGCAAGTGCTTCAAACGCAATTATTATCGGATTTAATGTTCGTCCTGATGCTCAGGCAAAAGCTTCTGCTGAGAGAGAGGGCGTAGATGTAAGACTTTACAAGGTAATTTACCAGGCTATTGAAGATATCGAAGCAGCCATGAAGGGTATGCTTGATCCCGTATACGAGGAGAAGATTATCGGTCATGCTGAAGTACGTCAGATCTTCAAGGCCAGCGCAGTCGGTAATATCGCAGGTTCTTATGTACTTGACGGTGTATTCCAGAGAGGCTGTAAGGTTAGAATTACCAGAGAAGGCGAGCAGATCTTCGAAGGTAATCTTGCATCCCTTAAGAGATTCAAGGATGACGTCAAAGAGGTTAAGGCCGGATTTGAGTGCGGCCTCGTATTCGAAGGATTCGATGCAATCAAAGAACTTGATCAGGTTGAAGCCTACATTATGGTTGAGGTTCCCCGGTAGAATCGAGGTTTACAATGAGAAAAAACAGTATTAAGAGTATAAGAATTAACGAAGAGGTAATGCATGTTTTGGCTGAGTGCATCAGGGGTGAAATCAAGGATCCCCGCATCTCACCCATGACAAGCGTTGTCTCCGTTGATGTGGCTCCCGACCTTAAGACATGCAAAGCCTATATTTCGGTTTACGGAGACGAAGAGGCAAGACTTCAGACCAAGAAGGGCTTGGAGTCTGCTTCAGGATACATCAGAAACTATTTGGCAAAAAAGATTAATCTCAGAAACACCCCTGAAATAACCTTTATTATGGACAATTCCATTGAGTATGGTGTTAATATGTCCAAACTTATTGATGAGGTTAACAAGGGAACAGAAAGGCATGAGGATGATGAAACTGTCTAGTCTTGTGGCTAATGCCAAATCCATTGGTGTCAGCGGCCATATTCGCCCTGACGGAGATTGCTATGGATCTACCATGGCTCTGTATCTCTATCTTAAGAAAATCGCTAAAGATGCGGATATTCTTCTTATGTTAGATTCAAAGAATGAGAACATGAGAGACTTGAAGTATCTTGATGAGATTGATACCGAATATGCTCATGAGGGCGGATTTGACGTATTCTTTTGCCTGGACTGCAGCTATGACAGAATGAATGAAAAAGCTGCTAAGATGTTCACAGAATCAAAGCTTACTGTAAATATTGACCATCATATAACCAACGCAGGTGGATCCGGCATGGAAAATTATTGTTTCCCTGAGGTCGGCTCCGCCAGTGAACTGGTTTATGAACTGATCAAAAATGACGAAAATTCTCTTTCATATGAAGAGAGAATGGACACAGATATTGCGCTGGCTCTTTACATCGGTATTATTCACGATACCGGTGTATTCCAGTATTCAAACACAAGGCCGGAGACTCTTATAGCAGCCTCCGAGCTTATCAGGTTTGACTTTGACTTCCCCAGAATCGTGGAGGAGACTTTTTACCAGAAGACATATGTTCAGAATCAAATAATGGGCAGGGCCATGCTTGAAAGCGTGAGATTCCTTGATGGCAGATGCATTGTCAGCTGCGTTGATAAGAGAACCATGGACTTTTATGAAGCTGTTCCTGCAGATTTGGATGGCATAGTTAATCAGCTCAGGAATATAAAGGGCGTAGACTGTGCTATTTTCATGTATGAACTTGGAACGTTTAAGTATAAAGTAAGCCTCAGAACCACCCCCAAGGTGGATGCAGCCAAGGCTGTCAGTGCATTTGGCGGAGGCGGACATGCAAGAGCGGCCGGATGCACAATGGAAGGCAGTTATCACGATTGTGTGAATAATCTTTCTAAGTATATAGCTAAACAACTTGAGGAAAATAATTGATTAACGGAATTATAAATGTAAATAAAGAGTCCGGATATACTTCCTTTGATGTGGTAGCCAAGCTTAGAGGTATTCTAAAGCAGAGGAAGATGGGGCATACGGGAACATTGGACCCGGATGCAACAGGGGTTTTGCCGGTTTGCCTCGGCTCAGCCACAAAGCTTTGCGAATCCATGACGGATAAGGAAAAGGAATATCTGGGCGTTATGAGACTGGGTGTAACCACAGATACCCAGGATATGACAGGACAGATTACTTCAGAGCGAGAGGTTACCTGCTCGGAAGATGAGATAAGAGAGGCCGTAAATTCTTTTATCGGGGAATATGACCAGCTTCCGCCAATGTATTCGGCAGTGTGGGTAAATGGTCAGAGATTATATGATCTTGCAAGGAAAGGCAAGGTGGTGGACAGACCCACCAGAAGGGTTTGTATTAACAACATTACCATAGAGAAGTTAAACCTGCCTTTAATTACTCTCAAGATTTCCTGCTCCAAAGGTACTTACATTAGAACCCTGATGAATGATATTGGCGAAAAATTGGGGTGTGGGGCGTCAATGGATTCCCTTGTGAGGACGAAAACAGGTGTCTTTAAAATTGAGAATGCATACACCCTTGCAGAAATCGAAAAATACAGAGACAACAATGAACTGTTTAAGATAGTTACTCCTGTGGACGAATTTTTTGCGGACTATGCAAAAGCATTTGTCAAAGACGACGCACTAAAGCTTCTTGTAAACGGAAATGTGTTGGACAATTCAAATTTCTGTGAGACAGATATAAAAAGTCTCACAGCTAAAATTCGCGTTTACGACAGTAAGGGTGAGTTTTACGGAGTATATGAAAAGAAAGGTGACGTGTATAAACCTTTCAAAATGTTCCTTCCGGAGGAAGTGAAACAACATTGACAGAAAAGTCGGTGACGTAATTGGAAATTATAAAAGATACAAAGGATTTTAGAATTGAAGAGGGCACCGCAGTCACAATAGGCAAGTTTGACGGTGTCCATATGGGACATAAGAAACTTATTTCCGCCTGCATGGCTAAGAGAGCGGAAGGATTGAAAGTATGTGTATTTACTTTTTCTCCATCTCCTGAAAAGTTCTTCGGAAGTGAGGAGAAATGCTTGACCACCGTGGCAGAGAAAAGAAGAGTGTTTGCAGAACTTGGAGTTGATATTCTGGTTGAATATCCATTCGATAAGGAAACTGCGGATACTGAACCTTCTGTTTTTATTAAGGATATTCTGTGCGGCAAACTGAATGCAAGATATATTGCAGCGGGCTCAGATTTGTCTTATGGTATAAGAGGTGAAGGGGATTCGAAACTCCTTCTTTCACTTCGTGACACATTGGACTATGAAGCTGATATAATAGATAAGGTCAGGATTGACGGAGAAATTGTCAGTTCCACTTTAATTAGGGAAGCAATTAAGAATTCCGACATGGAGAAGGCAGAGGCCTATCTCGGTTCACCTTATCAAATAACAGGCGTAATTGTACATGGTAACAGGATAGGGCGAACTATTGGAATGCCCACAATAAACCAGATTCCGGATGACGAGAAACTTTTACCTCCCTTTGGCGTTTATTATTCTGAAGCTGAAATTGAGGGCAAGGTTTTCAAAGGAATAACAAATATTGGTGTGAAACCAACAGTCAGCGACGAGAAAAAGGTGACCGTCGAGACTTTTCTATATAACTTTAATCAGGACGTATACGGAAACAGAGCAGCGGTTAGGCTTCATGGCTTCCTTCGTCCGGAAATGAAATTTGACAGTATTGAAGAACTCAAAGCTCAAATGAAAAGAGATATTGAAGCAGGGTTCAGGAGGTAATTAATGGGCATTACAGTTTTGCTTGCCATGTTTGGAGGCTTGGGCTTATTTCTGTACGGAATGAGAGTCATGAGCGACTCCATTGAGAAAGTGGCCGGCGCAAAGCTCAGAAACATTCTCGAAAAACTTACAACCAACCGATTCACCGGAATGCTGGTAGGTATTGTGTTCACGGGTATCATACAGAGTTCATCCGCGTGTACTGTAATGGTTGTTTCGTTTGTTAACTCCGGTCTTATGAATCTGTATCAGGCTGCAGGAGTTATATTCGGTGCCAATATCGGTACAACCATCACTTCACAGTTGGTATCCTTTAACCTGTCTAAGGTTGCACCTGTTATTTTGTTACTTGGCGTAATTATAGTTATGTTCTGCAAGAAGCAAAATGTAGTAAAACTTGCAGAGATAGTTGTTGGTTTTGGTATTCTTTTCCTTGGACTGTCCAATATGTCCGGAGCCATGGCCAGCATGAAGGATCATCCCCAGGTTGTAAGTCTTTTATCTTCCCTGGACAATCCTTTTATGGCTGTATTAATAGGCACTGTTCTTACCGCTATTATTCAGAGTTCATCGGTAACAGTCAGCATCGTGCTCTTAATGGCCAATCAGGGACTTATTCCCAAGGAGATTACCTTATTTATAATTCTTGGATGTAACATCGGCGCATGTACACCTGCACTTCTTTCATCATTGGCAGGTAAGAGAGATGCAAAGAGAGCAGCATACATTCATTTGCTCTTTAATATAATAGGTACGGTTTTGTTCTTCGTAATCTTTATGTTTGCCATGAATCCTGTTGTCAGTGCCATTGACACAGTATCCAGCGATGCCGGAAGATTCGTTGCGAATGCCCATACTATTATAAAGATAGTTCAGGTTATTATCCTGCTTCCTTTCTCAAATCTTATTGTAAAGCTCACATACCTTCTGGTACCGGGCGAGGACGAGAAGATTGGTTACCGTGCATCCTTCCAGCTTAAGTATATTGGTGACAAGGTGCTCTTTAACCCTGCCACAGCAGTGACAGACGTTATCAAAGAGCTTGATCGTATGGCAACCCTTGCATCCGAGAACTTAAACAGAGCCATGAACGCTTTGATTACCTTGGATGAGGAAGATATTACGGAGGTTTATGAGGTTGAGAAAAACATCGACTTCCTCAATCACGCCATAACGGATTATCTTGTTAAGATTAACCAGACAACCCTTCCTATCGAAGACTTGAAGAGCATCGGTGCTTTGTTCCATGTTGTAAATGATATAGAAAGAATCGGTGACCATGCCGAGAACATAGCCGATTCCGCAAGGATGAGACAGGAAAGAGGTGTGGAGTTCAGCAAGGAAGCCATAGCTGAAATGGGTGCCATGATGGGAAGAGTAAACGATATCTTAAGGTATGCGGTTGAAATCTTTTCACAGGGCAAGGAAGAGCACATGCAGGATGTTATCAGAATCGAGGATGAGATTGATAACCTTGAGAGAGAGTATCAGCAGTCCCATATCGACAGACTTACAAAGAATGAGTGCACGCCTGCAGCCGGCATGATTTTCTCAGATGTTATTTCAGGACTTGAAAGAGTTGCAGACCATGCCACAAATATTGCATTCGCTATCGTTGAAAGCGAAGATGAGTAGAAAATAGGGTTTTTACCAAAATAATTGTTTACAACCTAAGATTACTGTGATATAGTATCTAGGTATGATTTTGTGCCAACACTCGGAATACGGACACTCCGACCGATTCTTAGTGTGAGGCGGACTTTAGATTCAGGAGGAAAAGAAATGATTACAAAAGAGAAGAAGACAGAACTTATCAAGAAGTACGGCATGAAAGAGGGCGACACAGGTTCACCTGAAGTTCAGATTGCAGTTTTATCTGAGAGAATTGCCGAAGTTACTGAGCACTTAAAGAGCAATCCCAAGGATCACCACTCAAGAAGAGGTTTGTTCAAAATGGTAGGTCAGAGACGTAACCTTTTGGCTTATTTAAAGAACAAAGATATCGAGAGATATCGTGCAATCGTTGAGAAGCTTGGCTTAAGAAAGTAATACGTGAATTAAAAGGCGGTGTTAGGGCTTTTGTTCTTGCCGCCTTTTTTGTTAATTTAGACATTCAATGAAAGAAGCCTGTAGAGCAGGCAGAAGGAGAAAGAAAATATGGATTTTAGTTACAAGACATTTAGCATGGAACTTGCCGGACGTACACTTTCTGTTGACGTTAACAGAGTAGGTAAACAGGCAAACGGATGCGCATTCATGCACTACGGAGATACAACAGTTCTTTGTACAGCAACCGCATCAGAGAAGCCCAGAGAAGGCGTAGATTTCTTCCCTCTCAGTGTTGAGTATGAGGAGAAGTTATATGCTGTAGGCAAAATCCCCGGAGGTTTCACAAAGAGAGAAGGTAAGGCAAGCGAGAACGCAATTCTTACAAGCCGTGTTATCGACAGACCTATGCGTCCCCTTTTCCCTAAGGATTACAGAAATGACGTTACTTTGAACAATATGGTTATGTCTGTTGACCCTGCATGCCGTCCTGAATTGGTAGCTATGCTCGGTTCAGCTATTGCAACAAGCATTTCAGACATTCCTTTCTGCGGACCTTGTGCAACAACACAGGTTGGTATGATTGACGGTGAGTTCATCATCAACCCTTCACAGGATCAGTGGAAGGTATCGGACCTTAACTTAACAGTTGCTTCAACAAGCGAGAAGGTAATCATGATCGAGGCAGGTGCCAACGAGATTCCTGAAGCCAAGATGATTGAAGCTATTTACAAGGCTCATGAAGTTAACCAGACAATTATCGAGTTCATCAACAAGATGGTTGCTGAGGTTGGTAAGCCTAAACATGAGTACACAAGCTGCGCAGTTCCTGAAGAGCTTTTCGCTAAGATGAAAGAGCTCGTTCCCCAGGAAGAGATGGAGAAGGCTGTATTCACAGATGAGAAGCAGGTTCGTGAGGAGAACATCCGTCAGATTACCGCTCGTCTTGAGGAAGCTTTCGCAGACAACGAAGAGTGGCTTGCAATCCTCGGTGAAGCTATTTATCAGTATGAGAAGAAGACAGTTCGTAAGATGATCTTAAAGGATCACAAGCGTCCCGATGGTCGTGAGATTACACAGATCCGTCCTCTTAATGCTGAAGTAGATATTATCCCCAGAGTCCACGGTTCAGCTATGTTCACTCGTGGACAGACACAGATTTGTAACGTATGTACTCTTGCTCCTCTTTCAGAGCAGCAGAAGCTTGACGGTCTTGATGAGAACGAAGTTTCAAAGAGATACATGCATCACTATAACTTCCCTTCATACTCTGTAGGTGAGACAAAGCCTTCAAGAGGACCCGGAAGAAGAGAAATCGGTCACGGCGCATTGGCAGAGAGAGCACTTATCCCTGTACTTCCTTCTGAGGAAGAGTTCCCTTATGCAATCCGTACGGTATCAGAGACATTTGAGTCCAACGGTTCAACATCAATGGCTTCAACATGTGCTTCATGTATGTCACTTATGGCTGCAGGCGTTCCCATCAAGAAGATGGTTGCAGGTATTTCCTGTGGTCTTGTTACAGGCGATACAGATGATGATTTTGTACTTCTTACAGATATCCAGGGCCTCGAGGATTTCTTCGGAGACATGGACTTCAAGGTAACAGGTACAACTGATGGCATCACAGCTATCCAGATGGATATCAAGATTCACGGTCTTACAAGACCCATCGTTGAGGGTGCTATTGCAAGATGCCGTGAAGCAAGACTCTTCATCATGGACAACTGCATGAAGAAGGCAATTGCAGAGCCCAGAGCTACAGTTAACGAGTACGCTCCCAAGATTGTTTCTATCCAGATTGATCCTGAGAGAATCGGCGATGTTGTTGGTCAGAGAGGTAAGACAATCAACGAGATTATCGCTCGTACAGGCGTTAAGATTGATATTACAGATGACGGTAAGGTATCTGTATGCGGCACCGATAAGGCTATGATGGATAAGGCTTGTGAAATGATCAAGATTATCGTTACAGACTTTGAGGAAGGCCAGATCTTCAAGGGTAAGGTTGTAAGCATCAAGGAGTTCGGTGCATTCATCGAGTTTGCTCCCGGCAAGGAGGGAATGGTTCACATTTCCAAGATTGCCAAGGAGAGAATCAACCACGTTGAAGATGTTCTTACTCTTGGCGATACAGTTACAGTTGTATGCCTTGGCAAGGACAAGATGGGCAGAATCAGCTTCTCAATGAAGGATGTAGCTCAGCAGTAAAATTAATAGAATTTGCCCGAAGTGATTTGTTCGCTTCGGGCATTTTTTTTCGTTTATGATGCCTTATATGTGGTAGAATAGTAGAAGTGAGTTTAGTAAATCAGGAGATAGTAACAAAGATGAAAAGTATTGCAAAATGGGCATTCGCCGTATTGATAGCGGGAGTTATTTTATCGTTCCCCATTAGAGGTGAAGCGGCAGAAGCAGTAAACATTTACACGTTCGAGGATTTGAAATCCATGAAGGATAATCCTTCGGGAGATTATGTTCTAAAGAATGATATAGACTGCTTGGGCGAGGAATGGGTACCTTTTGATTTCTCCGGAACATTGGACGGAGAGGGACACGGGTTACTTAATCTTAATATCACTGAAGTTTCAGAGGGAGTCAGAACTACCTACGACGGAAACATGAAGACTTACGATACTGTTTTCTCGGGACTTTTCGGGTGTATTGAGAATGGTACCGTCAAGAATTTGGGCCTATACGGAATCAATGTAGACGTAAACATAGAGAAAGACTGCTTTGTCGGAACAATTGCAGGTTACATGGACGGAGGCACAATTGACAACTGCATTATAGAAGGAAATGCCTCTTTGCATGTCAAAGGAGCAATGTTTGGTGTTGGCGGAATAGTCGGATTCGGAAACGGAAAGATTGTTAATACCAAGGCTGAGACAACTCTGGTTAATGTGGATCTTGATGCATCTACAAGAGATGAGGAATTCCTTGGTGGTGCTTACGCTGCAGGATACATTGATCTTGATAACGATGATATTAACCTTAAGGGCTATGTATCAGACCACGGATATGTTCATAGTGGTGGAATGGTTGGCATGTATGGCCTTTATCCTGCGGGATTCGAGTATGCAGGCTATATAACCAATGTAAGAGTAAGCCAGGACAGCAAGATATTCTTCTTTGAAGACAACACCAACAGAAGAGCATATTGTGATCCTGTAAACGGAGAGGTTTTGAACTGGACTTATGCATTTTCGGGTTGCTCAGCTCCCGATAAGAGTATTTTCAGGAATGAAACCAATGATTATTCCAAGGATCTTTATCCCCACGGAGACTGCGGTACAGATGAGGCAAGCTTTACAACGGAGGTTATAGATGGCACTCATGAAACCTTTGGCTATACCTTGCATACCTGCCCTACAGACGGATATTCCTATAAGGATTCTTATACTTTAAAGGTGCATGACCTTGGTGAGGGTGAGGAGATTATAGCACCTACACTTGATTCCATGGGACTTGAGAAGAAGGTTTGTAAGACCTGTGGCGCAGAAGTTTACACATCAATAGATAAGCTTACACCCACTCCAACACCTTCTCCTGAAGTAAAGGAGGAGTCCAGAGAAGGAGAGGATGGCCCTACAGGAAGTTCGGTGACATTTGTGGGAAGCATAGGCTCCATTTTACTGATTGTACTTTTGATTGCGGCTGTGGTTATCACCATTATTGCCTTTAGAGTAATACTAAAATCCGGAAAGAAACACGGAAGAAGGAAATAGATTTAATGAGAAAGCTTTTTAATGTTTGTAAGTTCGTTTTGCCTCTGGTGCTTCTATTATGTATGCCGAGCCTTACAGTTAAAGCTTCGGAAGCTCATAGCCTTAACCTGAATGTATCAATTTCAAATGGCTCCGGCAGCGGAAATTTGTTGGATGGAAGCTATAATTCGGTCACCAAGGTGTCGGCAGGCGATTCCGTAACCATTTCCTCAGATGAGGGGATTAAAGGCCTCTATATAGCCTGGAACAGGATTCCAAACCCCTGGACATTGGAAGCAAACGGTGAAAGCCTTAACTGCGGTGAAAATGGTTTCCTGCATGAATATGTTAAATTAACGAATACGGCAAATGAGATTAAGATGAATTTCACATCTGAATCTACTATCTGTTATATAACCGCGTACAGTGAAGGCGATTTACCAAAGGATGTGCAGGTATGGCAGCCTCCCTGCGAGAGAGCCGATATCCTTGCTTTTTCATCCCATGCGGACGATGAAATTCTGTTTCTCGGTGGTGTTTTGGCCACCTATTCCGCAGAGTATAACGCAGATGTTCAACTTGCCTATATGGCGGAGTTTTGGACTACAACTCCTATAAGAGAACATGAGAAACTTGATGGAATCTGGCATTGTGGAGTTACCCATTATCCTGTGTGCGGAGATTTTCCTGATGTATACTGCAGTAATCTTGAGGATGCCAAGACCAAATACAGCGCAGATGAGATGACTGCTTTCGCAGCTAAGTGCATGAGAAGATTTAAACCTCAGGTAACTGTTACCCATGATTTTGATGGTGAATATGGTCATGGATTCCATAGATTGACAGCTGAAAGTGTTAAAAATGCATTAGAACTTGCAAAAGACGATAGCTTTGATGCAGAATCTGCAAGTTTATACGGCACGTGGGATGTTCCTAAGGCATATTTTCACTTATATTCTGAGAATCAGATTAAACTTGATTTGAGACACCCTGTTGATGCCTTTGGCGGCAAGACAGCTTTTGAAATCGTAGACGAAGCCTATAAGAAGCATGTATCACAGCAGTGGTGTGACTTTAAGGTGGCTGATAGTTTTGATCCTAACGCTGACAGAACTCTTCATAGTGATTACGATTGTGGTTTGTTTGGCTTATACAGAACAAATGTAGGAGCTGATACTGCAGGAAATGATATGATGGAGAATTTGAAGACCTATGCGGTGCAAGAGGAAGAAGAGCGTATTGCCTTAGAGGAAGAGGAAAAGAAGAAAGCTGAAGAAGAGGCTAAGATCAAGGCACAACAGGAAGAACAGAAGGCCATAGAAGAGGAAGAACAGAAGAAGGAAGAAGAGAAAAAGAGCGCTTCCAACATTATTACAATTGTGCTTATTGCTGTTCTTGCCCTTGTTATTCTTGGAGCTGTAGCAATAGTTGTAATGACCTCTGTAAGACGCTCAAGAAGACGTCGACACAGAAGAAAGAGATAATTGGCGGGGATGTATAAATTAAAACAAGATTCAATTAATCGCATATTTGTATTGATGCTGGCGTCTGCATTAACAGTTTCGGGATGCGGCCTTGGGGAGGCATCAGAGACCGGTAAAGATGGAATTGAATGGGAGTCAGTTGGTGACGAGACTGCAGATAACTCAAATTCTGCAGAGAACTCAGAATCATCACAAACTGAAGAAAACAATCCTTCGGAAACTTACCAGACCGTTACTGCGGGAACTCCGGAGGAAGTGGGATTCAATACCAACACCTTAAAGCTTATAGACGATATGATGGAAGTACAGATGGACTATGGCTTTTCGGGGGCTCAGCTCGCTGTTATAAAAGACGGAAAGCTGGTTGTTGATAAGGCCTGGGGTGTTACAAACGGATATGTTGCTCCACAGATTGACAGTGAGGGCAATATCCTTTCGGATGCCTATGTAGATAAATCGTCTGCTCCCATTACTACGGATACCATGTTTGATTTGGCATCCAATACCAAGATGTTTGCCACCAATTTTGCAGTTCAGAAGCTGGTTTATGAGGGCAAATTGGATATCAATAAGAAGGTCTGTGACTATATTCCTGAATTTAAGGACAGGGAGGGAGACGACCAGATAAAGGGAAAGACCGAGATTAAAGTATCTGACCTTTTGTCTCATCAGGCAGGTTTTCCTGCGGATCCTTGCTATCATAACAACGATGCCGCCATGATTAAGCAGTATCCGGATCTTTTTTGCCAGGACAGAAATGAGATTCTTTCAAAGATTATAGATACACCCCTTAAATATGAGCCGGGAACCGAGAGAGAGTATTCGGATGTTGATTATATGATTCTTGGTTTCATAGTTGAGAAGATTACGGGCAAGAGGCTTGACGAGTATGTGAAAGAGGAGTTCTATGACAAGATGGGACTTACTCACATGACATTCAATCCCCTCGAGAATGGCTTTTCAAAGGAAGATTGCGCAGCAACGGAACTTAATGGTAACACCAGACAGGGAAGATTTATATATGACAATGTGAGAAGAGAGACTGTGTGGGGCGAGGTTCATGATGAGAAAGCTTATTACTGTATGGATGGAGTTTCGGGCCATGCAGGGCTTTTTGGAAGTGCAAAAGAACTTGCAAAGCTATGCCAGGTCATGATTAACGGCGGTGGCTGGGGAGAAGAGCAGTTCTTCGACCAAAGCACCATAGATATGTTTACTGCGCCTGTGGACCCCGAAACTCTTGACTGGGGTCTCGGATGGTGGTTAAAGGACAGCAATGACAACCCGGGCAGAACCAATTATTTTGGCCTGGAATCTTCCATTGGAACCTTTGGACACACAGGCTGGACCGGAACCATTACACTGATTGATTCGGATAAGAAACTAATTATTGTTTATCTTGCGAGCACCAAGAATTCCCCTGTCATAAACAGAATGAAGAATGGAAATGATTTTGTTGGTAACAATGTTTCCATGGGAAGTCTTGGGCTTACGCCGAATCTGATATATGAGGCTTTGAACTCGAACAATGACGCATCTATAGATGCTTTGCTTGTGGAGATGGTTAACCAGAGAATAAGGTCTCTGGATCCTCACTATGATAAATATGATGAATGGCCACATGTAACGGATGCTGTTGCCTGGGTTGAGACGCTTTTAAAGAGAGCGGAGGAAAGAAAGAATTCAGTATTGAAAGAGGGTGGAATTAAGGCTGCCGAGACTTTGCTGTTAAAAGCAGAAGAGAAAGCCACACATCCCAAATCCTTGGATGCTTTAAGGCAGAAACTTCCCGGTTTAATAGACAGATTTAATGCTCTGGATGTTTCGGATATTGCTCCGACTTACGGAGAATTTGAGATTCTACCAACAAATGTTTCTACCTGGGATGATTATGAAAATAAACCACGGGTTTCCTTCCCTTCGCCAAGAGGCGATACGGTTATGGCAAACATGGTAGCCCAGTGTACCACGTGCTATGACGTCGCAGAAGGTTATGGCCAGTTTGCAGTTCGGGTTTTGGAACCGGAGAAGATTGGTAACCTTAGAATATTTGTAAACGGATATGAGGTGGATTGCTCACAGATTAAAGACAATCCCGCTGAAGAGTACATGATAGATATAAGCAAAGTTTCGAGAAACGGCTTTAATATCATTCAGGTTACGGGCCTTGATATATTCAGCGAGGAGCCTGAAGAGATAGTTGAGATAGTGTATGGATAAAAAGAAGAGGCTGGGATTAACCCAGCCTCTTTTCTTCTTTATCTTCTGTATTTAAGTTGTTATATGCGGTGGAAAGCATCAGCTTGATTCGATTAAGCTGGTTAACCTCGCTGGCACCGGGATCGTAATCGATAGCTACGATGTTTGATTCCGGATGGCGACGTCTAAGCTCCTTAATAACACCTTTTCCAACTACGTGGTTGGGGAGACAGCCGAAGGGCTGTGTGCATACGATGTTGGGAGTGTTGTTGTGAATGAGCTCAAGCATTTCACCGGTCAAGAACCATCCTTCACCTGTCTGGTTTCCTAATGATACAATCTCGGAAGCTGCCTTTGCAGTTTCGTAGATATCAGCGGGAGGCAGGAAGTGGGTGCTCTGTTTGAACTCATCACTTGCGGCGCCTCTAAGCCTTTCTATTGCCCAGATACCAAGCTTGCTCACATTGGAGGATCTCTTGGACGTACCGAGGTACTCGGCCTTAAATATCTGGTCGTAGAAGCAGTAGAGAAGGAAGTCGGCAAGTTCAGGGACCACAGCTTCGGCTCCTTCCGATTCAAGAAGTTCCACCAGGTGGTTATTACCTGTGGGTGAGAACTTAACAAGGATTTCTCCAACTACACCGACTCTTGGTTTCTTAAGCTCTTCATCAATGGGGATGGCATCAAATTCGCGAATAATCTGACGGCACATCTTGTTGAATTTAAAGAGAGACAGGTGCTTACCTACCAGGAATTCATTACACTTCTTAAGCCATTTTTCGTGGAGAGCATCGACGCTGCCCTTGTTTAATTCGTAAGGGCGCATTCTGTAGACGCACTTCATGAAAATATCTCCGAACTCTGCAGCAAGGCAGATGCGATAGAGCATGTGAATTCCAATCTTGAATCCGGGATTGCTCTCAAGCTTACTCAAGTTGAGAGAAATAACCGGAATCTGTTCCATTCCCGCTTTTCTTAAGGCTCTTCTGATGAAACCGATATAGTTTGTGGCACGGCATCCGCCACCGGTCTGGCTCATGACTACCGCGGTTCTCTCAAGGTCATACTTGCCTGAATTGAGGGCTGACATAATCTGTCCAACCACAAGGAGAGAAGGATAACATGCGTCATTATTAACGTATTTTAAGCCGGTATCAATGGCGGAACGGTTGTCGTTGTTAAGGACAACCAGGTTATAACCGCAGGAGTTGAAAGCGGGCCCTATGAGGTCGAAATGTATAGGTGACATCTGAGGACAGAGAATTGTGTAGTTCTTTCTCATATCCTCGGTGAAATATACTCTGTGGTATGCGGAGGAGCCAAGCTTTCTGATTTCGCCCTTCTTCTCCTTGACCTTAAGAGCGGAAATCAGAGATCTGACTCTTATTCTTGCTGCGCCCAGGTTATTGACTTCATCAATCTTAAGACAGGTATAAATCTTGTCTGAAGCAGAAAGAATATCGTTTACCTGATCGGTTGTTACGGCGTCCAGTCCGCAGCCGAAGGAGTTAAGCTGGATCAAATCCAGATCATCTCTTTTGGTGACAAAGTTTGCTGCGGCATAGAGCCTTGAGTGGTACATCCACTGGTCAGACACAATAAGGGGCCTCTCGGGAGGAGCCAGGTGAGAAACTGAATCCTCGGTGAGAACAGCAATGTTATAGCTGTTGATAAGCTCAGGAATACCATGGTTAATCTCGGGATCAATATGGTAGGGACGACCTGCAAGAACAATACCTCGAATATGGTTATCCTCCATATATTTAAGGACTTCTTCGCCCTTCTTTCTCATATCATTACGAGCGTTATTCAACTCGTCCCAGGCCTTTGCAATGGCAGCCTTGACTTCGGAAGCAGGAAGCTCTTTGAATTCCTTAACCAGAGATATTTCAACAGTTTCCTTGCTTGAGAATGAAAGGAAGGGATTTCTGAACTTAACCTCTCTGCGGCATATGGCCTCCACGTTATTCTTAATGTTTTCGGAGTAAGAAGTAACGATGGGACAGTTATAGTGGTTATTTGCTTCCTTAAATTCGTTTCTCTCATAGAATACGGCAGGGTAGAAGATGAAATCGGGATTCTGTTTAATAAGCCATTCCACATGGCCATGGGCCAGCTTTGCGGGATAGCACTCTGATTCGCTGGGAATTGACTCGATTCCAAGTTCATATATCTTACGGTTGGAAACAGGTGAAAGAATGACTCTGTAACCAAGTTCCGTAAAGAAAGTATGCCAGAAGGGATAGTTATCATACATATTAAGAACTCTAGGGATGCCCACAGTTCCCCTTTTGGCCTCATCGGCTTCCAGAGGTTCGTATGAGAAGTATCTCTTAAGCTTATATTCAAAAAGGTTGGGAATGTTGTTCTTGTTCTTTTCCTTACCGAGACCTCTTTCACAACGGTTTCCGGAAATAAACTGGCGGCCTCCGGAGAACTTGTTGATTGTGAGACGGCAGGAGTTGGTACAGCCTTTACATTTGGCCATTGAAGTCTCAAACTGAAGGGCATTAATCTGATCAAAGGTAAGCATGGTGGTTTCGTAGCCTTCACTGAAACGCTCTCTTGCAATAAGAGCAGCACCGAAGGCACCCATGATACCTGCGATATCAGGTCTTATAGCTTCGCAGCCGGCAATCTTTTCAAAGGAACGAAGAACAGCGTCATTGTAGAAGGTCCCGCCCTGGACAACGATTTCTCTTCCAAGTTCAGATGCGTCGGAAACCTTTATAACTTTAAACAGGGCATTCTTAATAACGGAATATGCAAGACCTGCTGAAATATCTGCAACACTTGCGCCTTCCTTCTGGGCCTGCTTAACTTTCGAGTTCATAAATACGGTACAGCGTGTACCGAGGTCAATGGGGTGTTTGGCAAACAAAGCCTCCCCTGCGAAATCCTCAACAGAGTAATTCAAGGACTTTGCGAAGGTTTCGATGAAGGAACCACAGCCTGATGAGCATGCTTCATTAAGCATTACCGAGTCAACGGTCTGATTCTTGATCTTGATGCATTTCATGTCCTGGCCGCCTATATCGAGGATACAGTCGACATTGGGATTGAAAAATGCGGCAGCATAGTAGTGAGCAACAGTCTCGACCTCGCCGTCATCAAGAAGGAAAGCGGCCTTCATAAGAGCCTCACCGTAACCTGTGGAGCAGGCTCTGACAATCTTTACATCAGCCGGTAAAATCTTCTCAATCTCCTTAAAAGATCTGATGGCGGTGCTTAAGGGAGAACCGTCATTGGAGCTGTAGAAGGAATATAATAAGTCTCCGTCTTCGGAAACAAGTGCAATCTTCGTGGTGGTGGAACCGGCATCGATTCCCAGGTAAGCATTGCCTTTATATGAGGCCAAATCGGCAGTCTTAACATGGTGAATGCTATGACGAACCTTGAACTCCTCATATTCCTCATCGTCAGCGAAAAGAGGCTCCATTCTGGCGACCTCAAACTCCATCTTAATGTCGGATGACAGCTTATCAACCATTTCTTTCATGGTGTAGTGGCAGTCATCCTTGGCATTCATTGCTGAACCCATGGCAGCAAAAAGGTGAGAATTATCAAGCTCGATGGTATGCTCTTCATCGAGCTTCAGTGTTCTTATAAACGCAGCCTTTAATTCTGTAAGGAAGTGGAGAGGACCGCCTAAGAAAGCAACATGACCTCTTATGGGTTTGCCGCAGGCAAGACCTGAAATGGTCTGGTTGACAACCGCCTGGAAAATAGAAGCGGACAGGTCTTCTTTGGTGGCACCCTCATTAATCAAAGGCTGAATATCAGTCTTGGCAAATACACCACATCTGGCAGCGATGGTGTACAGGGATTTATAATCTTTGGCGTACTCATTAAGACCGGCGGCATCAGTCTGGATAAGGGATGCCATCTGGTCGATAAATGAACCTGTACCTCCAGCACAGATTCCGTTCATTCTCTGTTCAACGTTGCCCCCTTCAAAGTAAATAATCTTTGCATCCTCACCGCCAAGCTCGATGGCAACGTCGGTTTTGGGCGCAAAGACCTTAAGAGAAGTGGCAACTGCTATAACTTCCTGGGTAAAGGGAACTTCGAGATGATTGGCCAAAGTTAAGCCGCCTGATCCGGTAATCATAGGGTGGACAGTGATGTCTCCCAATGCGTCGTAACATAACTTCAGCAAATCCTGTAGAGTCTTTCTGATATCAGCAAAATGTCTCTTATAATCTGAAAAGAGGAGCTTGTTATTCTCGTCAAGCACCGCTATTTTAACTGTGGTGGAACCTATATCAATACCTAAAGTGTATCGCATTTATCTGTTTCCTTCTTATTATTTATACCCCCACGTCCAACACGCGATAAAAATTATATACCAACAGGATTTAAAAATCAATGTCATGTGGTTCACGTTACCACATGTGTAATAATATATCGTCGGGACTTGAAAATGTCGAAATAATATGGTAAAGTCATTTCCCGTGAGTTCGAAACCATCCTCACGTAAAACAAAACTAGGAGAATAGAAATAATGAGAAACAAAAATGTAGCAAATCTTACACGTGCTGCTATTATTGCGGCGCTCTACGTTGTGCTTACTTACATAGCCAACGCCCTGGGACTGGCAAGCGGTTCCATCCAGGTCCGCTTCTCTGAAGCATTGACCATCCTTCCCTTTTTCACACCTGCAGCAATACCCGGATTATTTGTGGGATGCCTTTTAAGCAACATCCTTACAGGCTGTGCATTGCCGGATATTATTTTCGGATCAATCGCCACATTGCTTGGCGCTTTGGGAACATATTTCCTTAGGAAAAAAAGCCCCTGGCTTGCACCTGTTTCTCCCATTGCGGCGAACACGATAATCGTTCCCTTCGTGCTTTTATATGCATACGGTGTACAGCCCTTGTGGCTTTCATTCATCACTGTAGGCATCGGCGAGATTATTTCCTGCGGCGTACTGGGAATGCTTCTTCTTTTTGCATTAAAAAAGAGAGCCGGAGCTCTCTTTGATTAGTTCAAATACTAGAAGCAAATAATTAAAAGCAAAGGAATTGTGAGTACGGAAAGAAGAGTGCTTAAGAAGACGCATCTTGCGGCAAAGCTCTCGTCGGAGCCGTACTCTTTTGCGTATAGGACAGATGTGCTGGCTGCAGGCATTGCAAGCATAATAAAGGTAATCTGCAGCGAGAAGGTGTCCTTAATAAGAAACTTAATCAAGGGGAAAAGTGCCAGGGGAATAAGTATGCTTCTTACTATGACATATACGTAAACTCTGATATCTGTGAATACTTCTTTGGGATTCATCTTGGCCAGGGTTGAACCGATGATCATCATTGCAAGGGGAGTGGTGACACTTCCTACGTAGTTAACAGCTTCCCCGATCATTGAGGGCACTCTTACATCCAAAAAGAATAAAACCAAAGCAAGAACCGATACAGAAATGCCCGGAGTCAAAAGAGCTTTGGCATTTAATTTAAATCCGGCACCTTCTGAAGCTGAATCATTGGACACGATAATTACGCCGTAGGAATAAGCCAAAAGATTAAAGAACATATTAAATATTCCGGCATAGAGAATGGAATCAGGACCGAAGATGGCGCTTACCAAAGGGAAACCCATGAATCCCACGTTTGCAAAAATCAGGAGATATTGATATATTCCCTGAATTGATTTGTCTATTCTTAAAAGTTTGGTTATGACAAAGGCAATGAGGGGAAGGATGGTGTACATTGCAAAGGCAATGATGATTAACTCGATTACCAGGGAAACATCCTTTTCACCTGTTCTGGAGATTACCGAGTTGAGAACCATGGCTGGCATAGTGCAGTAGATAATGAGCTTGGTGATACCTGAGTCTATGGCATCACCCATAATCTTTGTTTTTCTTAAAATATAACCCACACCGATTAAAATAAACAGAATAACCAGCTGGTTTATAATGACGTCAATTTGCATTATTTTTTTCTTCTTTCTTTATAAACTTTTAATTTTTATATTCTATCACAACGTAGGATAAAATGTTATAATTACTTAGTATGTTTTTGAAAAGAAAGCGAGAATTTTAAATGAATTTCATTGACAAACTTGAACGTAAATTTGGAAGGTATGCAACGGACAAGATGCCTTTCATACTCATAGCCTGCTATGCACTTGGCTATATGATAGAGAAGATTAATTACTCCTGGATTAATTACCTGACACTTAATCCTTACCTGATTCTTAAGGGACAGGTTTGGAGACTGGTTTCCTGGATTCTTATTCCTCCTTCGGAAAGCAACATTTTCTTTGTTTTGATTATGCTGTTTTTCTATTATTCCATAAGTATGTCACTGGTGAAGACCTGGGGCGTGTTTAAGTACAATCTCTACATTGTGGTTGGACTGCTTTGCTCAATCATCGGAAGTTTCATTTGTATGGGCATCTGTTATTTGTTTGTGGGTGATGTAATAGAAGTAACCGGCGCCGCAACTTTCTTCCAGATCGGAAGCCAGTATTTCAGCACCTTTTATGTAAATATGTCAATTCTTCTGGCATATGCGGCAACCTTCCCCAACGCCATGATACTGATGTTTTTCATTATCCCTTTGAAGGTAAAATGGCTCGGCTTTTTTGAAGGTGCAATTCTCCTTTATAACCTGATTGTGGGAGTTGGCAATCCTTATCACAACATCTTCTTCAGATTCGGAGTTATAAGCGCATTGTTAAACTTCGGCCTGTTTATGCTTCTTGTAAAGGGCGGCTATCGAATGAGACCTTCACAGATAAAGAGAAGGATGAATTTTGAGAGAGAAACCAATACAAGCCGTACCATAACAAAGCATAAATGCGCTATATGCGGTCGAACTGATGTAACCAATCCGGAGCTGGAATTCAGATTCTGCTCAAGATGTAACGGAAACTATGAGTATTGCTCAGACCATCTATTTTCACATAAGCACGTGGAGTAATCACAATGAATGAAGAACAGTTTATAAATGCATTAAATAAATTAAGAGAGACAGCCTCGGAGCAGGGGAATGTTCTGTCCACTGAGCAGATTTCCGAAGCTTTTTCCGAAGTCGGATTCGAGCTCAATGCCGAGAGAAAGGCTCTTATAGAGGAATACCTTAACAAGAATCATATCGGAATAGATGAGTCGGTGGATCCGGACAGTTATCTCACGGAATCTGAGAAGAATTACCTTGAGGAATATCTGGACGAAATCAAACTTCTGGCAGAAGTATCCGATGGGGAAAAACGAGCAACAATTATCTCCGCACTTGCCGGCGAGGCAGATGCCAAGAAGAGACTTGTGGAACTGTTTTTGCCTTCTGTTGCCGATATAGCCAAGCTTTACACAGGCTTTGGCGTAGGTATTGAAGACCTGATAGGTGAGGGGAACGTGGCTCTTGCCATGGCAGTTGAGATGTTTGACTGTGTTGATGGCCCTGATGAGGTTGAGGGATTTATGGCAAAGCAGGCCATGGATGCCATGGAGGAGTTCATAAGGGAGAACACGGATGTCAAGAAAGCTGATGGCAAGATGCTTGACAAGATTAATAAGATAGCTGACATGGCAAAGGAACTCTCTGAAGAGCTTGGAAGAGACGTTACACCTGAGGAGCTTGCCAGGGAGAACAATATTTCCGTCAAGAGCATAATTGATGCCATGTTCATTACCGGAGATAAGATTGAGGGTATCAGTAAAGGACAGACTAAATGAGCATAACCGAAAAGAGCATTACCTACGAAGATTATAAGTTTGTGCTCCAGGATACTTTAAACAATGTGGTAAGCATTGGCGCCAAGTTCTCCTATGAGGAATTATTGGCGAGGGAAGATGTACCTTTTAAATTCAAGGCCATATGCAAGAAATACCTTTTTGAAGATATGGCATCAGATACTACGCTGGAGAGTCTGATTTATCACATGGGTCCTGAGGGCTTTGGAACAGAGTGCCTTAAGCAGCTTAAGTGCAGGGTCAAATATGCAAAGCCTGTAACAAAGAAATCATTATTTGGGAAGGAACACCTCGAGTTTAAACAGTTCAATGACAAAATTGAAGATTTTGCATTGATGACACCGGAGGAAAAGGAAGAGGCAAAGATAGTTGTTCAGGAGATAAGTATCTCCAAACTGGCTCTTTCCATGTTTTCATCATAATAATTTCAAAGGATCACACAAATGGAACTAAATGAACTTAAAGGATATGAACTTATAGAAGAAAGAGAGCTTAAGGATATTAAATCCAAGGGCTATGTATTAAGACACAAAAAAACCAAAGCAAGAGTTGTGGTTATTTCTAACGACGACGATAACAAGTGCTTTGGAATCGGATTCAGAACGCCTCCGAAGGACAGCACGGGGGTCGCTCATATTATAGAACACTCGGTTTTGGAAGGTTCTGAAAGCTTTCCTGTAAAAGACCCCTTTGTGGAGCTTTGTAAGAGTTCCCTTAATACTTTCTTGAATGCACTTACCTTTCCGGACAAAACACTTTATCCGGTGGCAAGCTGTAATGATCTGGACCTTCATAACCTTATCCATGTTTATATGGATGCGGTATTGAGGCCCAATATTTATAAGAACAAGTTTATCTTCCTCCAGGAAGGCTGGAGATATGAGATGGAATCGGAGGATGATGAACTAACAATAAACGGAATCGTTTATAACGAGATGAAGGGTGCTTTTTCCAATGTTGATGACATTATGGACAGATACTCAAGAAGAAGCCTCTATCCCGATACCGTATATGGAATAGAATCCGGCGGAGATCCCAAGTGCATACCGGATTTGACATATGAGCAGTTTTTGGATTTTCACAGAAAATACTATCATCCCTCCAACAGCTACATTTATCTTTACGGTAATGTTGATGCTGCGAAGGAACTTGATTTTATAGACAAAGAGTACCTTGATAATTACGATTATCTTGAAATAGATTCAAAGATTACCCCTCAACCCGAGTTTAAATCTTCCCGCAAAGAGGTTGTGGAATATCCGATTTCTGAGGAAGAGAGCGAAGAGGGAAACTTCCATTACACAATGAATTACAGCATTGAAACCAGCCTTGAAGCGGTGCTTATGGATGCTGTGGATGTTTTGGATTATGCTTTATGCTCAGTTCCCGGCGCCCCTCTTAAGGAGGCCCTTATCAAAGCAGGAATCGGCGATGATGTATACAGCTCCTTTGAGTCGGGAATATATCAGCCTTATTTTTCCATTGTTGCCAAGGGCTGCAATGAGGAAGACAGGGATGAGTTTGAAAAGATAGTTAAGGATACCCTTAAGGATTTGGCCGTTAACGGAATTGACAAGAAGGCCCTTAAGGCAGGCCTCAATTACTATGAATTCAGATATCGCGAGGCGGATTACGGCTCAGATCCAAAGGGGCTTATGTACGGCATCCAGATGTTTGACAGCTGGCTTTATGATGATGCCGATCCCTTTATGCACATCCTTAGAAATTCAACCTATGAGTTCCTTAAAAAGCAGGTTGATACGGATTATTTCGAAAAGCTTATTGAGAAGTACTTCATTGACAATGTTCACTCAAGCTTTGTGGAGTTTAAGCCGGTTAAGGGCCTTGTGGCAAAGGACGAGGAAGAACTTAAAGAGAAGCTTGAAGAAATAAAAAAGAACCTTTCAAAGGATGAGATGGCTGCAATTATTAAGCAAACCATGGATTTAAAGGAGTGGCAGGAAGAGGAAGACACACCTGAGGCTCTGGCCACAATTCCCGTGCTTTCAAAGAAGGATCTTAAGAGAGAAGCCAGAAGATTCGTCAACGAGGCAAGACAGGAGAAGGGAGTCAAAACTCTTTTCCATAACGTATATACCAATGAGATTGCTTATCTGAGAATGGTATTCGATGTTTCCTGCCCTCAGGAAGATCTGCCATACCTTGCTTTATATAAGAATATCATTGGCCTGGTTAATACAAAGAACTATAACTATGGGGAACTGTTCAGTGAAATTCACCTGGCAACAGGCGGAATTTCATCTGTATTAAATATCTATCCCAGAGTTGATTCGGACAGAACCACATTTACCTTCGATATGAAGGCCAGTGTCATGTACGGCAACATTGAGAGAGCCTTTGAACTGCTGAAGGAGATAATGTTTACTTCGAACTTCGCAGACAAGGAAAGGTTAAGGGAGCTTATTAATGAGATATACGCCAGATTCCAGAGCTCCATTATGTCTGCGGGACACGTTTTTGCCTACTTAAGAAGTTTAAGCGGCATATCCAAAGCGGCATATATTAACGATGTTACCGATGGATTGGGATTCTTCGAATGCCTTGAGAGATGGTACAAGGACTTTGATGAGTGTGCAGATGAGATAATTGCAAAGATTGATAAGGTTTCCAAAGACTTATTCTGCATAGACAACGTGATGCTTGATATCACCTGCGATGAGGAAGGATATAAGAAGACGGTGAAAGCGATGCCGATTCTTTTTGACGCGTTTTATCCTGCCATGGGTCCCAAAGAAGAGCCAAGACTTAAATTACAGAGTGAGAAACAGGGACTTAAAAACAGCGCGCAGATTCAGTATGTTGCCTGCGGCGGAAACTATAAGGACAAGGGCTTAAGCTATACAGGAGTAATCAACGTATTAAAGGTTATTCTTTCTTACGATTATCTCTGGTCGGAGGTACGAGTAAAGGGCGGAGCCTACGGATGTATGAACATCATCTCAAGAAACGGAGATGGATGCTTCGTATCCTACAGGGATCCCAACCTTAAAGAAACCATCGAAGCCTTTGAGAATTGTGCAGACTACATCGCTGAATTCGACGAGGATGATATGGCTCTTACCAAGTATATAATAAGCGCCATTGGTAACCTTGACACACCTCTTACACCTGCAGCAAGGGGGTTCAACTCATTGAGTGCATATATGAGCGGAATCACCGATGAAATGGTGCAAAGGGAGAGAGAACAGGTAATTGACGCAACTGTGGAGGACATAAGGAAGTGCTCGGAATTAATCCGAGGCTTTATGGAGGACCACACCTTATGCGTTGTAGGTAATGCCGGAAAGATTGAAGAAAACAAAGAGTTATTTGACAGTACAAAAACCATTTTTACAGTTTAAACTTTTTGTGGAGGATAAGATTATGAAAAAGACAAGTATTAAAGCAGGCTTTATTGCAGCATTACTGATGGCAGTATTAAGTTTCCCTGCCTGCGGCGGATCTGACAGTTCAGCATCAGGCAATTATAAGTACGCAGATTCTGAACCTGCAATGGCTGAAAGCGCAGCTTATGACTATGAGTATGATTATTCAGAACCGGAATATGCTGAGGAGGCAAAGGTCACAGCTGATGCGAACACCAGCGTAGATGTGGGTGAGGGCAACACCACAAACAGAAAACTTATTAAGACAGTTAATATGTCTGTGGAGACCAAGGAATTTGACAATCTTGTTTCGGGAATCGAGGAACAGGTTGCTGCTACAGGAGGATATATAGAGTCCTCAAGCATTTCAAATAACAATTACTATAACAACAAGAACTCTGTTCGCTATGCAAACTATACCGTAAGAATTCCTGCGAATCAGTTAAATTCCTTCCTTGAGAGAGTCAAGGGAGTATCAAATGTGGTTTCCATCAACCAGGATGTAAGAGATGTTACACTTTCCTACACAGATCTTGAAAGTCATAAGAAATCTCTTAAGACCGAGCAGGATAGACTCCTTGCTCTTTTAGAGAATGCTGACAACATGGAGGACATCCTCACAATCGAGGAGAGACTTTCAGAGGTAAGATACTCTTTGGAGAGCATGGAAAGTCAGCTTCGTGTTATGGACAACCAGGTGGATTACAGCACCGTTTACATTGACATAACCGAGGTTAAGGAGCTTACCGTTGTAGATCCCGAAACCGATGGCGAGAGAATGGTAAGACGTTTCAAAGAGAACATCTACGATATCGGCCGTGGCTTTAAGGAGTTCGGAATAGGATTTGTTATTGCACTTCCTTACCTTGTGGTATGGGCAGTGATTATCCTCATTATCGTTTTGATTGTAAGAGGAATCATCAAGCACAATAAGAAGAAGGAAATGAAGAGAAGAATGGCTATGCAGAGTGGCGCCGGATTTGATATGTACACCGGAAAGCCCATTGAAAAAACAGAAACTTCTCAAACCGGAAATAAGAAAGAAGAGTAATTAATGGCAGAAAATAAGCAGTACAAATCGGGGTTTGTTAATTTGATAGGTCGTCCAAACGTGGGTAAATCCACGCTGATGAACAGACTTATCGGGCAAAAAATCGCAATTACCTCCAGTAAACCTCAGACCACAAGAAACAGAATACAAACTGTTTATACCGATGAGAGAGGACAGGTGGTTTTTCTTGATACTCCCGGTATTCACAAGTCCAAGAACAAACTTGGAGAGTACATGGTAAATGTGGCTGAAAGGACCATCAATGAAGTTGATGTGGTTTTGTGGCTTGTGGAGCCCACCGACTATATCGGCGCAGGGGAACAGCACATTATCGAGAAACTCAAAAAGTGCAAAACTCCGGTTATTCTTGTCATAAATAAGATTGATAAAGTGACAAATGATGAACTTCTTCACTTTATCGATGTATACAGAACCCAGATGGACTTCGCTGAGGTGGTGCCTGTTTCGGCATTGAAGGGTAAGAATACGGATGAACTGTTAAAATGCATATTTAACTATCTCCCCTATGGCGATCCCTTCTATGATGAGGACACGGTTACCGATCAGCCCGTAAGGCAGATTGTGGCGGAAATAATCAGAGAGAAGGCGTTAAGACTTCTTGACGAGGAAATTCCCCATGGTGTGGCGGTTTCCATTGACCAGATGAAGTATACGGACAGAATCTGTAACATAGATGCCACCATAGTATGCGAGAGAGATTCCCATAAGGGAATCATTATCGGCAAGGGCGGCGCCATGCTTAAAAAGATCGGCACCAAGGCCAGAGAAGATATTGAGAAGCTGGTTGAGATGCAGGTTAACCTTAAGCTGTGGGTTAAGGTTAAGAAGGATTGGAGAGACAGCGATTTTCTCATGAAGAATTTCGGCTATGATCCAAAGGAGAAACTCGGGGAGTAAAGATGATTGATCTGATTCCGGTAACCGGAATAATTTTGAAGGCTGAGCCTATAGGTGAATACGACAGGCGGGTAGTTATCCTTACCAAAGAGCGTGGGAAAATATCCGCCTTCGCTAAGGGAGCAAGAAAGCAGACCAGTACACTTCTGGCTGCAACTGCGCCCTTTTCCTTTGGCGTTTTCAAAATATATGAGGGCCGAAGCTCCTACACCCTTTCGGAAGCCAAAATAGAAAACTACTTTGAGGAATTCAGAACAGCCATGCAGGAAGCTTTCTATGGCATGTACTTCCTTGAAATTGCAGATTATTATACAAGAGAAAATAACGATGAAAAGGAGATGCTGAAGCTTCTCTATGCATCCCTAAGTGCTCTTTTAAAGAAAAGATGGAGCCCTGCTTTTGTAAGATGTGTTTATGAACTAAAAGCCATAGCCGTCAATGGAGAGTATCCGGGAGCTCCGGAGGGCAACTGGAACGAATCCACTGTATACGCGTTGAATTTTATAGGTGAAACACCGGTGGAGAATCTGTATACTTTTACCGTGAAGGACGAAGTCCTTAATGAGATGATTAAAATCAGCGAGATGTACTGTAAAAGATATATGGACAAGAAGTTTAAGTCTGTTGCACTTTTAGAGGATGTTCGTTATAATATATGAAGTTTTTGACCAAGTAAATTAATTTTTTAACATAAGAAAGAGAGTAACGTTATGGAAAAGACAATGGATAAGATCGTTGCCCTGGCTAAGGCAAGAGGCTTTGTTTATCCCGGCAGTGAGATTTACGGCGGACTTGCAAATACCTGGGATTACGGTAACTTGGGCGTTGAGCTTAAGAACAACGTAAAGAAAGCATGGTGGCAGAAGTTCGTTCAGGAGAACCCCTACAACGTAGGTGTTGACTGTGCGATTCTTATGAACCCTCAGACATGGGTTGCATCAGGTCACCTTGGAAGTTTCTCCGATCCTTTGATGGATTGTAAGGAATGTCACGAGAGATTCAGAGCAGACAAGATTATTGAAGATTTCGCTGCTGAGAAAGGCATCGAGCTTAAGTCTTCCGTTGATGGCTGGTCTCACGAGGAGATGGAGAAATTCATTAACGACAACAACGTTCCCTGTCCTTCCTGCGGTAAGCATAATTTCACAAGCATCAGAGAATTCAACCTTATGTTCAAGACATTCCAGGGTGTTACTGAGGATGCCAAGAACGTGGTTTATCTTCGTCCCGAGACAGCTCAGGGTATATTTGTAAACTTTAAGAATGTACAGCGTACATCACGTAAGAAAGTGCCTTTCGGTATCTGCCAGATCGGTAAATCTTTCCGTAATGAGATTACTCCCGGTAACTTCACTTTCCGTACAAGAGAGTTCGAGCAGATGGAATTGGAGTTCTTCTGCAAACCCGGCACACAGACCGAGTGGTTTGAGTACTGGAGAAAGACCTGTTATGAGTGGCTTCTTTCACTGGGCATCAACAAGGACAACCTTCGTCTTCGTGACCATGACCCCGAGGAGCTTTCATTCTACAGCGATCATACAACAGATATTGAATATGCTTTCCCCTTCACAGATTGGGGCGAACTTTGGGGAATCGCATCAAGAACCGATTACGACCTTACAAGACATCAGGAGACATCCGGTGAGCCCATGGACTACTTTGATGATGAGCTTAACGAGAAGTATATTCCTTATGTTGTTGAGCCTTCACTTGGCGCAGACCGTGTGGTTCTTGCATTCCTTTGCGAAGCATATGACGAAGAGGATCTTGGCGATGGCGATATGAGAACAGTTCTTCATTTCCATCCCGCACTTGCTCCCGTTAAGATTGGTGTGCTTCCTCTTTCCAAGAAGCTTAATGAGGGCGCTGAGAAGATTTATGCTGAGCTTTCAAAGAAATACAACTGTGAGTTTGATGACAGAGGAAATATCGGTAAGAGATATCGTCGTCAGGACGAAATCGGTACTCCTTTCTGTGTAACATATGACTTCGACTCAGAGACAGATAACTGCGTAACAATCCGTTTCCGTGATTCCATGGAGCAGGAGAGAGTAGCTATCGCAGATCTTAACAAGTGGTTTGAAGACAAGTTTAGTTTCTAGGAGTAAATGATGAATATCAGTTCAAAACAATTAAGAAAAGAATGGATAGATTTCTATGTAAAGAGAGGCCATGTTGACGTTGGTGCGGCATCTTTGGTATCCGACGGTTCAACCGGTGCCATGTTTAACGTAGCAGGAATGCAGCCTCTTATGCCTTACCTTCTTGGCAAAAAGCATCCTATGGGAACAAGACTTTGTAACGTTCAGGGATGCGTACGTACCAACGATATCGAATCCATCGGTGATAAGAGCCATCTTTCATTCTTCGAAATGATGGGTTCCTGGTCTCTCGGAGATTACTTTAAGAAGGAAAGATGTCAGTGGAGCTATGAGCTTCTTACAGAAGTGTTCAAGTTCGACAGAGATCATCTTGCTGCAACGGTTTTTGCAGGTGATGAGGATGCTCCCAGAGATGAAGAGGGCGCTAAATATCGTATCGAATCCGGATTTAAACCCGAGAATGTATTCTACCTTCCCAAGGAAGATAACTGGTGGGGACTTGAGTATGGTCCCTGTGGTCCCGACTCAGAGATGTTCTATGTTAAGGATGTAGCTCCCTGCGGACCTGACTGCAGACCCGGATGTCACTGCGGTAAGTACACCGAGATCGGTAACGACGTATTTATGCAGTATGAGAAGCACCAGGACGGTACCTTGACTCCTCTTGAAAAGAAGAACGTTGATACCGGCTGGGGTCTTGAGAGAAACCTTGCATTCTTAAACGGCATCGATGATGTTTATAAGACTGACCTTTTTGCACCTGTTATTTCATATATTGAGAAGGCTGCAAATGTTAAATACGATGACAATGAGAAGAGCACCAAGTCCATGAGAATCATTGCCGATCATACCCGTACAGGAGTTATGCTTATCGGTGATTCCGCTAAGCTTCTTCCTTCAAACACAGGCGCAGGCTATGTACTTCGAAGACTTATCCGTCGCGCCGTAAGACACGGACGTATGCTTGGCCTTAAGACAGCAGATTATCTTAACATTGCCACCAAATATATTGATGATATTTATAATGAAGCATATCCCCTTCTTCCCAAGAACAAGGAGTTTATTCTTAACGAACTTGAAAAGGAAATTGAGCGTTTCGAGGCTACCCTTGAAAACGGCATGAAGGAGTATAAGAAGATTACAGAGGCTCTTAAAGCTGAGAAGAAGAATGCCATCGACGGCAAGTCTGCATTCAGACTTTACGATACCTTTGGATTCCCTCTTGAGCTTACAATCGAGATGGCTGAGGAAGAAGGCCTCAAGGTTGATGAAGAGGGCTTCAAGGCCGCATCTGAGGAGGCAAGAGCTCTTGCAAGAGAAAATGCTGCTTTTGCCCAGAAGACAGAGACAGATGTATTCGATTCTCTGGATGAGAAGATTACAACCAAGTATGTTGGCTACGATAAACTTACTGTAGATGCCAAGATTGTTGCTATTTCCGATGGGGAGAAGCTTGTTAATGAGCTTGCAGCAGGTCAGAGCGGCGTAATTATCACGGATACCACATCATTCTATGCCACAATGGGTGGACAGAAGGGTGATAAGGGTGTGATTGCTCTTGGAAATGAGGACGCCTTTGCTGTTGAGGAAGCAATCAAGGTTCCCGGCGACAGAGTGGGTCATATCGGAACTGCAAAGAAGGCTGTTAAGGTCGGCGATGCAGTAACGATGAAGGTTGATAACGCTTTACATACCGCTACATGCAAGAACCACTCGGCAACTCACCTTCTTCAGGCAGCATTGCAGGAAGTACTCGGAAAGGATGTTCATCAGCAGGGTTCATATCAGGATCCCGAGAGAACACGTTTCGACTTCACATACGGAAATGCTGTTTCAAAGGATGACTTAAAGAAGGTTGAAGCAATTGTTAATGCCAAGATTGCAGAAGCTCTTGATGTAAATACTGAAGTTCTTTCAATTGAGGAAGCCAAGAAGACCGGAGCTATGGCTTTGTTTGGTGAGAAGTACGGCGATACCGTAAGAGTGGTATCAATGGGTGATTTCTCCAAGGAATTCTGCGGCGGTACTCATGTTAAGAACACAGGCGATATCGCAAACTTCAAGATTGTATCTGAAGGCGGTGTTGCTGCAGGAGTAAGACGTATTGAGGCAATTACCGGAGCAAACGTAATTGCTTATTATAAGAAGCTTGAAGAGGAACTGGAAGCTGCAAGTGCAGCAGCAAAGACCCAGCCTTCAAATCTTGCCGATAAGGTTAACTCCATGATGGCAGAGATTAAAAAGCTTAACTCAGAACTTGAGTCATTAAAGGCCAAGGCTGCCAAAGAAGCAGTTGGCGATGTTTTAGATCAGGCCACTGAGGTTAAGGGTGTTAAGCTTCTTGCTGTAAGCGTACCGGGAGTAGATATGAACGGCTTAAGAGACCTTTCAGACCAGCTTTCGGATAAGCTTGGCGGCGGTGTTGTATTCCTTGCTTCAGAAGCAGACGGAAAGGTTAATCTTGTTGCCAAGGCTACAGATGATGCCATTGCAAAGGGTGCTCATGCAGGCAACCTTATCAAGGCAGTTGCAGGTCTTGTAGGCGGTGGCGGCGGCGGACGTCCCAACATGGCTCAGGCCGGAGGAAAGAACCCCGCAGGTATTCCCGAAGCAATCGGAGCAGTTAAAACAAACCTTGAAGGAATGCTTATCTAAGCGCGCTTTTTAAACATAATAATTTGCCGGCATCGAACACTTGTCCGATGCCGGATTTTTTTATATAATTATATCGGTGAGTAAAGAAATCAGAAATATCGGAAATGAGGATTAATAAACATGGTTATAGCCCACAACCCTATTCTTAAAGGATTCTATCCCGACCCTTCCATTTGCAGAGTCGGAGACGATTATTATATTGTCTGCTCCAGCTTTTTGTATTCTCCCGGAGTTCCAGTTTTTCACAGCAAAGATCTGGCTCACTGGGAACAGATTGGCCATATACTGGAGAGACACTCTCAGCTTCCCCTTGATGGAGATGAGATTTCCAGAGGGATTTTTGCACCTACCATCAGATATAACAACGGAACATATTATATGATTACCACCAATGTAACATCCGGTGGGAACTTTATTGTCACAGCAAAGGATCCCAAGGGTCCCTGGTCTGAGCCTTACCTTTTGGGAGAGAAGGAATGCCCGGGTATAGATCCTTCTCTTTTCTTTGATGATGACGGCAAGTGCTACTATGTGGGCACCAGACCCAATCCCGAAGGAGTCAGATATAACGGAGATTGGGAAATATGGGTGCAGGAATTAGACCTTGATTCAATGAAACTTGTGGGCGAATCCATGGCTATCTGGAAAGGTGCCGTTAAGGACGTTATATGGCCTGAAGGACCCCATCTTTATAAGAAGGACGGATATTATTATCTGCTGCATGCAGAAGGCGGAACAGGTCCCGAGCATGCCATTTCCGTTGCCAGATCAAAGGAGCTTTTCAAGTGGTTTGAAGGCTGCCCCAGAAACCCGATTTTCACCCACAGGAATCTTGGCAAGGATTACCCCATTATCTATGCGGGACATGGAGATCTGGTGGATGATAAGGATGGAAACTGGTATATAGTAATGCTGGCATCCCGCCACTGTAAGAGACATTGCAGCATCGGTAGAGAGACATTCCTTGCAACGGTAATCTGGGAGGACGGATGGCCGGTTATTAACCCCGGAATCGGGAAACTTACAGAAACTGTGGAACTTCCCCTTGAAGAGGTGACATTCCCCAATGAAGTTTCATGGAATGAGAGACTGACTTTTTACAATAATAAATTGGATGACAGACTTGTGGGAATCGAGAAGAGGGATGAGGCAATTTATTCCCTCAAGGAGAACCCCGGATTTCTTAGACTTTATACCAGACCCGAGAGGATGGAAGATAAGTGCTATCCTTCTTACCTTGGTATCAGACAGAAGGATTACTCGTTTAATGTGAGCTGCGGATTCGAATTCGAGCCCCTTAGTGAGAAGGAAGCAGGCGGTGTGGTACTGGTTCAGAATCACCCCAATCATCTTGCTTTTGAGGTGACTTTGGAAAGAGGAGAACGGGTTATAAGAGTAAGAAGATGCGTTAAGGGTCAGAATACAGTCAGTGCTTCAATGCCAATCGGGAAAGGGCTTACTCAGCTGGAACTCAAGGCAAGGAATCAGAGCATGGACGCCTGGATTGTGGTTAACGGAGAGTACAGACTTCTTGAGAAAGATATTGATTTGCTGCCTTATACATATGAGGAAGCAGGCGGCTTTGTGGGATGTACCATAGGAATGTATACATCCTCAAATGGCGCGGAAAGCGGCAATCACTGTGATTTTGCATGGCTTAACGCAGAGAGAAATATATAGGTGCTATTATGACGGCAGAGGAGAAATACAAAGATATAATTGATATGGAACATCCCACTTCCGGGAAACATCCAAGGATGAGCATGGAAGCCAGGGGTGCGCAGTTTGCTCCATTTGCCGCACTTACCGGATTTGAAGAAGAAATCGAGGAGACCGGCAGAATTGCCGCAGACAGAGCTGAGAAAGAAGGAAGACTCAGGTGAGTGAAGACAGGCGATATGTGGCCATCGATCTCAAGTCTTTTTATGCCTCGGTTGAGTGTGTTGAAAGAGGCCTTGACCCTTTGGGGGTCAATCTTGTGGTGGCCGATGCATCAAGGACTGAGAAAACAATATGTCTGGCAGTTTCACCTTCTCTTAAATCCTACGGCGTAGGGGGAAGAGCAAGGCTTTTTGAGGTTGTCCAAAGAGTCGGAGAGGTAAACAGAGAAAGAAAATATAAAGCTCCCGGCGGAACTCTTACCGGGGAGTCCTATGTTGATGCGGAATTAAAGGCTGACCCAAATCTTGCGGTAGGGTATATTGTTGCACCTCCCAGAATGCACAAATATATGGAGGTGAGCAACAAGATTTATGATATATATCTTAGATATGTTGCCCCTGAGGATATGCATGTGTACTCTGTTGATGAGGTTTTCCTTGATGTGACGGATTATCTTAACACATATAAGATGTCTGCCCATGAGCTGGCAATTACCATGATAAGGGATGTGCTTTCTGAGACGGGTATAACTGCCACTGCGGGCATCGGCACCAATATGTACCTGGCCAAAATAGCCATGGATATAGTGGCCAAGAAAATGCCTCCGGATAAGGACGGAGTAAGAATTGCCGAGCTAAATGAGGCAAGTTACAGAAGAATCCTCTGGGATCACAGACCTTTGACGGACTTTTGGAGAGTTGGCCCGGGAATCTCGAGGAAACTTGAGAAGAACGGCATGTTCACCATGGGAGATGTGGCCAGATGTTCTGTTGGAGAAGCCGGAAGTTTTTATAATGAAGAACTGCTTTATAAGCTCTTTGGAATAAATGCGGAGCTTCTTATAGACCACGCCTGGGGATGGGAGCCCTGTCGGATTTCAGACGTTAAATCATATAAGCCTGAGAACAACAGCCTTAGCACAGGACAGGTGCTTTCAGAGCCTTATGAGTTTGACAAGGCGAAGCTTATCATCAAGGAGATGACGGAGCTATTGGTGCTTGACCTAGTGGAAAAGGGTGTTGTCACCGATCAGATGGTTTTAAACATAGGGTACGACATAGAGAATCTGACGGATCCAAAGCGCTTCGCAAAGTATAAAGGAGAGGTGGTTTTTGACCACTACAAAAGACCGGTTCCAAAGCCTGCCCATGGTTCAATTAATTTAAAGATGCCCACATCGTCAACAAGGCTTATTATGGAGGCGGTGACAGAGCTTTTTGACAGAATAGTGGACCCGAACCTTACGGTAAGGCGAATGAATGTGGTGGCCAATCATGTGGTGAGGGAAGGCAAGGCTAAGCCCAAAGAGGAATTTGAACAGCTTGATCTTTTTACCGATTATTCTGCCCTTGAGAAAGAAAGGGATAAAGAAAGAGAAGAACTGGAGAGAGAGAAGCGGGTTCAGCAGGCGGTAATCACCATTAAGAACAAGTATGGAAAGAACGCAATTCTTAAGGGAATGAATCTGTGTGAGGGGGCCACGAGCATAGACAGGAACAAGCAAATCGGCGGACATAAGGCATAAATATTATTTTTTTGTTGACGAATAAAGATTTTATGCTATAATGTTTTGTGTGTGCGTGAAAAAGGGCACATTAATAACCCAATCAGTCATTATACTTGAAGGGACTGAAGGGAGGTCAGGAATAGTTGTCAAACGTAATTGTAAAAGAAAACGAAACTTTAGATAGCGCTTTACGTCGTTTTAAGAGAAGCTGCGCCAAGGCAGGCATTCAGCAGGAGATTCGTAAGAGAGAACATTACGAGAAGCCCAGCGTAAGACGTAAGAAGAAATCTGAAGCAGCTAGAAAGCGTAAATATAACTAATGAGTGATAAAGTCCTTGGTCGCGTGCGACCCGGGACTTTATATTTTTTTAACTTTTTTATCAATACATTAAGAATGTATTAAGTTTCCCGCCATTGTATTGAACTTTTATTTCACTTTGGTTAGAATCTATTTGGGGTTAGGAAAACGGGGGAATAATAACTTTTTAATGTAGAGGTTAAAGGAAATGTTGGACGTATACAAGAATAGTTTTATGAGCATGAATGTTTATAACATGCTTGCGATGTTTCTTATATACAGTGTTTTGGGATGGCTGGTTGAATCGATTTATATGTCGATTTGCAATAAGAAACTGACAAACAGAGGCTTTGCCAAAGGCCCGTTTTGTCCCATATATGGATTCGGAGCAACAATCGGTAATTTTTTGCTTTCTCCTTTAAGCAATAACGTAGTTCTTCTTTATTTTGTATCTGCGATTTCAGCAACCGCATTTGAGTATATCGTGGGTATCGGAATGAAGAGATTCCTCGGCGAGGTATGGTGGGACTACAATAACAAGTTCTTAAATTATCAGGGAATTATCTGCCTTGAGAGTACAGTTGCCTGGGGATTTTACGGAATCATTGTGGTAAGACACCTGAATCCTTTCCTTATGAGCATTGTTGACAGGCCCTGGTCAATATATGAGAAGAGACTTTTGGCAGTGATGTATGCTATAGTAGCCATTGACTACGCCATCACTTTAAACAGAGTTCTCGGACTTAATATCAAGCAGAGAATCTACGACAAATACGAAGAGATTAAGGAACGCTGGTATTGAACGAATTGGTGATTATAGCGACACTTATCATATTGATACTACTAACGGTGATTATTTTAGATACTCACCGTTTTGTTGTTGCAAGAGAATATATTCATACTTCCAAGGTTAAGGGCAGTGTGAAGATTGCCTTTCTTTCCGACCTGCATGATAAACACTTCGGAAAGAATAACGAGAAGCTTTTGGAGGCGGTAAGGAAAGAAAAGCCGGACATCGTACTCGTTGGCGGGGATATGATTACCGCAAAGAACGGTGAGAGAATAGACGAAACCATGGCATTCCTTAAGGCCCTTGCCAGGGAAAACACGGTTTATTATGGCATCGGCAATCACGAATACAGAATTTCTCTTTATCCTGAGAACTACGGTTCCCTTAACGAGGATTTTCTGACCGGAATAGATGAGGCGGGAATCAGATTGCTTCGCAACGAAATGATTGAAGATAAGGGTAAAAACTTAAGGATCTACGGTTCGGAGATCGACCGACGTTTTTACAAGAGATTCAGACAAAACCCCATGGAGCCCGGTTACATGAAGGAAATCCTGGGAGACATAGATGAGAGTTGTTTCAATATTCTATTGGCTCACAACCCTCAGTACTTTAAAGAGTATGCAGGCTGGGGCGCTGACCTGACGCTGTCGGGGCATATTCACGGAGGATTGGTAAGGCTGCCTTTCCTTGGAGGCGTGGTATCCCCCATGGTGACTTTCTTCCCCAAGTATGACGGCGGGGTCTTTTATGAGAATGATAAGGAGATGATTCTCAGCAGAGGATTGGGAACCCACACAATTCCCATAAGAATGTTTAATCCGGGTGAATTGAACATAATTGAGATTATTCCCGAAGAGAATAATGATTAACATAAAACACAAGATGTTGTGACAGAATGGATGTTTCGGTTGCAAATCTTGTGTTTTTGCGTTATTATTGATAAGGATTAAACGGCGGAGGTGCGCTGATGGCGCTTGAAGTAAAGCTTGAAGTTTTTGAAGGTCCCCTTGATTTGCTCCTTCATCTGATTGAGAAAAATAAAGTTGATATATATGATATCCCGATTGTAACCATCACTGAGCAGTATCTGGATTACATTAAGCAGATGGAGAGGGAAGATATGAACGTCATGAGTGAGTTCCTTGTTATGGCGGCTACCCTTCTCGACATTAAATGCAGGATGCTTTTGCCCAGAGAGGTTGATGAGGAGGGCGAAGAGGAAGATCCCAGAGCAGAGCTTGTTGCCAAGCTCCTTGAGTATAAGATGTACAAATATATGTCTCTTGAACTTAAGGACAGGCAGGTTGATGCATACAAGAACTACTTCAGAGAGAAACATCTTCCTAAAGAGGTTGAGGATTTCAAGGCTCCCATTGATTACGAGTCGCTTATCGGGGAAGCAACATTAAATAAGCTTCATGAGATTTTCAAACAGACGATGAAGCGACAGGTTGACAGAATTGACCCTGTGAGAAGTAAGTACGGCGAGATCGAGAGAGACGAAATTGATCTTGATGAGAAGACATTATATATAGAAGAATATATTCGTCATCATAAAGAATTCAGCTTTAGAAAGCTCCTTGAAAAGCAGAATTCCAAGATGGAAATAATTGTTACTTTCCTGGTGGTGCTGGAGCTTATGAAGACAGGTTCCGTTTCCATTAAGCAGGACAGGATTTTTGGTGATATCATTATCACAACAAAGAATATTAATGTGGCATAAAGGTTAGGTTATATAATGAAGAAAAATGAAAAGGCGGCAGTTATAGAGGCCATACTTTTTACAATGGGTGATTCGGTGGAGATTGACAGACTTGCCGAGGTTATCGAGGAGGATGTTGATACCACCAAAGAGATAATCGCCGATATGAAGAAGAGCTATGAATCTTCATCGAGAGGCATCGATATTATTGAACTTGAGGATTCGGTGCAGCTTTGCACCAAGGCAGATATGTATGAGTATCTCATAAAGATTGCCAAGACTCCCAGGAAATATATAATGACAGATTCCCTTCTTGAAACACTTTCCATCGTTGCTTACAAGCAGCCTGTCACAAGACTTGAAGTGGAGAGAATCAGGGGCGTAAACTGTGATCATGCCATGAACAGGCTGGTGGAGTTTGATCTGATTCAGGAGCTTGGAAGAAAAGATGCTCCCGGAAGACCTCTTTTGTTTGGAACCACAGAGCAGTTCTTAAGAAGCTTTGGCGTTAAGAGCATTGAAGACCTGCCTGAGATCAATCCGGTACAGGTTGAGGAGTTCAAACAGCAGGCTGAGCAGGAGGTACAGCTTAGCTTAAACATTTAATCAAATATAATAAGGAAGTATGTCCCGTGGAGCAATGACTCCACGGGTTTTTTAGTTAAAAAATGTTAAAACTTTGTCTATGCTTTTTTAATACTTTGTGCTATAGTAGTAGCGTATGCATAAAAATCTTTAATTTATTTATAAATGGAGGGCTGAATTAATGAGTACTAATTCACAGGCTCGACAGAGAATCAATTCTCTCGTCGATGAGAACAGTTTCGTTGAACTCGGTGCGCTCGTCACAGCCAGAGCTACTGATTTCAATTTGAAACTCAATGAGACTCCTTCTGACGGTGTAATCACCGGATACGGAGTCGTAAACGGCAGTCTTGTGTATGTGTATAGCCAGGACGCAGCTGTTTTAGGCGGTTCCGTTGGTGAAATGCATGCCAAGAAAATTGCAAACCTCTATGATCTTGCCATGAAAACAGGTTCACCTGTTATTGGTTTGATTGATTCTACAGGCGTTCGTCTTCAGGAATCCACCGATGCATTAAACGCATTTGGTCAGATTTATGCAAAGATGGCTGACGCTTCAGGTGTTATCCCCCAGATCACAGCTATTTTCGGAAGCTGCGGCGGCGGACTTGCAATTATGCCTTCACTTGCAGACTTTACATTCATGGAAGAGAAGAATGCAAAGTTATTTGTTAATGCACCCAATGCATTGGCAGGCAACTACACATCAAAGTGTGACACAGCAAGCGCTGACTTTATTGCAAAGGAAAGCGGTCTTGTTGATTTCGTAGGAACAGAAGAAGATATCTTCGCAGGCATCAGAGAACTTGTTGCTATGCTTCCTTCAAACAACGAGGTTGATGATTCCATGACTGATTGTGAGGATGATCTTAACAGAGTATGTGCTGACTTGGCTAACTGTGTTGAGGATACATCAATCGCACTTTCACAGATTGCAGATGACAACTTCTTCTTCGAAGTAAAAGAGAACTATGCCAAGGATATGGTTACAGGCTTCATCAGACTTAACGGTGCTACCGTAGGTTGTGTTGCCAACCGTACAAAGGTATATGACGAAGAGGGTAAGGAAGCAGAGAAGTTTGATGCAGTACTTAGCGTAAACGGCGCTAAGAAGGCAGCTGATTTCGTTAACTTCTGCGATGCTTTCTCAATTCCTGTATTAACACTTACAAATGTAACAGGCTTTGAGTCAACAGTTGAGAGCGAGAAAGAAATCGCTAAGGCTGTAGCAAAGCTTACATATGCTTTTGCAAATGCAACAACCCCCAAGGTTAATGTTGTTATCGGCAAGGCATTCGGTAGCGCATACGTTGCAATGAACTCTAAGGCAGTAGGATGCGATATCACAATAGCATGGCCTGATGCACAGATTGGTACAATGGATGCCAAGCTTGCTGCAAAGGTAATGTATGATGGCGAGAGCGAAGAAGTTATTTCTAAGGAGTCCAAGGCTTATGCTGAGCTCCAGAATAACGTAGTAAGCGCAGCCAAGAGAGGATATGTAGACCAGATTGTTGATGCAGCCGATACAAGAAAGTATCTTATCGGTGCATTTGAAATGCTGTTTACTAAGAGCGAAGAACGTCCCGCTAAAAAGCACGGTACGGTTTAAGAAAGGGTGATAAACATATGAAAAAAATTCTTGCAATTCTTTGCATGGTTACCTGTATCTTTAGCCTGACCGCTTGCGGAGCAACCGAGGAAGCTTCCCAGATGGATCTTGCAAAAGAGTCAACAGCCGAGAAGCTTGCAGTTGATTATATCGCTCCTTATTACGCAAAGACTTTCATGGACGATGAGCTTGCTCAGCAGTTTATTGACAATTTCACAATTGCAGAGGCTGCATATATCACTGAGACTCAGTTCATGGGCGTTGCTCAGCAGGCCGGATATGACACCTTGGCTTTCGATGGAGAAGGCGTAAAGAGTGCCATCAGATCCTTCCAGGATGCCGGCAAGAAAATGGGCGAAGTTCAGTCTTATGACAAGGAAAACGTTACTGTAAAGAGAGACAAATCCACTATTACAGTTACAATTCCTGTTGTCTGCGAGAAGAAGAACGGAACAATTGAGGTTATTTTCTCAACCAAGCGTTTCTTATCAGTAGATACAGTTTCTATCAATGCTGATATGACAACAGCCGAAATCGGTGAGAAGGCAGGCCTTAATACATTACTTGGTATGGGTACCGTTTTCGTAGTGCTTATTCTTATCATGGCAATTATTTACTGCTTCAACATTTTCGCAGTAATTGACAAGAAGAAAGCCGCTAAAGCTAATAATAATGACAAGGCTCCTGCTGTGGCAGCTACAAGTGCTCCCGCCGCAGAGAATCTTACTGATGATTTGGAACTTGTGGCAGTTATTTCTGCAGCTATCGCAGCCAGCGAAGGTGCTGTAAGCACAGACGGTTTCGTAGTTCGTTCCATCAGACGTGCACGATAACATATTATATGGAGGATTATAAAATGAAGAATTATACCATTACCGTAAATGGCAACGTATATGATGTAACAGTAGAAGAGGCTAATGGCGCAGCTGCAGCAGTTAAAGCTCCCGCAGCTCCCAAGGCAGCACCTAAGGCAGCTCCCGCAGCAGCTCCCAAAGCAGCAGCAGGCGCAGGCGGCGTTCAGATCAAAGCAGGTGCAGCCGGTAAAGTATTTAAGATTGAAGCAAGCGTTGGCCAGGCAGTTAAGAAGGGTGACGCTGTAGTTATCGTAGAGGCAATGAAGATGGAGATTCCTGTTGTTGCTCCTCAGGACGGAACAGTAGCATCTATCGACGTTGCAGTTGGCGATTCTGTTGAAGCAGGTGCAGTTCTCGCTACAATGAACTAATCTAATTAATTGGTGAGTATAATCATCAAAATTCAACAGGAGGTCAGCAAATGGATTATATTGTAAACACAATGAGTAACCTGATTCATCAGACTGCCTTCTTTAACTTGACAGTCGGTAACTTCATTATGATTCTGGTTGCCTTTGTATTCCTTTATCTTGCTATCGCCAAGGAATTTGAGCCTTTGCTTTTACTTCCGATAGCATTCGGTATGCTCCTCGTTAATATCTATCCCGATATTATGCTTCATGCAGCAGATTCGGATAGCGGCGTAGGCGGCTTACTGTATTATTTCTATATTTTGGATGAGTTTTCCATCCTCCCTTCACTCATTTTCATGGGTGTAGGTGCAATGACAGACTTCGGTCCCCTCATTGCAAACCCCAAGAGCTTCCTTTTGGGTGCTTCCGCACAGTTCGGTATTTTTGCCGCTTACTTCGGAGCAATGTTCATGGGATTCAACGACAAGGCAGCTGCAGCTATTTCAATCATCGGTGGTGCAGACGGTCCTACATCCATTTTCCTTGCGGGAAAACTTGGACAGACCGGCTTACTTGGACCTATCGCAGTAGCAGCTTACTCCTACATGTCACTGGTTCCCATTATCCAGCCCCCTATTATGAAGCTTTTCACAACAGAGAGAGAAAGAAAGATTAAGATGGAGCAGCTTCGTCCTGTTTCCAAACTTGAGAAGGTTCTTTTCCCCATCGTTGTTACCGTTGTTGTTTGTTTGATTCTTCCCACAACCGCTCCTTTGGTTGGTATGCTTATGCTTGGTAACCTCTTCAGAGAGTCAGGCGTTGTTCGTCAGCTTACAGAGACAGCATCAAACGCAATGATGTATATCGTAGTTATTTTACTTGGTACATCCGTAGGTGCTACCACATCAGCCGAAGCTTTCCTTAACATTGATACAATCAAGATCGTTGTACTTGGTCTTATTGCATTCGCTTTCGGTACGATGGCAGGTGTGCTCTTCGGTAAACTGATGTGCCTGCTTACCCGCGGCAAGGTTAATCCTTTGATCGGTTCTGCAGGTGTATCTGCCGTTCCTATGGCAGCTCGTGTATCTCAGAAGGTAGGTGCTGAGGCAGATCCTACAAACTTCCTTCTCATGCATGCTATGGGTCCCAACGTAGCCGGCGTTATCGGTACTGCAGTTGCAGCCGGAACATTCATGGCTATCTTTGGAGTATTCTAAATCGAAGATATAAACGAATTTTACTTGTTTCATAAAATATGGAGGATATAGGAAATGTCAGAACAGGTTAAGAAACCGATTGGAATCATGGAAACCGTTCTTCGTGATGCACATCAGTCTCTGATTGCAACAAGAATGCCTACCGAGAAGATGCTTCCCATCGTTGACAAAATGGATAAAGTCGGATATGCCGCAGTAGAGTGCTGGGGTGGTGCAACATTCGACGCTTCTTTAAGATTCTTAAAGGAAGATCCCTGGGAGAGATTAAGAAAGCTCAGAGACGGATTTAAGAACACAAAACTTCAGATGCTCTTCAGAGGACAGAACATCTTAGGTTACAGACCTTACGCAGATGATGTGGTTTACGCTTTCGTTGAGAAATCAATCGCAAACGGTATCGATATCATCAGAATTTTCGACTGCTTAAACGACCTTCGTAACTTACAGGCTGCAGTTGATGCAACAAATAAGATCAAAAAGCAGGAAGGAAGAGGTGCAGCTCAGGTTGCTCTTTCCTACACACTTGGTGATGCTTATACATTAGAGTACTGGGCAGACATGGCTAAGAAGATTGAGGAGATGGGTGCTGATTCCATCTGTATCAAGGATATGGCAGGCTTACTTGTACCTTACAAGGCTGAGCAGCTTATCAAGGCCATGAAGGAGAACACAAATCTTCCTATCCAGTTACATACTCACTACACTTCAGGTGTAGCTTCAATGACATACCTTAAGGCAGTTGAGGCAGGCGTTGACGTTATCGACTGTGCAATTTCACCTTTTGCACTCGGTACTTCACAGCCCGCTACAGAGGTTATGGTTGAGACCTTCAAGGGAACTCCCTATGATACAGGTTATGACCAGAACCTTCTTGCAGAAATCGCTGATTACTGGAGACCTTACAGAGAAGAGTGCATCGAGAGCGGCTTAATGAGCACAAAGGTTCTTGGCGTAAACATCAAGACTCTTCTTTACCAGGTACCCGGCGGTATGCTTTCAAACATGGTATCTCAGCTTAAAGAGCAGAACGCAGAAGACAAGTACCAGGAAGTGCTTGAGGAAATCCCCAGAGTTCGTAAGGACTGTGGTGAGCCCCCTCTTGTTACACCTTCATCACAGATTGTTGGTACACAGGCTATCTTCAACGTTCTCATGGGTGAGAGATATAAGATGGCTACCGGTGAGTTCAAGGATCTCTTAAGAGGTAACTATGGTCAGACCGTTAAGCCTATGAACGAGGAAGTAATCAACAAGGTTATCCCCGGCGAGAAGAGATCAACAGCTCGTTCCGCAGAGGCTACAGGCCACGACAAGCCCGAGCTTGCTCAGCTTGAGTCAGAGATGAAGCAGTACAAGCAGCAGGATGAGGACGTACTTTCATACGCACTCTTCCCTCAGGTTGCTACAGACTTCTTCAAGTATCGTCAGGCTCAGCAGGAGAAGGTTGATGTATCTATCGCAGATACAAAGAACGGTGCATACCCTGTTTAATAAGTCATTAATTTACCCCTCACATTTGTGAGGGGTATTTTTGTGTTATAATGAAAGCACTTATGAATACAGAAATCAGAACAGTACTTGAAAAACTGAATAATGGAGATATATCCGTAGATGACGCCCTTTTATTGATTAAGAAGGAACCCTATGAGGACCTTGGCTATGCGAAAGTGGACCTTCACAGGAATGCCACACAGGGAGTAACCGAGGTTATCTACGGCGCAGGAAAGAGTGCAGAGCAGATAATAGGAATAGCGAAGAGTCTTAGAGACAACGGAAACAAAACAATTCTTATTACCAGGATGGACCCTGAGAAAGCAGCTTTGGTTTCTTCGGAGGTTAAACTTGATTATGATCCCGTATCCAGGATAGGAATCGTAGGAGAGAAGCCTAAGCCAAGCGGAAGAGGCAAGATTGTTGTTGCTACAGGCGGAACCAGCGACATGCCTGTTTCCGAGGAGGCTGCAATTACTGCCGAAGCTTTGGGAAATGAAGTGGTTCGACTTTATGATGTTGGAGTGGCCGGATTACACAGACTCCTTGATCACATGGATGAAATAATGAGTGCCACAGTTATTATTGCAGTTGCAGGAATGGAAGGAGCTCTTGCCAGTGTTATAGGAGGTCTTGCCGACTGCCCTGTCATTGCCGTTCCCACTAGCGTTGGATACGGAGCAAGCTTTAATGGCTTATCTGCACTTTTATCAATGCTCAATTCTTGTGCAAGCGGAGTTGCGGTTGAAAATATAGACAATGGCTTTGGAGCAGGTTATTTTGCTTCAATGATTAATCATATAAAGTAAAACAAGGAGATGAAGGGGATGAAGACACTCTACATTGATTGCGGAATGGGCGCTGCAGGCGACATGCTTTCAGGAGCGTTACTGGAACTGATGCCTGATATTCCGGGAACAATAAATGAACTTAATGCAATAGGTGTGCCCGGGGTAATTTATAAGAGAAAAAGCGCTGAGAAGTGCGGTATCAAGGGAAGCCAATTCGTAGTCACGGTATACGATGAGGAAGAGGGCGAGGAGCATGATCATCATCACGATCATGACCATGACCATGAACACGATCATCATCACGAGCACCATCATGGAAGAACCCTTGAAAGAGTTGAGAAAATAATAAACGGACTTAAACTTGATACAGACGTCAAGAATGAAGTCTTAAACGTATATAAGCTTATTGCGGGAGCTGAGAGCAAGGTTCACGGCCAGGTTGTGGAGATGATTCATTTCCATGAAGTGGGAGATTTGGATGCAATAGCGGATATCACTGCATTTTGCTATATGCTTAAAAAGATTAAGCCTGAAAAGGTTGTGGCTTCACCTGTAAATGTGGGCTCGGGACAGGTTAAGTGCGCCCACGGAATTCTTCCGGTACCTGCACCTGCCACGGCTGTATTGTTATCCGGTATTCCCAACTATGGTTCGGAGATAAAGGGTGAACTATGCACACCTACAGGAGCAGCACTTCTTAAGAATTTTGTGGATGAGTTTGACGATATGCCTGTCATGACCTCTGAGGCCATAGGTTATGGCCTTGGCAAAAAGGACTTTGAGAGAGCAAACTGCGTCAGAATGTTCTACGGAGAAGAGTACGTTCCCACATCAGAAAAAAGGCAGAAGAGATATGCGTCAATTAAAAAAGCTACGTCAGATGAATTGGTGGGCGAAACTGTGACCGAGCTGGTTTGTGACGTAGATGACATGACAGGAGAAGAAGTGGGTTTTGCCTGCGAGAATCTTCTCACAATGGGAGCACTTGACGTTTTTACCATATCAATTTACATGAAGAAGAACAGACCGGGAACCGAGATTCATGTGCTTTGCAACGAAAATGACAAGGACAGTCTGATTGCAGGGATGTTCAAATACACATCAACTCTTGGTATCAGGGAGAAAACCTACAACAGATACATACTGAATCGAACCACCGAAGCATTTGATACTCCCATGGGACAGGTGAGACTTAAGAAATCGGAAGGGTTTGGCACGAATAACGCGAAGTACGAGTATGAGGATCTTGCCTGGATAGCAAGGGAGAAGAAAGTGAGCCTTTCTGAGGCCAGAAGAATGGTTGAAGAGGCGGTAAAGAACAAAAAATAATAAATTTAAAGCCGGCAGGGATTAAATCCCCACCGGCTTTTGGTTTAGTTAAGGGTTTCCATTAATTGGCGGGTAAGCTCCTCGTCGCTTAATGCTTTAAGATTGTCGATTGAATCATGAACCCAATTGTTATTGTGGGTGATTTTTGTTTTGCTGCCGGTGAAGGCGTCTTCGAGGGCAAAATATATTTCCTGGGTGGTTTCTTCGTTGGCATCATCATAATAGGTTGTCTGCTCTGCGCCGGCCTCGTCTGTGTATGTGTAAACGGAACCGAGAGAGATGAAGGTAACCTTGTCGTCCTTAACCGTGAAGAAATACTTTGTCTCGGCACTTTCTGATGAACCGGACTTAGAGTAGTCGAAAGCGGGATAGTAATAGGTGTCTCCATCGAGGTATACATCTGACTGGCTGCTTTTGTACATGCTAAGATCCGCTTCTGAAAGACCTTCCATGTTTTCCTGATCCGTGTATTCCATGGAAAGCTCCGTAAGTTCACCGGATTCGGGGTTCACATGGTAGAAGTGGTTTGAAGAATAATAACCGCTTCCGGCTGCGTATGAAGTCACAAACTCGATGCTTCCGTCAGAGTTGTAGTCGTATGCTCTTATTGCAAGTCCTGAAGGGTCTTCGCATACAAGCCATTTATCTTTGTTCTGGACGAAGGCATTTACATATGCTTCGTAGTCCGGGATTTCGGCAAAGTCATCACCGGTTGATTCTTCTGCTGTATTCTCGCTGCTTGCGTAATCTGCAGCGGGAGTATTGCTTGTTGTATCCGTAACTTCTTCAAATAAGCTGTTTCCTTTTGCTGCATCCTTTTCATTTAAACCACATGCACCCAATGCGCTTATCACCGTGAGCGCAGCGGCTGATATAATAATGTTTTTCAAATTGTACTTTTTCATTTTCTCCACCTCACAATCCTTATGTGCAATTTGGGGACAGGCCCAACCTGCACATATATAGTAGCAGGAGAAGGTGGGGGATTTATTGAGGATAATCTTAAGATTTGTTAAAGATTGGGGTTGAATTACAGAGCGGGTGTGTTAAAATAATAACAAATGCTAGAACAAACCAATAGGAGGATTTTGAATATGGGAAGAAAAGTAGTTCTTGCAGGCGCTTGCCGTACTGCCATCGGAACAATGGGGGGCACATTAAGCGGAATTCCTGCACCTGATCTTGGAACAATAGTCGTTAAAGAAGCCATGAAGAGAGCCGGAATCAAACCCGAGCAGGTTGATGAGGTTTATATGGGATGCGTTATCCAGGCTGGTCTTGGACAGAACCCTGCAAGACAGGCAGCTGTAAACGCAGGTATCCCCGTTGAAGTTCCCGCAACAACCATAAACGTTCTTTGCGGTTCAGGACTTCACTGCGTAAACCTTGCAGCAAAGCTTATCGCTTCAGGTGATGCCGATATCATCGTTGCCGGCGGTATGGAGAACATGAGTAAGGCACCTTACCTTCTTTATGATGCCCGTTTCGGTTACAGAATGGGCGCTGCAAAGATGGATGATGCAATGATAAGAGACGCTCTTACAGATGCTTTCGGCGGATTCCACATGGGTATCACAGCCGAGAATATCTGCGAGCAGTGGGGACTTACAAGAGAACAGCTTGACGAGTTCGCTGCATGGAGCCAGCAGAAGGCTGAGAAGGCCATTGCAGAGGGCAAGTTCAAGGATGAGATAGTTCCTGTGGAAGTTAAGAAGAAAAAAGAGACAATTATCTTTGATACAGATGAAGGCCCCAGAAAGGGAGTAACCAAGGAGAACATCAGCGGACTTAAGCCCGCATTCAAGCCCGACGGAATGGTTACCGCAGCAAACTCATCAGGTATCAACGATGCTGCTGCAGCCATTATCGTAATGAGCGAAGAGAAGGCCAAAGAGCTTGGTGTTAAGCCCATGGGAACATGGATTGGCGGTGAGCTTGCAGGCGTTGAACCCAGAATCATGGGAATCGGCCCCGTAGCAGCCACAAGAAAGGTTATGGCTAAGACAGGCTATAAGATTGAGGACTTCGACCTTATTGAGGCAAATGAGGCCTTTGCTGCGCAGTCAGTTGCGGTAGGACATGACCTTGGCTTTGATATGGACAAATTAAACGTTAACGGCGGTGCAATTGCTCTTGGACATCCTGTTGGATGTTCAGGTACCAGAATCCTTGTTACCCTTCTTCACGAGATGGAGAAGAGAGACGCCAAGAAGGGCCTTGCAACCCTTTGTGTAGGCGGCGGCATGGGATGCGCGGCCATCGTTGAGAGAGATTAATAACAAATATTTGGAATCGGGGGCTTTGACCCCCGATTTTTATGGTTTTACCACAATATCTAGTGGTTGACGGTCATAACGTAATTCCTGTAAAATAACAAGTGTTATAATGAAAAAATGGTCAGGGGACTTAGGAGGTATATTATGGCTAGAAAAGAGTCAATCACTATCAATGACATTTTAAACACCGGCTTTGAAATGGCGAAAGAAGAGGGTATCAGAAATGTCACCGCAAGAAAGGTGGCTGCCAAGGCCGGATGTTCGACTCAGCCAATTTTCAGGGTCTACAAAAACATGGAGGAGTTATGGACTGCGGTATACGGAAAGGCATGTGAATGCTTTGAGGAGTTCTATCGCGGTTTTGACAAGAAGAGTGGAACACCCTTTGTTGATTTGGGAATGGCTTACATTTCCTTTGCAATGAAATATAAAAATCTTTTCCTTCTCCTTTTTGTTGAAGACGTGGGTGTTGGCAAGTCCTTATATGAGGTACTTAACGGTACTGAGGGCAATGTAATAAAGGAGATTAATGCGGCTAAGAATCTTGGATGCTCCAAACCCCAGGATATGTTTATGCGTATGTGGATTTTTATCCATGGTGCTGCCTGCATGAGCTTAAAGGGAGACTATGATTTAAGCCTTGAGGAGACAGGAAAACTTTTGGAGGAATCCTACAACAGCTTTGCCGCTAACTTATAAATTTTAAGGAAGATTTTATGGATATAAATACAGATATTATCACCAGGATAAAACAGATGTATCCCACCATGAGCAAGAGCCACAAAAGGATTGCGGGATATATTACAGATCATTACGATCAGGCTGTTTTCATGACGGCAGCCAAACTTGGAAGTGAACTGGATATCAGTGAATCCACCGTTGTAAGATTCGCTGCGGGAATAGGGTATGAAGGATACCCTCAGTTTCAGAAGGCCCTTGAGGACTGGGTTAAGGGACAGCTTAACTCTGTTCAGAGAATCGGCGTAAAATATGCCGGAAGAAGCCAGTCTGAGGTATTAACAAGTGTTCTCAACGCAGATATTGAGAAGATCCAGGACACCATCGTTAATCTGGATACCGAAGCTTTTACCATGGCGGTGGATATCATTCTTAACGCCAAGAACGTTTATATAATGGGAATCAGAAGCTGCGAACCTTTGGCAAGCTTTCTTCATTTCTATCTGAATATGATTCGAGGAAACGTGTACCTTCTTAACACCACAAGCGTTACGGAAACCTTTGAACAGATGATAAGAATCGACTCAAAGGATGCCTTTATCGGTATCAGTTTCCCCAGATATTCCATGCGTACTTTAAAGGCCATGGAATTTGCAAACGACCGTAATGCAAAGGTTATTGCCATCACAGATTCACAGCATTCGCCTATGAATCTGTACTCAAGCTGCAACCTTTTTGCAAGAAGTGACATGGTTTCGATTGTTGACTCTTTAGTGGCTCCTTTAAGCCTTATAAACGCTCTTGTTGTAGAGCTTTGCTTAAAGTGCCCCGACGAGGTCAAAAAGAGTCTTACAATGCTTGAACAGACCTGGAATAACTATCAGGTTTACCTTAATGATGAAATTGATTTCATCGACGAGGAGCCTATGCTGAATTACCCTTTAAAGAAGGAAGATGCCGGTGATTTATGATGTTTGCGTTATAGGCTGTGGCGCAGCCGGAATGATGGCGGCCTATGCTGCCGCTTCATCGGGATTTAAGACCATAGTTCTTGAGAAAAATGAAAAGGCGGGAAAGAAGATTTACATTACGGGAAAGGGCAGGTGTAATGTTACCAATGCCTGTGATGTTACGGAATTCTTTTCCCATGTTATTTCCAATGAAAAATTCCTCTACAGCAGTATCTACGGTTTTCCTGCCACTGAGGTTATGAGCCTTATCGAAAGCTATGGATGTAAGTTAAAGGTTGAAAGAGGAGAGAGAGTTTTCCCTGTTTCTGACCATTCATCCGACATAATTAAGGCAATGGTAACTGCCTTAAAGGATAAGGACGTTGAAATAAGATTCAACACGGAAGTTATTGATATATTAAGTGAAACCGACGAAGAAGGTAACTGTGTTGCCACGGGAGTCAAGCTAAAGGATAAGACCAAACTGACCGCAAGGAAGGTGATTGTGGCTACGGGCGGATTGTCCTATCCCTCCACAGGTTCCACAGGTGACGGCTACAGATTTGCCGAGAAATTCGGCATGAAGATAGTTCCCACAGCCCCCTCTTTGGTGGCCTTTGAAACAAGGGAAAAGTGGCCTTCGGAACTGATGGGCCTAAGCCTTAAAAATGTTTCCGTTGACTTGAAGGATAAGGCTACGGGAAAGAATATATATAACGGCTTTGGAGAAATGCTTTTTACACATTTTGGTGTGAGCGGCCCCTTGATTCTTACCGCCAGTTGTTATTACGTGAAGAAATTCAGAGGCAGAGAAGCAAATCTTACAATTGATTTAAAGCCTGCCCTTGATGAGGAAACTCTTGATAAAAGACTTGTCAGAGAGTTTGAAGAAAACAGAAACAAGAATTTCGCCAATGCTGTTGGAGGATTGTTCCCCGGTAAATTAATCCCGGTAATGGTTAAACTGTCGGGGATTAAGGGTGAGAAAAAGGTTCATGAGATAACAAGGGAAGAAAGACTTTCATTTGTTAAGCTCATTAAGAATCTTCCTCTTACGGTGTATAAGACCGGAGATTTCAACGAAGCGGTCATTACCCAGGGCGGAATAGACGTGAAGGAAATTAACCCTCACACAATGGAATCAAAGAAAGTTAAGAATCTGTTTTTTGCAGGCGAGGTTTTGGACGTGGATGCGCAGACGGGAGGGTATAACCTTCAGATTGCGTGGTCAACAGGCCATCTTGCCGGAGAATCATGTTAGGAGAAATATATGGGATACAGTATTGCAATCGATGGACCTGCAGGAGCAGGAAAAAGTACAATCGCTAAGAAAATAGCAAAGGATGAAGGCCTTATCTATGTTGATACGGGTGCAATGTACCGCGCCATGGGTATTCATCTTTTAAACAACAATATATCAGGTGATGATGAAGCAGCCATAAGCGCAGAGTGCAAGAATGCGGACATAACAATTAAATACGAGAACGGTGAACAGCAGGTTTATCTTAACGGTGAGAATGTAACCGGAAGACTTCGCACAGAGGAAGTGGGAAATATGGCTTCAAAGTGCAGTGTTTTTGCCGCTGTTCGAACCAAACTTGTGGAGCTTCAGCAAAAGCTTGCGGAAACTGCAGATGTCATCATGGATGGCAGGGATATAGGAACTGTGGTTTTACCAAAAGCAAATGTTAAAATCTTCCTTACCGCCAGCAGTGCAGTGAGAGCCAAGAGACGTTTCGACGAGCTGGTGGCCAAAGGCGAGAATCCCGATATCGATGCAATCGAAAAGGACATTATCGAGAGAGACAAGAGAGATATGACAAGGGAGAATTCTCCCCTTAGACAGGCACAGGATGCCATTCTTGTTGATACCTCATACATGAACATTGATGAAGTGTGCAAGACAATTGAAGATATAGCGCACGAGAAGGGCGGAAGAGCTTAGTGGAAGTTAAGTTGGCTAAGTCCTTAGGTTATTGCTTTGGAGTTGAGAGAGCGGTTGAAAAGGCCTATTCTCTTATTGATCAGGGCAAAAAGATATATACCTACGGACCGATTATTCACAACGAAACCGTTGTGTCGGACCTTGAGAAAAAAGGTGTCGAAATAATTGAATCAATTGATGATATTGCTAAGTTAAATGAGGGCAGTGTGGTTATCAGAGCCCACGGAGTCTCGAAAGCGGTGTATGACGCTTTGGAGGAAAAGGGACTTGAAATTATTGATGCCACATGTCCCTTTGTAAAACGTATACACAATACCGTATCAAAGGAGAGCAAAAACGGCGCAGACATTGTGATTGTGGGCAATGCCGGGCACCCGGAGGTTCTTGGAATCGTGGGATGGTGCGAGAGTGGCGCAACCGTCATAGAAAGCGAGGAAGAGGCTGAATCCTACACAAACGAATCCGGAAGAAAAATCTGTATAGTTTCGCAGACGACTTTTCAAGCCGAGAAATTTCAACATATAGTTGAAATTATTCAGAAAAAAGGGTACAATGTTATTGTTGTGAACACTATATGTAATGCGACGGAAGATAGACAATTGGCAGCTGAGGAATTGGCAACCGAAGCTGATGCAATGATTGTCATCGGGGGGATGAACAGCTCTAACACGAAAAAGTTATTTGAGATATGTCGCAAAAGATGCGTGCACACATATTTTATTCAAACACTGGATGACTTGCATTTAGAACTACCTAAATCAGTTCGGCTGGTGGGAATTACTGCAGGGGCCTCGACCCCAAACAAAATCATTGAGGAGGTTCAAAATTATGTCAGAATTAACTTTTGAACAAATGCTTGAGGAATCATTTAAAACAATACATGCAGGAGAGGTAGTTGAAGGTAAAGTCATCGATGTTAAACCCGACGAGATTATCGTTAACATTGGATACAAAGCTGACGGTATTCTTCCCAAGAACGAATACAGCAACGATTCAAGCATCGACTTGACCACCGTTGTTAAGAAAGACGATCCTATCACTGTTAAAGTCGTTAAGGTTAACGACGGTGAGGGACAGGTTCTTCTTACATACAAGCGTCTCATTGCTGATCAGGGAAGTGAGAGAATCAAAGAAGCATTTGAGAATCACGAAGTACTTAAGGCTACAGTTGCTCAGGTACTTGAGGGCGGCTTAAGCGTAGTAGTGGATGAGGTAAGAATCTTTATCCCCGCAAGCCTTGTATCAGACACATACGAGAAGGATCTTTCCAAGTATGCGGGACAGGAGATTGAGTTCGTAGTAAGCGAATACAATCCCAGAAGAAGAAGATACATCGGCGACAGAAGACAGCTTCTTACAGCTAAGAGAGAAGAGGCTCAGAAGGCTTTATTCGAGAAGATTAAAGTTGGTGATGTTGTTACCGGTACAGTTAAGAATGTAACCGATTTCGGTGCATTCATAGATCTTGGCGGAGCAGACGGACTCCTTCACATCTCAGAGATGAGCTGGGGAAGAGTTGAGAATCCCAAGAAGGTATTCAAGGTTGGTGACGAAGTTAAAGTCTTCATCAAGGAGATTTCCGGAACCAAGATTGCTCTTTCATGCAAGTTTGATGATGCTAACCCTTGGAAGGATGCAGCAAAAGAGTATGCTGTTGGCAACGTAGTAACAGGTAAAGTTGCAAGAATGACAGATTTCGGTGCATTCGTTGAAATTAAAGAAGGCGTTGACGCACTTCTTCATGTTTCACAGATTTCCAAAGATCATATTGACAAACCTTCAGATGTATTGAAACTCGGCGATGAAGTAACAGCTAAGATTGTTGACTTCAACGAGGCTGACAAGAAGATCAGCTTAAGCATTAAGGCTCTTTTAGCTCCCGAACCCGAAAAGGAAGAAGCTAAGGAAGAGGATGATGCAGATGAAGTTTCTGTAGACATCGATGCAGTTATTGCTGCAGAGGCAGAGGAAGCTAAAGAAGAGAACTAAAGCTTTAAATAATTGATTTTCTGCGAGGAGGATTTGTTATGGCTTTTGATTACGAGTATTTGGTTAAGGCTGTTTATGATCTTACTAAAATAGATTTGAACTCTTACAAAGAGAAACAGATGAAGCGCCGTATCGACGCGCTGATTTCCAAGAACGGTGTCAAGGGGTATGACAAGTACGTAGAATGTCTTAAGACCAATAAGGATATGTTTGATGAGTTCATCAACTACATAACCATTAACGTGTCTGAGTTTTACCGTAACCCTGACCAGTGGCAATTGCTGGAGAAAGATGTTCTTCCTAAGCTGATTAAGAAATATGGTGAGAACCTTAAGATTTGGAGTGCAGCCTGTTCCACAGGTGATGAGCCCTACACATTGGTTATGGTGCTCTCAAAGTTCATGCCTCTGAACAAGATTAAGATTTTTGCCACAGATTTGGATAAGACGGTTATCGGAAAGGCAAAGGTTGGCCTCTATAATGAGAAGAGCCTTGCCGGACTTCCCAAGGAATTCAAGGATAAGTATTTCACGAAGATTGGCACATCCTATCAGATATCTGATGAGATTAAGTCTCGTGTGGAGTTTAAGGAGCACAACCTTTTAAGAGACACATATCCTACAAACTATCATCTGATTGTTTGCCGTAACGTTCTTATCTACTTCACAGAGGAAGCAAAGGACGAGGTATTTAAGAAGTTCTGCCAGGCCCTTGTTCCCGGAGGTTATCTCTTCATCGGAAGTACCGAGCAGATTATTAACCATAAGGAATTGGGATTCGACAGACAAAGTTCATTCTTCTATGTGAAACCCGAGAAATAAAACAAATAATAAAGCGGTGTGATTCAAATGAATCGCACCGCTGTTTTTATGCCTTTATGCCTGACCCTGTCCCAATCCGATGTAGGTTAAGATGTGGGTGGCGTAGCCAGAGAACAGTTCCCTATTCTTTTTTATTTCATCCGTCAATTCGAAATACATGTCCTTCGAAAGGTAATCCTCCTTGAAGAAGGGAGTGATTATGGGCTCCCATTCAGGTATATAGGTGGATACTCTCTTTGTATAACAGTTGGAAGCCTTTGCAGGGGTCCTGTGGGCTTTATCCACAAAACCTGCCACGGATTTGTGGAGTGCCACGTCTTCCTCCGGAAGATAGTAGTAATCCTTGTAATTGGAGTAGAAGTATTTAAGCTCTTTCTCCACAATGGGAACCTTGATAACAACCTCACCGTTCTTGGCGGAGAAGTAGCAACCCTTTCCGGAACCGCTTATGGGTGTGGGAATATCCGAAGGAATCTTGGCAGTCATAACAAGTTCCCGACATTCCTCTCCATGAACATTGGTGTAGGTGTTGGCCTGGGCAGCCACTACCGTAAGAGGACCTGCAAATAAATCGAAATAGTTTAACATGGGAAGAATAGCAAGCATTCCCAAAAGGTCATCTCTGTTATGAAGGAAGAGATCATTCTCCTTGGCGGGATCGTGATCCTTAACATATGCATGGTAAACACCGATTAAATCGCCGCCGCTATAGGGGTCTTCCCTGTGTATTCCCAGGAACTTTTCGATGGTTTTCTGTTTACAGTTCGGAAGCTTAAGCATGGACTTGTAGGGATTGATCCGCCTGTACAGATCGACTCCTTCAAGGCGCTCAAGAGCGTTTTCCATTTTATATTGTTTTGCTTTTTCTTTTAAGAACGGAATATCAAAATTGTTTCCGTTAAAGTGTACCAATACCTTAAATGAAGATGAGAAAGTAAAGAAAGCAGAAAGTACATCCTTTTCCGACTCATATGTATCGGCCATAAACTGGGTTATAACGTAACCTTTGCCGTTATTCCATACACAGCCGATGAGGTATAAAGCAGAACCTTTGGCTGTAAATCCGGTTGTTTCGATGTCGACAAAAAGGATATCCTTAGGGTCAGCTATCTTCTCAACAGGATAGCTTAATTTGTAGTCACTAAGAAATATTTCCCTTTTTTTCATTATAGAAAATCCTTCCTAAAATTCGGTCGCTAAGTGTTTTTATTATACCATAAATAGAGTATAATAAAAAAGATGTTTGACTTTTTAAGAAAGAGGGATATCTATGGCAAGACTTACATTTAAAGGCGGTATTCACCCTTATGACGGTAAAGCCTTGTCCAAGGACAAACCCATAAGAGAGGTTTTGCCCAAGGGCGACTTGGTATATCCGGTTTCACAGCATATAGGTGCACCCGCAACCCCCATAGTAGCCAAAGGCGACAGAGTGTTAAGGGGCCAGATGATAGCCGAAGCAAGCGGCTTTGTTTCTGCGCCAATTTATTCGTCGGTTTCAGGCACTGTGAAATGTATTGAACCCAGAAGGGTGGTTACAGGAGATTTAATAAACAGTATCGTTATTGAGAATGACGGATTGTACGAAGAAGTTGAATACGATGCAGGAAAGGACCTGGATGACTATTCAAAAGAAGAGATTATTGAGAGGGTTAAAAAGGCAGGAGTCGTCGGAATGGGCGGCGCAGGATTTCCTACGTTTATCAAGCTTTCCCCCAAGGACCCCGATGCTATCGATTATTGTATAGTCAACTGTGCAGAGTGTGAACCTTACCTTACCAGTGACTACAGAAGAATGATTGAGGAGCCTGAGAAGGTTGTTGAAGGACTGAGAGTTATGTTACGACTCTTTGACAATGCCCACGGAATTCTTGCGGTGGAGGACAATAAACCCGAAGCCATAAGAAAGCTTAAAGCCATTGTAAAATCAGACCCCTTAATCTCAGTTAAGGCCCTTAAGACCAAATACCCTCAGGGCGCTGAGCGTCAGCTTATTTATGCAACCACAGGACGAAGCATCAACTCCAAAATGCTTCCTGCAGATGCAGGTTGCGTTGTTGATAACGTTGATACCGTTGTTGCTATCAGAGCTGCAGTTTTGGAAGGCAAGCCTTTGATGGAAAGGATTGTTACCGTAACAGGTGATGCGGTGGCAGATCCCAGAAACTTTAAGGTGCACATAGGAACCAATTACAGCGAACTTATTGAAGAGGCCGGCGGTTTTAAAACAGAGCCCGTTAAGATTGTATCCGGCGGTCCCATGATGGGATTCGGAATATTTGATTTGGATCTTCCCACAACCAAGACAGCCAGTGCGCTTTTGGCTCTTACAAAGGATGATGTGTCCGAGATGGAGCCTACAGCCTGCATCAACTGCGGACGCTGTGTTGAGGCCTGCCCCGGAAACGTCGTTCCCAAGTTCCTTGCTGAATTTGCGGAGAATGGTGATGAGGAAGCATTCATAAAGAATAACGGAATGGAATGCTGCGAATGCGGATGCTGCAGTTTCATCTGTCCCGCCAAAAGACCATTGACCCAGGCTATTAAGTCCATGCGTAAGATTTGCCTGGCTAAGAAAAAGAAGTAGGAGGAGAAGACATGAGCATGATGAAAGTATCATCCAATCCCCATGTCAGGTCAAAGGAATCTACAAGTTCCATTATGCTTCTTGTAGTTGTGGCTTTGCTTCCTGCTTTCGGATTTGGAATTTATAATTTCGGCATTATGGCTGCCGTACACGTGCTTATAACAGTAGCAGCCTGCGTGCTTACAGAATTTGTTTTTAATCTTATTATCAAAAAGAAACAGACAGTTTCGGATTTGTCTGCAGTTGTAACAGGTATGCTTTTGGGACTTAACCTTCCCGTGGGAGCACCCTGGTGGATCGGAATCCTTGGAGGCATTTTTGCGATTCTTGTTGTCAAATGTCTCTTTGGAGGCCTTGGAGAGAACTTCATGAACCCTGCTTTGGGTGCCAGATGTTTCCTGGTTATTTCCTTCCCTGCAATCATGACAAACTTTAACTGTGATGCATATTCGGGAGCAACACCTTTGGCCCTTCTTAAGAGCGGCGCAGAGGTTAACATCCTCGATATGGTAATAGGAAGAACCGGCGGTACCATTGGTGAAACCAGCGTAATCGCCATTGTGATCGGTGCCTGCATTCTGCTTGCAACCGGAGTTATAGACCTTAGAATTCCGGGGTCATACATTGTTACTTTCGTAATCTTTGTTGTAATCTTTGGAGGTTATGGATTCAACCCTGCTTATATTGCGGCACAGCTTTCAGGTGGCGGACTTATGCTGGGAGCATTTTTCATGGCCACAGATTATGTAACACGCCCCGTCACCGTAAAGGGTCAGTATGTATACGGAATTATTCTTGGTATTCTTACAGGTATATTCAGGATTTTCGGACCTTCTGCAGAGGGTGTTTCCTATGCGATTATATTAAGCAACCTGCTTGTTCCTTTAATTGAGAAATGGACCATGCCCAGGGCGTTTGGAGTAGGAGGTAAGAAGCATGAATAAGAGAAGCGACTTACAAAATCTTCTTCACGATGCCGGAATTTTGGTTGCCATCACATTGATAGCAGGAATTCTTCTTGGCCTTGTATATTCAGTTACCAAGGAGCCCATCAGATATCAGGAAGAGCTGGCATTACAGAATGCATGCAAGGAAGTGTTTGCTGGAGCAACATCTTTTGAAGACTATGATTATGACCTTGAGAAAGCCAACTCTGTTATTGCAGCCGGAGGATATGGAAAAGTGACACTCAGCGATACAATAAGGTGTGCACTTGACGGAAACGGCAACCCCATAGGTTACGTTTTGACCGTTACATCCTCAGAGGGTTACGGCGGAGACATTAAGTTTACAATGGGTATCAAAAACGACGGAACTCTCAATGGAATCTCCATCCTTGATATTTCCGAGACTGCAGGTCTTGGTATGAGAGCGGATGAAGTTCTGAAACCTCAGTTCTTTAATAAAAATGTTGAGAAGTTTGAGTATACCAAATCCGGTGCGGTTATGGATAATCAGATTGATGCCATAAGCGGAGCAACAATTACCACCAATGCGGTAACCAATGCCGTTAACGGCGGATTATACTTCTTCTCGCAGGAATTAAAGGAGGTGGAGTAAATGAATAAGATAGGTGAACGTTTATTTAACGGTATTATTCGAGAAAATCCCACCTTCGTACTGATGCTTGGTATGTGTCCCACTTTGGCGGTAACAACATCAGCAATCAACGGACTTGGAATGGGTCTTTCCACAGCGGTGGTTCTGGCTTTAAGTAATGCCATTATTTCCGCATTAAGAAATATCATCCCTGATAAAGTCAGAATACCTGCATTTATCGTTGTAATTGCTTCATTCGTTACAATGGTGCAGTTACTGATTCAGGGATACTTGCCTTCCTTATATGCAAGCCTTGGAATTTATATTCCTCTTATTGTTGTTAACTGTATTATCCTTGGAAGAGCCGAAGCTTACGCTTCAAAGAACCCTGTGATTCCTTCATTCTTCGACGGCATCGGAATGGGCCTTGGATTTACCCTGGCACTTACCATAATCGGTGCAGTAAGAGAACTTTTGGGAAGCGGAGCGGTATTTGGAAATACTGTAATGCCTGAAAGCTTTACACCAATCGGAATCTTTGTTATGGCTCCCGGTGCATTCTTTGTTCTTGCGGCTCTTACCGCAGCTCAGAATGCCATCAAGAATCATTACGAGTCCAAGGGCAAGAAGAGCAAGATTATTAACGTTGACGCCCTGGGAAGCGGCTGTGCAAGTGATTGCAGCGCCTGTGGCGAAATGGGATGCTCCTACAGACGGGAAGAAATGATCGTGGAGACCGAAAACGAGACGGTGGAAATCGTTGAAGAAGTTGTAGAGACAGACGATTTTGAAATAATAGACTTGGATAAGGAGGGGGATGAATAATGTTACAGATTAAAGATTTGTTGATATTAATGATTAGCACATCCCTTGTGAGCAACGTCGTACTCAGCCAGTTTTTGGGACTGTGTCCTTTCCTTGGAGTATCCAAGAAGACAGATACGGCACTTGGAATGGGAGTTTCGGTAATCTTCGTTATCACCTTATCAAGTGCGGTTACGGGAGTGATTTATAAATTCCTCCTGGTGAAATTCGGAATCGAATATTTAAGTACCATTGTATTTATTCTTGTAATTGCGGCTCTGGTTCAGTTTGTTGAGATGTTCTTAAAGAAATTTGTTCCTCCCCTTTACAAGGCCTTGGGTGTATATCTTCCCCTTATTACCACAAACTGTGCGGTACTTGGCGTAGCTTTAAATAACGTCCAGTATAAGTACGGTATTCTTGCGGGAATCGTAAACGGTCTTGGTACAGCAATCGGATTTACAATTGCTATCGTTATTCTTGCAGGATTAAGAGAGAAGATGGCCAGAAATCACATTCCGGGTCCCTTCAAGGGAATGCCTCATGTTCTGTTAACAGCAGGATTGATGGCTATTGCCTTCTGCGGATTCTCGGGATTGTTATAGGAGGTGGCTTATGGATATTTTGATGGGTATACTTAAAGCCGCCGGAATGGTTGGAGCCGTTGGAATATTTGTAGGACTATTCCTTGGAGTGGCAGCCATTTGGTTTAAGATTAAAGTCGATGAGAAGGAAGAGGCTATTTTAGGCATTCTTCCCGGAAATAACTGTGGTGGATGCGGTTACCCCGGATGCTCCGGACTTGCAGCCGCAATTGCAAAGGGTGAGGCCCCCGTTAACCAGTGTCCCGTAGGCGGACAGCCTGTGGCTGACAAAATTGCTAAAGTTATGGGTGTGGAAGCAGAAGCCGGTGAGAAGATGGTGGCCTTTGTTAAGTGCCAGGGAGACTGTGAAAAAGCCGGACAGGACTACGATTATTACGGTATCGAAGACTGCAGAATGCTTTCCTTTGTTCCTAATGGTGGACCCAAATCCTGTAACAGCGGATGTCTGGGATTCGGCAGCTGCGTGAAGGAATGTCCTTTTGATGCCATTCATGTGGTAAACGGTGTGGCAGTTGTTGACAAGGACGCATGTAAGGCCTGCGGAAAGTGTGTTGCAGCCTGCCCCAAGAATCTGATTGAATTGATTCCATACTCAGCACCTGTTACTGTGGCCTGCAGCTCGAAGGATAAAGGCCCCGTTACCATGAAGGCTTGCTCTGTGGGATGTATCGGCTGTGGAATCTGTGTTAAGAACTGTGGATCTGATGCGATTTCAGTTGCGGATTTCCATGCATCTATTGATTATTCCAAGTGTGTAGGCTGTGAAGCTTGTATGGAGAAGTGCCCTAAGAAAGCTATTGTGGCCCACTAAACATTAATGAAGAGATTTACCAAATCATTTATATCTTGTATTTTAATATGTTCATTGCTTCTTCTTTCAGGGTGCAGCTTAACGTCTAAGGATAAGCCTGAGTCGGAAGCCACGGAGAAAGTGTGGGAGGAGGTTGAAGTAAAACCTTCCACTTCTCCAAAGGAGCCCCAACAGGAGACGGACCCTGCGCCTGAAGAAGAGATTACTGAACCTGCAACGGTGATTCTTGGAGATGACAGACCGGAAATTTATCTTCCCTATCTGGAAGGAAAGAGAGTGGCACTGTTTTCCAACCAGTCCGGTATAGTTGGGGATGATGAGAGCAAGGGACATATTCTTGATGCCCTGATTGAAGAGGGGTTGGAGGTAAAAGCGATTTTTTCTCCTGAGCATGGTTTCAGGGGAAATGCTGATGCCGGAGCCGGAGTAGATGATTCTTTGGATGAATCGACAGGTGTTCCGATTCTGTCCCTGTACGGGAACGGTCATTATCCTGATGATGAAAGTATGAGCACCTTTGATGTTCTGGTGGTTGATATCCAGGATGTGGGACTCAGGTATTACACCTACTATATAACCATGTATTATCTTATGGAGGCATGTGCCGAAAAGGGGAAGAGCGTGGTTATCCTTGACAGGCCCAATCCCAATGGTTCATATGTTGACGGCGGAATCCTTAAGGACGATTATAAGTCCGGAGTTGGATTACTTCCGATTCCAACAGTTCACGGAATGACACTGGGAGAACTGGCACTTATGATAAACGGTGAAGGATGGCTTTCCACAGGAAAGGACAGCCTGGATCTTTCTGTGGTGCCCTGTGAGAACTATTCTCATTCCACAAGATACAGCCTTCTTAAGAATCCTTCCCCTAATCTCAAATCCATGAAGGCCATATTTCTTTACCCTTCAACCTGCTATTTTGAGAATACGGTTGTTACCGTGGGGAGAGGGACGGATTTTCCCTTCGAAGTTTATGGAAGCCCCTATCTTGAGGGCGTAGAAGGAAATGATTTTACCTTTACTCCCGTATCCATGGAGGGGGCGGCATCTCCTTTATATGAGGGGCAGGTTTGCTACGGCAAGGATTTAAGAAATAAGAGCGAGGATGAGATAATCTCTGAGGGAATATGCCTTGATTATCTTATTGATGCTTACAACGATTATATGAGTACCGGGAACGAAGCGGATTTCTTCGGAAATCCGGATAAAGCGGGAAAGTATTGGATAGATTATTTAAGCGGCTCGGATGAGCTTAGAAAGTGTATTGTATCCGGCATGACTTCGGAAGAAATAAAGGCCACCTGGGCCCAAGGGATTGCCGATTTTGGTAAGCAGAGGGAACCTTACCAGCTTTACGGGGATTGATGGATGTTTGCTACTGTTAAATGGATTATTATGGTTCTTGCCGTGGCGCTTTTTATGCGCCCGGCGTTTAAAAGAACTGAGCTTAAATATGTGGACGGAGGCTTCGGACTTTCATTTGGAATCGGAAGTGGTCTGTCCTTTCTTCTTGCCTGGTTTGTATGTGAGGTAACCGGGCTGCCTTTTGGAACCATAACTATGGTTTCAGCCTTTTTAATTCTTGCGCTTTCGCTTAATTTATACAGTTTCTTTAGGGACAAAGAGACTTTTTCTAATCTTTGGAGCAAAGAAGAACTTGTAAGATTTTTCCTCGGATTTATGGCTTTTTTAATCCTTTTTCTTTTTGCGGTTTGGGCAAAAAGCTACAGAGGAGGAATAGACGGACAGACCGAGAAGTACATGGATTTTGGAATCATGCAATCCATTTACAGGCAGGAGAGTGCATGGCCGGAGGACTTCTGGTTTGCAGGAGAAAAGCTTAACTATTATTTTCTGGGCCTTTCGGCATCGGTTTATCTTTCAAGGCTTTCCTTTGTTGATCCGGGTTACGGCTATAATTTTATGCTTTGCACACTTTTTGCCATGTCTTTACTTATGATCTTTGAGATTGTTTCCTCATTGTTTCTTGTCAGAAAGGGCAGCAAGGTTTCTGCATATGCGGGCGGAGTGACCGGTGCCATGTGCAGTGTCCTTGCGGGAAACGGACACTATCTGATTTTTGGTGTATTCATTAAACTGATTAAGAAGATCCCCAAGGTTTCCGTGGACGTAAAGGATTACTGGTTCCCGGATTCTACGGTTTATATAGGGGCGAATCCTGAAGTGGAAGATTTCGGTAAGCATGAATTTCCGGGTTACACCATGATTCTCGGCGATTTACATGCCCATCTCGTTAATATGCTGTGGACTCTTCCTTTTCTTGCCATACTTATTGACTACGCCTTAAGGGACATGTCCAAAGAAAAGGGGTACAGACATTTTATAAACGGTCACATTATAATTATGGGCCTTCTTCTTGGACTTTTCAGAGGCTCCAATTTCTGGGATTTCCCCATTTATTATGTTATAGCGGGAGGGGTAATTCTGTTTACGGAGCTATCTGCCCATGGAGTAAAAGTGTTAACCTTTGCAATGGTTCTTTTAAAGGGAGCTGTCATTTATGCAATAGCTTACCTTGGAACCCTTCCTTTCACCCTGCAGTTTAATAAGATGATTTCGGGCATTTATTTGGCCGAAAGACATACCCTGTTTTACAAGATGGTTATTCTGTGGGCCATGCCTTTTGTGGCTTCCGTTATTCTTGTTTTATGGATTATGGCGGAAAGAAAATTTTCTCTGAAGAAACTTACGAGAAGTGACCTGACCATAATAGCAATAACACTGTGCGCCATTGGACTTGTGCTGGTTCCTGAAGTGATTTATGTGAAAGATATATATGGTGATGATTATGCCAGATTCAACACCATGTTTAAGCTTACCTATCAGGCATATATCCTCTTTGGAATGGTATTCGGACTATTGCTTTCAAAACTGATCAATGAGAAAAAGTGGAAGGGCACTGCCTTTCTCTCCATACTGATTATTGTCCTATCGTCCTATACCTTCACATCAGGTAAGGTGTGGCTCTATAATAACAAAGATTTTGGAAGGGGCATTTCTGTTCTTGGGACAACTTTATCAGATGCAAATCCGGAAAAGAGTGCCATAAAGGAAGCCTGCGAGATTCTTTTAAATGACGGCAGAAAGAACATAAGAATAATTGAAGCGGTGGGGGGAGACTATAAAGATACAAACCGTCTGTCATCCTTTACCGGAGTGCCTACAGTTGAAGGCTGGCCGGTTCATGAATGGCTGTGGCAGAACAGCTACGATCCTGTGGGAGCAAGGACTGAGGAGGTCAGGGATTTTTACGAGGGAAGCGATGTGGAAACGAAGATAGCGACTCTCAAGAAATATGATATTAATTACATCTTTGTAGGTCCAACTGAAATGGAGAACTACACTGTAAACCATGAACTCATTGCGGGATTGGGAGAGAGCGTTTTTGAAACTCCTGAAGGATACAGATTAATAAAGGTGAAGTAGAAAAATAAAAGGGCATCCAACGGATGCCCTTAGTTTTATTTCTTAATGGCTTTCTTTACAGCGGCAAAGGTCTTGTCGCTTATTACATGTTCTATTCGACAAGCATCTGCCGTGGCGGTTTCCTCATCCACCCCAATGGACATCAGAAGCTTTGAAATTACCGTGTGGCGTTCATAAATCTTCTCAGCAATGGCCCTTCCGGAATCCGTAAGAGTGATAAAACCATTCTTGTCGACAGATATGTAATTATCAGCTTTAAGCTTGGACATTGCGCGACTGACCGAAGGCTTGGAAAAGCTCATAGCATCGGCAACATCAATGGATCTGACATAGGAATTATTCTCGGACAATGTCAGTATTGTTTCCAAATACATTTCCCCAGATTCTTGCATAATAAATACCCTCCGTTTGAAGTGATAACAATGTTATTATAACATAAAAAAAATATTAAAAAAGGTATTGACAAGTTAGCCACGGCTAACTATACTAAGGGAGTAGGCGAAAGACCTACGAGATATTCCTTTTCAATATAATGATTTGTTTGCTTGGCAAAGGGACGAACTTATTGTTCGTCCCTTTGTTCATATGTGATTTTATACAATATATCCAAAATCATACCTGCATATTGTACAGATTTTATCTCGTTAAAGCAATAAAGGTAAGCGCTATTATGGGGTTTGTTGTAAATTTGAATAAAAACTTCTTAATTTTTGGCAAAATGTGTTGCAAAACGCACAAACGTATGCTAATATCTACTTGTGTTAAAAATGAAGCTTCATAAAACGCCTAGGAGAAGAGAGCATGGCTACACCGCATGAGAAATGCGCACTGTTAGAATGCTTTTTTTTTGCCCCAAAAACCACAAAACTTACCCTAAGGGAGGGCTTTTATGATGCAAAAGAGGACACCTTTCAGAGAGATATTGGCGGATACGCCGATTATCGCCGCCGTTAAGGATATGGAAGGGCTTGATAGCTGTCTTGACTCGGATATTCAGGTTATCTTTATTCTTTTCGGCGACGTGTGTTCTCTCCAGGAGATTGTTAAGAAGGTTAAGGATGCCGGAAAAATTGCCATGGTTCATATGGACCTGGTCAGCGGCTTTACAGGTAAAGAAATAGTCCTTGATTACATTAAGAACTTTACTCATGCCGACGGTATTATTACCACAAAGATAAATTTGATTAAATACGCCAAGCAAATTGGATTATATACAGTACTGAGATATTTTGTTGTTGACTCAATGGCTTTATCCAACATTGAAAAGCAGGTAGATCAGATTCAGCCCGATGTTATTGAAATCCTGCCGGGGATAATGCCAAACATTATAAAGAAAGTCAACAAAATCAGTAAAGTGCCGGTCATAGCGGGGGGGCTTATCGCAGATAAGAAAGATGTTATGACGGCGCTGAAAAACGGTGCGGTCGCCATTTCGGCGACCAGCCCCGATGTTTGGTTTATGTGATTCTAAGCCATGGTGGCTTTGAATAATAGAGAAGGAGGAATAGTAAATGGCAAAGTATGTAATGGCTATTGATGCCGGCACAACAAGCAACAGATGTATCCTGTTCAATGAAAAGGGTGAAATGTGCTCTGTAGCTCAGAAAGAGTTTACTCAGTATTTCCCTAAGCCGGGGTGGGTTGAGCATGATGCAAATGAAATCTGGGCTACACAGTATGGGGTTTGTGTAGACGCCATGAAGAAAGTTGGGGCTACAGCTGCTGACATTGCCGCCATTGGTATCACCAATCAGCGTGAGACCACAATTGTTTGGGATAAGGAAACAGGAGAGCCTATCCATCATGCAATTGTATGGCAGTGCAGACGTACCTCAGAGTATTGTGATTCCTTAAAGGATAAGGGTCTGACAGACAAATTCCGTGAGAAAACAGGTCTCGTTATCGATGCTTACTTCTCAGGAACAAAGGTAAAATGGTTACTTGATAACGTTGAGGGGGCCAGAGCGAAAGCTGAAGCCGGCAAGTTGTTATTCGGTACCGTTGATTCCTGGCTTATCTGGAAACTTACAAAGGGTAAAGTTCATGTAATTGATTACTCAAACGCTTCCAGAACAATGCTCTTCAATATCAAAGAGCTTACATGGGATAAGGAAATTCTTCAGGAGCTTAACATTCCTGAGAGCATGCTTCCTACACCCAAACCTTCAAGCTGTGTTTACGGCGAGACAGATCCTGAGTTATTCGGAGCACCCATTAAGATTGCAGGTGCTGCAGGTGACCAGCAGGCTGCTTTGTTCGGACAGACCTGTTACACAGCAGGTGAAGCTAAGAACACCTATGGTACAGGTTGCTTCTTGCTTATGAACACAGGTGAGAAGCCTGTTTACTCCAAGAATGGACTTGTTACCACAATTGCATGGGGACTTGACGGAAAAGTTGAGTACGCATTGGAAGGTTCAGTATTCGTAGCAGGTGCAGCTATTCAGTGGTTACGTGATGAGTTAAAGGTAATCGAGACATCACCTGATTCTGAGTACTTTGCAGGCAAGGTTAAAGATACTAACGGATGCTATGTTGTTCCTGCTTTCACAGGACTTGGTGCACCTTACTGGGATCAGTATGCAAGAGGATGCATTGTAGGCTTAACCCGTGGTGTTAACAAGAATCACATTATCCGTGCAACCCTTGAGTCCTTGGCATATCAGGTAGCTGACGTTACCGCAGCTATGCAGGCTGACTCCGGAATTAACCTTTCTGCTTTGAAGGTTGACGGTGGCGCATGTGCCAACAACTTCTTAATGCAGTTCCAGGCAGACATTATCGGTGCACCTGTTAACCGCCCTGTTTGCGTTGAGACAACAGCTATGGGTGCTGCATACCTTGCAGGTTTGGCAGTCGGTTACTGGTCAAGCAAGGATGATGTTAAGAAGAACTGGGCATTTGACAGAATCTTCAAACCTGAAATGAGTGCTGCTGACAGAGAAGAGCATATTAAGGGATGGAAGAAAGCAGTTAAGTGTTCATTTGGCTGGGCAAAAGAAGACTAAGACGACTACATATTAATAATTAGGGGGTATTAATTTATGCAAGCTTATTTATGTGAGTTTATAGGAACAGCTATGCTCGTTCTTTTGGGCGATGGCGTATGTATGAGTGCAACATTAAACAAGTCCGGATTTAAGGGAAGCAATTCTGTTTATATCACAATCGGATGGGGCCTCGCAGTTATGGTTCCCGCATTCATGTTTGGATATTCAGGAGCAAGCTTTAACCCTGTTCTTACAATTGCTCTTGCAGTAGTAGGAAACTTTGCCTGGGCTCAGGTTCCGGGATATATTGTTGCTCAGATGTTAGGCGGCTTCGTAGGCGCTTCCATTCTTTCAATTGCTTACAAGGATCACCTTGATGCAACAGAGAAAGAGGGCGGTTCAACTCTTGGTTGCTACTGTACAGCTCCTTCAATCCCCAACGCTCCCAGAAACGTATTCCAGGAAGCTGTTGCTACATTCGTTCTGGTATTTGCAATTCTTGCAATCCCCGGCGCATATGCACTTCCCAACTTCGCAGTATTCGGAATCATCATGGCCTGCGGTATGTCATTCGGTGGTTTGACAGGATACGCAATGAACCCTGCAAGAGACCTTTCCCCTCGTGTTGCTCACGCTGTATGGCGTAAGGGCGACAACAACTGGGGATATTCATGGATTCCTGTAGTTGGTCCTTTACTTGGTGCACTTTGCGCAGGTTTACTTTGGAAGGTTGTTCCTTTCTTCCATATGTAATTTGTGATATAATGTAATTAACTAATTAAATAGTTATTGCGCGAGAGATGAGTCAGGCAATTAGCAGGCAGAGAATGCCGGCTTATTGTCTGACCCTTTCTTTTTAAGGAAAGGGCAAAGAATCGGTTTATAGAAAAGAAAAGGAGAGCGATAGAATGAAAGACATCGTTGTAATCGGTGCCGGTGTATCTGGCTGTGCGGCGGCCAGAGAACTGTCAAGGTACAAAGCAGATGTTCTGGTAATTGACAAGTGTGAGGACGTGTGCTGCGGAACTTCAAAGGCAAACAGTGCAATCATTCACGCAGGTTTTGACGCTGCAAAGGGTTCCCTCATGGCAAAACTAAACGTCAGGGGAAACGAGATGATGGATGAACTGGCTAAAGATCTGGACATTCCTTTCAAGAGGAACGGAGCTTTGGTTGTTTGCATGCACAAGGAAGACCTTCCGGGACTTAAAGATTTATATGACCGTGGCATTGCGAACGGAGTGAAGGAACTGAAGATTTTATCAAAGGAAGAAGTTCTTAAGATGGAACCTAACCTTAGCGATAATGTGGAAGGTGCTTTATATGCTCCCACCAGCGGAATTGTGTGTCCCTTTAACCTGACTATCGCTTTGGCGGAGAACGCAGCAGAAAACGGTGTCAGCTTCCAGTTTGATACGGAAGTTACAGACATTGAGAAGAAGGACGGATACTACGTTCTTAAGACCAACAAAGGCGATATAGAGACTAAATATGTAGTAAATGCCGCCGGAGTTTATGCTGACAAGATTCACAATATGGTAAGCGCAAAGAAGCTTACAATCGTTGCAAGAAGGGGAGATTATTGCCTTCTTGATAAGACCGTGGGCAATTATGTTTCAAGGACCATATTCCCTCAGCCTTCAAAGATGGGCAAAGGAGTTCTGGTTTCTCCCACAATTCACGGAAACCTTATTGTGGGTCCTACGGCCATTGATATTGATGACAAAGAATCCACCGCAACCACAAGAGAAGGACTTGATGATTTAATCAGCAAGGCAGGAGCTACAGTTAAAGCCCTTCCCATAAGACAGGTCATCACAAGTTTTGCGGGACTTCGTGCCCATGAAGCGGGACATGAATTTATTATTGAGGAAGTGGAGGATGCAAAGCAGTTTATAGACTGCGCAGGCATAGAGTCTCCCGGCCTTTCATCATCACCTGCCATCGGTGAGATGGTTGCAGACATTCTTAAGGGCCTTATGAATCTTGAGAAGAAGGAGAACTGGATTTCAAAGAGAAAAGGAATCCTTAATCCTGCTGATTTGTCCATAGAAGAAAGAAACAAACTCATTAAGGAGAATCCCGCATACGGAAATATTATCTGCCGATGCGAGAGTGTTACCGAAGGTGAGATTATCGATGCACTTCACAGAATTATACCTGCAAGAAGCCTTGACGGTGTAAAGAGAAGAACAAGAGCGGGCATGGGAAGATGCCAGGCAGGATTCTGCTCGCCCAGGACCATGGAGATTATCGAGAGGGAGCTTGGAATTCCTCAGGAAGAAATCACCAAGTCCGGCGGTGAATCTAAGATTGTTGTAGGACGTACAAAGGAATAGGAGGGAACCACTATGAGAACAGTAGATGTATTAATTGTGGGCGGTGGCCCTGCCGGTCTTGCAGCAGCTGCGTCCGCTAAGAAGAATGGAATTGACAATATTCTTATTCTCGAAAGAGACAAGGAACTTGGTGGTATTTTAAACCAGTGCATACATAACGGATTTGGACTTCATACTTTTAAAGAAGAACTTACAGGCCCCGAGTATGCAGGACGATTTATTGACGAAGTTCTAAAACTTGGTATCGAGTATAAGCTTGGAACAATGGTTATGGACATCTCAAAGGATAAGGTTGTAACCGCCATGAATCGTGAGGACGGAATGTTTGAGATTCAGGCCAAATCCATCGTTCTTTGCATGGGATGCCGTGAGAGATCAAGAGGAGCTCTTAATATACCGGGCTATCGTCCCGCAGGTATTTTCTCAGCAGGTACGGCACAGCGACTTGTGAACATGGAAGGATATATGCCCGGAAAGAAGGTTGTAATTCTCGGATCCGGAGACATAGGTCTTATTATGGCAAGAAGACTTACGCTGGAAGGCGCCAAGGTTCAGGTAGTTGCTGAGCTTATGCCTTATTCAGGCGGATTAAAGAGAAATATCGTTCAGTGCCTTAATGACTTTGATATTCCTCTTAAGTTAAGCCACACGGTAGTGGATATAAGAGGTAAGGAGAGACTTGAAGGCATAACCATTGCAGAGGTTGACGGCAAAGGCAAACCCATCCCCGGAACCGAAGAGGATTATGAGTGTGATACACTGCTTCTTTCCGTAGGCCTTATTCCTGAGAATGAGCTTTCAAGAAATGCCGGTGTTGAGATGGATCCCGTAACAAGCGGACCTGTGGTTAACGAAAGCCTTGAAACCAGCATCCCCGGCGTATTCGCAGCGGGAAATGTGCTTCATGTACATGACCTGGTTGACTACGTTTCTGAAGAGGCTACCAAGGCGGGAGCAAATGCAGCCAAGTTTGTAAGAGGAGAACTTAAAGAGTCCGGCAAGGAAATTAAGATTAATGCAGTTGACGGAGCCAGATATACAGTTCCCAGACATATCTGTCTTGATAACATGGAGGATATGCTTACCGTAAGATTCAGAGTGGGCGCAGTGTTCAAAGATTCCTTCATCAGCGTATATCTTAATGATGAGAGAGTTCAGCACAGAAAGAAAAATGTAATGGCACCCGGTGAAATGGAACAGGTTATCTTAAAGAAGGATCAGCTTGCGGCTTATCCTAATCTTGAGACAATCACCGTAAAGATTGAAAAGGAGTGATAGTGGCTATGGAGAAAAGAGAACTTACCTGTATCGGCTGTCCTCTGGGTTGTCAGATAACTGTTGAACTGGAGAATGGCGAAGTAAAGAGCATAACGGGAAACACCTGTGAAAAAGGGCGTATCTACGCTGAGAAAGAGGTTACAAACCCCACAAGAATCGTTACTTCAACTGTAAAGGTCCAAGGAGGAAGTAAAGATTTTACCTCTGTAAAAACGAAATCCGACATTCCCAAATCAAAGATATTTGATGTGATGAAGGATATTAATAAGGCAGTTGCAAAGGCACCTGTTGCCATAGGTGATGTTATTATTGAGAACGTTGCCGGAACCGGTGTGGAAGTGGTTGCCACCAAGGCTGTTGACTAATATAAAGAAAGTCCTGTTATGCAGGACTTTCTTTTTTTGAAAAAGGGTGCTATAATCTGTATTCGGCGTAGAGAGAGTATTTTGAAGAAGGAATCGATTTGAATGGAAGCAGCTTACAGCGTATTTAGAGATTTAGCATTAATAGTTATATTTGCAAAGTTCTTCGGCCTTATTGCCAGAAGATGCAAGATGCCCCAGGTTGTGGGTGAAATCCTGGCAGGACTTTTGATTGGACCCTGTGTTTTAAACTGGGTTCAGCTTACAGATTATATATCAAAGACAGCCGAAATCGGTGTTGTTCTTTTGATGTTTGGTACGGGCCTGGGAACCAACTTACAGGACCTTAAGAAGGCGGGAGCGAAGGCCTTTGCCATTGCCTGCTCCGGTGTATTCATTCCTCTTGTTGGAGGAACATTGCTCTATTCCTGCTTTTACGGATTCTCTGCTGTTGGCAGCGAGCACTTCTATAAAGCATTATTTATAGGTACAATTATGACCGCCACAAGCGTTTCCATTACGGTTGCAACCTTGCAGGAACTTGGCAAAATCAGCACCTTCGTAGGAACCACCATTGTAAGTGCGGCTATCATAGATGACGTTATCGGTATCCTGGTTCTCACCTGCGTTGTAAGTGCCGGAACCTCAACCGGAAATATTGGAGGCGTATTTGCCAAGACCGGCTTGTTCATTGTATTTTCGGCAATTGTTGCCTTCGTGGGATATAAGATAATGAAGTGGTTCGACAACAGATACCCTCACACTCAAAGGGTACCTATCGTCAGCCTTGCTTTCTGCTTTGCCATGGCTTATATTGCTGAGGCACACTTTGGAATTGCAGATATCACAGGTGCATACATCGCGGGCGTAATCCTTTGCTCCATTCAGGATGCAGGTTATGTATCAAGAAAAATCGACATCAGCTCATATATGTTATTCGGCCCCGTATTCTTCGCATCCGTAGGACTTAAAACGGATATCAGCGGCCTCACACCGGAGATTCTTATTTTCTCCCTTTGCTTTGTAGCAGTTGCATTGATTACAAAGATTGTGGGCTGTGGCGGCGTTTCTGCCCTTCTCGGATTCAGAGGACGAGACAGATTAAGAATCGGTGTCGGCATGATGACAAGAGGAGAGGTTGCCCTGATTGTGGCCCAGAAGGGATTGTCCGTGGGCCTTATTGAATCCATATATTTTGCTCCGGTAATTCTTTTGATACTGATAAGCTCTGTGGCAACGCCTATATGTTTGAAGATATTGTTTAAAGATAAATAAATGGTTCGGGAGATGGTCGGACGTGCAGTTTGGGGACAGGCCCATTTCGCACATTTTTATGTGCAAAATGGGCCTGTCCCCAAATTGCAGATCCGCAATATTTGTACCTATTGACAACAAGAAAAACTGTGTTATAGTTGATATAGAACAAAGATAAAACCCAAGAAGAATTAAGGGGGTGAGTTTATGAATATATCGAAATTTACACAAAAAAGTATGGAAGCCGTCAACATGACGGAGAAACTGGCATATGAGTACGGAAACCAGGAGATTGAGCAGGAGCACCTTTTGTATGCGCTGCTTACCGTTGAAGACAGCCTGATTCTTAAGCTTATTGAGAAGATGGAGATTAACACGGAGCACTTTGTTAATCACGTCAGAGAAATGCTTGATAAGAGAGTCAAGGTTCAGGGTGGCGAACTTCGAATGGGCCAGGATCTTAACAGGGTTCTTGTGGAAGCCGAGGATGAGGCCAAGAGAATGGGAGACTCCTACGTAAGCGTGGAGCACCTTTTCCTTTGCATGATTAAGCATCCCAGCAAGACCATGAAGGAGTGCTTTAAGGAATATGGAATTACAACTGAGAGATTTCTTGCGGCTCTTTCGACTGTAAGAGGTAATCAGACAGTTAATTCCGATAACCCCGAAGCTACTTATGATACCCTTGAGAAATACGGCCAGGAATTGGTTGATAAGGCAAGAAGAGAGAAGCTTGATCCCGTAATAGGAAGAGATTCCGAGATTCGTAACGTCATAAGAATCCTTTCAAGAAAGACCAAGAATAACCCTGTGCTTATAGGTGAACCCGGTGTTGGTAAGACTGCAGTTGTTGAAGGCCTTGCCCAAAGAATTGTAAGGGGCGATGTTCCCGGCAACCTTAAGGATAAGAAGATATTCTCCCTTGATATGGGTGCCCTTGTGGCAGGCGCCAAGTACAGAGGTGAGTTTGAGGAAAGACTTAAGGCAGTTCTTGAAGATGTGAAGAACTCTGACGGACAGATAATTCTTTTCATTGATGAATTGCATACCATCGTTGGAGCAGGTAAAACCGACGGAAGTCTCGATGCCGGCAACATGCTTAAACCCATGCTTGCCAGAGGTGAGCTTCACTGTATCGGTGCCACAACCCTTGATGAGTACAGAAAGTATATCGAGAAGGATGCGGCCCTTGAGAGACGTTTCCAGCCTGTTATGGTTGATGAGCCTACGGTTGAAGACACCATCTCGATTCTCAGAGGTATCAAGGACAGATACGAGGTATATCATGGCGTAAAGATCATGGATAATGCTCTGGTAAGCGCCGCTACGCTATCAAACAGATATATAACTGACAGATTCCTTCCGGATAAGGCTATTGATCTGGTGGATGAAGCCTGCGCTCTTATTAAGACTGAACTTGATTCCATGCCTACTGAACTTGATGAGATGCAAAGAAAAATCATGCAGCTTGAAATCGAGGAGACGGCCCTTAAGAAGGAGACAGACCATTTAAGTGCAGAGCGGCTTGAAATCTTAAGGAAGGAGCTTGCTGAGCTCAAAGAAGAATTTTCCGGAAAGAAAGCACAGTGGGATAACGAGAAGGAAAGCGTCAACAGAATTTCCAAAATCAGGGAGGAGATTGACGAGGTTAACAGCCAGATTCAGATTGCCCAGAGAAACGGTGATTATGAGAAGGCGGCAGAGTTAAGCTACGGCAAACTGCCTGATTTAAAGAAAACTTTGGAAACTCTCGAAAACGAGTCCGGTAAGAAAGAAAATTCTCTGGTTCATGAGTGCGTTTCCGAGGATGAAATCACAAGAATTATCTCCAGATGGACCGGAATACCCGTATCCAAATTAACGGAAAGTGAGAGAAATAAAACACTTCATCTGGATCAGGTTCTCCATGAGAGAGTAATCGGCCAGGATGAGGCTGTAGAGAAGGTTACTGAGGCCATTATAAGGTCCAAAGCAGGGGTTAAAGATCCCGGCAAACCCATCGGTTCCTTCATGTTCTTAGGCCCTACCGGTGTGGGCAAAACAGAGCTTGCCAAAACTCTGGCTCAGGCACTTTTTGACGATGAGAACAACATGGTTCGAATCGACATGAGCGAATACATGGAGAAGTTCTCCGTATCAAGACTTATCGGAGCGCCTCCCGGATACGTTGGATATGATGAGGGAGGTCAGCTGACTGAGGCTGTAAGACGTAAGCCTTATTCGGTCGTTTTGTTTGATGAAATCGAGAAGGCACATCCTGATGTGTTTAACGTGCTTTTACAGGTTCTTGATGATGGACGTATCACCGATTCTCAGGGCAGAACCGTTGATTTCAAAAACACCATTCTTATTATGACCAGCAATATCGGTGCCGGCTATCTTTTGGACGGAATCGATTCCGAAGGCAATATCTCGGAGGAGGCAAGGAAACAGGTTGAAGGAGACTTGCGTAATCACTTCAGACCCGAATTCCTTAACAGACTTGATGAGATAATCATGTTTAAGCCGTTGAGCAAGGACAACATTGGTGGTATCATTAACTTGGTTGTCGAAGATATAAACAGAAGACTGGCGGATAAGGAATTATCTGTGGCTCTTACTGACAAGGCTAAGGAATATATTGTAAACGAGGCTTATGATCCTATTTACGGAGCAAGACCTCTTAAGAGGTTTATTCAGAAGCACGTTGAGACTTCGGCAGCTAAACTGATACTGGAAGATAAAGTTCATACCGGAGATGTCATCAGCATTGATGAGAAGGACAGTGAACTTGTGGCTTTGAGAGGATAATTATGCTGCCTGTTGATCCTGTAATGAGACTTAGTTTCATTAATCTTAAGTTAAGAGATTTTTACAAGAACCTTGATGACTTATGCGAGGATTTGGACATTGACAGGGCGGAGCTTGAGGAAAGCCTGGCAGCCATTGACTACCACTATGACGCCGATGCCAACAAATTCGTATAACAACAATTCAGACAGGAATTCTAAAAAGGGTGTTCCCTTCGTTTATGACGGAGGGTTGCCCTTTTTTGCGTGTGTGCGGGATTACCTTAAGGATAACGGATATTCTTTCTCCATCTGCGGCGGAAATTATGGGGCAAAGTGTGGAAGATGCAAGGTGAGATTTGAGTCAAATGCCCCCTTGCCCGATGCCATAGAAAGAAAACTTCTTACTCCGGATGAACTTAGAGATGGAGTGCGACTGGCTTGCAGAACCAATCCAAAGCCCTCGTCCAAGGTCAGTATCTTATTTGGAAACAAAACGGAAATCGTAACCGGCTCCAAGGCGACGGAAGAGAACCGCATGCCTGACAGAGACGTTGTAGCCATCGATCTTGGGACTTCAACGGTGGTATTTAGCTACTGGGATTCAAAGCAAAAGAAGGAGAGGCTTTATAAAGCGGACAATCCCCAGATTAAATACGGTTCCGATGTGATTTCAAGAATAGATGCCGCAAAGAGACTTGGCAGAGAGGCCATATCAAATGAGCTTTGTGACTTTTTATATGAGGGTTTAAAGGAAGTGACAGAGGGGCTTGCTCCAAAGAGTATTCCCGTTTATGTGGGCGGGAATACCATAATGCTTCATGTGCTTTCGGGAGAGGACTCAAGCGGACTTGGGGCTTATCCTTTTACACCTGCATTTCTGGATGAAAGAAAGATTACATATAAAGATGTGACTTTCACTTTGCTTCCGGGAATTTCATCCTTTGTGGGTGCCGATATAACGGCGGGCCTTATAAGCGAAGAAGTTCTTCCAATAGGCGCAGCAAGCAGGGGAAAGTTATTTGTGGATCTTGGAACCAACGCAGAGCTGGCCCTTTGTACAGGGGAGAAGATTTATTGTACGGCCTGCGCAGCAGGCAGTGCTTTTTCCACAGATGCAGGAGTGGGAAGCGAGGGAATATCTGCCTTGGCAGTTCTTCTGAAAGAAGGCAAAGTTGACAGAACCGGTCTCCTTCTTGATGAAGGCGCCCCCATTACCCAAAAGGACATACGTGATATTCAGCTGGCAAAAGCGGCGGTAGCTACGGGAATAGAAATACTTCTTAATAAGTCAGGCCTTGAGTATAAAGACATTGAAAGTGTGTCCATAGCCGGCGGGTTTGGATATTTTCTGAATGTCGATGACGCTGCGGCCATTGGCCTTATTCCTAAAGAACTAAAGGGCAAAACTTACGCCTCCGGGAACACATGTTTGCGTGGAAGCCTGATTTATGATAAAGTAGAAAAAGAACTGAAAGACTTCAGGAAATCCTTTGTACCGATTGAATCTGCGTTGGAAGAAGGATTTGATGATTTGTTTATGAGACAGGTAGATTTCTGATGGATTTATTTGAGTATTCAAGAAGCTTAAATACAAAGAACGAGACACCATTGGCCGCAAGGCTCCGTCCTACGACCATTGACGAGGTGGTGGGACAGCAGCATATTCTTGGGAAGGATAAGCTTTTATATCGCGCAATTAAAGCTGATAAGCTAAGCTCCATTATCCTCTATGGACCTCCCGGAACAGGGAAGACCACAATAGCCAAGGTTATAGCCAATACCACCCAGTCTGAATTTACACAGATTAACGCCACCATAGCCGGAAAGAAGGATATGGAGGATGTGGTTAACAAGGCCAAGGAAACCCTTGGAATGTATGGAAAGAAGACCATTCTTTTCATTGATGAGATACACAGATTTAACAAGGGCCAGCAGGACTATTTACTTCCCTTTGTGGAAGACGGAACCATTACACTTATAGGCGCAACAACAGAGAACCCCTATTTTGAGGTTAACGGCGCTTTGCTTTCAAGGTCCATTATCTTTGAACTTAAGCCCCTTGAAAAGGATGATATTAAGGAACTCATTAAGAGGGCGGTTTATGACAGTGAGAAGGGTCTTGGATCCTTTAAGGCTGACATAAGCGATGAAGCTCTGGAGTTTTTGGCTGATTTGTCCGGAGGAGATGCAAGGCATGCCCTTAACGCCATTGAGATTGGCGTCACAACCACGGACAGATCGGAAGACGGAATTATACATATAACTTTGGATGTGGCTCAGGAATGTATTCAGCGTAAGAAGATGAGCTACGATAAGAATGGTGACAATCATTATGACACCATTTCTGCCTTCATTAAGAGTATGAGAGGTTCCGATCCGGACGCTGCGGTTTATTACCTTTCCAGGATGCTTCTGGCAGGAGAGGATGTTAAGTTTATTGCAAGAAGGATGATGATTTGCGCCAGCGAGGATGTGGGAAATGCAGATCCCATGGCTTTGGTGGTAGCCACCAGCGCGGCCCAGGCAGTTGAGAGAGTGGGAATGCCTGAATCTCAGATTATTCTCAGCCAGGCGGCCTCATATATTGCCTGCGCTCCAAAGAGTAACGCTGCCTGCGTGGCAATTTTTGAGGCAAACGATGAGGTTCAAAGAAGTGGAAATCTTCCGATTCCTCCACATCTTCAGGACGCCCACTACAAAGGAAGTGAGAAATTGGGACACGGAACAGGATATAAATACGCCCATGATTACAAGAACAATTATGTGAAACAGCAGTACCTTCCCTATGAACTGGATGGCAAGGAGTTTTATAAGCCAAGCGGAAACGGTTATGAGGTGAAGATTCGCGAGCACTTTAAGAAGCTTAAGAAGGAAGCGGAAGAGTAGGTGCAGAATGGGGACAGGCCCCATTCTGCACCTAAAATAGGTTTTTAACTATATTAGAATATATTTCAGAGCTTTTCTCGGCCCAGTTATCACAAATTGATTTGGCTGTGGCCTCGTCGGGAACGGAGAGGGTGATTTTCACAATATCTTCGTTCCGTTCTCTTACCACAAGACTCGATTCGTAGTGTCCTGTGGTGGTCTTATAATAACTGCCCTTTACGGAGTTTTCATCCCTGATGGTAATTGCATTGGTGTTCAGGTAATAAATGATATCATTTCGGATATCCTTATTAATCCTTTTCTCGAAGAAGGAGACTGTCTGTCTTCCTTCAGGAGTTATGGATAAATAAGTTCTCTTGCCTGATGCGGTAGATTCCACCAGATTATCTTCAATCAGTTCACTGAAGGTGGTCTGGACTGTAAGGTAATCGGTAAGATTGTTATCCTGGATAAAATCGCTTATCTGAACCTTTGTCAAAGGCTCCTCAGACTTATTTAGCATGTAAAGGACAATGAGTTTATATAAAGTATCTAGTGCTGCGGGTTTGGAAGCCATCTTTAACCTCTGACAATCTTTGCTTTTACTGCTTCGGACACAGCCTCTGCAACCTTGGGATTAAAGGGCTCGGGCATAATGTTGTCTTCGTTTAATTCATCATCCGAAACAAGAGAAGCGATTGCAAGAGCGGCAGCCATCTTCATGTCTTCGGTAATCTGTCTTGCACGTCCTTCAAGAGCACCTTTGAAAATGCCGGGGAATGCAACAACGTTGTTAATCTGATTGGGGAAATCGCTTCGACCGGTACCGATAATTCTTGCGCCGGCAGCTTTGGCTACATCGGGCATGATTTCGGGAACGGGGTTGGCCATGGCAAAAATAATGGCATCCTTGTTCATGGTCTTAACCATATCGGCAGTAACAACACCGGGAGCAGAAACTCCGATAAATATGTCAGCGCCAACAAGGCCTGCTGCAAGGTCACCCTTTTCGTTTCCGGGGTTTGTGGTGTTTGCAATTTCTTCCTTTGCCCAGTTTAATCCTTCGCGACCTCTGTAGATGATACCTGTACGATCGCAAAGAAGAATGTTCTTAAATCCGTAGTTTAAAAGAAGCTTTGTTATGGCGATTCCGGCAGCTCCGGCACCGTTAACGACTATCTTGCAGGCTTCCTTTTCTTTACCAACTATCTTTAAGGCGTTTATGATACCTGCGAGAACTACAATGGCAGTTCCGTGCTGGTCATCATGAAAAACAGGAATATCAAGAATCTCTTTAAGCCTTGTTTCTATCTCGAAACATCTGGGAGCGGAGATATCCTCCAAGTTGATGCCGCCGAATCCGGGAGCAAGATAGGTTACAGCTTTGATTATTTCCTCAGTGTCCTGAGTGTCGAGACAAATGGGAACCGCATTTACTCCGCCAAATTCCTTGAAGAGAACAGCCTTGCCTTCCATAACGGGCATAGCTGCATAAGGTCCGATGTTTCCGAGACCCAAAACTGCGCTTCCGTCAGAAACAACAGCGATAGTGTTTGATTTGATGGTGTACTTGTACGCAGCTTCTTTGTCTTTGGCAATGACTTTACAAGGTTCGGCAACACCGGGAGTGTATGCCAGTGCCAGATCCTCTCTTGATTTAACTTTGGACTTGGCAACTGTCTCCAGTTTACCTTTCCATTCTTCGTGTAACTTTAAAGCCAATTCTGAATTATCCATGTTAGACCGCCTTCATCTGTATTTTTTCTGTGATAAATTATAAATTATTTCTTAAATATAAAAAAGATGTAGATTATTATTTTTTTTTATATTATAATAACGACTGTACAACTTCAAGAAAGAAATATCTTTATTAAAGTTTATCGTAAATTCACTTCGGGATTCACCGAGTTGTTCCATTTTGGTTTATTTATATAGGAGGATAAAATGGGAATGAAAGAAAAATATGAGTCTTTGTCAGTGGCAGTTTTAAAGGATCTTTGTCATGCCAGGGGAATCGCTGTCTCTTCATCCATGAAGAAAGCTGATTTGGTAGAGGCTATGCTTAGACAGGATGAGATTGACAAAGAAGAGGATCTGAAGAGCCACGAGGCTACAGAGGATGAAAAGGAAGCTGCAAAGCAGTTCCAGGGCAAACCCGCTGAGCCCAAAACTGTAGTGGTAACAAACAAAAAGAAAGCCCCCGCGGCAACGGAGGAGGCAGAGAAGGATGAGGCCGGAATAAATGAGTACTCACCCGAACTTGACAGCGGAATTGAAGCAAACGGTATTTTGGAGGTTATGCCTGACGGATACGGCTTCATCAGAAGCGAGAATTATATGCCCGGTAATGAGGACGTTTATGTAGCTCCCGGACAAATCAGAAAGTGCAGACTCAGAACCGGTGATATTGTTGTGGGTAATACCAAGGTCAGAAGTTCCAATGAGAAGTTCTCGGCACTTTTATATATTAAGAGTGTCAACGGCTACCCCTTGGAGAAGGTAATGTCACGTCCAAGCTTTGAGGACCTTACACCTACGTTCCCTGATAAGAGAATTAAGCTTGAAAGACCCGGCTGCGATATTTCCATGAGAATTATGGATTTGTTCAGCCCCATCGGTAAGGGACAGAGAGGAATGATCGTTTCTCCCCCGAAGGCAGGTAAGACAACCATACTTAAAGAGGTTGCCAAATCTCTTAAGGCCAGTGACCCCAACATTCATCTTATCATTCTTCTTATAGATGAGCGTCCTGAGGAGGTTACCGATATTAAGGAAGCTATAACCGGCTCAAATGTGGAAGTTATTTATTCTACATTCGATGAACTCCCCGAGCATCACAAGAGAGTTTCCGAGATGGTAATGGAGAGAAGTAAGAGACTTGTTGAACATGGCAGGGACGTTGTTGTTCTTATTGACAGTATCACAAGACTTACAAGAGCCTACAACCTGGTAGTTCCACCCAGCGGACGTACTCTTTCAGGTGGTCTTGATCCTTTGGCTCTTCATATGCCTAAGAAATTCTACGGTGCAGCCCGTAACACAAGAGAAGCAGGAAGTCTTACAATTCTTGCGACAGCTCTTGTTGAGACAGGAAGCCGTATGGATGATGTTGTATACGAGGAGTTTAAGGGAACAGGTAACATGGAACTGGTTCTCGACAGAAAGCTTTCCGAGAAGAGAATCTTCCCTGCCATCGATATTCCCAAATCAAGTACCAGAAGAGAAGACCTTCTCCTTTCTCCTGAAGAACAGCAGGCAATGAACAAGCTTCGTAACGCCTTCTGCGGCAATAAGCCTGACGAGTCCGTTAATCAGGTTATCAGACTGATTAAGGATACAAGAAATAATCAGGAGTTTATAATGAGGGTTTCCAAGACTCACTTCGACTATTAAAAAAGTACTTGCACAAGTTTTTCTTTCATGCTACAATACTCATGCTGTTTGTGTGAGCATACAGTAGCGGATGAGAACATAACTAATAATTTTCTATATATGGCGAGGTGAAAACATGAAAGAAGGAATTCATCCTGAGTACTATCAGGCAACAGTTACTTGCAACTGTGGCAATACATTCGTAACAGGTTCTACAAGCAAAGAGATCCACGTAGAGGTTTGTTCTAAGTGCCACTCATTCTATACAGGACAGCAGAAGTCTGCAAGAACTGATGGACGTATTGATAAGTTCAATAAGAAGTACGGTACAGCTACTAAATAGTTTTGTACAAGAATATGAGTTATTAAAGGTTGAGGTTATCTTTCGTAATCTCAACCTTTTTTCGCTTCGCGAAAAAGGTTGTATATTATCGCAAAATATCTAAATAAGGGTGGTTAAAATGAGCAGAAGAAAGAAAAAAGTATTTTCAGGAATTGGCGGCCAGGCAGTGCTTGAAGGCGTCATGATGAAAAATAAAGATAAATATGCCGTTGCGGTAAGAAAACCCGACGGAGAGATTGCTGTAGATGTTGAAGCTTTTACCGGAGTGGGAAACGGAATGACAATTTCGAAGATTCCTTTCTTCAGAGGAATTTTTAACTTTATCAATTCCCTGGTTCTGGGAATGAAGACGCTTTCATATTCAGCTTCTTTCTATGAGGAAGAGGATAAGAAGGAAACCGAAGCCGATAAGGAAATCAACAAAATCAGCAAGGGAAAGGAAGAGGGAATCCTCATGGGATTTACCACTGTGGTTGCCATAGCTTTAGCTGTGGGATTATTCCTCCTTTTGCCTTTCTATCTTTCCAATTTTATTTCTACATATATAAGAAACGACTCATTGATGGCAATCATTGAGGGCGTTATCCGAATCGTTATATTTGTGGGCTATGTCAGCATTATCAGCTGCATGAAGGATATTAAGAGACTTTACAGATATCACGGAGCCGAGCATAAGTGCATTAACTGCCTTGAGCACGGTCATAACCTTAACGTACACAATGTTAAGAAGAGTTCCAGGCTTCACAAGAGATGCGGCACAAGCTTCATCGTATTCATCCTTGTTATAAGCATAATTCTTTTCTTCTTTATCAAGACTGACAATATGCTTTTGAAGGTTGTTTACAGACTCTTACTTATTCCTGTAATTGCGGGCATTTCTTACGAGATTATCAGACTCGCAGGTAAAACCGACAATATTCTCATGAACATCCTTTCAGCTCCCGGACTTTTGTTCCAGAAGATTACCACCAAGGAGCCTGATGAGGAAATGATTGAGGTTGCAATCAAATCCGTAGAGGCTGTATTTGACTGGAGAGCCTTCCTTAAGGAGAACTTTGAGGTTGAAGAAGAGCCTGAAGAGACGTCAGATTATGAAGAGCCTTACGAATATGAGGAAACTGTACAGGCAGAGGAACCTTAAATGCGTTACGACGAAGCCATAAAAGCCGGGGCAGAAAGACTTGCTCTTTCGGGAATAGAGGAGGCAAATCTTGACGCAAGACTTCTTTTGGAAAAGGCTTGCGGTACTGATGCTGCGACACTTTATTCGCACCCTGAAAGAGAAGTTTCAGATGAGGAGTATGCGGTTTTTACCAATATGATAGAAAGAAGGGAAGAAAGAATTCCACTTCAGCATATTACGGAAATCGCTCCTTTTATGGGTCTTGATTTTAAGGTAAACAGTAACGTTCTGATTCCCCGTGCAGACACCGAAACTCTGGTTGAAGAAGCCATGAAAATTCGGATGGATGGGGACAGAATTCTTGATATGTGCACAGGTTCCGGGTGCATTCTGATAAGCGTTCTTAATTATTCGAACAATTGCGAGGGCGTGGGAGCGGACATTTCTCCCAAGGCATTGGAGATTGCCAAAGAGAATGCTGACGCCATACTTAAGGATAAGGAAGACGATACAAAGTATTCCTTTGTGGAAAGTAATCTGTTTGATAAAGTTGAGGGAAAGTTTGATTTAATCCTTTCAAACCCTCCATATATAGCTACGGACATTATTCCGACCCTAATGCCGGAGGTTTCAAAACATGAGCCCTTTATTGCGTTAGATGGCAAAAATGATGGCTTGTGGTTTTATGAAAGAATAGTGGAAAGATTAGAGGAGTTTTTAAAGCCCGGCGGCTCAGTGATTTTTGAGATAGGCTACGATCAGGGAGCCAGGGTCAGTGAACTTCTTAAGAACGAAGGATTTGTCGGTGTAGAGATTATTAAGGACTATGCCGGAATGGACAGAGTTGTTAAAGGAACCATGCCGATTTTGAAATGAGGAGATTTCCATGTTTGATAAATTAGATGATTTACTTAGAAGATTTGAAGAGATAATACAGGAACTAGCCGAGCCTGATGTTGTGAACAACAGGGAGAGATTTAAATCTCTTATGAAGGAGCAGAGCGATCTGACTCCCATTGTTGAGGCATATAAAGAATATAAGAAGTGCAATCAGGATATTGAGGACTCACTGGCAATGCTTGATGAAGAGTCTGACGAAGAAATGAGAGATATGATTAAGGAGACTTTAAGTGATGCCAAGAAGAGAGTGGCAGAGCTTGAGGACGAACTTAAGATACTTCTTCTTCCAAAAGACCCTAACGATGATAAGAATGTTATTGTGGAAATCAGAGCGGGTGCAGGCGGAGATGAGTCAGCGCTTTTTGCTGCAGAGATTTATCGTATGTACACTCACTACGCAGAGAGCCAGAGATGGAAGGTTGAACTTGTAAGCTGTGATGAGATCGGAATCGGAGGCATGAAGGAAGTAACATTCATGATCAGCGGTAACGGTGCTTATTCCAAGATGAAGTATGAAAGCGGAGTTCACCGTGTACAGCGTGTACCTGAGACTGAGTCCGGCGGACGAATTCATACATCCACCATTACAGTTGCCGTTATGCCTGAGGCTGAAGACGTTGATGTTGTTATCGACGAGAAAGATATTCGTATCGATGTAATGAGAGCTTCCGGAAACGGTGGTCAGTGTGTCAATACAACCGACTCAGCCGTGAGACTTACCCATTATCCCACCGGAATTGTGGTATACTCGCAGACAGAAAAGAGCCAGTTGCAGAACAAGGCAAAGGCCTTCGCTCTCCTTAGAGCAAAGCTTTATGACATTGAGCAGCAGAAGGCTCATGACGCCGAGGCTGAGCTTAGAAGAAGCCAGGTAGGTACCGGCGACAGATCTGAGAAGATCAGAACCTACAACTTCCCTCAGGGAAGAGTTACGGATCACAGAATCAATCTTACCTTGTATAAGCTTGATAAGATAATGAACGGGGACATACAGGAAATAATTGATGCATGTATTGCAGCCGACCAGGCAGCTAAGCTTGCAAAGATGAACGAAACAGCATAGGGAGGGGTTAACTATGGCAGCCAGAATACTTATTGTTGAGGATGAGAAGGCAATCGCGGACCTTATTTACATGAGTCTTACCGATGCCGGTTACAAGTGCGAGAAGGTTAATGACGGCTTCGAAGCAGCAGATTTGATTGAGGAGAAGAGATACGATCTGGTTCTCCTTGATATCATGCTTCCCGGATGTGACGGATATGAACTTCTTGACTACCTTAAGGAGTATGAGACTCCTGTAATTTTTGTTACAGCCAAAGCAGACGTAAAGGACAGAGTAAAGGGCCTTAAATTAGGCGCAGATGACTACCTTACAAAGCCTTTTGATATAGTTGAGCTGCTTGCCAGGGTTGAAACTGTTCTCAGACGTTATAACAAGAATGAGACTAAATTAAGCTTTGCTGATGTAGTGGTTGATACTGAGGCACACACCGTTACACAGAACGGAAACAATATTTCCCTTACCATGAAGGAATATGAGATACTTATTCTTTTCCTTCAGAACAAGAATATCGCTCTTTTCAGAGAGAAGATTTTCGAGAAGGTATGGGGCGGTGAATACACCGGAGACAGCAGAACAGTAGATTTACATGTTCAGAGAATGCGTAAGAAACTGGGATGGGAGAAGAGAATCGTCCCTGTTTATAAAGTAGGATATCGGTTGGAGGACACTGATGAAGTTTAAGTGGAAACTTTTTATTTGGACTATGGCATCGGTTACTTTGGCATATTGCTTAAGCGGAAGTATGATGATTACTTCCGCCTTTCGCGTTACATACGACAAAGAGGTTGAGATTGCCACTGAGGAGCATGAAATCATGCAGAATACCCTTATTATGGTTCTTTCTCATCTTTCCAAGAACGTAACTGACGATGTATGGAGACAGGTGGTTAAGGATCTCGATGATACCAGTGCCAGAAAGAACTTCTATTTCTGCATTCAGAATAAGGAGAAGTCCGATCTGTACCAGAGCTATTCCATGAAGAAGGATGGAATTCTGGCATACAACAAGGATGAGGGTATAGGTGACACCGGTGTATTCCTTTATACTCAGGATGACAAATACCTTCTCATGACCAGATCCTACATCAATTCCGACAACGGAAAGTATTATCTCAATATCATAAGAGATATTTCTGATATATTTGAAAGCCGTACCAATCAGCTGGCGATTTTCTACAGGATTATGGGCATAATTATGGTTCTGACCGCAGGTGTTTCATATCTTATCGCCTATTATCTTGCAAAGCCTTTGTTTAAGATTTCAAGGGTAGCAGATGAGATATCGGAGGGCAACTTCTCTGTGAGAGCCAATCTTGAAGGCTATGATGAGATTGGCGAGCTTGCCATGGATATAGACAGCATGGCTGATACTTTGGAGAAGAACTTTGAAGAGCTAAACGATGCGGTAAGAAGGCAGGAGGATTTCGTAGGCAACTTTGCTCATGAGTTAAAAACTCCTCTTACCTCAATTATCGGCTACGCTGACACATTAAGATCAAAGAAGCTTGACGAAGAGGAAATCTTTAAGGCGGCAAACTACATCTATACTGAAGGAAAGAGACTTGAAGGCATGTCCTTTAAGCTTCTTGAAATGCAGGTAACCAAGCAGCAGGAGATGGTTCTTAAGGATGTGGATGCCCAGTATCTGGGAGACAACGTCTGCGGAGCGCTCACTCCTCTTATGGACAGCACCGGAATGGAGCTTAATGTTGATTTTGAACCGGGAATCATTATAGCTGACACAGATCTTATTAAGTCAGTTATCTTTAACGCTGCGGATAACGCCCGCAAAGCCAACGAATCTGCCGGACGAAAGAAGGTAGATATTCTCGGAAAGCTTGAAAATGATAAATATATTATTTCCATTATAGATGAGGGTACCGGTATTCCTGAAGAGGAACTCGGTAAAATCACAGAAGCTTTCTACATGGTAGATAAGTCCAGAGCAAGAAAGCAGGGTGGTGCCGGACTTGGACTTGCACTTTGCAAGCAGATTATGGAGCAGCTTGGAGGCACCATAGAATTTGAAAGTAAAGTCGGAGAGGGTACAAAGATTATTCTTACTCTTAAAGGCAAGGAAATAACCGAAGAAGAGGAGGAAAGCGAAGATGAATAAAACGCAGACGGCAATCGTTGGTTTGGCAGTAGTTGAACTCCTTTTGGTATGCTTCTTCATTCCACAGCTTTTCTTCAGAGTACAGGACTCGGAACTTGCCAAGGAAGTTGAAAAGGTTTCTGTGGAACCTGCAAATCTTGCTTCATTTAACAGTACGATTTATACAAACTCATCACCTTTGACTCTTGATGAGAAAATTGATTTTGCCAACAGCTACGACGGAACCATAACATCAATCTTCCTTGAAAAGGGTGAAAAATATTCCGCAAACCAGATCTGTTCAATAGCAGCGGGAGAAATCGATGACATTTGTTCATATTATGAGGACGATCCGCTTTTTACAAGAATTAAGGAAATGGAGATTACAACTCCCCTTAGAGACTACGGCGTGGAACTGGGACTTAAGGCTGCCGATGACGAGACAGGATACGCAGATGTTGATACTGTAGATGAGATAGATGTGGATTTGGGCCCTTCTTATATTTCAGGCCCTTATGAGATCCGACTGGAGCCTCTAATGTATATCAACTCTTCGGAACCTGAACAGGCCTTCATTGCCTGGACAATTGACTTTTACTATTCGGAGGACGGAACTTCCATATTCATCTATTTTGATGACGATACCGGAAAGATAATTTCCGTTACGGGAAGCCTTGCAAATTACAATGACAAAGAGATGTACTCCCTTTATCAGGACACCAAGACCATATCCGGACTGGTTAGAAGCTACTATGAGGCAGTAGAATCCAACAGTAGCCAAAATGAGTAAAATATGGGTTGCCTGAGGGTAACAAAACTGATATAATTCAATATTGTTAAATATATAACAGTTAATTAATTTCTATATAGCGAGGTAAATATATGAGCAAAAAAACCAAAGTACTTATGATTCTCGATGGTTTCGGAATCAATGAGAAGACCGAAGGCAACGCTGTTGCACAGGCTAAGACTCCCGTCATCGACAATCTTATGAAAACTTATCCCTGGGTAAAGGGAAATGCCAGCGGAATGGCAGTAGGACTTCCTGAGGGCCAGATGGGTAACTCAGAGGTAGGTCACCTTAACATGGGCGCAGGAAGAATTGTTTACCAGGAGCTTACCAGAATCACCAAAGAGATCCAGGATGGCGTTTTCTTCGAAAACGAAGCCCTTCTTGATGCTGTAAACAACTGTAAGAAGAATAATTCATCGCTTCACATGTACGGACTTCTTTCAGACGGTGGTGTGCACAGCCACAACACACATCTTTATGCATTACTTGAGCTTGCCAAGAGACACGGCCTTGACAAGGTGTTTGTTCACTGTTTCCTTGACGGAAGAGACACACCTCCCACAGGCGGCAAGGGCTATGCTGAGGAACTTGAAGCAGAAATGAAGAAGATCGGCGTCGGTAAAATCGCTACAGTCAGCGGACGTTACTACGCTATGGACAGAGATAACAACTACAACAGAGTAGAGCTTGCTTACAATGCGCTTACAAAGGGAGAGGGCGTTACAGCTCCCGATGCAATCACTGCAATTCAGCAGTCTTATGATAAGGATGAGACTGATGAGTTTGTTAAGCCCACTGTTGTAATGGAGAACGGAAAGCCTGTTGCTACCATTAAGGATGGAGATTCCATTATCTTCTTCAACTTCAGACCTGACAGAGCCCGTGAGATTACTCACTGCTTCTGTGATGATGAGTTTGATAAGTTTGAAAGAGGAGCAAGAATCAAGACTACATATGTCTGCTTCTCAGATTATGATCCCCTTATTTTAAATAAGGAAGTGGCTTTCAAGAAGATTTCAGTTACAAATACATTCGGCGAGTGGCTTGCTGCCAAGGGAATGAAGCAGGCTCGTATTGCTGAGACAGAGAAGTATGCTCACGTTACGTTCTTCTTCAACGGCGGTGTTGAGAAGCCCAATGAGGGAGAGGACAGAATCCTTGTTAATTCACCCAAGGTTGCAACATATGATCTTAAGCCTGAGATGAGTGCTTACGAAGTTTGCGACAAGCTTACAGAGGCAATTCGTTCCGGCAAGTACGACGTTATCATAATTAACTTCGCTAACCCTGATATGGTAGGCCATACAGGTGTACTTGAGGCGGCTATCAAGGCTGTTGAGGCTGTTGATGAGTGCGTTGGAAAGGCAGTTGAAGCTGTTAAGGAAGTGGATGGAACAATGTTCATCTGTGCAGATCACGGTAACGCTGAACAGCTTATTGATTACGAGACAGGTGAGCCCTTCACAGCTCATACCACAAATCCCGTACCCTTTATCCTTGTTAACTACAAGGAAGGCTACGGCTTAAGAGAGAACGGATGCCTGGCTGATATCATTCCTACCATTATAGAGATAATGGGCGAGGAGCAGCCTGCAGAGATGACAGGAAAGTCATTACTTATTAAAAAGTAATCTTCATTTGCCTTAAAGCGTCGGATTTTTGGTCCGACGCTTTTTTAGTGAAATTCTTGACAATCATGCTTCGATACAGTATAATAGCAAACTGTTAAAGTTATATACTTTTCTAAGGAGGAAAAATATGAAAAAGGCATTTTTATCAGTGCTTCTTTGTGTTGCTATGTGCGCTACATTACTTGTAGGCTGTGGTAATAAAGAGGCAGCTGCTACCACAACAACTGATAGCAGTGAAACAACTGAGACTACCGAAGCTGCAGCCGAGACAGTAACTGCTCCCGGAACCTATGACACTCTTGTAGTCGGTACTCAGGTATTTGATGGTGTATTCGATCCTTTATTCTCATCATCAGCTTATGATACACAGGTTAACGACATGATTTTCACAAGCGTATGTGTGCTTGATCCTGACGGAAAGCTTGTAGACAACGCAGGTCATGTTGAAGTAGAAGAGAAGGACGGCAAGTATGTTTATACCGTTACTCTTCAGGATGGACTTAAGTTCTCTGACGGAGAGCCTGTAACCATCGACGATTTACTTTTCACCTACTATGTATTCGCAGATCCTACATACGATGGATCTTCAACATTTGGTACTCTTGATATCGAGGGTATGGCTGACTACGTTGATTCAGCAGCTCCCCTTTGGAAGTGCATGATGAACGCAGGCGCTGAGAACACAGATTTCTCTAAGTGGGATGAAGCTACTCAGAAGAAGTTCTTCGAGGAAGACCTTCCTACAGCAGGTGCAGCATTCGCACAGGAAATCGTTGATTACTGCGTAGATGCAGGTTATGCAGCTGACGCTAACGATGTTTCAACAGCAGCAGGCGCTTGGGGCTTTGAAGTTGCTGAAGGCGGCACAGCAGAAGATTTCTTCAACGCTATGGTTGAAGCTTACGGCGGAGACCTTTTAAACCTCTCCAACACAGAGTCTGCAGGTTCATCACTTTTTGATTTACTTGATGCTTCTTATGCAGAGGCTATTGAGCTTTCTGATGTAAATGAGATTACAGGTATTAAGAAGGTTGATGACCTTACATGTACCGTTACATTTAACTCACCTAACATTTCAGGTGACAAGCTCGTTGCTTGGCAGCCTATCGTTCCTAAGCACTACTATGGCAAGGATTTCAAGAAGGGTGATTTAACAGCTGTTAAGGCTCTTAACAATGCTCCTCTTGGCTCAGGTCCTTACACATTTGTAAGCTATGAGAACAACATCGTTACTCTTGCAGCTAACCCTAACTACTTCAAGGGTGCACCTCAGATTCCCAACCTTAAGTTCCAGGCAGTTGATGAGAACACTAAGGTTGACCTTATCTTAAACGGTGATATCGATATCACTGATCCTTCAGCTTCACTTGAAGTTGTGGCTCAGATGGAAGATAATAAGGACAAGGCTTCTTACTCACTTGTTGATAACCCGGGTTATGGTTACATCGGTATCAATGCTGAGAACGTTCCTGACATTAACGTACGTAAGGGCTTAATGTGCTTAATGAACAGAGAGCCTGCTGTTAAGTCTTACTATGGTGACCTTGCAGAGGTTATTGAGCGTCCTATGACACCTACCGTTGCAGAGTATCCTCGTGATGCAAAGCCTTTCTACTCATATGATCCTGCTAAGGCTCTTGAGTACTTCAAGGAAGCTGGTTACGAGCAGAAAGACGGTAAGCTTGTTAAGGATGGCAAGCAGTTAGTAATCAAGGTTGGTATCGGTGATGCTTCATCTCACCCTTCAACACCTATCCTTACTCAGATGGCTAATGATATGGCTGACATGGGTGCAGAACTCGTTGTTAACGATCTTCAGTTCTCAGTTCTTACAGACATGGTTCAGGGCGGCGAGCTCGACATGTGGGTAATGGCTTGGGGTAATGCTACAGACTGTGACAACACTCAGATGTTCGGCAGCAAGGGTGGTTCTAACTACCAGCACTACTACAGCGACGAAATCGATGCTCTTCAGGCTAAGATTCTTCAGACTGTAGATTTCGATGAGAGAGCAGCTTTAGTTGCAGAAGAACTTGACCTTATCATGGATGCAGCTATCTACATGCCTGTATACCAGAGAAAGAACATGGAGATCTACAACGCTACAACTCTCAACATCGATACACTCCCTGAGAGAACAACAACATACTATAACTACGCATCTCAGATTGAGAAGTTACAGATGAACTAAAATCAGTATATTAATTCTGATATATTTCAGTGGGAGATGCCTTGGGAAACCAAGGCATTTTCCGCTGATATTTTGTGTTATAGGGGAAATTAATAATTATATAAATCCCTGTAATGTTATACAAAACAGGAATATCGGATTAGAAATGGGGCTTTTATGAGACAGTATATTATTAAGCGAGTGATTGTAAGCTTTATAGTGCTTTTCCTTGTATCTATTTTGCTATACAGTATCGCAAGATCTGTTCCCGGTGATTATGTTGCCAACGTTACCGGAGGAAATCCTAATATTACTCCGGAAATGCAGGAGAGAATGAGAGAGCTTTACGGCTTGGACAAGGGCATTTTAGAAGGATATATTTCCTGGCTTAAGGATGCTTTGCATGGTGACCTTGGAACATCCTTTAAGTATCAAAAACCTGTTGTCGAGGTTATAAAGAGCTATATGGCGCCTACCTTTGCGTTGGCATTTATCTCCATGGTTTTAGAGGTTGCACTCGCAATACCTCTTGGTATTATTGCTGCAAGAAAGCAGTATTCAATGACAGATTATACAATCGTTGCCATTGCAATTTTGGGTATTTCACTTCCTTCATTCTTCTTTGCTTCCGTACTCAGAAGATGGTTGTCAATCGGACTTGGTATCTTACCTATTTCAGGTATGGTTACCGCAAGAGCCAATTACCAGGGATTTGATTTATTCTTAGATTATGCTAAGCACTTTACTTTGCCTATAATCGTATTTGTTATTACAGGTATTGGAAGTCTCCTTCGTTATGTAAGAACAAATATGTTGGAAGTATTAAGCGCGGATTATGTTCGTACCGCCAGAGCCAAGGGCTTGCCTGAAAGAAAAGTTATTGGTAAACATGCTTTCAGAAACACACTTATTCCTATCGTTACAATTGTAGGTGGCATGATTCCCAGTCTTTTTTCGGGTGCAGTTATTACAGAGGGTATCTTCTCTTTGGAAGGCCTTGGAAGCATAGCGCTTAAAGCCGTATATAACGGTGATATCCCTTACCTTATGGGATTTAATATGTTTATTGCAGTGTTGACTTTAATCGGAACTCTTGTTTCGGATATTCTTTATGCGGTCGTTGACCCCCGTGTAAGATATTAGGAGGTGCAATATGGAAGACAATAAAGAATTATTGAAAAAGAACCTGCAAGAACAGGATGAATTTGAAAAGAATCAGGTTATAATGACCCCCGGTCAGCTTGTTGCAAAGAGATTCTTCAGAAATAAACTGGCATGTATCGGTGTAGCCATTATTGCCGTTATGGCTCTTTTCTGTATAATCGGACCGTTCCTTACTCCCTATGGTGAGTACGAAATATTCTATAAAGACATGGCTACAGGAGAAGAGCATCGCATGCAGGAAGAACTTGACATGTCCCAGATGGGAATCAATGTTAAGGCTCCCATATCTGAAGCTCATTGGCTTGGAACCGACACTGACGGAAGAGATGTATTTACACGTCTTATGTACGGCGGACGTATTTCCCTTACAGTAGGCTTCGTAGTAGTTATTATTGAGCTTATTTTAGGTATTTTTCTTGGCGGATTGGCTGGATATTACGGAGGCGCCGTCGACATGGTCATCATGCGATTGGTTGAAGTTTTCTATTCGTTGCCGTTTATACCTATTATGTTGATTCTGTCATCACTCTTCGTAGGATACAACATTTCTCCCCAGTACAAGATTTATTTCATCATGATTGTCATGGGTATTCTTGACTGGGCAGGCGTAGCAAGAAACGTAAGAGCACAGATTCTTTCATTAAGAGAAATGGAATATATGCAGGCTGCAGAATCTACAGGAATCAAAACTACCCGTAAGATTTTCAAGCACCTTGTTCCCAATACAATGCCTATTATTATCCTTATTGCAACAATGGATGTAGGATCGGTTATTCTTTATGAATCGGTTCTTTCATATTTGGGTGTAGGTATTGCATGGCCTTATGCTTCATGGGGTAATATGGCAAATACAGTTGCGGATTCAATTATTCTGAAGAACTATCCCAATATTTGGGCACCTCCCGGAATTCTTATCCTTTTAACTGTTCTTGCTTTCAACTTTATCGGTGACGGTATGCGTGACGCATTCGATCCCAGGATGAAAAGGTAGGTGACGCGCATGACTGCTAAAGAACAAAAACAGCGTTTAAAAGAAATTAAGAAGTTTAACGCCAAGAAATATAGAGAATACAACAAGAATCAGAAAAGAAAAAGAGCTCCCGAATCAGAATATGTAACTAAGATGAAGGACAATGACAACATCATTGAGTTCGACAATCTTAAAACATATTTCTATACCGATGTTGGAACAGTTAAGGCTGTTGACGGTGTAACCTTTGATATTAAGAAGGGTAAGACCATCGGCGTTGTAGGAGAGTCCGGCTGTGGAAAGTCAGTTACTTCTCTTTCTGTTATGGGCCTTTTACAGGGACCTACAGGTCAGGTTTCAGGCGGATCCATAAGATTTAACCAGGTATCAAAGAACAGAGCGATAGATCTTACAAAACTTCCCATAAAGGAATATGAGAAGATTCGTGGTAATGAAATCTCCATGATTTTCCAGGAGCCCATGACCACTCTTAACCCTGTATTCACCATCGGCGATCAGTTGATGGAGTGTATTGCTCTTCATAATCCCGACATGAAGAAGAAGGATATTGAAGCAAGAGCTTTAGAGACACTTGAGATGGTAGGAATCAAGAGAGAGGGAATGCTTAATCTTTATCCTCATGAGCTTTCCGGTGGTATGAGACAGCGTGTGGTTATTGCAATGGCACTTTCCTGTAATCCTCAGCTTATCATTGCGGATGAGCCCACTACAGCCCTTGATGTTACAATCCAGGCCCAGATTCTTGACCTTCTCAGAGAATTAAAGGATAAAATCAACGCATCCATTATGCTTATCACCCATGACCTTGGCGTGGTAGCTGAGATGGCTGATTACGTTGTTGTTATGTACGCCGGTCGTGTTGTGGAGCAGGGTACTGCTGATGATATTTTCCATCATCCTTCACACCCCTACACAATAGGACTTATGAAGTCAAAGCCCATGCTCGGTGAAAAGGTTGAAAGGCTTTACTCCATTCCCGGTAACGTACCTAACCCTATCAACCTGCCTGAGCATTGTTACTTCAAGAACAGATGCGAAATGTGTGTTGAAAAGTGTGAGGGTGCATATCCTGAATTAATCTCCCTTAGTGAGACACATAAGGTAAGCTGTTACCTTCGTGAAAATGAAGTAAAGGGGGAAAACTAAAATGAGTAATGTGAATTATGTAGTTGACGCCAAGGGCGTTAAAAAGTATTTCCCCATAAAGTCCGGTCTTCTTCAGAAGACTATCGGACATGTCAGAGCCGTTGATGGTGTTGACATCAGAATTAAAGAGGGTGAGACCTTCGGACTCGTTGGTGAGTCAGGATGTGGTAAATCTACACTTGGACGTACCCTTTTAAGACTGATCGAGCCTACAGAGGGTCAGATTTCCATTAACGGAATGGATATGACAAAGCTTAAAAGAGAGGAGCTTAGAAAAGCTCGTCCTTCAATGCAGATGATATTCCAGGATCCTTTCTCATCTTTGGATCCCAGAATGCCTGTCGGCGAGATTATCGGTGAAGCGGTAAGAGAGCACGGAATTGTTCCTGCAAGTGAGTATCGTGATTATGTTCTTAAGATTATGGAGGACTGTGGTCTTCGTCCTTACTACATCGACAGATATCCTCATGAGTTCTCGGGCGGACAGAGACAGAGAATCTGTATCGCAAGAGCTTTGGCTCTTAACCCTAAATTCATCGTTTGTGATGAGCCCGTTTCAGCACTTGACGTTTCCATTCAGGCGCAGATAATCAACCTTATGGAAGAACTGCAGGAGAAGAGAAATCTTACATACTTGTTCATTTCTCATGATCTTTCTGTTGTTCAGCATATTTCCGATACCATCGGTGTTATGTACCTTGGATCAATGGTTGAGAACGGTTCTACTGAAGATATTTTTGCAAATCCTTTACATCCTTATACCAAAGCTTTATTCTCTGCGGTTCCCATTGCAGATCCCGATGTAAAGATGAACAGAATTCTTCTTGAGGGAGACATTCCTTCACCTGCAAACCCGCCCAGCGGCTGTAAGTTCCATACAAGATGTTCACAGTGTATGGAAATCTGTAAGAACAAAGTCCCTGAGGTTAAGGATATGGGCAACGGACATACAGTTGCATGTCATCTGTACAATAATTAATTGTTGCAATACCTTTGTATTTATGCTAAACTGTCTTTTGTGTGACGCATTAGGAGGTTTATCCAATGGAAGTTTTAAGATTAATATTGACAATAGTTTTCATAATTGTTTGTCTTGCTTTAATAGTTTTGGTTTTAATGCAGGAAGGAAAGTCAGCAGGCTTAGGAGCTATCAGCGGTGCTGCAGAGACATACTGGGGTAAGAACAAGGGCCGTTCCATGGAGGGCGCACTTGTTAAGATCACCAAGGTTTTGGCAGTTTTGTTTATGGTTCTTGCTGCAGTACTTAACATTTCAAGATTTTAATTGATTGCATTTATTTGACCACTCTTCAAGCAAGAGTGGTCATTTTTTTGCTATAATTCAGGTATGGGTAAGAAGAAAGAAACTAAAGAGAAAAAGAATAAGAATAAAAAAGTCAGCAAAGAGCAGGAACTTCTTAATTCCTTTGTGGGAACTTTCTGTGGTACCGAGGGTGGCTTTGGCTTTGTTACCGTTGAAGGATTTGAACAGGACTTCCACATCAGTGAATCCAGGGTTAACGGAGCCATTCATAAGGACACGGTTGAAATCAGGTATCTCAGAAGCAAGAAGGGCGGCAGACCCGAAGCTGAAGTTGTAAGAGTTATTGAACGAGGGATTAAGCAGGTCGTTGGCACTTTCGAGAAGTCCAAGAACTATGGATTTGTCAGCTGCGATGACAAGAAGATTCCCTTTGACGTATTTATTGCAAAGGAGAATTCCAAGGGCGCGGAAGACGGTTCCAAGGTCGTTGCAACCATAATTAATTATGGCGATGGAAAGAAAAGCAATCCGGAGGGCGCTATTACCGAGGTCCTTGGTCATATTGATGAACCCGGCGTTGATATTCTTGCCATTGCAAAGGGACTTGATATTCCCACAGAGTTTCCGGGTAAGGTTCTTAAGCAGGCTGAGAAGGTGGCAAGTGAAGTAAGTTTGGCCGATATGGATGGAAGATCTGATTTAAGGAAGATTACCATGGTTACCATAGACGGCGAAGATACCAAGGATTTTGATGACGCGGTAAGCCTTGAAAAGTTAAGACACGGCCATGTAAGACTGGGGGTACACATTGCGGATGTGGCCAACTATGTTCAGGAAAGGTCTGCCCTTGATAAGGAAGCTTTAAAGAGGGGCACCAGTGTTTATCTTTTGGATAGGGTTATTCCCATGCTTCCTTTTGCCTTATCAAACGGAATGTGTTCCCTTAATGCAGGGGAAGACAGACTTGCCTTAACCTGCTTTATGGAAATTGATAAGGAAGGAAATATTGTTTCTCATAGTATTGAAGAGAGCGTTATTAACATAAACAGGCGCCTTACCTATAATCAGGTTCAGAAGTTATTTGACAAGGATAAGGCCACGGTCAGAGATTTAAGACATTTGAAAAAAATGCTGTTTCTCATGAAGGACACGGCGGAATTACTTAGAGCCAAGAGAGGACAGGAAGGCTCTGTAGACTTTGATTTGCCGGAAAGTAAGATTAAGCTCAATGCAGCCGGGATTCCTGTTTCCATTGAACCTTACATAAGAAATGATGCCACGAGACTTATTGAGGATTTCATGCTGGCAGCCAACACAACTGTGGCGGAACACTTTTACTGGCAGGAGGTCCCCTTCCTTTACAGAGTTCACGGGGCACCGGAACCTGAGAAGATGGAGAAACTGGCCACCTTTATAAGAAACTTTGGCTATTTCCTTAAAAAGTCAGGCAGGAATAGTGATACAATAGGGAAGAGTATTCATCCCAAGGAAATACAGAAGCTTCTTAAGTCTGTGGAGGGAACCCCGGAGGAGACGCTTATCAGCAAACTCACATTAAGAAGCATGCAAAGAGCGAAGTATTCCGATTCCTGTGACGGACACTTTGGACTTGCTTTTAAGTATTACACGCATTTTACATCACCCATAAGAAGATATCCTGATCTTCAGATTCATCGAATAATCAAGGACTCCCTAAGGGGAAGACTGAATTCCGAAAAGATGGATCATTACAGAGATATACTCCCCGGTGTTGCCAAGCTTTGCTCGGACTATGAAAGAAGAGCGGACGAGGCAGAACGTGAGACAGAGAAGCTTAAGAAGGTTGAATATATGGAAGGCTTTATTGGCCAGACATTTGACGGAGTCATAAGTGGTATCACAAAATGGGGAATATATGTGGAACTCCCTAATTCTGTAGAAGGACTGATTCATATTTCAAAGCTTGTGGGAGATTATTTCTATTACAATGAGCAGACCTATGAAATGATAGGTGAAAGCACAGGCAAGAAATACAGACTGGGAGAGGAAATCAGCGTAAAGCTTTTGGACGTTGATATTAAACAAAGAACCATAGACTTTGTACCCGTAAGGGAAGGCGAAGAAGTCGACTGGGAAAGGTATTTGGACAGATAGATGAAAGAACAGGGAATGAAACTTGTTGCAAACAACAAGAAGGCCTATCATGATTATTTTATTGAAGAGAAATATGAGTGTGGCATTGAACTTCACGGCACGGAGGTGAAGAGCCTTCGCCTGGGGAAGTGCTCGGTGAAGGAATCTTTCATACGAATTGAAAAGGGTGAGGTATGGGTTTATGGCATGCATATCAGCCCCTATGAACAGGGAAATATTTTCAACGTGGATGCCATGAGACCCAAGAAACTTCTTATGCACAAGTATGAGATAAACAAACTTGCAGCTAAGGTTGCCGAACAGGGTGTAACCTTAATCCCTCTTCAGGTATACTTTAAAGACGGAAGAGCAAAAGTTGAAATAGGCCTTGCCAAAGGTAAGAAACTCTACGATAAGAGAGCTGATATCGCCAAGAAAGACCAGTTAAGGGAGGCACAGAAAGAATTTAAAATCAGAAATCTCGGATAATTAGCTTTGTTGACTCACATCTTCTTGTGATATATAATTTTGTTATAACTAAATATGGGGTAGTCATGGTTTCGACAGGGATCTTGCAGCTGGAGAAGCTATCCGCAGGCGATGCGTCAAATCGCAAACCTAAACTAAACGCTGATAATAAATTAGCATTAGCTGCCTAAGCAGCTTTGTCCGCCTTAGTGCACCTACACATTAAGAATCGGGCATCGACTTTGTAGGAAACGACGTATGTTAAGCTTTGCGCATACGGGCGTATTATGAAGCTACCGAGAGTATGAGGGTGTTTGTTTCCTCATGCTTAAGGGAATGGGGCTTGCCCAAGATAACAAACTATGATAGTAGAAGGACAGGGAATGGGTTTTTGGACACGGGTTCGACTCCCGTCTACTCCACTAATAATGATTGGGGAAGGTTTTTGGCTATGGCAGATGTATTGAATTTCAAATGCCCTTGTTGTGGGGCCAATTTACCGTTTAACGGTAAAGCCGGGGAACTGGTTTGTGAGCACTGTGAAGCTCATTTTACGATGGAACAGGCCAAGGCAGCCGAGGAGGCTGAGCTTGCCCATTCAAGTGAATCTAACATGGTATGGAGCACTGCTGATCAGCAGGTGATTAATGATGAGAACGGTAAGGTGAAGGGCTATAAATGCCCCAACTGCGGCGCCGAAATGGCTGCAGATGAGAACACCGCCGCTACGGAATGCCCTTATTGCGGTAATCTGGCTGTCATCCCTCAGTCCTTTGAGGGATTCTATCGCCCTGATTTGGTGGTGCCTTTTTCTATTGATAAAAGACAGGCGATAGACTCGCTCCTTTCATTTACCAAGGGCAAGAAACTCTTACCCAAATCATTTACTGACAGAAACAGACTGGAAGAGATTACAGGCCTTTACGTTCCCTTCTGGCTTTTTTCCTGCCATGCAAACGGCTTTGTTACCTATGATGCGGTTAAGGAAGAGAGAAGTGAAGATGCCAACTATCGTTATGTTAAGAAAGATCATTATACGGTAGTTCGAAAGGGTGAAATGGATTTCGAGAGGATTCCTGTTGATGCTGCCACGAGAATGGATGACAACACAATGGATTCCTTAGAACCTTACGATTTTACCAAAGCGGTAAAATATGATGCTGCATATTTCAGCGGATATCTGGCTGACAAATATGATGTTGACCAGAAGGATGCTGTACCCAGAGCCAATGAGAGAGTGAAGAACACCTTTAAGACCAAGATGCGCGAGGCTGTGAAGGACTATAAAGAAGTTATCGAGAAGGCTGAGAGCATTCAGCTTTCAAACACAAAGGCAGAGTACGCAATGCTTCCCGTCTGGCTTATGTCCACAAGCTACGAGGGAAAGGTTTATTCCTTCGGTATTAACGGGCAATCCGGAAAGATGGTTGGAAGTCTTCCTGTTGATAAGGGAAAGAAATTCAAGTATTTGTGTATCGGAACTTTGATTGCCTTTGCCATCCTTTCTGTGCTTGCGTATTTCCTTGGGGCTTCCAGAGGCTTTACTGCCAAGGGAGAGACAATCGCTTTTGTTATAGCACTTATTATCGGCCTTATATATTCAGCAGCGTTAAAGGCCTCAATGAATACTGTTTCAAAGAAATACTCGGCAGGTGAATACCTGTTGGAGAAATCCCTTAAGATGGGCGTACCTGTAGACAGATTTATTTTCACCAAAACGGAAAAGACTGCAAAGACTACAAAACAGTAATGATAGGAATTCTCTATTCGGAAGTTAACTTCATATGTATTGTAATAATGGCAATTATAGCCATAAGCGTATTTTTCTCCGGCGAAAGCAAAGTTGATAAATACGTTTTGGCTTTACTTACCTTTTTTTGCTTTATTATGTTCTCTGCTGACTCGGTTTGGGCACTTGCTGACAATGGAGTCATTCCAAGGACATATAATCTTATTTATACTTCCAATTTCTTATATTTCTTTTTCTCAGGCTTTGTGGGGCTGGGCTGGTATTACATCTCCGAAAGTCTGTATTTTAGCAACAAAGATTTTTTCCATAAGAGATGGAAAAATCTTCTGATCCACATTCCCGCATTTATTATCATAATTCTAACCATTACCAATGTATGGACAGGATCCTTGTTCTATATTGATGAGAATCTTAACTATCACAGGGGCAATCTGCACTTTATTCAGGCTTGCTGCGGATATTTCTATGAGTTTTATGTTGTTGTAAGGGGAATAATCAACTTTGCAAAGATTAAGGACAATCTGATTAAGAAACGTATCAAGAAGGCAATAGTTTTTTTGACGGTTCCTCTGCTTGGAAGCACATTTCAGGCCTGGCTTGGTTCGATACCGGCTCTTTGCGTGGGCACAACTCTGGCAGAGCTTTTGATGTATACATACATCACCACATATGAAAGAGAAAAATTCATTATTGAAAAGGGTGAAAAAGAAAGAGGCATTATTGAGCAGGCTCTTTCCAGCATCCTTTATTCATACAGGGAAATATACTTTATTCAGTTCAGAGAACGGTCCATCAACATGATTTATCCTACCTATGTGTCTGACAGGTTTGAGTACAATTATGAGACCATAAGCAAGGACAGAATAGACAGCATTCCCGAGGACGAAAATAACATAGGTGAGATTACGCAGTTTTTTGACTTAAACAGAGCAAGAATCGAGCTCATGAGTCACGACAGCGTAGAGTGTAAATACAGTGTACGTATCGGAGAAGAAGAAAGAGAGTGGCAGAGCGCCACGTTTATTATTCAGGAGAAGCAGGGAAGCATTCCGGTTTCGGCTTTCCTTACCATAAGAAGCATCCAGGATCTTTTGAGTAAGGAGCAGGATGCCAAGAAGAAGTTGGAAGAGGCTTTGGCAATGGCTGAGTCTGCCAATAAGGCCAAGAGTGTATTCCTAAATAATATGTCTCACGATATAAGGACTCCCATGAATGCCATCCTGGGCTTTGCCGATATTGCCAAAAAGGAAATGGATGACAAGGCAAGACTTGAAGAGTGCTTAAGCAAAATCATCCTTTCGGGCAAAGATCTGCTTAACCTTATTAACGATATCCTTGACATGTCCAGTATCGAAAGCGGAAAGGTTAAGTTTAACCATGTGGCTACCTCTGTAAGGGGCCTGGCTGAAAGCATCAGAGATATGTTTGCAAACGAGGCAGAGAAGAAACAGATTAACTTCTTTGTAAACTATGATGAGATCACAAACGATTATGTATACTGTGATGAATTAAGAGCAAAACAGGTAGTAATTAATATTGTAAGTAATGCCTTTAAATATACACCCATGGGAGGAACTGTTTCGCTGACAGTCAGGCAGTATCCCCTTATCAAAGAAGGCTTCGCCAAATATGAACTGGTGGTGCAGGATAATGGTATAGGTATGAGCAAGGAATTCAAAGAGCAGATCTTTGATTCTTTCTCAAGAGAAAGAAGCGCAACCCTTAGCGGTATTCAGGGCACAGGCCTTGGAATGGCAATCGTTAAGAAGATTATTGATATGGTTGACGGCGAAATCGATGTGTGGAGTGAAGTTAACGTCGGAACCAAGATAACCATAAGACTTGTTATTAAGACGGCAGAGAAGGAAGAAGAGTTAAAGACTGACGTACCTGAGGAGAACTACGACTTTACCGGAAAGAAAGTTCTTTTGGTTGAGGACAATGAGCTTAACAGGGAAATTGCCGAAGCAATTCTGAGTGAAGTGGGTATTCAGGTTGAGAGCGTCGTAAACGGTCAGGAAGCTGTGAACCGTATGGCAGATGCAAAGCCCGGAGAGTTTGACCTGGTTCTTATGGATATACAAATGCCTGTTATGGATGGATATACGGCGACTACAAAGATAAGGGAATTGGAAGATCCTGCGGTTGCATATATTCCCATTGTTGCCATGACGGCAAACGCCTTCGACGAAGACAGAAAAGAAACCATGAATATGGGCATGAACGGCCACATCTCAAAGCCCATCGATATAGACGAAATGCTTTCCACCATGAAGAAATGCATGGGATTGTAGTAAATAATCAAATTATTAGAAAATTATTTACTTTAAGCATGAATTGATGTATAATATTCCAAAGTGTATAAGTGTATAAGTGTATCAGGGAGGAGACCATGAAAGACAAAGCCAGGATAATGGTTGTAGATGATTCAGTTTATATGCGCGAATTAATTGAAGATATATTGCTGGAAGATGGATACGAGGTTATGCAGGCGGCCGATGGTGCAGAGATGTTGGAAAAAATAGAAAAATTTGCACCCCAGGTTGTTTTTATGGATGTGGTAATGCCCAATCAGAACGGAATTGAAATAACCAGTTCCCTGAAAGCAAAGTATCCTGATTTAAAGATTGTAATATGTTCTGCACATAATAATCTTGCCATCCAGAAGAAAGCGTTGGAAAGCGGAGCAGACATGTTCTTGCCGAAACCATTCGATGCCAACAAAATTGAGAAGATTGTGAAAGGTTTTACAGCAAAGTAGTCATGAGGCGCCGCTTTATAAGCGGCGCTTATTACTTAACAAAAGATATAAGGGAGAGTTATGAATAAAGAATTTCAAGTAGATGCATTTGTTTTTGTCACAAAAGAAGACGCTGAAAGAGCGGCGAAGGAAAAGAAGCAGGTGGCTTATATCAAGTCCCATATGGATATGAGCTCATTTGATAAAGTTAAAGCCCTGTATGAGAAGTCCAATAAGGAGCGTTTGTTTAGAACCCCCATCGGGCTTGCGTTCATGCAGGACCTTTATAATGCCCTGATCAAGGGCGGAGCCAACCCTGACGAATTGCTTCCGGTTTTTGTGCAGGCCAATTTTGATCAACGACTCAGGCCTCAGACAGTTTCGGAGAAGCAAAATGAGATGTTTAAACAAAAACAGGAGAAGCTTCGTACAAATCACAAAATATCTCTTATAATGAATGTGGTTCTTCTGGTTGCCGTTATAGTTATGTTTGTGATTACCATTAAGAGTGACAATCCCAACATTTTAAATTATGAGACTGCCATTCAAAACAGATACTCTGCATGGGAACAGGAACTTAATGACAGAGAAAAAGCCATTAAAGAGAAAGAACTTGAACTTATAAGAAACTGATATAAGAAGGTTGATTAATTTTGAACAATAAAAAGATATTGGTTGTAGATGATGAATCCAGAATGAGAAAACTGGTTAAGGATTTCCTTGTGAAAGACGGTTATACTGTTTTGGAAGCCGGAGACGGTCAGGAGGCATTGGATGTTTTTTATGCCAACAGTGATACCGACCTTATAGTTTTGGATGTGATGATGCCGAAGCTTGACGGCTGGGAAGTCTGCAAAGAAATCAGAAGTAACTCAAAAGTCCCGATTATTATGCTTACAGCAAAGTCAGAAGAGCGGGATGAACTTCTTGGATTTAATCTGGGAGTTGATGAGTATATTTCAAAGCCCTTCAGCCCAAAGATACTGGTGGCCAGAATTGCAGCGATTCTTAGAAGAACCTCGGCAGATGGGGGAGATGAGAAAATTGAATTGGGAGGCATCGTTGTAGACAAATCTGCCCATACCGTAACGGTGGATGGTGTGGAGGTGGAATTAAGTTATAAAGAATTTGAACTTTTAACTTTCTTTATGGCCAACAAAGGGATAGCCCTTTCCAGGGAGAAGATTCTAAACAATGTGTGGGACTATGATTATTTCGGCGATGCCAGAACCATTGATACCCACGTTAAAAAGCTTCGAAGCAAGTTGGGAGAGAAGGGAAACCTTATTAGTACCATTTGGGGAATGGGTTATAAATTTGATGCTTGACATTTGGGATATATTTGATAAAATATAATTTGACAAAATTCAAAACATCAACCAGACTAAAGGAGGATTAATATGAGTTTCTATGATTATAGTGTTTTAGCACCCGATGGATCAGAAGTATCAATGAAGGATTTTGAAGGAAAGGTTGTATTGGTTGTTAATACGGCTACCGGTTGTGGATTTACTCCTCATTATAAAGATTTAGAGGAAATGTACGAGAAGTTTCATGACAGAGGATTTGAGATAGTAGATGTTCCCTGTAATCAGTTTGCAGGTCAAACCCCCGGAACGGATGAAGAAATTCATGAATTCTGCAGTCTGAAGTACAATACAAAATTCCCTCAGATGAAGAAGTCTGATGTAAACGGCGAGAATGAATTGCCCTTATTCAGATTTCTCAAGGACGAGAAGGGATTTGAAGGTTTCGGAAAGGGCCCCACAGCTCTTGCCATGAGCGCAATGCTTAAGAAAATCGACAAGGATTACAAGAATAATCCTGATATCAAGTGGAACTTTACCAAGTTCGTTGTGGACAGAAAAGGAAATGTGGTTGCCCGTTTTGAGCCCAGCATGAAAATGTCCGAAGTTAGTAAGTGCGTTGAGTCATTATTGTAGTATAATAGGTAACAGAAATTGATTTTTGGAGGAAGAAATGGCAGATACCTACGAACAACTGAGACTTAAAATTCAGCTATGCTTTCCCTTATATGCATGCTCAAGGAAGATTGTGAACTCCTATACACCCTTCCTTAAGCCTTTGGGATTAACATATACCCAATACATCGTTTTCCTTGTGTTGTGGGAAGAAGGCAGTTCAACAGTAGGTGAACTCGGAAAGAAGCTATTCCTTGATGAAGGCACATTGACACCTCTTCTTAAGAAGATGGCCGATAAAGGTTACGTCAAGAGAACACGTCTTAAAGAGGATGAAAGAGTAACTCAGATTTCACTTACACCTGAAGGAGAAGCTCTCAAGGAAAAGTGCAAGGATATTCCCTATAAGATTGCGGAAACGGTTACACCCCTCAATAAGGAAGACGCCACAGATTTGTATAGAATTCTATATAAAATACTGGAGAATCAGGACGGGGATAAAAAATGAGTGTTAATGAGTTTACCGGAAACGAGAAAGCAAGAGAAAAAATAATTGTCCAAACTGGTATTATCGGGATAATTGTTAATCTTTTGCTTGCCGGTTTTAAGGCAGTAATAGGATTGGTATCAGGGTCCATTGCAATTGTAATGGATGCTGTAAATAATACTTCTGACGCCTTAAGCTCACTCATCTCAATTATCGGAGCAAAGCTTGCATCAAAGGAACCGGACAGAAAGCATCCATTCGGATACGGCAGAATTGAGTATCTGAGCGCCATGATTATATCGCTGATTGTTCTCTATGCCGGAATAACATCCTTTACAGAATCGGTTAAGAAAATCATTAATCCAACCACACCGGATTATTCTTCGGCATCCCTTGTGATAGTTTTTGCAGCTGTGTTTGTAAAGATATTTCTTGGGAAATACGTTAAGGGCAAAGGAGAGCAGGTTAACTCGGACTCTCTTATAAATTCCGGTAAGGATGCACTTCTTGATTCGGTTATTTCCGCAGGAACCATTATTGCAGCTTTGATTTTCATCTTCACGGACGTTTCTTTGGAAGCATGGCTTGGTGCCATTATATCCCTCGTAATTATTAAGTCCGGCGCAGATATGATTAAGGAGACCATTTCCGAGATTCTTGGTGAACCCGGCGAAATCTCCCTTATTACAAATATCAAGAAAACAATTGCAGGTTTCCCGGAGGTTTCCGGAGCCTATGATCTGGTGCTTCACAATTACGGCCCGGACACATATAACGGTTCCGTACATATTGAAGTTCCAGACACCTTGTCTGCGGAGAAACTTGATAAGCTTACCAGAGACATAACAAACGAAATATACACAAAGTACAATGTTCTGCTTACGGCAGTAGGAGTTTATTCTTTTAATACAGGTGACGAACGAATAATCGCTATCAAGGAAAAGGTTAAGAAAGTCGTCCTTGCTCAGGAACATGTTCTCCAGATGCATGGCTTTTACCTTGATGAGGAAGAGAAATATATGCGTTTCGATGTGGTGGTGAGCTTTGATGCCCCCAGTAGAAATGCAGTTTATGAAGGGATACTTCATGATTTAAAGGAGACTTTTCCCGATTATGATTTTATAGTCGCCATGGATATTGATTTTGGCGGCCTGAATCGAGGCTAGATTTTGAAACATTCAATAAAGAGGCAGTTTGCCGGAATATTTATAGGGTTGATGTTTGGCACAATCTTGTTGTGCTTTATCATCAACTCTTTTTATCTTGAAAAATACTATATATCCAGGAAGATTAAAGCAATCCACGAAGCCTATGATGCCCTAAAGGAAGCGGCAAAGGAGGGGGATTTGGAAACAGACGCTTTTGGCAGAGATTTAAATGCCATCTGCATCAAGTATAATTTAAGCCTCCTGGTTATGGATATGGATTCCAGAATTACCATCTGCGTTGGCGCTGAGAAGGAGTTCATGCAGTCTGTTTTGTACCAGAGCATATTTGAGCAAAGACATCCGGAAGAAGAGATTGAGATTTACGAGAATGAGGATAAAACTGAGTACTATATTCTCCAGAATGTGCCCGATGCCAGATCGGAACTTAATTATCTTCAGATGTGGGGCATGTTTGATACGGAGCATTTCTTTATGCTTCGAAGCTCTGTGGAGAGTATTAAGGAGAGCGTAAATACCGCCAACAGATTCCTGGCCATAACAGGTCTTTTGACTGCGATTCTCGGAGGACTGATTATTTATTTTGCCACCGGTAAAATTACGGGCCCCATAAGGAATCTTACAGATATCTCCGAAAGGATGACCAATCTGGATTTCACCGCCAAGTATGAAGGAGAGGGTAAAAACGAAATATCTACTCTCGGAGAAAACATTAATAAGATGTCAGCCACTCTGGAGAGAACCATTACCGAATTAAAGAAGGACATTGAAGAGAAAGAGAAGATCGATGAGATGCGCCGGGAGTTCCTTTCAAATGTCACTCATGAACTGAAAACTCCCATAGCATTGATTCAGGGTTATGCCGAGGGCTTAAAGGAAAATGTCAATGAGGATGAGGAAAGCAGGAATACATACTGTGACGTAATTATTGACGAAGCCTCGAAGATGAATGAAATGGTTAAGAAACTTCTTAACCTGAATGAACTGGAGAACGGGGCCGATATTCTTAATCCCGTGGAATTCGATCTTTCTGAACTGATAAGGAACTATCTTGTCAAAACCGATGTGCTTGTGGAACAAAATGGCATAAAGGTAATTAATAACTGTACTGAACCCTGCGTTGTTCTGGCAGATGAGTTCATGACAGAGGAGGTTCTGGCCAACTATTTTACCAATGCGGTAAACCATTCGAAATATGATAAGAAAATAGAAATAAAAGCTGCAAGGCTTATGAACGGAAATGTAAGGATTTCCGTTGTCAACTCCGGGGACCCCATTCCCGAGGACAGTCTGCCCCATATTTGGGAGAAGTTTTATAAGGTTGACAAAGCAAGAACCAGAGAGTATGGTGGCAGTGGCGTTGGGCTATCAATAGTAAAGGCCATAATGGAGGCCATGGATAAGCCCTACGGTGTGATTAATTATGAAAATGCCGTGGAGTTCTACTTTGAACTTCAGTGCATTAACGGTTCGGAAGGAAGATAAAAGAATTTGATAGTTAATGAAGACAGAACATTAGAAAAAGTTGTTCTTGCAGGAGTTGATACAGGTGAGGACGAAAACTTCGAGCTCTCCCTTGAAGAGCTGGAGGATCTGGCCAAGGCCTGTGACATGGAAGTCATGGGTGCTGTCACCCAAACGGTTTCGGAAATAAATAAAGCAACATGCATGGGAGCAGGCAAGGTTGAGTTCCTTAAAGAGTTTGCAAGAGATATGGAGGCTGAAACGGTTATTTTTGATAACACCTTAGGCCCAATGCAGATGAAGAATCTGCAGGATGAACTTGGACTTGCCGTTATGGACAGAACCGGATTAATCCTTGAAATCTTTAACAGAAGGGCCGGCAGCAACGAGGCAAAGCTCCAGGTTGAAAGTGCAAGGCTTAAGTATATGCTCCCTAGACTTGCCGGAATGAGAACGAATCTTGGAAGACAGGGCGGCGGCTCCGGCTCCAGAAGTAACAAGGGTGCAGGTGAAAAGAAGATAGAGCTGGACAGACGTGCCATTGAACATCGCATTTCTGTTTTGAGAAAAGAATTAAAAGAAGTATCCAAGGATAAAGAGACCCAGAGAAAGAAAAGACAGAATGACAGCATAAGACAGGTGGCTCTCGTTGGTTACACCAACGCAGGTAAATCTACTATATTAAACAGTATGGTAGATTGCTTCGGTGAAGCTAAGGATAAAAAGGTATTTGAGAAGGATATGCTTTTTGCAACACTGGATACATCTGTAAGAAAGATCAGTATTAAAGATAAGGAAGATTTTTTCCTGTCAGATACTGTCGGATTCATACATAAATTGCCCCACGGGCTGGTTGAAGCTTTTAAATCTACTTTATCGGAAGTGTTGCAGGCGGATCTTCTTTTGCATGTTGTGGATTTCTCGGATGAGAACTTTAAGCAGCACATTAATGTTACCAAGGAGACCCTTAATGAAATTGGTGCCGGCGGTATTCCTACCATATATGTATATAACAAATGCGATAAGAAACCTGGCATATATAAAGATAGCGATGATTCCTTATATATAAGCGCCAAAAACAAAGGGGATATCGAAAGACTTACCAATGCCATTTGCGAGAAGCTGTATTCGGATTATGAGGAGTGCGAGTTTAATCTGCCTTACTCAATGGGTAGTGCCCTTAATGTTATGCGAAATAAAGGACGCATAATCGAGTCGGAGTACAGGGATGACTGTATTTTTGTAAAAGCCAATTGTTCCAAAGCATTGAAGAAGAGTTATTCTGACTTTCTTGTGATGAAAGAATCGGTATGATATACTTAATTTGCTATTAATCATTTTTTGAAGGGACATATAAATGAAGAAGAAATCATTTTTACCTGTCAAAATATTGGTTGCAACTCTTGTCTTTGCATTTTCCTTTGCAGGATGTGATCTGGATCCTATGCCTACATTGACTGAAGAGGAAAGGCAGGAGGTCTCTCAGTATGCAGTGGGAATTCTTATGAAGTATGATTCCCACCATAAGAACAGACTCTTAAGCGACAAAGAACTGGAAGCAGAGCTTACAAGATTAAAGACTCTTGCGGACAATAAAGTTAACGCTGAGGTATATGCAAGACAATCCAAGGCGTTAAAGGAAAAAGAAAAGGAAGAGAAGAAACAGGCTCTTGAGAATACGCCCACGGTTGACAATGCAACCGGAACAGGCACAACTGCTCCCGTGTATGTGGAGGAGTTCCTGGGGCTTGACGGAGTCAATATAAGATATACGGGATATGAAGTTCATCCGGACTCTTATCCTGAAGCGGGAGAGGGATTATACTTCTCAGTGCCTGCGGCAACAGGCAAGGACCTTTTGATCTTAAACTTTGATCTTACCAACGTGAGCGGTGAGACAAAGGACATTGATATGATGGCCACCAATGCAACATTCCTTATTTCTGTTAACGGTGGCAATACCAAATTTGCTGAACAGTCACTGCTTCTTAATGACCTTGGTACATTCAAAGGGACTTTGGCAAGCGGACAATCAGAATCTCTTGTACTGATAGCGCAAATAGATGAAGTTTTATCCTCGGATATTTCTTCTGTAGGGGTTTCTATTCAAAGTGAGTCAAAAATTGCGACAACTCGACTTGATTAACCCAATAATTTGTTATTTTGAACACACAATTTAAACATCTTGATTTGGAAAAGCCCCGATTTTCGGGGCTTTTTTGACACACCCGGCCGGTTTTGAAAATTTTTTCAAAAAAAGTGAAAATTATTGTTGACATTATTATTTGAGGGTGATATAGTAGTCATTGTCGCGAGCGGGACACCGCTTAAGACGCAGTACCTTGACAAATGAACAACAATGCAACCCTGAAACAATTCCTAAAAAATTGTTCAGAGAACAAAAACCTTTAATTAGTAAATTTTCGGTTTAGATAGCCAGACTATTTTGACCGGATCAACAAACATTTAACATGAGAGTTTGATCCTGGCTCAGGATGAACGCTGGCGGCGTGCTTAACACATGCAAGTCGAACGGAAACTACTCGCTGAAGCGAACTCGTTCAATTCTTGAGTAGTTTTAGTGGCGGACGGGTGAGTAACGCGTGGGTAACCTGCCATGTACTGGGGGACAACAGTTGGAAACGACTGCTAATACCGCATAAGCGCACAGGACCGCATGGTCT
>FMWZ01000022.1 GCA_900103495.1 Lachnospiraceae bacterium G11 | reverse complement strand
AAATTTTACTTGTAAAACTAAATTCCATCCCATGATAATCAAAAGTTGAAGTTACTACTTCTAAATCCAAGTGTAGAATTTAATAATTCTTAATGCTATCTTATTATTGTTCATCCATCTCTTGGCTCCGGCTGGAACAGGAGAATTATATGAATAAGAATAAGCATTTGACCTTAGATGAGCGCCGTCAAATAGAATTACTTCTTAGTGAAAGGCTAAGTTTTAAGGCCATTGGGGAAAGATTAGGAAGGGACTGTACCACCATCTCCAAAGAGGTTCGAGGGCATTATGTCTTTGAAAAAAGTGGATCTTACTTCAACTCTTTCAATGATTGCGTACATAACAAAAAGTGTTCTCACAAAGGAGATGTATGCAAAATCTGCAATAATACCGCATGGCACAATAGGTGCAGTGTCTGCGGTAAATGTATGACTTCCTGCAAAGATTATGAGAAAAAACAATGCTTCTCATATCTAAAACCACCATATGTGTGTAATGGTTGCGTAGAACGCAGAAAATGCCGTTTAGAAAAACGATTCTACAGAGGCATTGCTGCTCAAAAAGAATATGAAGTCGTAAGAAGCGAATCACGGTCAGGCTTTAATCTTACCGAAAGTGAGCGTAAACGACTTGACTCAATAATCAGCCCACTATTAAAAAACGGTCAATCTTTACATCACATATTGGTTAACAACGCTGATTCCATCCCTTGCTGTGAAAAAACCGCCTACGTCTATGCTGACAATGGACTGTTCTCAGCCAAAAACATAGACATGCCCAGAAAGGTTAGATTTAGACCCAGAAAGAAGAAATCTGTGTCCCTAAAAGTGGATAAAGCTTGTCGTATAGGACGAACTTATGAAGATTTCAAACTTTATTGTGAGTCAAATCCGTCAGTCCCCATAACCGAGCTGGACACAGTTGAAGGGCTTAGAGGCGGAGCTGTGTTGCTTACAATCCACTTCGTTCGGCCCAAACTTCAACTGGCTTTTCTTAGGGAAGCAAATGACTCCCAGTCAGTAATTGATATCTTTGACCGATTATATGTCCTGCTGGGCGACGAGAATTACAGGAAGATTTTTTCTCTATGCCTTGCTGATAATGGCTCTGAATTCTCAAATCCCACAGCCATTGAGACCGATTACAATGGTGGTATTAAAACAAAAATGTTCTATTGTAATCCTTCTTCTCCCGGTCAAAAAGGATCATGTGAAAACAATCATGAATTCATTAGACGAATCATCCCTAAGGGAGTGGACCTTAGTAAATACTCTCAAAAACAGATTGATTTAATGATGGATCACATCAATTCTTACAGCCGACCAGAGCTCGGTGATAAAACGCCATACGAAGCTTTTTGCTTCTATTATGGAAAAGAAATTCTAAGTCGGCTTGGTGTAAGAAAAATACCCTCAAATGAGGTAATCCTTAAACCCAGCTTGTTAAAGTAAAAAAGAGCAAAAAGCCGGAGTCCTGCGCAATTGGATGAGTTTCATACCGTTTCCGATTTGGGGTGGAATTCACTAACTCTTACCAGGACCTCGTGAATTCGACTTCTCATTGAAGTGCGCATTCTTCCGACTTTTGGATAATTATAGTTGTTTTATTGACCAAAAACCACCATTTTTTTGTTTTAGAAACTTGTTAATCAATTTTTTGTGTAGCAAGCGTGGAATTTAGCGCTACAAAACGGAATTTAAGATTACAAGTCACCTTTTTGTGAAAAATAATGGAATTTGTCTTTTTTGCGTCAAGTGGCTATAATGTAGTGGATGTAATCAAACTTTGGAGGTTTAATCCATATATGTATAAGATAGATTTCAACAAACCAATTCATATACACTTCATCGGAATCGGCGGAATCAGCATGTCCGGTCTTGCAGAAGTTCTTTTAAGGGAGGGCTTCACTGTTTCAGGTTCCGACAACAAGGCAAGTGACCTTACTGCGGCTCTTGAGAAGAACGGAGCAAAGATCTTCATCGGACAGAGGGCTTCCAATATCGAGCCCGGTATCGACTGCGTTGTTTATACCGCAGCAATCCACTCCGACAACCCTGAATTTGCCGCATGTGTTAAGGCCGAGCTTCCCATGCTTACAAGAGCTGAGCTTTTAGGTCAGCTTATGAATAACTACAAAACTTCGGTTGCCATCAGCGGAACCCACGGAAAGACCACCACAACAAGTATGATTTCCGAGATTCTCATGTCCGCTGAGGTTAATCCCACCCTTTCAATCGGCGGAATCCTTAAAAGCATTGGTGGAAATATCCGCGTTGGCGGTCCCGATTACTTCGTAACCGAGGCCTGCGAGTACACCAACAGTTTCTTAAGCCTTTACCCCACAGTGGGACTTATCCTTAATATAGAAGAAGACCATCTGGATTTCTTCAAGGATCTTGATGATATCAGACATTCCTTCCACAAGTTTGCAAGCCAGATTGCGGCTGATGGAACTCTCATTATTAATGGTGAAATCGAAAACCTCTCAGAAATCACTGAGGGTATCAAGTGTAAAGTACTTACATACGGAATAAGAGGAAACTTCGACTATACCGCAAAGGACGTTACCTTTGACGATTTCGGATGTGCAAGCTATACAGCAGTAACTCCTTTGGGAGAGAGAAAGGTTACCCTTTCCATTCCCGGAATGCAGAATGTATCTAACAGCCTTGCTGCTCTTGCTTTGGCAGACACCCTTAAGATTGGCGATAACATTTCAATCCCTGCTCTTAAGAACTACCACGGCATCGACAGAAGATTCGAGTATAAGGGTAAAGTCGGTGAAGTGACCATTGTCGATGATTACGCCCATCACCCTACAGAAATTAAAGCAACCTTAGGGGCTGCAGAGAAATATCCCCACAGAGAACTCTGGGTTGTATTCCAGCCTCACACCTACACAAGAACCAAAGCCTTCTTCGATGACTTTGCCAAAGTGCTGGCTACGGCGAACCATGTGGTTTTAGCAGATATATATGCAGCCAGAGAAACGGATACCCTTGGAATTTCATCCGAGTTACTGAAAGACAGGGTCAATGAATTCGGTGGTGACGCCTACTATTTTAGAAGTTTTGATGAAATAGAAAATTTTTTATTACAAAAATGTAACCCCAACGACCTGTTGATAACTATGGGTGCCGGAGATGTGCATAAAATCGGTGAAAACCTGTTAGGCAAATAAAGAATCCACATTATCCACATTTTTTAAACCTTTATCCACGGTTTAAGGATGTGGATTATTTTTGCCCAAAATGCACCCTATTCACAAACGCGAACAGTTTTTTTCCACATTATCCACATTATCCACAATCGTCGCAAACCCTTGATTTTACTGGGTTTTTCGGTATTTTTGCTATTCCCTTTTCATAATCCTTATGCTATAATTCATTCTGCTACACATAAAGAGGTTAGGTGAACACACACATGAATCAAATCAAAATTTATAAGGACGGCGAGGCTGACTATACCTCCATCTCAAATTTGTTTATAGATGAGTATATGGCCGGCGCCAACGATGCACAGATAAAGATTTATCTTTATCTTGTGAGGGTAATGAGTTCTCGTTTACCCACCAGCGTTTCTGACATCGCTGACAAGTTTAACTACACCGAGAAGGACGTTTTACGTGCTTTAAAATACTGGGAGAAGAATTCCATACTTTCTTTAGATTTTGATGAGAACAAGTCACTTACAGGCATCCGCATGGAAGATCTTGTAAACAGGCGCAACAAGATTCTTACCATTGTTCCGAAGATTGCTCCTGTTGTAACTCCCGAAATCAAAGAGGCAGAGGAATCAGATATTCCCGTTAAGCCGGTTTACACATCAGATGACCTTCTTGATTTCAAGAAATCATCAGACCAGTTGTTATTCGTTCTCGAGACCTATCTCGGAAAGCCTCTCACCGCAGCTGAGGTGAAGACAATCATCTATATCTCAGAGGAGCTTCACTTCTCCGATGACCTGATTGATTATCTCGTTCAGTACTGTGTTGAGCAGGGCAAGAAGAGTTTCAGATACATCGAAACAGTTGCTATCAGCTGGGCAGAAGCAGGTATCACAACACCCAAGCAGGCTAAACGTCAGACCACAAAGTTTGACAAATCCGTATACGAGATAATGAACGCCCTTGGCAAATCCACATCTCCCACAAACAAGGAGATGGAATTCATCAACAGATGGACCAAGGAATTCGGATTTGGCAAAGATGTTATAATAGAGGCATGTGAGAGAACAGTTCTCGCCACAGACTCACACCGTTTCGAGTATGCAGACGGAATCTTGACAAGCTGGAACACATCCGGTGTCAAGAGAAAAGAAGACATCGTTACACTCGATGAGATGTACCGCAAGAAGAAAACTACACGCACCGTAACTAACAACAAGTTTACTCAGTACCAGCAGAATTCTTACGATTATGAAGCTCTTGAGAGGGAACTTTTGAGCTATCAATAAAGAGAGGGAGATATAGGGGTACCATCCATGGCGTTAAGTAATTTGCAGTATAACACTATCCTTAGGGAATACGACGAGACCCGCGACAGGAACAGACGTATTCTCGAGAAAAGACGTGCGGCTATTTATAACGAACTTGACGGTTACAAAGCCTTAGACGAGGCCGTTGCATCCACCAGTATGGAATACGGTCGTAAGCTTATGGGCGGAGATTCAAATGCTTTATCCGATCTCCACTTTGCGCTTACCACGCTTAAGGACTCCAAATTGCAGCTTTTAAAGGCGGGAGGATATCCTGAGGATTATCTTGCGCCTGTATACGATTGTCCTGACTGTCAGGATACCGGTTACATCGACGGCCGCAAATGTCATTGCTTCAAGCAGCGTATGATTACCATGCTCTATGAGCAGTCCGGAATCAAAGACTACATTGAAGAGAACAACTTCGATACTCTTTCCGAAGAGTTCTATGAGGGAGTAGACCTTGAGAACTTCAGAGCAGCTGTTTCATCCTGCCATGAGTTCATCAATAACTTCCCTGAAGGAGCTCCCAATCTTTTCCTGTACGGAACCGTAGGGACCGGCAAATCCTTCCTTTCCGGCTGCGTGGCAAAAGAGCTTATGGACAAGGGCTACAGCGTTGTTTACTTCAGTGCTATCCAGCTCTTTGATCTCCTTTCGAATTTTGCGTACTCAAAAAAGGACAAGGATTCTCTTTACAATCCTTACGAAGACTTGTATAATTGCGATTTGGTAATAATCGATGATTTAGGCACCGAGATTGCCAACAACTTTGTTACATCCAAGTTATTCCAGTGTTTAAACGAGAGAATGCTTCGAGGTAAATCCACAATCATCTCCAGCAACCTTGCTTTGGAGGAATTGAAGGAATTTTACTCAGACAGAATATTCTCAAGAATAACTGCCAAGTTTACTTTCCGTAAGCTTACCGGCCCGGATGTACGCTTACTTATTAAACGAAAACTAAACACCAGAAAGTGAGGATCTCTTATGGCAGTTAGGGAAGAGAAGCGAAATCTCGAGACAATTCCCGTTGGCTCCTTAAGGCTTATACCCTTAGAGGGTTGCAAACCTTTAGGTGAGAAGATTGACAGTTACCTTGTTAAATGGAGAACAGAAAGAGAAAGCGAGCATAAAGACAGCCTGGCCTTCTCAGGATATCAGCGCGATTCCTATATCTTAGGAGCAAAGGTTCCCCGTTTCGGTACCGGTGAAGCAAAAGGAACCATCCTTGAATCTGTTCGAGGCACCGACCTTTATCTTTTGGTCGATGTAGCAAACTACTCTCTTACCTATTCACTTTGCGGACATGAGAATCACATGTCCCCTGACGATCACTACCAGGATCTGAAGCGTATAATCGCTGCAGTAGGCGGTAAGGCTCGTCGTATCACGGTAATCATGCCTTTCCTTTATGAGAGCCGTCAGCATAAACGTACTGCCAGAGAATCACTTGATTGTGCATTGGCTCTTCAGGAGCTTGTAAATATGGGCGTAGACAACATCATCACCTTTGATGCTCACGACCCCAGAGTTCAGAACGCTATACCTCTCCACGGTTTCGAGACGGTACAGCCTGCATATCAGTTCATTAAGGGTCTTCTGACCCACGTACATGACCTTCAGATTGATTCCGATCATATGATGGTTATAAGCCCTGATGAAGGCGGAATGGGCAGAGCAATCTACATTGCCAACGTCCTTGGCCTTGATATGGGTATGTTCTACAAGAGAAGAGATTACACCAAGATCATTAACGGACGTAATCCCATTGTTGCTCATGAGTTCCTTGGAACCAGCGTAGAAGGCAAGGATATGATTGTCATCGATGACATGATTTCCTCCGGAGACTCAATGCTCGAGGTTTGTGCCGCACTTAAGCAGAGAAACGCAAACAAGATTTTCGTCTTCACAACCTTCGGCCTCTTCACCAACGGCCTCAAGCGTTTCGACGAAGCTTACGAGAAGGGCATCATCGACAGAGTCCTTACCACAAACCTGATTTACCAGACACCCGAGCTTCTTTCCCGTGAATGGTACATCAACTGCGACATGAGCAAGTACATCGCTTACCTGATTGACACACTTAACCACGATTCATCAATAAGCGATCTCTTGAACCCCAACGAAAGAATTCAAAACATCGTTCAAAGATATAAAAATGGAGAACTGGCGTAAGCCGGTTCTCTTTTTTTGAGCTTGTATATGGGTTTCTTTCCTGCTTGTGGTGGATTCTATCTGCCCATAGGAGAGGCGTCAACCCTGCGAAGCACCGCTTCGCGGCTATGGGGTTGACACTCTCTCCCCTGGGCAGATTCTTAGTAATCAAGCAGGAAAGGGAAATTATGCCCCTTTGGGGCGCATTTCGTCGCCCGAAATCTGGCTGAGGCGATTTTCACCGTCTGAAACTTGTCTGGGGCGGATAAAAATGAGAATTTCGAAATTTTATATGCTTGTTTTTGTTGTTATGTAAACCAGGCTTCCTCCGTGATACTCCAAAAAGCAGATAAAATTAGCGTTTTCTTGATTTTTATCCGCCTTTTTCAGCCTTTCTTGAACTCCAAGTCCTAAAAAAAGCGGATAAATTTCGCGTTTTCGCCAATTTTATATGCTTCATTCCTTCGCAAGCCCAAGTTATGTCAACCAAATACGCCGGACAGGTCTAAAAAAAGCATATAAAAAAGCCCATTTCCTGATTTTTATCCGCTCTGAGCGGCAAATTCGTCCTCCGAAAGGCGAAAATACCGGCCATCCTAGCCAGAAGAGGTGACGAAACCCTGCATTTTGGCTGCCCTTTCGGCAGCCACTGATTCATTCCCGCTTGGCTATAAAGAATCTGCCGGGAAAGGGTTGTCAACCCCGTAGCCGCGAAGCGGTGCTTCGCAGGGTTGATGGCCCTTTCCCGGCAGATATAATCATAAGCGCTGGGAATGAATATATTAGTTCTCCGTAGGCTTGTTGTAGGTGATGAAGTTGTTGCCGTTGGCGGCGAACCAGTTGCTTGCCTCGCTCATGTCCTTCTTTGAGAGAGTGCCGGAAACGGGATCCATGATTACAACAGCAATTTCGTTAAAGCCTGTGATAAGGACAGCCTCTCCGCTGTCAAGCATTGCCATTACGGGAATATCCTTGTTTACGTAGTAAAGAACCGCATCCAAAGGACAGCCGGTAAGGTCTAAGACATCCATGTCAAGAAGGGTATCCTTGACGATGCTGTAAGGAGTCTTGCCAAGGGAAAGCTCTGTGGCGGTATTTCGCACTATACCCTCTCTTGCAAGAATGGTATCAAGGCAAACCGAAACACTGTTGCCATCCCCCTCTATAGGAGTTGCTGTTATGGCCATAATCTGGTTTCTGGATGATCTGTTTCCTTTGACGAAAACGTAGTCACCCCGGTCGTTAACCACAACGCCCGAAGCTGCATAGGCCGCATTGATTGCATGGGCTGCGGATGAATAGATTCCTCTTAAGCCCTTCATGGAGTATGCGTAGTAGAGGGTTTCATCCCTCTCAACCATCTTCATGTTTATGTTTCTGCTGCCCTCGAAGATTATCTCCTTGGGGCTTCTTACCTGAATTGCCTTCTTGCTAATGGTGTTCTTGAAAAGAATTCCGTAGCAGGTCTTAAAGGTCTCGGAGGTGTAGCTGATGACATTGTTGATTCCGCCACCTGCTTCACTCTTATTTACAATCTGATCGTCAGATACGGATTCATAGCCCGTATCTCCTTTTTTCTTAACCCTGTGAAGAACTATCTGGTTGCCTTCGATGTCGCCCGAAACCACATAAATATCAGCGGGGTTATAGGTCTTAAGAATGGCACCGGCTGTGTTTCTTATGTATATGGCATACATGGGGAACACAATGTTTCCGGAGGCATCCTTTATAATATCTGAGCTGTGGGCCATACCATAGATTAAGTCTTCCCCGATAAAGCCCAAGGGATATACATAGTCACCCTCTTCGGAATCTATGGCGGCTGTGGAGTGGGTCTCCAAATCCATGAGAAGCAGTTCATCGCAGTTGTATGCATTATCTGAAGTTTCCCAGACAATCATCTTGCCGCTTTCGGATACAAACAAGGCGTCATCACCGGTCTGCTCCATCATGATGTCAAAGTTTTTGCTCTTGATATCGATGGCGTAAGTGGTTCTGCCAAGGATGATAAAGAGAGTATCTTCCTTGTTGATGTAATGCAAATCCTCCATCTCATTAAGGAGAATGTCAGGGGATTTGTCATAGGGGATGAAAGCCTCCTCCTCGATGGTATTCAATGAAGCGTCATAGTCAAGAATCTCGATGCCCACTTCACCCTCGTGGTTTCCCCTGTTCATATATCCGTAGACAATAAATCTGGCGTTGCCTGTCTCGTCCACACTTATCATCTTCATGTCATGCTTCTTGTAGGCATTTCTGTCGTCAAGCTCGTTTCCCTCCATAAAGCTGTAGAGAATCGAAAGCTTGTTATCTGAAACGCTGTACTCAAAGAGTCTTCCGTAGTTTTTAAACACCACAATGTTTCCGGTTTCACTTTCGGTGATTTTGAAATCGGAACCGATTACTCCAAGGTCCAGCCTGTTGTTGTCGATTCGAATGTTGTCGGGATTAAGAATCTGCTCAACGTTTCTTTCGAAATCCAGGAGATACATTCGATTTTCCGTATAGCGGATTCGATAGTACTCCTCCGTGTAATAGATGACCCGGGCTTCACCCTCGCCGCTTGCAACATAGTATCCCAAAGTTACGTTAGTCACGTTACTGGAAATCTGGGTTACTGTGGGCACAGGCTCGGTAAGTCTTACGACCCCCGTATCTCCCCAGGTAACCTGGAAGAATTTGGATTTGATATTAACCTTGGCAAAAGTCGAATTATCTCCTGTGGGGCCCGACTCCAGGTATTTTCTGATGGACTGGGCTTCCTCTCTGTCAAAGGTCTTGGCGCTGAAATCCTTGGCGAAATCCACGCACTCCTTAAGATGACAGTCGTCGGTCCATATGATTCTGGTGTAGTAACGCACAACCGCATTACCAATATCCACAAGGAAAATCAGGCTGTACTCCGTATCTTCCTTAATAAGGTCTTTTACGACGTAATCAAACATAACGCCGGTATCGGTGGTGTTAAAGTCCGTTACCTGTGTGCTCTCAATAAGGCGCTCCCCGGCCACATCCCTGACTTCGTAGGTGATGTCTCTTATATCGCTGCCAAAATCGTCTATCTCTACGCTTCCGGCTCTCTCTGCCCCCAGAATGGTCATGGTGCTTCTCTCGTAGGCATTGTTCATGACCCCGGCATATCCGTGAAGGCAGTTATACCTCTCCCCTTCGTTAACCATGTACAAAAGGGGATAGGTGGCCTGTCTCATCTCGGATGTCAGGTCATTGCTGCCTCGGTTCATGTACTTTCCGAGCACAATAATCGCTATTATAAATGTCAGGATAAAAACCCCGGTTTTTATAAGAATCTGTTTCATTATTTCCTCATGGAAGCGGCAAAGCCGTTAACGGCTGCCACATCCTCCGCGCTGCAGGATTTAAGTCCGTATCTTGCAGCCTCATATATTGTTGCAAATTTATCGGAAATCTCGGAATCAAAAATTGCATCAAGGCATTGCCTTGCGGACAGATATTCCAGAGCACTTCCCGTTTTTTTCTCTATTATAATCCTTCTTTTCGCAATCAGTTTTGCATATGTGCGCCTTATTCTTGCATTATTGGATAAGTCAAAAAGTTTGGGTCTGTCCTTTCTGCTCTTCCTTGTCTGCTTAAGGCTCTCCGTATGCTCTCTTACGTTTATATCATTATATTCCAAAGGCCTTGTGATTTCTCTTGAAAGCATCTTTCTTATGGCCTTTACAATCATCTTTGCCACTATCCAAAGTGCCGCCAGGAATGCCACAAACATGGCTATGGTAACAACGGTTTCCAGGGCTCTCCAAAAGATTGCAAGAAGGCTGTTATCATCCGTCGGCATCTGAGGCATCATGGGCTGTTCCGCAGCCACCTCTTCGGTCACTTCCTCAGCAGTCTCGTAAACCTCTTCCTTGGGGAGGAGTGAGATGATAAAAATCAAAAATCTCTTTATGGCATTCCCGATATAGGCCATCACATCATTCATAAAGGTGGTGCCCGTGCTGACCATAAGAACTAACGCCGCAAATATGGTATATCCCGTGGCCATCTTTACGCCGACGCCATAAATCTTTCTCTCCTGTAGCTTAGTCTCACCTATCCTGTTAAGCTTCACAAACATTGTATACCTGTCAAGGTAATAGACAATAAAATACAGTGAAAGAAAGCCAACAAAGCAATACATTATAAAGAGACTTCTCGCACCATCTCCGTAATGTGCGCAAAGCAGTGTAAGTCCAAGAGCCGCAATGCCTGCCCCAACAGGGGGTATTGGAGATTCCGACGCATCATCATTTTTCTTTCTGACCCCTAAGGACACTGCCACATAAATAACAAGAATCAATGCGAAGCACACCCACTCCTGCCAGTTAATTCCGATAACTTTAAGGCCCATAACCCAAAGAGCAGGCAGCGCCAAGTGGGCTGCAACAAAGGCAAGGGGTTTTCTGACCTTAAGCCTTACAAAGTACAAGCCATAAGGAAAAATTGCCATGAGAATTAAGGCCAAAGGCTTTACCTCCACCTCGGGAAATAAAGCGTATGCGGCCGATATGAATATACCTGCAAAAAGAAAATTCATTAGAATCGTCAGGAAACTCATCTACTTTTTCTCCATACATATCACTGTGGTAAAAACAGCATTTTCTACATTTGCTTCGTACTTGTCCCCTTCTTCGCAGAGGATAAAGTGCCTTAAGTCCTTGCCGGTTTCATGATACTCCCTTACAAAGCCGTCGAAATCATTGGCTGAAGGAGTGCTGACAAAAACCGTCATAAAATCATTCTTCTCTTCAAAGACTTCATCTCTGAAGGTTGATTCGAAGTCAAAATGTCTCTTATCGGTATCAAGCCTTGCAAGGCCACGAAGAATTGCTTCCATATGGGACTCGCCTGTTCCCGCAGGAATAATAAGAGGCTTTCCTTTAATCACATCAGGAATATTGGCAAAAAGCGCCACCCTGTCTCCGGAACCGATGAATTCCATGCACATCCTCACAGCAAATCGGATGCTGTTTTCCACATTTTCCTTGTGCTTCAAAACACCGTCATCCTTAAGGTTAAGGAAAATCCTGACACCCTGTCTTGCTGTATAACCGTGGGTGTTAACCTTTAAATCACCGGTTTTGGCAGTGGCCTTCCAGTTTATATTCTTTAATTCATCAAAGGGCTGATACTCTCTGACTCCCACATACTCAAAGGGATCTTCGATAAAGCGCCTGCGGCTTAACATCTCGCCGGTTAACTGCCTTATGGCTGCCTCACTTAAATCTCTCTCCAGAGCAACGGGATACACATAAATTTCTGTGTGGCAGTCCTTGTGCTCAACAAACTGTGCCGACATAAAAATATCGGTGCCCACCACGTCAAAGCCATCGATTGAATAGAATCCCCTCTCCTTCGCAGTAAACTTAAGCTCCCTCACTACTCTTTTATAGGACGATACGGTGAAGGCCTCATCTCTGTAATACTTATCAGAAACTGAAGTCTCTCCGCTGTCAAAAAACAAAAGGGCTCTGTTGCACTCAAATTTGACCTTACACATGGGCAGAGGAAGTCGCTTGGCATTCTCTACAGTCTGAATGAGCCAGCCCTCGTCGCCCTCGTTAAGGGTCTTGTCTTTGAAATTTATATTTACCTTAAGAGACTTGCTCCATAATCTCTTATAGACGACTTGTTGCAGAAAAAACAGGGCCACAGCCGTCAGTGCAACAAGAATTACCGTCATTTACTTACATCCTCGGTGGGTACGGGAATCTCAGCCAGGATATTTTCAATAAATGCCTCTGCCTCGCTTTTTTTGGTGTACCCGAAATTGATAATTACTCTGTGGGAAAGAACCGGAACCGCCAAGGTTTTGATGTCATCAGGGGTTACAAAGCTTCTTCCCTCCATATAAGCCAGAGCCTTTGCTGCCTTCATAAAGGCCAGTGTTCCTCTGGGACTGACTCCCAAAACTGCCTTGGCACTGTTTCGCGTAGATTCTGTGGTTTTTACAATATAGTCCTTAATAACATCGTGGACAAAGACGCCCTCAATTTCCTTCTTAATGGCTGTAATATCGCTGATTTCTGCCACCGCCTTAAGGTCCTTAAGAGGGTCATCATTCATGTAGGTATCAAGGATTCGAACTTCCTCTTCCTTTGTGGGAAGCCCCATGGACAAACGCATAATGAATCTGTCCAGCTGGGCCTCGGGAAGAGGGAAGGTACCGCTGGTTTCAACGGGATTTTGTGTCGCTATGCAAAAGAATAATTCGGGAAGCTTTAAGGTCTCCCCATCTATGGTAACCTGCCTCTCCTCCATGCACTCTAAAAGTCCTGCCTGGGTCCTTGGAGTGGCGCGGTTGATTTCATCTGCCAAAAGAATATTTGCAAATACGGGACCCTTCTTTAACTCAAACTTTTCCTCAGCTCTGTTGTAGACGTTGATTCCGGTCATATCTGAGGGAAGAAGGTCCGGCGTAAACTGGATTCTTGAAAAGTCGGCGTTAATGGAGGAAGCCAACGCTTTTGCCAATCGTGTCTTACCTGTTCCGGGCACATCCTCCATAAGTACGTGTCCGTCTGCAAAAAGGGCCACAAGAATGAGCTTTACGGTTTCTTCCTTTCCGACTATTACTTTTCCGATATTTTCCTTTAGTTTGTTAATTACTTCTGAATTCATTTTGTAATTCCCCCTTATAAAAATCCCTGTATCCCAACTGTTTGTAATTGAGATACAGGGCTTTCATTACTGTCTTGCTGAAATTCTTGTCAGCGCTCTTGCCAGAGCTGCTCTTGCTCTTGCTTCATCTATGTCGGGATTGGAGCCGTTTAAACGGTCCTCAGCCCTCTGCTTAGCAGCCTCAGCTCTCTCCATGTCAATCTCATCCGGCCACTCGATAATCTCGGCCAGGATGGTTACCTTATCCTGAAGGATTTCGGCAAATCCGGAGTGAAGAGCCGCCACCTTTTCTTCATCATCCTTGTGGATGTATAAAAGTCCCGGTTTCACAATCACCGTGGTGGGAATGTGGCGCTTATAAATACCAATCTCACCCTCAGTGGTATTAAATTCCAGCATATTCACCGCATCATCCTCGTAGAAGACCCGGTCCGGAGTTACAATCCGTAGCGTAAATTTATTGTCTTCAGCCATAGGTTATCCTTCCTATTTTACCTTTGCCAAAACGTCATCGATGCTACCGCAGTTAAGGAAGTAGCTCTCAGGGATATCATCGTGCTTACCTTCAAGGATCTCCTTGAATCCACGGATGGTCTCGCTGATGGGAACATACTTACCTTCAAGGCCGGTAAACTGTCCTGCTACGAAGAAAGGCTGTGACAGGAATCTCTGAACCTTACGGGCTCTTGATACAACAAGCTTGTCTTCCTCGGAAAGCTCGTCCATACCAAGGATGGAGATGATATCCTGTAACTCTTTATATCTCTGCAGGATTTCCTGAACACCACGGGCAACCTTGTAGTGCTCCTCACCGAGAATTCTGGGATCCAGGATTCTGGATGTTGACTCAAGAGGGTCAACTGCAGGATAAATACCAAGTTCTACGATCTGACGTGAAAGAACGGTGGTAGCATCCAGGTGAGCGAAGGTTGTTGCAGGTGCGGGGTCGGTAAGGTCATCCGCAGGAACGTATACAGCCTGTACGGAAGTGATGGAACCATTCTTTGTGGAAGTGATTCTCTCCTGAAGGGCACCCATCTCTGTCTGAAGTGTAGGCTGATAACCTACCGCAGAGGGCATACGTCCAAGCAAAGCAGAAACCTCTGAACCTGCCTGTGTAAATCTGAAAATGTTATCGATGAATAAAAGTACGTCCTTACCACCCTTATCACGGAAGTACTCAGCCATTGTAAGTCCTGTAAGACCTACTCTCATACGTGCTCCCGGGGGCTCGTTCATCTGACCGAAGACCATGGTGGTCTTGTCGATAACGCCGGACTCCTTCATCTCATAGTAAAGGTCGTTACCCTCACGGGTACGCTCGCCAACGCCGGTAAATACTGAATATCCACCGTGCTCTGTAGCGATATTTCTGATAAGCTCCTGAATAAGTACGGTTTTACCTACGCCGGCACCACCGAACAGACCAATCTTACCACCCTTCTGATAAGGGCAGAGAAGGTCAACGACTTTGATACCTGTCTCAAGAAGCTCAGCCTGTGTGGACTGTTCTTCAAAAGTAGGTGCCTGTCTGTGGATGGGCTCGTAGAAAACCTCTGTAGGAGCAGGTTTGTTATCAATGGGCTGTCCCAAAACATTGAACAAACGTCCGAGAGTATTCTCTCCTACCGGAACGGTAATGGGAGCGCCTGTTGCAATTGCTTCCATACCTCTGACCATACCGTCGGTACTTCCCATGGCGATACATCTTACGGTATCATCACCCAGGTGCTGGGCAACTTCAGCCACAAGCTCGCCACCGTCTTTGGTAGGAATCTTAATTGCTTCATTAATCTCGGGAAGATTGCCATCCTCAAATTTGATGTCCAAAACGGCACCGATAATCTGGGTGACTTTTCCTTTGTTTCCTCCTGCCATTTTTTCCTCTCAATCTGCCATTGCTGGCTACTAAAGTTATTATTCTCATCAAATATGCTCTAGCATATTTGTTCGCGAGATGCAATCTGCGAAGCAGATATCTTCCATATGCATCTCTGCGATGTATCTACTGAGATTAGCCTTCGCTAGGAAATTGCCTCTGCTCCCGCTATAATCTCAGTTAACTCCTGTGTAATGGAGCCCTGACGAGCTCTGTTATACATGAGTGTCAAGTGATCAATCATTTCCTCAGCATTGTTGGTGGCAGAATCCATAGCCTGCATTCTGGCACCGTTCTCACTGGCAACAGCCTCAACAAGTCCGCCGTAAATAAGGCTTGTAACGTACTTGGGAACCAGTAAATCCAAAGCTTCCTCATCTTCGGGCTCAAAGCACATGATAGCCTTATCATCTGCTTCAGCAACCTCTGACTCATCCGCTTCAATCTCAACCGGTAACAGCTTCATAAGGGTAGGCTCGTGGCTTACGGTATTCTTAAAGTGGGTGTACGCCAGGTAAATCTCGCCGATTTCATCCTTCTCAAACAATCCAAGAAGGTTGTTAGCCATTTTCATGGCATCAACATAGGTGGGAGCTTCTATAATGTCGGTATTAACATCAACTACCTCGTATCCCTTCTTACGGAGGGCCTCGGCGCCTCTCTTACCGATAGCATATATTTTAAGTCTCTCCTTGGGAAGGTCGCTTCCTAAGATGAGCTTAACCATGTTTGAATTATAGCCGCCTGCCAAACCTCTGTTGGAGGTGATGAGAATCAGAGCAATTTTGTCTGACGAACCCGCTCTCAAATACTTGTGATTAATTTCACCCGCCTTGGCTAAGATACTCTTAACAGTCTCATACATTGTTTCAAAATATGCATGAGTCTTCTCGGCAGTACCTTTCGCCTTCTGCAGCTTAACGGTTGAAACGAGTTTCATGGCTTTGGTGATCTGCTGGGTGCTGGTGATACTTGTTCTACGTCTTTTAATGTCTCTCATTGACGCCATAGTGTCTTCCTCCAAGCTTTAGCAAATCTTACTTAAATGTGCCTTTGAACTCACTGAGTGCTTTTTTAAGCTTCTCCTCTGTCGCATCGGAAATAACTTTCTCATCTGCGATGGAGTTAGGTACCTCAGGATATCTGGAATCAAGGAACTCGAAGAATTCCTTCTCGAATCTTGTGATATCCTCTACGGGTACATCCAAAAGATATTTATTTGTAACAGCGTAGATAATGATTACCTGATACTGAACAGGCATGGGATTATACTGGGGCTGTTTCAAAACCTCTTTAATTCTTTCACCCTGAGCCAGCTTCTCCTTGGTGTCGGCATCAAGATCTGAACCGAACTGAGCGAAGGAAGCAAGTTCTCTGTACTGAGCAAGCTCTACACGGATAGGAGCGGCAATCTTCTTCATTGCCTTAATCTGTGCAGCACCACCTACTCGGGATACTGAAAGTCCTGCGTTGATAGCGGGACGGAAACCTGCGTTAAACATTTCTGTCTCAAGATAAATCTGACCGTCGGTGATTGAAATAACGTTGGTAGGGATGTATGCAGATACGTCGCCTGCCTGGGTCTCAATGATGGGAAGAGCGGTGAGGGAACCTCCGCCGTATTCTTCGCTCATTCTTGCAGCTCTCTCAAGGAGTCTTGAGTGGAGATAGAATACATCACCGGGGTAAGCTTCACGTCCGGGTGGACGTCTAAGGAGCAAGGAGAGTGTACGGTATGCGGTAGCATGCTTACTTAAGTCATCATAGATAACCAGCACGTCCTCTCCGTTCTCCATCCACTCCTCACCGATTGCACAACCGGAGTAAGGAGCAATGTACTGTAAGGGAGCCATCTCGGATGCGGTAGCTGCAACTACTGTTGTGTAGTCCATAGCACCGTACTCTTCCAAAGTCTTAACGATGGAAGCTACTGTAGATGCCTTCTGACCGATGGCAACGTAGATACACTTAACACCCTGTCCCTTCTGGTTAATTATTGTATCGATGGCGATGGCAGTTTTACCTGTCTGACGGTCACCGATGATCAACTCACGCTGTCCTCTTCCGATGGGCACCATGGAGTCAATAGCTTTAATACCTGTCTGCAGAGGAGTATCAACGGATTTACGTGTGATAACACCTGATGCGACTCTCTCAATCTTACGGAACTTGCTTGTCTGAATGGGACCCTTTCCGTCTATGGGCTGTCCCAATGCATTGACTACACGTCCGAGCATGGCATCGCCAACGGGAACCTCAACAACTCGACCGGTGGTCTTTACGATGTCGCCCTCGTTGATGTTCTTGGTGTTACCAAGAAGAACCGCACCAACGTTGTCCTCTTCCAGGTTAAGGACCATGCCGTAAATCTCTCCGGGGAATTCCAGAAGCTCACCCTGCATGGCATTCTCAAGTCCATGCACACGAGCGATACCGTCTGCTACCTGGATAACTGTACCCACATCGGATACTTCCAGTGTCCCGGCATAACGCATAATCTGTTCCTTGATTACAGAACTTATTTCTTCAGGTCTTAAATTCATGGAACATTCGCACCTTTCTTAATAGTATATGGGTTTTACCCCAACTGAATCTTGTATAATTGTCTGGTAAGATCTGAAAGCTTGGATGAAACCGAGCTGTCCACAACTCTGTCGCCGATTCGGATGGTCATTCCTGCGATGAGTGACTCATCAACATCAAATTCCATCTCCATCTCCTTATAAGAAGTGGTAGCTATAAGCTTCTCTTTAATCTGTGCCTTTCTGATCTCGTCAAGGGGAATGGCTGTTGTTATATAAGCCTTTCCGATACCCTTGTCCTCTTTTACCCTGTCGATAAAGTATTCCAGTATCTCAGGAATATCTTTATTACGCTCTTTGGTAACGATAATCGTAAGAAAACCTGTTATCTCATCGCTTACGCGTCCCTTGAGGATATTCTCGATAACCTTAACCTTTTCTTCTTTTGTGATCTGAGGATGCGCCAAAAGTTTAAAAAGATCGGGGCTTGAATTAAAAGCGGTGAGAATAACCGAAACCTCTGAGAAGAACTCGTCGGTTTTATTTTTCTCTACGGCAAGGGAATATAGAGCCTCGCCGTAAGTTCTAGCTATTCGCTCAGCCATGTACCCTCACCTATTTCCTTCAATGTGGAATCGATCAAATCGTCCTGAACTTTGGTGTTGATGGAAGCGGCAACAACCTTGCCCGCCATAGCGGATGCAACGGTGATGATTTCTCTCTTGACGTCATCGGCCATCTTTCTCTTCTCCAGTTCAGCTTCGGTTCTGGCACGCTCGATAATTCTGCCGGCTTCCTCTTTCGCCTCGGAGATGATACGGCTTTCGTTATCCATACCTCTCTTTCTGGCATCATCAAGGATAGCCTGGGCTTCCTTATCCACATTCTTCATTTTGGTTTCATACTCTTCTTTTAAGGCTCTGGCCTCTTCCATGTCGGAAGCTGCGCTGTCCAGTTCGTTCTTAATCTTTTCGGATCTGTCTTCAAGAATCTTTCTGACAGGCTTGAAAAGGAAGAAAGAGAAGATGAAGCAAAGGAAGAATATGGCGATTAATGTCAGTACCGCATCTGCAAGGAGCTGAAAATCCAAACCGAAAAGTCTTGAAAGGCCTTCCTCAGATGTCAGGACCATGAGATTCGTTGTTAATAGCATCTTCAACCTTCTGCCTCCTTTCTTAAAGTTTTGAAGGCATTATTATTTAACAAAAGGTTTAACGAACATAAGTAACATTGCAACAAGCAAACCATAAAGACCTGTTGTCTCGGCAACTGCCTGACCAAGAAGCATGGTAGACATGATGTCTGATTTAGCTCCGGGGTTACGTCCAACGGCTGCTGCAGCGTGTCCTGCTGCGATACCCTGGCCTACACCGGGTCCGATACCTGCGATCAATGCAAGTCCTGCACCGATTGCGGAACATCCGAATACAAAGTTTGTGTTAAATTCCATTCTTTTTTCCTCCTAAGAATTGATTTGTTTAGGTTTCATCTCCGTAAGCGTCAGTGATGTAAGTCATCGTCAGCATACAGAATACGTATGTCTGAATGGCGCCGGAAAAAATGTCGAAGTAAACATGCAATGCCGCCGGCCATCCAACTGCCAAGTATCTAAGCAATCCGTAGATTAGCGACATCATAACCGTTCCCGAGAGTACGTTGGCAAACAAACGAAGCGACAACGAAATCGGTACGGCAAAATCACCGATGAGTGTTACCGGTAACCACACAGGTAACCAGGGTGGCAGTGGAGAACACTTGGCTGCCCACAGCTCCAACGGCTTGTGATGTTTGAACTCCAGGAAATGGACGATTAGAAACGTCGTCACACCCATAGGGAAAGTAACTCCGTAATCAGCAGTGGGCGGTCTTAGTCCAATCAGTCCGGAAATATTGCTCACCAGAATGAAAATAGCTATGGTTCCGATGTAATTCCTGAAGACCTTGGCATGTTTGCCCATCGTGCCTTTAATCATGCCGTCTAGAAAATCAATGAGCATTTCAACCACGTTCTGAAGTCCCTTGGGAACTTCTGTGGCTTTCTTCATCTTATGATTGACAACCAAAGCAAAGATTGTCAGTCCAAGAACAACTATCAACAGACACACCTGGGTTGTGGTTATCCAAACCTGATGGCCGAAGAAGCTGTACTGAAAGATGCCGTGCACCATGAAATCCACATTGTCCGCAGACAGCACAATTCCATATCCCATAGTCTCACCTCCTTATTAAAATAATCAGATGATATCCCTGTCTTCCTCGGGTTCGACCTCTTCCTCCGGTACATATGGAGGATATTCAATCTCCTTCCAGGAAAACCATTTAGAGAATATTTTATGCGTAAACGGCTGTAAATAGACCGCTACCTTCAAACCCATTATCCCCACAAAAGCGGTTATGGGGCTTCCGAAATCGAAGTAACAAATAAGTCCGTAGAGAACAAGTACAACTGCATATCTTGTGATTCCGGTAAGTATGGTGTACTTTCTGGCTCCGGCGTTTCCTCTGTCAACGCTCTTTGGCACGTTTCTCCACATGTCAAAGGCCATGAGCCCAGCGATGACAACTCCATACCATACACCCAAAACGTAGTAGCCCTTCCTCTCCACAAAGAAAAAAGGAATCTGAAAAACCAATCCCCAAAGGACCACCCCGGCCAAAAGTTCTATCAATGTGCGAAGATAAACTTCGGCTTCCTTAATGCTTTTCATGTCTCTTATCACTGCTTTGGCTCTTCATAATGTCCTTGGCAAAAATATAAACATTCCTGCCTCCGACAACGGCTCCGAAAAAGAAGCCGGCTATGAAAGCCCAGCCTGTTCCAAACTTCCTGTCTATAAATAAACCTGCGAAAGAACAAAGAAAGATCGGTACCAGCATGTTAATTCCAAATTGCATGATCAATGTCAATGCTTTAAATACTGTCCGATCTCCTTTCATATTTATCCTCTCACTCCTGCGAAACCGCATAAAAACTTAAAATAAATTATACTTTAAAATGGTGAAAATGTCTATTTAATACAGTAAATTCCGCACTGTTTTTTTATTTCTTTTTCATTTGTTTTTCATTGACTTTTACTCCTCCAAAGTGTACGATTTCAATAAGCTTTTTAAAGCGGAGGGGTACTATGGGGCAAATTGAATTATATCGTAAGAGGCTGATACCGGATCAGAACGTAGCTTTAAGGGATGACGAGATCGTCTATGTGGACGATAACATCTTAGTTACAAGATGGAAAACTTTAAAGCCCAAAAAGGACTTTGACCACGGTTCTTCCTGCTATTTTTTAGGTTCCGGAATCAAGCTTAACAAGTTTTACAGACCTGCAGGCGATTTACTTTACTGGTACTGCGATATCGTGGATTACGATTTTGACAGAGAAGCCAATAAACTGACCGTCACGGATCTTCTTGCGGATGTGATTGTTCATCCCAACGGAAGACTTCAGGTCATTGACCTTGACGAATTAAGCGATGCGGGAAGGCAGCATCTCATTACTCAGTCACAGTTATGCAATGCTCTTGATCGCCTGGATTTCCTTCTCAAGTGCATCTATTCCGGTGACTTCGATGAGATGAAGGAAACCTTAAATAAATACGAAAAGCTTTGATTTAAACACAAAGGGACGGAATATACTCCGTCCCTTCTTTTTCTTATTCCTGACATTATAGCAAAAAATAATTAAATTGTCTAATAAAATACGTGGCCGCCGATATTGATGCCGCTAAGGCCCTCAACAGGAGTTCTGAAATATACGCAGTTTCCTACGTTGGTACCTCCGGACATGGCCTCATCCGCAGCCTTAAAGCAGGATGCCGTAGCCTTTCCGGAAGCCATTATTACCTCAAGTCGTCCGCTTCCTACAGGAGAGAACTGCCTCGGTGCGTAGATAACTCCCGCCATGGTGTTGGGGAATACCGGGCTAAGTACCCTGTTAACTACAACAGCACCTACCGCCACCTGTCCGGCATAGGGTTCGCCGCCGGCTTCACAGTAGATTAAGCTTGCAAGTAAATATCTGTCGCCTTCTGCAAAGGTTACTTCGGAAATATCTCTCCAAACAGAGTTAGCGGATAACTGTGATAAACGAAGCTCTTCAGCCAGCTGTTTCTGCAATGCAGCAATATCCTGTTCCTTGGCCTTAAGTTCTGCCTCGTAAGCAAGAGCCGCTTCCTCTGCCGCTGAAATCTCACCTTCTGTTGCTGAGATGTTGTTCTTGGTCTGGTTTACAAGACCCCAAACCCTGTTCTGCTCGGCTTCAACCTGTTCCTTTAACGCATCCAGTTCCTCAAGTTCGGAAATCTGCTGTTCCTGAAGCTTCTGAATGGTATCTCTTATATCCTTGTACTCTTCAAGTTTTCGCCTGTCATATGCCGTAAGCTCTTCAATGTACTCTGCGGCGTTAAGCATGTTGGCGAAGCTTCCCGCCTCAGCAAGCATTGCCCAGTATGTGTTGTCACCCATTTCATACATGAACTGGATTCTCTTCTTCATGGCCGCATACTGGTCGTCCGCAGTCTTAATAGCCTCGTTAAGCTGGTTGGTGGTCTCATCAATCTGAGCTTCCTTGGCTTCTATCTGGGCTTCCAAATCGTTTAAATTTGCAACGATTTCATTAAGGTCTGAATTAAGACCGGAAAGCTGGGTCTGAAGCTGTCCCTTCTTCTCATCAAGGGCCTGCTTCTTCTCCTCATTCTCGTTTATCTTTCCCTGGATTTCCTGCTTCTCCTGTTTAGCCTTATCAAGCTTCTCCTTTGTGGTCTCCGCATGAACAGGCATGGGTGGATAAGAGCACCAAAAAAGCACAAGAACCAAAAGAAGGGTTAAAGGCTTCTTCAATCTGTTCATGTGCTTCTCCTTTCTCCGGGAAAAATTACATATCAAGAGTAATCTTTCGACCTGTCTTTTTATACTGGTAAAACTCTACGCCTGCTGCCTTAAGCATTTTCTTTGATGCCAAAGTCGTTGGCGTGTCGGCGTACTTATCGCTGTCATAAACGATAGTCTTAATGCCCGCCTGAATAATCGCTTTTGCACACTCGTTACAAGGAAAAAGCGATACATATAATTTCGACCCCTCAAGGGTGCCGCCTCTGTAATTAAGAATGGCATTAAGCTCACTGTGGGTTACAAAAGCATACTTGGTGTCGAGAACATCGCCCTCTCTCTCCCAGGGAAACTCGTCATCCGAGCATCCTCTCGGGAAGCCGTTATAGCCCATGGAGAGAATCTTGTTGTCATCGCTGACAATACATGCTCCCACCTGTGTATTGGGATCCTTGGAACGCATACCTGCTAGATGTGCTATACCCATGAAGTACTCGTCCCAGGAAATGTAATCCTGTCGTTTCATAGTTACCCCCTGTAATGTAGAAACTATTTTGTACCGAAGATTCTGTCGCCTGCGTCTCCGAGTCCGGGTACGATGTAGCAGTGATCGTTAAGCTTCTCATCAAGAGCACCTACATAAAGGTCCACATCAGGATGAGCCTCTGTCATTGCCTTAACGCCTTCGGGAGCTGCGATGATGCACATGAAGTGGATGTTCTTGCAGCCCTTATCCTTAAGCATCTGAATAGCTGCTACGCTTGAACCGCCTGTTGCAAGCATGGGGTCAACTACGAAAATCTCTCTGTCTGCGCAGTCTGCAGGGAGTTTACAATAATACTCAACGGGTTTCATGGTCTCGGGATCTCTGTAAAGTCCGATATGACCAACCTTAGCTGCGGGAATGAGAGAAAGCATACCGTCTACCATTCCAAGTCCTGCTCTTAAGATGGGAACGATTGCCATCTTCTTACCCTTAAGTTCCTTAACTGTTGTCTTGCAGATAGGAGTCTCTATCTCAACGTCTGAAAGCTTCAAATCTCTTGTAGCTTCATAGCAGATAAGCATTGCGATTTCGCCGATTGTAGCTCTGAAATCCTTTGTACCTGTTTCCTTTCTTCTGATGTAACCGATCTTGTGCTGAATCAAAGGATGATCCATATACACTACTTTAGCCATAATTGTTTTCCTCCTATCATTCCCTTTAGTTAATTATATGATAAATCCACAGGGCATTCAATCGGGATAAATGAATGTGCTGTGGATTCATTGGCTAGTCCTGTTCAATTTGTGAGATACGTCTCGCGTGCTTCTCCAATCCTGAAAACTCGGTGTTAAGAAAAGTGTCAACGATACTAATGGCAAGATTGGGACCCACGATTCCGGCTCCCATAGCAAGAACATTTGCATCGTTATGTTCTCTTGTAAGTCTTGCAGAAACGGTATCTGCGCAAAGGGCACATCTGATACCCTTCACCTTGTTGGCAACGATGGAAATACCGATACCTGTGGTACAGATAACTATTCCCTTGTCTGCCTCGCCCTTTGCAACAGCCTGGGCAACAGCTCTTCCGAAAGCGGGATAATCAACGGATTCCAGAGAATAACATCCCTTATCGTCGTACTTCTCGCCGATTTCGTCCAAATGTTTCTTAACTAACTCTTTAAGTTCGTAACCGCCGTGGTCACTTCCTATTGCTATCATGGTCTGACTCCCCGATATATGTATTGTTTTCTTCAAATATTATAAAACGTCTTGCCTACTTTTTCCATACTTAATCCACGTTTATTACGTGGTGGCCGGCAGCCTTTAAAAGCCTGTTCATTATAGCCTGTCCAAAGCCTGTGGCATCAAAGGATTCCGAGTAAATAACCTCTATATCCTCATCGTCGCATTCCCTTAAGACTCTGTAGAGTTCCTTGCCAACAGATGCCTCATCCGCCCTGCTTCCAACGCTCTTTTTTACCTTTGCGGTAAAAACGTCTTCATTCTCATCTGTACATATAACACAGACTTTCCTGCCGTTTGCTTCTGCCTCTTTCGCCTTCTCATTTATATAAGAAATAACTTTGTCATTTTCGCCCTCAATTACGGTCAAATCACCCTTTGGAGCGTAGTGACGGTATTTCATTCCGGGAGCCTTGGGAGCAACCTTTGAGTTGCCGTCAAGGATTGTCTTATCAACGTCAACTTCCTCTATTAGTTCCTCCAACATTTCCTTTGTGATAAAGCCCGGACGAAGGATTGTAGGTACTTCACTGGTAAGGTCTATTATTGTGGATTCAAGGCCGATTCCAACCTGACCTCCATCGAGAATCATATCGATTCGTCCGTCCATGTCCTCTATTACATATTTGGATAATGTAGGGCTTGGTTTACCTGAAAGGTTGGCGCTTGGTGCCGCAACAAAGCCCCCTGCCTCTTTAATAAAGCCAAGGGCTATCTTGTTGTCAGGGAATCTTACAGCTACGGTATCAAGTCCCCCTGTGGTTTCAGTGGGGATAGCGTCGCTTTTACCAAAAATCATGGTAAGAGGACCGGGCCAGTACTTATCCGCAAGCTTATATGCTATATCAGGAATCTCCCTGGCCACTACGGGCAGATCCTCAAGTCTCCATATATGCACAATCAAAGGGTTATCCGAAGGACGACCCTTTGCTGCATAAATCTTTTTGGAGGATTCGGGATTTAGGGCATCTCCCCCAAGACCGTAAACAGTCTCTGTGGGAAAAGCCACAAGCCCTCCTCTTTTGATTATCTCTCCGGCTTCCTTTAAAACTTCAGGGTCCGGATTGTTGGTATCAAGTGTAATAATTTTGGTGTTCATTTTAGTTTTCGCTGTATGCGCTTATAACGTTCCAGATTGCAGGATCTTCGTAGCCAAGTCTCCATACTGCCACGCCGCCGATTTCGTTGGCTTTCATGACGTTAAGTTTAACCTGAATGGACTCTGCATCCTCAAGCCAAACCTGGTATTTGGTTCCTCCGATGTCTGTCTCAAGGTAATTCTGACATGTGGTTTCATCCCAGGTGTAGTTTCCGCCCAGACGGGACACCATGTCTGCCTGATTAACCATGGTAACATAATCGTCTGTTACTGTGGTTCCTGTGGTTCTCCACTGAATGGTATATAAAGGAAGGGCATTTATTACCTTCTTAGGGGGAACGGTCTTCAAGGTTTCTGTAATACCATGTTTAACATAATCTATGGAAGCAACACTTCCGGGGTCACCGGATCCGTGGTAGTGCTCATCGTATCCCATAATGATTACGTAGTCGGCAACCTCACCCTGAGCGGGAATGTTGTACTGGGAGTTAAAGTTATAGGGAACATAATCATCAACGGAAAGAACCAGGTTGTTGGCACGGCACTCGATGGAAAGCTCTCTTAAGAACTCCACGTAGTGAGGGCCGGCTTCATTTGAAACCTTCTCGAAGTCCACGTTGATTCCGTCAATTCCTGAATTCTTTGCTTCGGTAATAAGAGACTCAATAATTCTTTCTCTCTTACTTGTATAGGAAAGAACTTCATAATCGTCAACGGGATTGGTAAAGTCATCAATAACCGCCCAGACTTTAAGTCCCATGTTATGAGCGATGTTTACGTAGTTGGCTGTGGCGAAGCTTGAAATATTTCCTGCGTCGTCTGTAAGCTTAAACCAGGTGGGGGATATTACATCCAGGCCCTTCTGGTACTGTAAAGCTTCGTAAATTGTATCGTTACCTGCTGTGGCAGCAACCACATGCCAGCCAAGACTGATCTTTGAATCTGAAGTAAGGGATGTGTACTCGGGCTCTGCGTAGTTGGGAGTTATCTGCTCCACTGCACTCTTTACATCGCCGTAATGCTTCTTCTCGATGTAACCGATGAAGCCGTCCTTGGTTTCCACCTTGGACCAGTCCTCCATCTCCTCAAGGAGAATCAGTTCATCTCCCTCAACTACCTTTTTAAGAATAGGACTCTTAACGCCGCCTCTGTGACGAACTGCGGAATCCTTTGTTACAAAGACTTGGCTGTAGTCCCTGTTCTCAGTCTTAAAGATTACTCTCTTGGGATCTTCGTAAACTTCATATGTAAAGTTGGTAAACTTGTGTACATACTCTAAGGCCACATATAAAACGGCACTGTCGCCTTCACCTTCGGTAAAGGATATAGGGTATCCCAGATCCTCTCCCTCTATTTCTGACTCATATCCCATTCCGTTTGTTACGGTATATGAGCTTGCACCTATCTGATTCACCATCTTTGCGGTGGGTGTTGCGTACAAAAGCCAGTTCTCACGATTGTCCCAGTAGAATCTTTCGTTTAAAAGCTCATGTACGGAATCAAGGTCTAAATAAAGCTGTCCATCCTTATTTAAGAGCTTGGTCTCTAACTTTTCTCCTCTATATAAAATAGGCACCTGGTTGGGGTCTGTTATTCCGAAATACTCTTCCAAATTATCCATCTCATCTGAGTAGGAATACTTCTCTATTAACTTACCTCCAAGGGCTATCCCTGCAATCAAAATAATGAGGACGATTGCAATCAATGCGGGAATCACTCGTTTCATAATCTCACATCTCCTCCTAATCGTCCTCAATTATAGCAGACTATTAACTTGTAGTCATTATCAAAATTTTTAATAAATTTTGAATTTTATTATTAGAAGAGGCCTTCCTTTTTTATATCAGACAGTTAAAAAATCGGCATATAAAGTCCCGGTTACATTTCGCATTCAAACCACACTTATTGAAGGTCCGTGATATGAAATCGGTTTGATGCAAAACAAATAGTCTGCTTGTGATGCCCCCGCGTACGAATAAAATAATAGATGTTTAGCTATAAAAATAATGAATTACTTTTTTCAACGTGGATTTTAGTTTGGAATAAAATGTTGAAACACGGTAATAGACGCTCAGTCTATAAGACAAATTCGATATAATTCGAATCATGAAGGGAGAACTCCCTTCCGAAGTGAATCGACAACTCTCCTTTCCCGTACATATATTACGGGGCCGTCACTAATGTAAAGTATAAATCATGCCGATAATAAATCAAAGAAACTATTTCTAAAAAAAGAATTAAAAATCTATAAACTCTACTTTCAGTCTATTGACTAATGGGATTAGTGGATATAATATATCTTTATCCTAAAATATGTAACTGTAAACATGGCACATATTACGAAAAGGAAGTGATTTTGTGAAGATTGAAAAAGTGAATGATAATCAGATTCGTTGCACCCTTACCAAGGAAGATTTGGCATGCAGAAGTCTGAAGATCAGCGAACTTGCCTACGGAACTCAGAAGGCCAAGGATCTCTTCAGAGATATGATGCAGCAGGCATCCTTCGAGTTCGGCTTTGAAGCTGAAGATATTCCTCTTATGATTGAAGCAATTCCTTTCTCTGAATATGTTGTACTTATAATAACGAAGGTTGAAGACCCCGAAGAGTTGGATACAAGGTTTTCCAAGTTTGCTCCCTCCAACGAGGAAGAAGACGAGGATTTCGAGGAAGAGGAAACCGATACAGTATACGACGAAGCGGAAGATCACACCCAGGAAGTTCTCAATCTCTTCAAGAGAATCAAGGATTCCTGTGACGAGGTTCTAAGCCATGCAGAAGCACAGGGCGGTACAATGGCTGCTCCCACACCGGAAGTTCCCAAGGCCCCCGATGCAAATGCTGTGAAATCTTCAGTCAAAGGGCTGATGCAGGCATTCATCTTTGTATCTATCTCAGATATCATCGATATTGCCCATCTTATAAATGATAGATTTACCGCACCCTCCTCGGTTTACAAGAACGAGGCAACAGGAGAATACTTACTCCTTGTTAAGCAGGGTGACTACTCGGTTGAAGAATTCGCAAAGGTTTGCAACCTGCTTTCGGAATATGCAGTACTGTTCAGAGCAATGAATAATGCCGAGTCATACATGGAAGAGCACTTCTCTCCCGTATGTATCGGAAATGCTTTAAACACCTTATCTCAAATTTAATAAAGCAACTGATAAAGGCGATTCCAAATGGAATCGCCTTTTTGTTTTTTATCCTTCCGGAGCGGGGGCTGTTTCTGCAGGGGCGGCCTCGGCCGGGGCCTCCTCGGGGGCTGCTCCTTCTTCCGGGGCAGGTTCGGGAGTTTCTGCGGGAACCATAACGGGATTTCCGTTTTCATCCAGGACCTGGTTGCCGTTCTCATCAAGAAGGGGAACCTGTTGCTGTTGCTGCTCCTCTTCCGCACGTCTTGCTGCTTCCTCCGCAGCCTTCTTCTCATCTATTTCACGGAGCTCTGCTGCCGTAGCGTTTACTCTTGCCTCTCTGTCATTCTCCGCATCAATTTCTTCCTGAGTCATCAGAGCTGAATTTCTCCATAAGTAGAAGTAGAAGTTTTTGCTAAGCATCTTAATGGAAGCCGCGTACTCCGATTCGTTTAAAGAGATCATGGTCTCAAGATACTCTGCCTTTCTCTCCTCAGACCAGTCGGCTGCCTTGTCGGTCCAGACTGCGGAACCTGTTTCGTTGTTGTAGGTTACCATGTCAGAAAGGAAGGTCTTATTATAAAGCATGGCTCTGTGAACGCCCTTCGAGAAGATATCTCTTCCCGCAAGAAGTCTTGAGTCGTACTTAATTCCAAACAGGTTAAGGACTGTAGGGAAAATATCCACGTTACAGCAATATGTGTCGCTGACGATGGGCTCCTTAAGGCCTGCGTTGTACATGATGCAGGTTGAGTGATATCTCTCAATTGAAGGATCCACGGGGTGTCCCGCAAGGGAATCTCTTCCTGCTTCGGAGATGTTGTAGGGATAGTGATCGCCTACAAGGACAATCAAGGTCTTATCAAGAATGCCCTTCTCCTCAAGCTTGTTAAGAAGGTATTCCATAGCTCTGTCAAGCTCAAGCTCTCCCGCAAGATATCCGTAAGCTTCATCATCCATGGGAGGCTCGTCGGCAAGTCTCTTCTTTACCTCTTCAACATTTCTGTTGTACATGACGTTAGCGTTGGTGTAAGGGCCGTGACCGCTGAAGGTCATGTAGTAAGCCATGAATCTGTCATCGTCTATGTAATCGGGAATGGACTGCTCCATCATCTCAAGGTCGGATGCAGGCCACTCGGTACTAAACTCCATGCCTTCACCCATGAACTTACAGTTGGTAAATCCGATGTTGGGCCAGGAGAGGCATCTTCTGTAATATTCACTGTAGTAGTTGTGGTATCCGTAGGTTTTGGCTCCGTCGGCTTCAAAGATTTTGCCAAGGCCGTAAGGCATGTACTTGGATGCAGACTGGGGGAAGGAACCTACGTCTCGTCCTGTATCCGCAAGTCTTGAAACATCAGGCCAGATGGAGGTAACGAATGCATACTCTCCGTTGGTGGTGGTGTTCTTAAAGGAGTTGTAGTAGTTGTTAAGAACAATACCGTTGTTGGCCATCTTGTAAAGGGTGGGGGTAACTTTCTCGTTTACCGCATACTCCCAAAAGGCTTCCGCACAGATATAAATAAGGTTGTATCCCTCAAACTTGCCTGTAAATTCGTTGGTATAGGTAGGCTTTTTCTCATTGAAGTAATCACAAAGAGCCTTAATGTCCTCATCAACTGCCGCATCACCAACCTGGGTAAAGTTGAATCTCTCATCAATCTGGGGAACGATTTCAACCTCTTTCTCTTCGATTTCAGATGAAAGCACATCAATATCCACGTTCTTAAGAGCTGCGTCATCCTCAAGTCTCAAGCCAAAGTAGTAGGAAGCCGCCTCCACCAAAGATGTGGTCATGGCTCCAAGCTTGTTGGCTGTGGAGTCCGTATCAGACATGGGGTTATGGTATGCGTTGTAGGCACTCTGTCTTCCTTTGCCAAAAAGAGGGAGGCAAAGAACTGCAGCAGTCCAAAGGATAATGGCTGTAAGTAAAGCCACTCCGCGAACAGGCCAGGAAACCTTTTCACCCTTAATCACCTTAAACACTTCAAGAAGGATGACTACAACAAGGGGTATAAGAAGAACGATTACCGCTCCTATGGATTTCTTGATTGTGTCAACCAATGCCCATCCGAAGTTTCCGATGGCATCTCCTCCCATTCCTACCATAGAGATGGAGAAGAGAGATCCGAAGTTTTTAAAATAAATGGTCTGGGCCACATAGAAAAACGTTATTACAAATATTACTACGGGGAGAAGAATCTTATTAAGAAGTTCCTTCCCAAACCCTGAAAGCAGGGAGAAGAAAAGTGAAAGAGCGGGAACAAACAGTAAAAACGTAAGGTTTCTACCCTGAATCTTTCCGTCCATTATTACCCTTACAGCCACTTCCATATATGTAATAACCGCAAAGAATACTGCCATATAAATAAGCAGTGCTTTTAAGTATATCTTTTTAATCATAAAAAAAACCTCCGGCTTTTACGCCGAAGGTATAATAACACATTATTATGAAGGTTTCCATAAATAAAATGAACAAAAAAGTTAAAATATGCTTAATTTTCCTGTGCTTTTGTTTCGCAGTAGGCACATCTGTAAACCCTGTTCTCTCTGTCGGTAAGTTTAAAGATGTGGGGAAGCTCCTGCTCCGTTGATGTGATACATCTGGGGTTCTTACACTTAATTACGTTTGTAAGCTTCTCGGGAAGTTCAAGAACCTTCTTTTCCACCAGCTTCTCATTCTTAATGATATTTACTGTGGCACCTGGCTCAGCGTAGCCGATAACATCAAGGTTGAGCTCGATATCCGCATCCACCTTGATAATGTCCTTGCGGCCCATCTTCTTACTCTCAACGTTCTTAATAAGAGCCACGGGGTAATCCAGTTCCCCGAGATTAAGCATCTCGTAGAGGGCGAAGCAATGTCCTGCAGTTATATGATCGATTACCACACCGTTATGAATTGAATCTATATTCATAAAGTACCTGCCTCCTTTAATAACTTAAGGATGAGAGCCATTCTCATGTATTTGCCGTTCTCAACCTGCTTGAAGTAACATGCTCTGGGGTCATCATCCACTGCCACGCTAATCTCATTAACTCTGGGAAGGGGATGAAGGATAGCCAGGTCAGGTTTAGCCTTCTTAAGCTTCTCAGGGGTTAAGATGTAGCTGTCTTTCAGTCTTAAGTAATCCTCTTCGTTGAAGAATCTTTCTCTCTGCACTCTTGTCATGTAGAGGATATCAAGTTTAGGCATGGCCTCCTCAAGATTGGTGGTCTGCTCATATGGAATTCCCTTTGACTTGATGGCGTCCTTTTTAACATAGCTTGGAAGCTTCAACTCCTCAGGGGAGATAAGAACAAACTTGTTTCCTTCGTATCTTGAAAGGGCGTTTATAAGTGAATGAACCGTACGGCCGAATTTCAGGTCTCCGCAGAAACCTACTGTTAAGTTTCCGAGACGGTTCTTCTCAAGTTCAATTGTAAGTAAGTCTGCAAGAGTCTGGGTGGGATGACAGTGTCCGCCGTCACCTGCGTTGATTACGGGAACTGTTGCCTTGCTTGCGGCCACAAATGCTGCGCCCTCCTTGGGATGACGCATTGCGATGATATCTGCATAGCAGCTTACAACTCTTGCGGTATCGGAAACGCTCTCGCCTTTTGCAGCTGAAGATGAACCTGCATCGGGAACTGAGATTACGTGTCCTCCCAGTTCATACATGGCAGCTTCAAAGCTTAACCTGGTTCTGGTTGAAGGCTCAAAGAACAAAGTTGCCAGCTTCTTTCTGTCACAGACGTGAGCATATTTATCGGGATTGGCAATTATGTCTCTCGCCACCTTGATCAAATCGTCAAGTTCTTCTGTGCTCAAATCAACAATGTCGATTACACTTCTCATTTCTGTCTCCTTATTTTATCCAGCTCTCATCGGAGGGGTTGTTTCTGAAGGCGATGAGTCTTTCGATGTCAGCTTCGGCAATGTAACCTTCCTTAGCGGCAACCTCCGCAATGCAATCGAAGTTTGTGAGGGAGACGTTTTTTACCTTAGCTTCCTCAAGGCGCTCAAGACCTTTCTTCATTCCATAGGTAAAGATGGATACAACTCCGAGAACCTCGGCGCCGGCCTCTCTGAGGACATTTACAACCTCGATAACGCTTCCGCCGGTGGAAATCAAATCCTCCACAACCACAACCTTCTGGCCCTTCTCGAGTTTACCCTCAATCTGATTTCCTCTGCCGTGATCCTTTGCTCCGCTTCGAACGTAGCCCATGGGCATCTTTAAGATGTGTCCGCAGATGGCTGCGTGGGCGATACCGGCTGTGGAAGTTCCCATAAGGACCTCAGCCTCGGGGTAGTTTTCTTTGATAAGTGTTACGAGACCGTTCTCCACATCATCTCTTACTTCGGGAGCTGTGAGAGTAAGTCTGTTGTCGCAGTAAACGGGGCTCTTGATTCCGCTGGCCCAGGTGAAGGGCTCGTCAGGTCTGAAGAAAACCGCTTTAATTTTCAGTAAGTCTTTAGCAATCTGTTCTTTTAATTCCATTTTGTACTCCTTATGTTTGGCTTAGTCGCAGAACTCTCTCACGCAACGCTCATATGCTGCTACGGGATCCTCTGCGGCTGTAATGGGTCTTCCTACTACTATATAGTCCGAACCGATTTCCTTTGCATCCTTGGGGGTCATTACTCTCTTCTGATCTCCCTTGTCACCGTCGGCAAATCTGATGCCGGGGGTAACTGTAAGGAAGTTCTTGCCGCAGGTATCGTGTACCTTGCCGGCTTCGAGAGGCGAGCAAACCACACCGTCAAGTCCTGCATTCTTGGCGGTAAGGGCGTAGTGCATAACGACCTCATCAATTGGTTTATTTATGAGGAGATCTCTCTCCATTGCTTCCTGGTCTGTGGAGGTAAGCTGGGTTACCGCAATAAGCAGAGGTCTTGTACCGTCCTCTCTCGTAAGTCCCTCAAGGGCAGCCTGCATCATGGCTGTGGTTCCAGCTGCATGAAGGTTGCAGATGTCCACATCAAGGTGTGAAAGCACAGACATTGCCTTCTTTACAGTGTTTGGAATGTCATGAAGCTTAAGGTCAAGGAAAATCTTATGACCTCTTTTCTTAATCTCTTTTACGATGGAAGGGCCTTCTGCATAGTAGAGCTCCATTCCGATTTTTACAAAGGGTTTTCTTCCTGTGAACTTGTCAAGAAACTCGAATGTGTCTTTCGCGCTGGCAAAATCACAGGCTACAATTACGTCTCTTCCCACTTACTTTACGCCTCCTATAATGTCTTTTATATTCTCTATTCCGTACTTGTCCATGACCTTTGGAAGGTCCTCAATTATCTTCTTACTTGCCAGGGGATCCACAAGGTTAGCGGCTCCAACCTCAACTGCAGTAGCTCCCGCAAGCATCATCTCGATTACGTCCTCGGCACTGCTTACGCCGCCCATACCCACAACCGGCACCTTAACGGCATTTGCCACCTGATAAACCATTCTTACCGCTACAGGGAAAATGGCAGGGCCCGAAAAGCCTCCCATCTTGTTGGCCACAACGGGCTTTCTGGTCTTAAGGTCAATTCTCATTCCAAGGAGAGTATTTATAAGGCTGATGCCGTCTGCTCCTGCTGCCTCGCAGGCTTTGGCAATGGTAACTATATCTGTAACGTTTGGTGAAAGCTTGATAATTACAGACTTCTTGGTGACTTTCTTAACCGCGCTTACAACACTCGCAGCCGTTTCCGCATTGGTTCCGAATGCCATTCCGCCACCGTGAACATTGGGGCAGCTTACGTTTACCTCAAGCCATCCCACCTGCTCCTCTTTATCCAATTTCTCGCAGGTAAAAGCAAAGTCTTCTACTGCAAATCCACTTACGTTTGCCATAACAGGCTTGTTAAAGAACTTCTTTAATTTCGGAAGTTCCTCGGAAATAACCTTGTCCACTCCGGGATTCTGAAGGCCTATGGAATTGATAAGACCGTTGGTACACTCAGCAATTCTGGGTGTGGGATTTCCGAAATGAGGCTCCTTGGTTGTGCCCTTAAAGGAAAAGGTTCCAAGGCAGTTTATGTCATAGTATTCTGCGAACTCATAGCCGTATCCGAAGGTTCCGGAAGCGGGAATCACAGGGTTATCAAGTTCGATTCCGCAAAGGTTAACGCTTAATCTTCCCATAAGATTTCCTCCTTCCTAAGGACAGGGCCGTCCTTGCAGATTCTCTTGTATCCGGTTATGGTCTTGCAGCTGCATCCCATACATGCGCCAAAGCCGCAGCCCATTCTCTCTTCAAATGAGTACTGGCCGCTTGTCTTTGCGGTTCTATACACTGCCTTAAGCATGGGTTCGGGACCACAGCAGTAGGTGTAGGTGTAATCTTCAGGAAATGCATCGGTTACAAAACCTTTAACTCCTTCGCTTCCATCCACTGTTGTCACCCTTACCTCGCAGCCAAGCTTCTCGAATTCTTTCTTATAGAAGATCTCTTCCTTTTTATTAAAGCCAAGAATAACCGTGGGCTTAACTCCCTTTTCAATAAGAAGTCTTGCCAGGTTATAAAGGGGAGGAACTCCGACACCTCCGCCGATAAGCAAGGGCTTGTCTCCCGCATCTGCCATGTCATAGCCGTTTCCTAAGCCTGTCAGTACCTGAAGCTCCATTCCCTTAACCATCTTACTCATGGCCAAAGTTCCCTTACCAACTACCTTATATATAAGTGTAAGTTCATTCCAGTTCATATCACAAACCGAAATGGGGCGTCTTAAGTATAATCCGTCTATCTTTATATTAACGAACTGACCCGGAGCTGTTATATCACTGCAGTCTCCGTAGAGAGTCATCTTGTATACATCTTTTGTGAGGGCCTTGTTTCCCTCTATGGTTAGTTTGACATCTTTCATCTTTTATTCCTTTTAACTGTTTGCCATAAAAAACCCGGCCATCAAATGTAAAATAAATACATTAATAAGCCGGGTAAAAATCTATAGTATTATTCTGTAGAATTCGTTTGGATAATCTGGTGCGTCTCATATTGTCAACCTTTCCGATATCTCTGTATCGCATTAAAGATTTACGTTTGCTTCCATAAGATACTAACACATAGGAAGGGTTGTGGCAAGGGGGAATATTGGAGAAAAAATGGCGGCAAATTTGGCACGGGACTCGGGGGCATCGGAATAAGAGAATTGCTTAATCCCGATGCTTGATTTACTCCTAATGCTTGATTTTGGGCATCGGAATATGGGAATACGCCAATCCCGATGCTCGATTTACTCCTAAAGCATGATTTCGGGCATCGGAATTTAGGAATACGCCAATCCCGATGCTTGATTTACTCCTAAAGCATGATTTTGGGCATCGGAAATAATGGAATCCTCAAATCCCGATGCCTGATTTACTCCTAAAGCATGATTTTGGGCATCGGAATTTAGGAATACGCCAATCCCGATGCCCGAAGTACTTCCTTACATATTAGAATATACAACTTTGCTGTTGCAAACCGTCATCTTATTAACGCCGTATAACTCCCAGCCCTCAAAAGGTGTTGCTTTGCCCATGGAAAGGAAGTCATCGGGATTAACCGTAAACTTTTCATCCAGATCCCAGATTGAAAAATCGTGGCCTTCCTTTATTCCAAAACGCTCCATGGGATTAAACACAAGAAGCTTGGTCAATTTATCAAGGGAAATTATACCTTCTTTAACAAGCTTGGTATAGAGAAGAGGGAATGCGGTTTCAAGACCCACAATTCCGAAAGCACTTCCTGCAAGACCCTTGGACTTCTCTTCTGCGGAATGAGGAGCGTGGTCCGTGGCAATCATATCGATGGTGCCGTCCTTGATGCCTTCAATAAGGGCCGCCCTGTCTTCCTTGCTTCTAAGAGGTGGATTCATTTTGAAGCGTCCTTCTTCCTGTAAGTCATTCTCGTCCATTACAAGATAGTGAGGTCCTGTTTCGCAGGTCACATTAACTCCTTCTGCCTTAGCTTTTCTTATAATATCAACGCTTTCCTTGGTGGAAATATGACATACATGATATGCACAGCCTGTTTCCTTGGCAAGTCTTACGTCTCTTTCAATTTCCTTCCATTCACTTTCTGAACAGATTCCCTTGTGACCGTGTTCTTTGGCATATACGCCGTCATGGATATAACCGCCGTGGAGTAAATCATTTACCTCGCAATGAGCTACGATGATCTTGCCAAGCTCCTTTGCTTTAAGCATGGCTTTTCTCATCATTTCCTCATCCTGAATTCCCTTTCCATCATCGGAAAAAGCCACAACATCATCTTTTATGGCCTCCATATCGGAAAGCTCTTCCCCGGCTTCCTTTACTGTAATGGAGCCATAGGGAATAACATTTATAAGGCCAGCTTCCTTAATTGCCTTTAACTGGATATCAAGATTCTCTCTTGAATCCGGTACCGGATTAAGATTTGGCATAGTGCAGACAGTGGTGTATCCGCCTCTTGCCGCAGCTTTAGAGCCTGTAAGAATTGTCTCCTTATAAGAAAATCCCGGCTCACGAAAATGTACATGCACATCACAAAAGCCGGGCAGCATTACTATGGTATGATCTTTGGGAAATACATTAAGCATGGTTTCTTTCATAATCAGTTCACCTTTCCGATATCCCTGTACCGTTTTAAAGATAAATTGCTTGCTTTGCTAAGATACTACCACAAAGTATCAATTGCCACAAGAATACAAATATGGTATATTTTTGTCGTTTAATGATTACGTAAGGGAGTAAAACATGAGCGAATTAAAAGACGAAAGAATTCAGAAGACCGCAAGTTCAAACAGGAGAGCATTGGCGGTGGGCATAATCCTCGCAGCCTTAACCATCTTCCTTTTGGTATTTAACGAATTTCTCTCAAGAATTCATCAGGGATCATCAATTCCCTTTTATGAAGCATACAATGACAAAAGACTTGAAGATGATATCTATGTATATGTAGATACATATGACTATCCATATGATATAGGGTACTATGACAGTGGTGAGCAGTATTACTTTGTGGTTGACGACAGTGATCTCTACATTTTAAGATGTACAGAATCCATGTATAACAGAATATGCAAAGCCATCGATGACAAGGGTGAGTATCGTATTATAGGTACCATCGGCGATGTTAATTCTGAAGTCAAAGATATGGCAATTGAAGTCTATAACGAAGACGAAACTGACCCTGAATACATGCTTACAGAGGAAGACTTCGACAGCTACTTTGAAAATAAACTTATAAACATGGAAACCAAAACCGGAATGGATATTCTTCTTATTGTCCTCGCGGTAATAGTCGGCATTGTTTCCTTTGGACTGATTCTTGGAGGCGCGCTGGGAATGCACAGATACTCCAAGGCATTTAAGAAGCTTACCGACGAAGAGGCTGAAGAACTTAACAGAGAAATCGAAAGTCCTGAAACCACTTACCTTAAGGGATGTAAGGTGTTCCTGACACCCAACTACATTATCAGTATGGGAAATATGTTTGTTGCTGTTAAGTACACTGACATTGTTTGGGCATACAAGTTCATCCAGAGAATGAATTTTGTTCCCATTCTTACAAATATAAAGGTACACACTTTGGGACAGGCTGTTCTTCCCATCGCGGATATGGCAGCGGGAACTCGCAATAAGGATGATATGATTGCCACAATCTTTATGGCAATTTCCAATCATAATCCAAATGCCAGAATCGGATACTCAAACGGAACAACAAAACATATTAGTGAAGTGTAATACATCAGGTAAGAAAAAAAGCGCTTTGGAAAATTCCAAAGCGCTTTAATTATGTCTCTTCTAAATTAGTCCTGAACGTAGGGCATAAGAGCGATGTGACGAGCACGCTTGATAGCTACTGTAAGAGCTCTCTGGTGCTTAGCACAGTTGCCTGTGATTCTTCTGGGAAGAATCTTGCCTCTCTCAGATACGTATCTCTTTAATTTAGCAACGTCCTTGTAATCAATTACGTTGTCCTTACCACAGAAAACGCATACTTTCTTTCTTCTGCGAATTCCGCCTTTTCTTTTCATGGGAGAATCGGACTTCTCTGCCTTATTAAAAGCCATTTTATATGCCTCCTGTCTGATAATCGATTAGTTAAACGGCAACTCTTCGTCTATTCCATCGGGAATATTCATGAAGCCGTCGCCTGCGCCTGAAGGTGCGGGCATAGGTGAATTACTAGCGGAATCCTGTGTGCTTCCAGCATTGAAGCTACCCCCGTTACCTGCTGCATTCTTGCTCTCAGCAAACTCCATCTCATCAACCATGACTCTTACAGAATAAACTGTCTGTCCGTCCTTGTTGGTGTAGTTGTCGTTCTGAATACGGCCGGTAATAAGCATCTTGGTTCCCTTGCGTAAGTACTTCTCAACGAACTCAGCCTGCTTACCAAAAGCAGTGCAGTTAAAGAAGTCTGCATCGGGCTCACCGTCACGCTTAAATCTTCTGTCAACAGCGATTGAGAAACGAGCCACTGCTGTGCCGCTCTCATTCTGTGCGTATCTAACTTCAGGATCCCTGGTCAAACGACCCATAAGAATTACTCTATTCATATTTTATACCTTCCTTCTGATGTACGGAGCCTCTCCGTCATCGAACGGATATCTCCGATTATTCTTCGTCTGTTCTGACAATTAAGAATCGGATAACGTTGTCCATAATGCGAACACGGCTCTCGATTTCAGCGGGAGCAGTAGGCTCTGCGTCGAACTGGATGAAGTAGTAGAAGCCCTCTTTCATGTGCTGAACTTCATAAGCAAGTCTCTTCTTGCCCTGGTCGTCGATATTGGTGATCTGACCACCAAATCTCTCGATGAGTGCTTTGCACTTATCTACGACTGTTGCTCTTTCTTCATCTTCGACTTTCGCACTAACAACAACTGCCAATTCGTATTTGTTCATGCTTAAGTACCTCCTTTTGGTCTCTGGCCCCGCTTCCAAAAACGGAGCAAGGATTTCATATCACGGAAAGTTATATTAACATATTTTTCAAGGCTTTTCAAGTATTTTTTGTCTTTTGATATAAAAATGCGTGGCGAGTAATCGCCACGCATCTTAAAGTTCTTGTTTATCTATGGAATTATGCTTCCTCAATTGCTCCTACAGGGCACTGACCTGCGCAAGATCCACAGCTGATGCAAGTAGCCTCATCGATAACCATCTTGCCATCCTGCTCTGAAATAGCGCCTACGGGACACTGGTTAGCACATGCACCACAACCGATACAAGTATCATTAATAACGAATGCCATTACGATATCCTCCTTACAATATTAATTAAGTTTGCTTCTACGTTGTTAATTATATATCAATTTTTTTGATAGTTCAATAATCTATTTTATTCCGTCTTCCGCACGTCTGTCCTTGATACCCTTGATGATAAACTTTTTAAGTTCGATTGCTCTTCCGGGATCCATGGCCTTCACACCCTTTAAAGGATAGTCGATGCCGAGATTCTCGTATTTTACCACACCCATAGTATGGTAAGGCAGCACATCCAAAGCCTTAATGCAGGAATACTGACCGATGTGATGGCCAAGGTTATAAAGGTCCTTCTCATCATCGCTGTAGCCGGGAACAACCACGTGTCTTATCCAGGTATCCACGCCTTTCTTATCAAGGAGTTCCAAAAATGCCAGAATTCCGTCGTTTGGCTGGCTGCAGAGAACCTTGTGTTTTTCCGGATCGATATGCTTGATGTCGAGCATCACGAGATTCGTAAGCTTTAGAAGCTTATCAAGCTTCTCGTTGTAGGCGGTATTCTTCGGATTATAAGCGATTCCCGAAGTATCGATACAGGTATGGATATCCTTCTCCTTGGCCTTTGTGAAGAGGTCCAAAAGGAAATCAATCTGCATGAGGGGTTCGCCGCCGGTGACTGTAATTCCGCCTCCATTGTAAAAACTTTTGTTTCTCTCATACTGCTCAATTATATATGATGAGTCCATTAGAGTACCTGCATTCATAGCCCAGGTATCAGGGTTATGACAGTAAAGGCATCTCATGGGACATCCCTGCACAAAGACCACGTATCGAACGCCCGGTCCGTCAACTGTGCCAAAACTCTCTAATGAATGAATTCTTCCTTCCATATTTTTAATAAACCTTTCTAAATTGTTTTCTTAAGAAGCCACTTGTCTCCTCTTAATCTTACACCATAAAGCACCGCTCTGAAAAGCCATTCTGCTACCATGCAGACCCAGAAGCCGGTGATTCCGAATCCCAGAGGGACTGCTGCCACGTATCCGGCACCAACCCTGAATATCCACATTCCCACGAGGGAAACTATTGAGGCATAGGCTGAATCTCCCGCTGACCTTAGGATATTTGGAGTGATGGTTGACTGAGGCCAGATAAACACCATGGGAATCACGGCTATTATCATTATCCTGTATATTATGGGAGTGATAAGCTCCGATGGGTTATAAACGGGAAGAATAAGGGGCATCATGGGTAGGAACACAACTATGCTCACCGCAAGGGAAACAGTTCCCAGGGCTAAAAGACTCTTCTCGTATTTCCTTGCCTCGTCGTTTCGTCCCGCGCCGATGCATCTTCCGATTACTGCCGCCACCAGGTTTCCAACAGATTGAGGCAGTGCATATATAATCATCAAAACAGAGTTTGCGATAGCGTTGGCTGCTATCATCTCCGTTCCGAGAACTACCATGTATTTTTGTACCAGGAGAGAGCCGCCCTGAAGGACGAACTGCTCGAATCCGAAGGGAAGGCTGATTTTCAAAATCGAACCGATTACCCTGGTATCAAATCCCAGCACATGTCTTAGCTTAACCTTGGCTATATCCTTTCTGGTTCCAAAAAGATATATGGCCGCCACAACCGCTCCGAAGGCTCTGGCTATAATATACGCCAAGGCGCTTCCCATTACATCCATCTTCATGACGTTAATGAAGAGAATGCTTAAAAGGAAGAAGGAAAGATTTATATAAAGCGTAAGGTTTAAGCAAAGTTTTGTTTCCCCAAGACCCCTGAAGATTCCGAATACAGCGGTGTAAAAAGCGTAGGGAATCATGGATATTCCGATACCTATGAGGTAGATTGCCGCCTTGGCAAGAACCTTCTCCTCAGCTCCTCTGTAAAAAAAGTGAGTTATGGGGGAAGCGAAAATGATAAAGGGCAGGCTTACCAGAATTGTAATAAGCATTGTGGACATAATGGTTTGTCCCGATGCTCTGCTCACGTCCTCGTCATCGCCCTTGCCCTTGTACTGGGCAACCACAACTGTACCGCCGGTGGAAAGAGCGCTGAAGCCACAAATCAAAAGGGCTCCAAGGGGGTTAATCATGCTTACCGCCGCTATTGAATCCTCTCCGGACGAACTTACCAAAGAAGTGGAAATCATGGCAATGGCATTGATAAAGAATGCGTCCAGAATAAGGGGGGACCACATCCCATAGATTTCCTTGTAGCTAAACAAATCCCCTGAATAGTACTTCTCCAGAAGGGCTGTAAATCTTTCTTTTAACTTTTTCATTTTAATTCCCTATTTACACATTTAAGTATTATAAAAGCCCTCAAAATGAAGGCTTTTAAATCTATTGTTTTTGGAGGTTCGCAAACTTGGTATACTCAGGTAACCACTTAAGTTCAACGGTTCCTGTAGGGCCGTTTCTTTGTTTTGCGATGTTGATCTCCGCGATTCCCTTTTTCTCCGTGTCGTGGTTGTAGTAATCGTCTCTGTAGATGAACATTACAACGTCCGCATCCTGCTCAATGGCTCCGGATTCACGAAGGTCCGAAAGCATGGGCCTGTGGTCGGGACGCTGCTCAACCGCACGGGAAAGCTGTGAAAGTGCGATAACAGGCACATCAAGTTCACGGGCTACCGCCTTAAGGGATCTTGAAATATCCGAAATCTCCTGCTGTCTTGAATCACCCTTGCCGGTACCTGACATAAGCTGTAAGTAGTCAATCATGATACAGGAAAGACCCTTCTCCAGCTTGTACTTACGGCACTTACTTCTAAGCTCCGGAATGGAAATTCCGGGGGTGTCATCTATTATAAGGTTGGATCCGCCGATAATTCCGGCAGTCTCGATAAGTTTCTCCCATTCGTTATCGGAGAGCTGTCCGGTTCTTATATGCTGGGAATCCACGCTTGACTCCAAAGCAAAAAGTCTGTTTACCAGCTGAACCTTGGACATCTCGAGAGAGAATATGGCAACGGGAAGATTCTGCTTAAATGCAATGTGCTGTGCAATGTTAAGAACAAACGCTGTCTTACCCATTGAAGGTCTTGCCGCAATAAGAATTAAATCTGCGGGGTGAAGACCGGCCATACGATAATCCAAATCGATAAAGCCTGTGGGAATGCCCGTAACCGCACCGCCGTTCTTGGCAGCAATCTCTATCTTGTCCATGGCGTCCATAACCACCTGTTTGATGGGAACGAAATCGCCGTGGTTCTGCTTCTGTACCAGATCAAAGACTTTCTTCTCGGTGTCGTTTAATACGACTTCCAAAGGTTCTTTGCCTGCGTAGCAGGTATTTGCTATTTCCTCGTTTACCTTAATAAGTCTTCTGAATGTGGACTTCTCGGCAACGATATTTGCGTAGTATTTAATGTTTGCGGAAGTGGGGACTGCGGAAACAATGTCCCTGATAAACTCAGGACTGGAGGATTCCGGCGGAAGCTCTTTTTCCTTAAGAGCATTCTGAAGTGTAATCAGATCTACCGGTTTGCCTGCATTGTAAAGCTCCACCATGGTATCATAGATTACGCCATACTGCTTGTTGTAGAAATCATCTCCTGTGATGATTTCGGAAGCGGTAAGAATTGCATCTCTGTCCATAATCATGGAGCCGATAACCGACTGCTCAGCTTCTACACTATGAGGGAGAACCCTTTTTAAAATGGACTCTTCGGGTGAAGCCATTATCTATCCTCTAACTTTCCGTAACCTGTACTCTTAATGTTGCCGTAACGGCGGGGTGGAGTTTAACTCCAACTTCGTATGTACCGAAGTTCTTGATGGAATCTGCAAGGACAAGCTTCTTCTTATCTACTTCGATTCCTGTCTGAGTCTTAAGCTCTGCAGCGATTTCCTTGGATGAAACGGAACCGAAGGCCTTGCCGCCCTCTCCGGCTTTCATCTTAACCACCACCTTGGACTCTTCAATCTTCTTGGCAAGTTCCTTGGCATTATCAAGTCTTTCCTGCTCAAGTTTCTCGTTGTTAGCTTTCTGAAGCTTAAGGTCGTTTAAGTTCTTGTTTGTAGCTTCAACACCTATCTTCTTGGGTAAAATATAGTTTCTTGCGTATCCATCGTTAGCTTCGATGATATCGCCTTTTTTACCAAGCTTCTTCTCATCCTGTAACAATATGATTTTCATTTATGTATTACTCCTTTGTATGGACTAAATTGCTTCTTCATCCAGCATCTGATCCAGAGTATCCTTAAGAACGCCCACTGCCTCTTCGACACCAACGTTCTCAAGCTGGGCTCCTGCTGAAGATATATGTCCGCCTCCGCCGAGACGTTCCATAATAATCTGTACGTTTACCTCGTCTATTGAACGGGCACTTATGTATATCTTGCCCTGATATTCCGTAAGGATAAAACTTGCCTTGATTCCCTTAATGTTAAGAAGTTCATTGGCTGCCTGAGCTCCCACAACTGTAGGCTCGTTAACATCCTCAGGTGAACATACGGAAATGGCAAACATATTTCTGTAAATCTCTGCCTGGCTGACTGCGTCTGCCTTGGCCTTGTAGTCGATGGCGTTCTCTCTAAAGAGCTTTCTTACTCTTGTTACATCGGCGCCGTTTCGTCTTAAGAATGCTGCTGCCTCGAAGGTTCTGACACCGGTCTTGCTCATGAAGTTATTGGTGTCAAGGACGATACCTGAGTACATGCAGTCGGCTTCTTCGTTCTTAATCTTTATGTTGTCGCTGGTATACTGAAGAATTTCAGAAACCATCTCACAGGCACTGGATGCATAGGGCTCTACATATGAGAGGGTTGCATTTTCAATAGTGTCTGTGCTCTGTCTGTGGTGATCGAGAACCACCACGGATTTACATATTCTTAAAAGCTCGGGACACTCTGTGATGCCCGGTCTGTTTACATCAACTACTACAAGAACAACGTTGTTTCCCGCCATGGCAATAGCCTGCTGATTGTTAATAATCATATCAGACTCGTAGGCGTCATTGTTCTTGAACATCTCAACCAAGGGTTCCATGGTTGAATTGTACTCGCTCATTACAATGTGGCACTTACGCTCCAAAGTTTCCGCAATACGGTAAATACCCACAGCGGCACCGAAACAGTCCACGTCGGGATTCCTGTGTCCCATAACAAGAACCTGGTCCTTGGAGGTAATAATCTCTTTGAGGGCATGAGCCTTAACTCTTGCTTTAACCCTTGTGTTCTTCTCTATCTGCTGGCTCTTTCCGCCATAGTAGGTTACGTTGGTGGGAGTCTTGACAACTGCCTGATCGCCGCCTCGTCCGAGAGCCAGATCGATGGCTGTTCTTGCAAACTCATAGTTCTGAGCATAGGTAAGTCCGTCTACACCGATACCGATACTTAAAGTAACTGCCATCTCGTTACCGATATTAACGGTCTTAACATCCTCAAGGAGGTCATATCTGTTCTCCTCAAGCTGCTCAACTGCTTTCTTTCTAAGAATGATTAAATACTTATCCTTCTCAAGCTTCTTGCTGATACCGTCAAGACCTGCAATGTACTTGTTAACCTTACGGTCTATAAGAGCTATGAGAAGTGAACGACGAACTTCCTCGACACTCTCCAAAGCCTCGTCGTAGTTATCAAGATAAATAAGGCCCACTGCCAAAGACTGATCGTCAACTTCCTGCAATGCCAAATGAAGAGCTGTCTGATCAAACAGATACATGGCAATAAGGAATCCGTCATAGTTGGCTGCATCTATAATGTCTGAGTTCTCAGCCATCTCGCGAAGGCTGATTCTCTTGAATTTAACCTGATAATCTGAATTCTCAATGGAAAGCTCCATCTCGGATTCGGTCTCTTCAACTCCCAAAGGCAATTGTTCCTTGGTTATTTCCGGCACAAGAGAGGTTATGGTTTTGTTAATTCCTTTAGGCTTGCCTATGGCTCGTTCAAAGGCATTGTTATGCCATATAACCTTGCCGGTATCATCAATCAGAGCATATGGAAGCTCCAGCTCCCTTAGTATGCACTTTTGAATCTGTCCATATTGAGTGGCAAAACTTATCATCTCATTCATGAACAGAGGCTTATTGTAGAAATATAAGGCAAGAACTATTGCAATGTAGAACAGAGTAAAGCATGCCAAAATAAGACCAGCGGTTTTGTTTACAAGGAAAACAACAAAGTTAACGCCGGCCAAAAGAACACCCAGATACAGGGTGAACTGGAGGTATGACTTCATTCTGCCTTTCATTTTAAGTCGTCTTTTCATTTTATCTCCCTTATGCATTATGACCCTTTTATCATTATATCATAAACACTAAGTTCGGAAACACCTCACTAAGTGTTTAGATATAATACGCACGTAAGCGACCACAATACGGTCGCTAAGTGCTTTTATTATAGCATCAAATCGGGTGATATGTGAACGAAAAAAGAGCACTGAGATTGTGCTCTTTTTACAAAAATTAATTAAGTTTCCCTAAAAGCTCTTCATAGGACATCTCGCCGCCTATCCATTCGGTTCCGAAGTCCGCCAGCTCTTTCATTTTCTTTTCAACTTCCGCCTCGGAAAGGTTTGCTCCGGTGCAGTCCACGTATTTTATCTTTCCCTGAGCCTTATCAATGGCTTCATCTGTAGTTTCCTCAGGATCGGGTATGCCGTTGTCGTTAAGGTCATCGAAATTATATCCCTCCAGGTAGTAAGCTGTCTTCATCTCGTAATTGTCGTCCATAATCATGTAGGTTTCGTAGTAAATCATTCCAGCATAATCCTGGTCGAAGTTGGATACTGCAGCGTGCTTGGAAATCATATCGTATCCGGCATTTCCGCCTGCTCCGTAAGGCCACTCATAAATCGGGCTGTGGACACTTCCGTTTTCATACAAATATAAAGAAACCATGCTGGGGACGTTCACCACCAGATCAGGTATGTCATCGTCATTAAAGTACACAAGGCCAAACTTGGTCTCCTCGCCGTACTTAAGCTTCGCAAGGTTTGCCGCTGCCTTATATGCATCCTTGTAGGAGGCAAAGGACCCTGTATAGGAGTCGCCCAGAAGGGCCTTAGTCACAGTAGAAAGGGACAAGTCGTTTCCCAGCATTTTCTCAAGGGACTCTGAAAGGGTATCATTTGAATAGAAGCTGTCGTTATACTCTTCGGAATATCTCTTCTCCCATTCGCAAACAGCTACTTCTTTTCCTCTTTCTGTTTCTCCGATGATAATTACGTCATCGTTTCCATCCAGAGTGCAGTCTGCAAATCCGATTTCATCGATTCTGTCGAATCCCACAGACACAAATTTGTCATCTTTATTTACAATGAAAATTACACGGTTGGCGGTTAATTCTTTTCCGTCCTTTGAAAGGGTCATAAAAGAAAGGTCCGCACCGTCTTCAGTAGTTTCTGAACTGATTGTAAGGGTCGTGCCGCTTCCGTACTGGGACAATGGAGCATCCATGGTATAGTCTTCTCCGCCCTTTGTCCAAAGAGGACCTTCAGAAGCTTTGGGCGCTTCGGGAGCCTCTGATATTTCAGGAGTTTCTCCCTTAGTTACTCCCTCAGTTTTCAGTGCGTTATTGACTTCCTCAAAAATTCCCTTTTGGTTTTCGGATCCCTTCACATCCGAAGCCTGAGCACATCCTGCTGCCAGGAGCGCCAATATAGCTGAACACAAAAAAATTCTCTTCCTCATATTTCACTCTCCTCTAACCAAATTTTTACAGATTCATTATATTTGGTTAAAGTGGAATATAAACGAAGAGAATTTTTAAGATTTACGAAAGATTATGAAGAATGGCAAATTACCTTCAGTGAATCCAGGATGCGCTGGTGCTTGATGCGGGTTGCGTCAAACTTAACCGTATGGAATGCAATCTGGACTATGGGACCTGTTCCAAAAGCACAAATCAGGGTTCCGATACCTACCGGGCCACCAAGGAGCCAACCCACCAAAGTCACGGTACTTAAAAGTATCACAAGAACTGCACCGATTGGAAGCTTCTTTGCCCGTTTGGTAAGTCCCACAAGCAGAGTGTCTCTTGGGCCGCATCCAAGAGAAGCACTCATGTATGCGTAACATGTGTAGGCCATAATAATGAGGCCGATTATCATCATGGGGATTCCTGTGGCATAGGAAGTTGCTTTAGGCACCAGGTTAATCTTATTGAAAAGATCAACCGCTTTTCCCACAACAAATGCATCGATAATCATTGCGATGCCGATGGGCTCCCTAAGAATTGCGTCAATTGCAAGAATCGTGCAGGAAACTGCGATTGACGCCGTTCCGTACAGGATTCCGAAGGTCTTCGACAGGCCAAGGTTCAAAACGTCCCAGGGGCCTGCGCCGATGTTGGCCTGAATTGTAAGGTATACTCCAAGGCCGTTTATGAAAAGCGCGATAGCGCTTAAGAGCGAATTAATAAAGATTGCACCTGTGGTGCGGTTGTTGCTAAGGTTTTTGGTGAATTTCATTGCTTTGTATTTCTTGGTACTCCTTTTATACTTTCACGAATAAATCCTTGGGATTTATACCGCCAGTTTTATTTCTTAAAGCCTTAACCTCAGAAACACACAAAGAGGTGCTTCTTAGAATATAATCCTTAACTTTATCCCATTTATAGATGTCCAGGTCTTCTTTCTTGCTTGGGCTTTGATTAAAACATTTTGTGAAGAAATCCAGAACCTTTAATAGTCTTTCTTCGGATATTTCCGATATCGGGTTACTCAATTTATTAAAGGAAGGCTTTTCCAAATTATACTCGTTTTCCAACAAATAGTTTAGTTTATCGTAATCCCTGTAGCCCCTTTTGTAAGCTTTGTCTCTTTCTACAAGCGGGTAACAACGAACATATCTGTCTGCCATATCATAAAGCCAAACGGCATCCATAATCAAGTGGCAATAATATCCCAACACAAAATCGTCGTCCAGAATGATCTTCTCATACTTCTTTGAAAAATCAGTCCAAACGACTCCCTTCAACGTATCATCAGGCGTTCTCTTTATATAATGAGCAGTAACATATGAGCCGTCTTCATGCGACGAAGCATCAGGCCCCAATGAAGCTCCTAGAAGGAATCGCTCTCTATCATCCACCTGTATTTCCTTCAATATTAAATTGGAAATTGTATAGTGAAGCATAGTCGAAGCCATCGCTACAAACCTTTCTCATAGCAGATTTCTTCTGCGCCAAGCGCGGGTTGAATTTTCTCAGTACAAGCAAATCCATTAGATTCATAGAAGCGTCTGGCCCTGTAATTCTCTGTAAAAACCCATAGATAAACTTCATTAAAGCCTTGGGCTTTTATGTCTTCAAGGACGCGTTTCATCATCGACCTTCCATAGCCCTTACCCCAGTTTCCCGGGAGGCTATGAATACAAATCAGCTCCGCCTTGTCCTTCATTGTTTCGTCCCTAGCTGCATCCCAATATGCGATACAATGAGGTTTCCCGTCAACAAATTGAATGTATCCATTCCCTTTATTTTCATCGAGAAGGCTCTTATACATTTTCGTAGCCTTTTCGATATTAGTGCACCTCTCCAATACATCCGCCTTAAGTATATCTTTAAACGCGCTTTTCCAGCTCTCTGTCTGGATATAGGCCAAAGCGCTCTCATCTCCCGGCTGGACTTTACGGATTGTAGCCTCCATTACTTCTTACTCCCTATTTCTTCCACATCTATAGTCTCAATCCCATTCTCTTCCAGCAGTCTGGCAAAAACGCCTTTTCCACTTACAAGTTTACCTGTGAAGGTTCCGTCGTAGATTTGGTTCACACCACATGAAGGACTTCTTGATTGAAGAATTGCCAGGTCCACCTTCTCTTCGAGCGCTTTCTTCAAGCATAATTCAGCTCCTCTTCTAAATTCTTTGTCCACGCTTAATCCTTCTGCATTGGTCACAACGCCATTAACAATCTCGCAAGGTATTCTCGGTACCGACAATCCTCCCTCTACTTCCGGGCATACAGGGATTACCTCATGTCCTTTGACGTATTCTGCAACCGCCTCACTGTAGTTGTCGCCACCGTTATATTTACATTTCTGCCCCAAAAGGCATGCACTTACCAGTATCTTCATATTTTCTTCTATCCTTGAGAATTAAACAGATAGGTCAGCTGACGCATTCTTTCGTAACAGACCGTCCTCACTCTATCAAGAATATCCTTACTATAGCTTTCTCGTGGAACACTTTCAAGTATGTTATCTACATCTTTTTTTGAAAAGCTGAACTTTATATTTTGACCATATAGCTTTTCTGCAATCTCTAATTGTTCAAGGAAATCATCGCAAAAGGTCTTAGGCTTCACAGAATCTATCATATCATAGACATTTCCGTTCAACGGATAGTCGATTGTCGTATCAGCAAGAAGCGCGGCTCCCTGATCAAAAATCGGGCACAGCATATATTCTTTTTCCCCGTTAACAAGAATTGCTATATTATGAGTGTGCCTGTCTTCATTTAAAAACAGCGAATCTATGGTGAGCATTTTGGACATATATTCGCCAAAATTTTTAAGCCCCGTCAATCGCTCTGTCTCGTCGACTATCAACTTTAATCTGTTCGCATGATTCTCAGTCTTGTATATCATTGCATTAAGGCTCTGACCATACACGCTTTTGAATAACCTTTCAAGTGTGATTAGTTGCCAATCATCCCGGAGAAAATTTCTGCTTTTAACACCATGAAAAACACTGTTCCTATATTTAATGTCTTCCAAATCATAAAGAAGGAACTCGTCTTCACGCAAGGATGATTTTATGAGCAGGTGTGAAATAACGTACTCAGCCAAAGCTTCGTATCCGGTATAGTCAGCCTTATACCACCAGTCACCATCTCTCCACTTTAGTTGATTGCCCTTTGAGGATTTATTTTCAATTTCAATTGCATTTTTTTCAAATAACTCTACCACAGAATTACCTCTCTATTATAATGTGAAAATCATCATCTTCCATACGCCCACCTGTCTTTTCGACTATCAGAAAAGGATCATAAAATGGAATATCGTATTCCTTAAGAATTAGTTTCATTTTATCTCTCGTCCTTGGAAAACATCTTGTTTCCAGAAATTCCTCATAATCAGCAAAGGTTGGGTGCTCGTTTCTTCCAAAAGCTCTGAGCAAAAGGTTGTCAGTGTAATTCTTGATATACACTCTCTGTTCAATCTCGTTTACATCAATCACAGTACAAAGCATATCTCTGTAATAATACTTAAGCCTGATGGGAGTTGTCTTCGGTGATACAGTATAATCCATCTCTATATCGGGATTACGTTTCAAAATCTCAATGAGAAGAACAATGGGCCCACTTATCTTTTCATCTCCGGACTCCCACCTTTCTACGGTAGGTTTGGAAACTCCGACGAAGTCGGCAAATTCCCGTTGTGTAAGATTCAGCATACTTCGCACATACTTTATTTCTTTAGAATTTGTATATTGGGGAGTAATATATTCTTTCGTCATAATATCACCTCTTAAATCAAATAAACCATTAAAATGATGGCGTGTCAAGTGGTTTTTGCCATCATTTTAATGGTTTAGTTATCTAAACAGTATTATTTGAAAATTTTAGAAGCACTTCTTTTCGTGTTTCTGGGGGCAACCGCCAACCTTATCGCACTTATAGCATACTTCGTTTGAGCAGGTATCCTTCTCAAAGAATTCTCTGACGTTATTAAGTGTGGTATCGGCGATATTTGAGAGGGCTTCGTTTGTGAGGAAGGCCTGGTGGGAAGTAACGATTACGTTTGGCATGGAAATAAGTCTTGCCAATGTATCATCATTCACAATGTGTCCCGAGTAATCATGGAAAAATACGTTAGATTCCTCCTCATATACATCAAGGCAGGCTGCACCAATCTTTCTGGCTTTGATTCCCTCAACCAAAGCCTCTGTATCTATAAGGGCACCTCTTGATGTATTGATTATCACAACGCCCTTCTTCATCTTATCCATGCTGTCAGCATTGATCATATGGTGATTCTCGTCAGTCAAAGGACAATGGAGAGATATGATATCACTTCTCTGCCATAACTCATCAAGGGTAACGTATTCGATGTCTGTATCCTTTGCGGGGAATTTATCATATGCTATAACATGCATTCCAAAGCCACGACAGATGTCAATGAAGATTCTGCCGATTTTACCTGTGCCGACTACACCTACGGTCTTGCCGTGAAGGTCGAAGCCTGTAAGGCCGCTTAAGCTGAAGTTAAAGTCCTTGGTTCTGATGTATGCTTTATGAATTCTTCTGATTGAGGTAAGGAGCAAAGCCATGGCATGCTCAGCAACCGCATAGGGTGAGTACGCGGGCACACGAACAATATGGACTTTGCCGAAGGCATGCTCGATATCAACGTTGTTGTAACCTGCGCAGCGAAGGGCAATCAGCTTGATGCCCATTTCCTGGAGCTTATCTACAACGAAAGCGTTGATATCATCGTTTACGAATACGCAGACAACATCCGCGCCTTCCGCGAGTTTATAGGTATCTGAGGAAAGTCTTGCCTCGTAGTAGGTGATATCGAATTCCTCATTCTGATTTGCCAGCATAAATGAATTCTTGTCATAATCCTTTGCGTCAAAAAAAGCGATTTTTGTTTTGCCCATAATGTAACCTCCTTATTTCTCCGTTTTTCTTATTATAGCGCAAGCTTTCACTGCGTCATAGAAGTCCTGCTCTTCAACTCCAGATTCCCAAAGATTCGGCAATACTGTTTGCTTATAAACTTCCAGTGCTTCCTTTGAGAATTCATCGAAAATCACATAAGTTCTGGCGTAGTCGAATACCGCCGGAGCCAGCCTTGCATTCATCCAGTCAATAATTGTAAAATTGTAACTTTCCTCAGGAACCATGATGTTAAGAAAATGCATGTCCAGGTGGCATACACAGGATTTCATCTTCTTCGAAAGTCTTTCGATGATATCCAGAACTTCCTTTGCATCACTGTCGGAAAGGCCCATGGCGGCTGTGGCTGAAAGAGGCGGTATATCTATGCCTGCCGGGTCAACGCTATGTACGAAACGAATGGCATCAGCCAATGCAAAGAAACTGTTTACGTCTCCGGCTGCAGCTCTCTTCTCAAGAGTTTCCCCTTCCACATAATCCATCCTGATAATGTGTGAGTCTTCGGTATCATAGTATTTCACAGGACATAGGCCTGCTTTATTTACGGCTTTCTGCTGCCTCTTTTCAAACTCGATCCACTCTGCAGGATAGGTGGGTTTATATATTTTGTAGGCATATCCCTGGTACAAAACCACCTCTGCCTGCGCCCCCTGTCCAATCACTTTTTGTGTCCCGTCAAAAATCATCTTTGTATACCCCTCACCTGCTCATTAATGAGCCTTTGACTAAACTGTAATCTCTATCTGATTCCCTTCAATTCCTATAATACAGCTTTCATAGTAGCCGTCTCCAGTTGTTCTGGGACCGCTGGTTACTTCATATCCTGCATCACGAAGCTTCTTTGTGAGTTCGTCAACTGCTTCCTTACTTCCCACAGAAAATGCAAGATGGTGGAAGCCTGCACGATGTGGACCCTTCTTTTGATCGTCCACCTCAGGTCTTGTCATTATCTCAAGCCTTGCGCCGTCATCAAAGCTGATAAAGTACGAGCGAAAGTCTGTTGTCTTATTATGATAACCTTCGTTTGATTTCCCGCCAAGGTAAGTAACAAAGAATTCCCTGGCTTTCTCTAAATCTTTTACAAATAATGCAATGTGTTCAATTCTCATATGTCCCTTCACTTTCTTATTTTAATCTTTTATACTTCCCGGTCGCTTTAATATGTTTAGGATATGCATTGAGGTCTCCATTTTCAATGTTATGTCGGCCAAGCATGTAATAATTTCTTATTTTGTTGCCTTTATTATGCCTATTGGTTTACATAATGTGGCGCATCTTGGGCAGGCAGCGGATAAATCCTTGATTTTCATTGATTTCTCCGCCTATTTTGACGATTTTAGCTTGTTATGTAAACTAAACTGTGGAATAAAGCCCTCAAAAACCCACTTTATTATGCTTTGTTGGTTTACATAACCCCCAATTGAGCGGATAACAAAGAAAAAAAGCAGGAATTATCCGCTGAGGAGGCGTTTTCTGAGCCTAAATCCCCTGGAGAGACGTTTTCTAGTCCTAAATCCGTCTAGAAGGCATTTCCCGGTTCTAAATCCTCCGAGGAAACATCATCAGCTTACATAGCTCCGAATCCATGAATTGATATTTTACAAAGGCAGACTTTATCGAGCCGTCGGTACTTAGGTGCTGTATTTTAGCACCTTATGTACCGCTACGTGCGAGATCAAGTGCAAACGGGTCTGCCGTATAAAATATCAATCCATGGATGACACTATTGCGCTAACACGTTTGCTCTATTCTAACACATATCCGCGGCAACAAAAAGGAGCTGAGGGAAATAAAAAAGCCCCGGTATCTTGCGATACCGGAGCCTTGAACATCTCGTGATTAGATTGACTCGTGGAATGTTCTGGAAATAACGTCTGCCTGCTGCTCGGGAGTTAACTTGATGAAGTTAACTGCATATCCGGAAACACGGATTGTGAGCTGAGGATAGTTCTCAGGGTGCTTCTGTGCATCTAATAATGTCTCTCTGTTTAATACGTTAACATTAAGGTGATGGCCGCCTTTGGTTACGTAACCATCAAGTAAATTAACAAGGTTGGAAACCTGTGCTGTACTTGCTGCCATAATGTTTATCTCCTTTCATTTTCTATTATTGATAATCGTCAATCCCCTGGTGCAGTGTAGGGACACTGCACGCTAAGGGAGTTCTTGAACAATCTGTACAACCCATGGTCTGAACGGCTACGGGAGATTCAGGTTCTTTGGTCTCTTCGGTATCCACATTAATGTGTCCGACACCCTTCGCCATTCCACCGTCAAGCATTTTAACTAAATCGTCAATCATTGCCTTTTCATCCATACAGGCCACCTCCTTTAAGAAGTCGGGTTAATTACTTTAAGTCCATCTCAAGGTCGCCTGCGAAGATCTTATCTTCCTTACCAAGAGCACCGGGGATAATTGTGAAGGTATTTGAGATACCATCCTGTGCATCATTGAAGGGAAGCTTAGCAACCGATGAAAGGGATGCAACTGCACCATGAGTATCACGGCCGTGCATAGGGTTAGCACCGGGAGCGAAGGGCTGTCCAGCCTTACGTCCATCAGGTGTGTTACCTGTTGCTTTACCGTAAGTAACGTTTGATGTAATTGTAAGAATAGAAGTTGTAGGAACACCTTCTCTGTAGGTGTGATGTCTTCTAACAGCTGTCATGAATCTGTGAACGATATCACGAGCGATATCATCTACACGGTCATCATCGTTACCATATTTAGGGAACTCACCGGTTGTCTTGAAGTCTGTGATGATACCATCTTCGTCACGGATAACTTCAACCTTAGCATACTTGATAGCTGAAAGTGAGTCAGCAACGATTGAAAGACCAGCAACACCTGTTGCGAAGTATCTCTTAACGTTCTTATCGTGAAGAGCCATCTCTGCTCTCTCGTAGCAGTACTTATCATGCATGTAGTGGATGATGTTGAGGGTGTTAACGTAAACCTCAGCCTGCCACTCCATCATATCCATGAACTTGTCCATAACGTCATCGTAATCAAGAACGTCACCAACTACAGGACGGTACTTAGGACCAACCTGCTTCTTGGTCTTCTCGTCGATACCACCGTTAAGAGCGTAAAGTAAGCACTTAGCAAGGTTTGCACGAGCTCCGAAGAACTGCATTTCCTTACCGATAACCATTGAAGATACGCAACATGCAATACCGTAGTCATCACCGTGTGTAACTCTCATGAGGTCATCGTTCTCGTACTGAATAGAAGATGTTGTAATGGAGATCTTAGCGCAGTACTTCTTCCAACCTTCAGGAAGTCTTGTAGACCAAAGAACTGTAAGGTTAGGCTCGGGTGAAGCACCAAGGTTCTCAAGTGTGTGGAGGTAACGGAAGCTCATCTTTGTAACCATGTGACGGCCGTCAACACCAACACCACCGAGGGACTCGGTTACCCATACGGGATCGCCTGCGAAAATCTGGTTGTACTCAGGAGTACGAGCGAAACGTACGCAACGTAACTTCATGATGAAGTGGTCAACGAACTCCTGAATCTGCTCCTCTGTGAAAGTACCGTTCTTAAGGTCTCTCTCAGCGTAGCAATCAAGGAAAGTAGATGTACGTCCAAGTGACATAGCAGCACCGTTCTGCTCCTTAACTGAGCAAAGGTATCCGAAGTATGTCCACTGGATAGCTTCCTGTACGTTAGCAGCGGGCTTAGAAATATCGCAGCCATAGGAAGCAGCCATCTCTTTCATCATCTTAAGAGCAACGATCTGCTCAGAAATCTCTTCACGAAGACGGATAACATCGTCTGTCATGATCTTGCTTGTAGAAGCCTTCTGGTCCTCTTTATCCTCGATAAGTCTGTCGATACCGTAAAGAGCAACTCTTCTGTAGTCACCGATGATACGTCCACGTCCGTAAGCATCAGGAAGACCTGTGATAATGTGGCTTGTACGGCAAGCTCTCATCTCAGGTGTGTAAGCATCGAAACAACCTGCGTTGTGTGTTTTACGATGTGTTGAGAAGAACTCACTGATCTCAGGATCTACTTCGTAGCCGTTATCAGAGCAAGCTTTCTCTGCCATACGGATACCACCGTAAGGCTGTAATGATCTCTTGAAAGGCTTATCTGTCTGGAAACCAACGATTGTCTCCTTGCTCTTATCAAGATATCCGGGGCCGTGAGAAGTGATTGTAGAAACAACCTTGGTGTCCATATCAAGTACACCGCCTGCCTCACGCTCTCTCTTCATGCAGTCAAGCACCATGTCCCATAAGTCTTTTGTGTTCTGTGTAGGGCCAGCGAGGAATGACTCATCGCCATCATAAGGATGATAGTTTCTCTGGATGAAATCACGAACGTTGACTTCTCTGTCCCACTTACCTGTTACAAAATCTGTCCATTCAGGTCTCATTTGTAAACCTCCTATTCATACTTTGAATTAGTTAAACAATATGTGTATGCGAATACGTAAAATCGCACCAATCTCGTAACTATCATTATATGATTATAGCGAAATACAGTCAAGGAGCGGCGATGTACTTTTTTGTGTACAAAACTTGCATATTTCAAGGCTTCGGTATTATACTATAGGGGATTCAAATGTAACAGTTGTGTACTACGTGAAAGGATTTAGAAATGGCTAAGATTACGAAAGATACGTTAATCGGCGAGGCATTAATGATTAATCCTGACATCGCGCCCGTTCTTATGGATATGGGTATGCATTGTCTCGGATGTCCCGCTTCTCAGGGTGAGTCACTTGAGGAAGCTGCCATGGTTCATGGAATGGACATTGATGTTCTTATGCAGCAGATTGACGCAATTCAATAATTAACCTAACAGAATAACTCCGGTGTTTTTGCACCGGGGTTTTTGTTATCAAAAAGGAGGGGTACCATGGCATTAAACGACGATATCGCTACATTGAAAAAATGGGTTGATGAGAGCAACAACATTGTGTTCTTCGGAGGAGCAGGGGTTTCTACCGAATCCGGCGTTCCGGACTTTCGAAGCGTGGACGGCCTTTATAACCAGAAGTATGACTATCCTCCGGAAACCATTTTAAGTCACACCTTCTATCGAAGGAAGACTGATGAGTTCTACCGTTTCTACAAGGACAAGATGCTTTTCTTGGAGGTAAAACCCAATGCCGCTCATCTTAAGCTTGCAGAGTGGGAGAAGCAGGGCAAATTAAAGGCAGTAATTACCCAGAATATCGACGGACTTCACCAGGCAGCGGGAAGCAAAACCGTCTGCGAGCTTCACGGCTCGGTTCACAGAAACTACTGTGAAAACTGCGGAGCTTTTTATGATGCCACTTATATAAAGAACTCTGAAGGAATCCCCAAATGTGAAAAGTGCGGCGGTCCAATCAAGCCCGATGTTGTACTCTATGAAGAGGGCCTTGATCAGAAGACCATGATGGATTCCATAAGATTCATCAGCAATGCAGATATGCTTATTGTTGGCGGAACATCTCTTGCTGTTTATCCTGCCGCAGGTCTCATTGATTACTACGAGGGAGATAAGCTGGTTTTGATCAATAAAACTCCCACCCCCAGAGACAGACAGGCAGACCTGGTAGTTACAGGTGCCATCGGCGAGATATTCAGTCAGTTATAATCAGAGGTTTCTATGGCAGATATAACGAATGTAAATGTGGGAGATATAATCCGTATGAAAAAGAAACATCCCTGCGGAAGCGATGAATGGGAAGTTTTAAGGGTCGGCGCCGACTTCAGACTTAAATGTGTTGGCTGCGGTCACCAGATTATGACCCCAAGAAAAAATGTAGAGAAAAATATTAGAAATTGAATTTTTACCAAAAAGATAAGGCCTGTGCCCCGAAGGACACAGGCCTTTAAATTTGCCTTAAAGTTTAATTACTTCTTAGCTGCCTGCTTCTTGAATGTGCCGATACCCTCAACAACAAGGATAACAGCAAGAACTACCATTGCAAGAGCAAAGATAAGCTGGAACCAGTTACCCCAAGCCATAGCGCCTTCAGCACCCTGAGCCATTGCAGAAACCTTCTTGATAACTGTAATGCAAAGTGATGTGATTGTAGCGATGAGCATGAAGCACATAGGGATGTAGAACATCTTGTTGTTCTTTCCAACTTCGCCGAGCCATGCAGCAACTGCCATAAGAGCAATACCTGCAAGGAGCTGGTTAGCTGCTCCGAAGAGACCCCAGATCTGGCTGAGTGAAAGACCACCAAGGATACAACCTACAACAACCATAAGGGTTGTACCGAAGAGAGGATGAGCAAGGAGCTTACGAGCACCCTTTGCATCCTTATATGTCTCCTCGTCTTCCTTTAAGAAGAGCTCAGAGAACATGAAACGGCTAAGACGTGTACCTGTATCAAGTGATGTCAAAGCGAATACTGAAACTGCAAGAGTAAGTAATGCATAGATTGTGTTGTAGATTGTAGAAGCTTCTACACCAAACATTGTAGCAATACCTGCTGCGAATGCAGCTGCAGGTGAACCGAAATCACCGTTTGTGTACTTGGAGTAAACCATACCTACAGCGATAAGGGAGATGATACCGAGAGCAGACTCGATAAGCATTGAGCCGTAACCGATAGCCTTGGCATTCTTCTCTGTGTCAAGCTGTTTGGATGATGTACCTGTTGAAATAAGTGAGTGGAAACCTGAACAAGCACCACACGCAACAGTGATGAAGAGTGCGGGGAAGAGGGAACCAATCTTTGTTGACCAACCTGTAAATGCAGGAAGCTCGAATGTTGCCTGGCCGGTAAATGCTGTAGCAACAATACCGATGATAGCAAGTGCCATCATACCGTAAAGTAAGAAACTTGATAAGTAATCACGAGGCTGTAAGAGAATCCATACAGGAACAAGTGATGCGATTGTGATATAAGCACCGATAAATACAATCCATGCTGTACGGCTCATTGCGAAACCACAGTTAAGGCCGATGATAACTGCTACAGCGATACCGATGATACCGATTACAGTTGCGGGACCAACCTTAAGTCCTGCACGGTTTGTAAGAAGACCGTAGATGATTGCAAGTACGATGAAGAGCAGTGAAATCATAGCTGTGGTCTGGTTACCGGTAGGTGAACCTACGAATCCAAACTGGCCTGCGTCAGCTGCTGTAAAGAATGTTCCCGCAACAACGTTAACGAATGATGCGATAACAAGAATAAGTACAAGTAATGCAAAGATAATGAAAAGTTTCTTTGCTCTGGGGCCCATGGAGTCTTTGATGATCTCACCAACGGACTTACCTTCGTGACGAACGGATGCAAAGAGTGAACCGAAGTCCTGAAGTCCTCCGAAGAAGATACCACCGATTACGCACCATAAGAATACGGGTACCCAACCGAATACAGATGCCTGGATAGGTCCGTTGATAGGGCCAGCACCGGCGATTGATGAGAAGTGATGTCCCATCAATACTGCAGGCTTAGCTGCAACATAGTCGACACCGTCTTCCATCTCCACTGCGGGAGTCTTTCTGTCGGGATCAATACCCCACTGTTTCTCGAGCCATGAACCATAAAACTTATAGCCCAGTGCCAGGAGAATAATAGCGGCTAAGATAATAAATAATGCTGTCATGTCTTTTCTCCTTTTTTATATGTGAGTATATTGCTAACGAGCTTCTTCAATAGTCGACCCTGTAAATTATAATTTACATCCCCTGAAGAGCACTCGAGTGCAATCAGCCTAAAATTGCTCCAGCCCTTAAAGCCGAAGGCATAGCTCTTATATCGCCTTATTTTCTTTATTGCTTTCTTTGTATCATCGTTAATCCTGTCACAGATTAAATACAGCGTTACATCCGAATTTCTGTGGTTGGTGTCCGGTGAGACTTTGCTCAGGCCATCCTCCCACGCCTTGTCGGCAAGTGTCGTGATTTCCTCTTTCGTAACACTGTCGGCGGTATAAAAGTAAACATATTCAAAGCTGTTTATGTCAGCATATTTTGCGGCTTTAACAAGCATGTACTGCTCGTTGTGAATGGAAAAAGTTGCGGTGGCATCGAAGGGTTCAAGGCAATCATTTGTTTCCACATTGTAATATGCCTCGTATGATTTAAGAAATTTCTCAAGTGCTTCCTTAGTTGTCATATAACCCTTTCAAGTTGCCTGTATTATCTAAACGCAACACCATTTTCACTTTATCACTTCAATTTGGCGAAGTCAATTGTAACCTGTCATTTTGAGTTTTTCTTTGATACTTTTTAGGTATGTAGTTTTCAAAGCCATATTAAAAAAGTCCCAAGAACCGTTCTTGGGACTTCAGAAATCTATGAGTTTATTTATCAAGAATCTTTAAAAGTACTCTGACACAGGCTTTGGAAGCTTCATGAACCATCTTCGCAAACTCCTGCTCGCCGCCTTCAACACTGTCGCTTACTGCCTTGATGCAAAGGGCGGGGACCTTATTTCTTATACAGGTAAGAAGTATTCCCGCAGATTCCATTTCGCAGATATCAGCGTCATATTTTTCATGAAGGATTCTCTTCATCTTGGGATCCGCCACAAATTTATCGGCTGATGCACAGATTACAGGCTTAAGGGAAGGAACTGCTTCCATTGCCTCCTTAAGCAGCTCTTTGTCTGCAGGGATATAAATGTCAGGGAATTGTGCATACTGTCCGGGAACAGTGCCCTCCACAAAAGGAGAGGCATCAAAATCGTAGTGAACACATTTCTCAACAACCACAACGTTTGACAGGGTCATCTCGTCGGTAAGGCCTCCCACAACGCCAAAGTTGATAATCTTCTCAACCTTGAAAGCAGTTATAAGGAACTGTGTGGTTGCTGCTGCAGCAATCTCGCCTGCTCCGCTTCCTGCCACAAACAATTCGTGTTCCCCGATCTTATAGCAGAAGATATCGTATCCTTCCACCTTAAAGCTGTCCATAGGTTCACCGCATCTTTTGAGAAGTGCTCCTATTTCCTCAGGTATGGCAACAATCATTCCTATCTTCATTAAATGTCCCCCTTGTAGTTAACAAGATATTAGAATCCGTCGGTAGTATTATTGGTAAACTCTGTATCAGCTTCGCTATTGGAAAAACCGCTGTTCTCCGTGTTACTTGAGACCTCAGGCTGCTCGTTAGCCGTGATAGCAGGTCCGTGAATCAGGTTCTCAATAGCATCCTTCTTCACCTCTGAGCCGTAATCACAGATAGGGCAGTGTACAAAATACTTAGATGAATAAGGAATAAGAGGAATCCAGAATAAAGCAAAAAACTTTCTTACTCTGGTGATCTTATAATGGTTCACATTGTTACAATGAGCGCATCGAAACTCGTCTCTTGTAGTTCCCATGTGCTTCTTTAAAACTCTGGTTCCGTAAACAATAAACATAAAAAATATCCTTTTCTTACAATATAAACTAGACCTTTGGAATATACAACAATTACAAAGTGCTGTCAAATTGGCAATAAAAAAGGGTCTTCAAAATGAAGACCACTAAGAGGTGCGAGCCGGATTTGAACCGGCGATGACGGTGTTGCAGACCGGGGCCTTACCACTTGGCTATCGCACCATTTAAACTCCCCAAGTAGGACTCGAACCTACGACACTTCGGTTAACAGCCGAATGCTCTACCGACTGAGCTATTGAGGAATAATCAATACCGAAAAATATCTTACCATGACTAAACATCATTTGCAAGCACTAACCATCTCTGGAAAAGCCCTCGACCGATTAGTAAGTGTCAGCTGAACATGTTACCATGCTTACACCTCACTCCTATCTACCTTGTAGTCTTCAAGGGGTCTTACTTTCTTAAAGAAATGGGATATCTCATCTTGAGGGGGGCTTCACGCTTAGATGCCTTCAGCGTTTATCCCTGCCGGACTTGGCTACTCTGCCATGGAGTTGGTCTCCAACAGATACACCAGCGGTCCGTCCACCCCGGTCCTCTCGTACTAAGGGCAGCTCCTCTCAAATATCCTTCGCCTGCGCCGGATAGGGACCGAACTGTCTCACGACGTTCTGAACCCAGCTCGCGTACCGCTTTAATGGGCGAACAGCCC
>FMWZ01000019.1 GCA_900103495.1 Lachnospiraceae bacterium G11 | reverse complement strand
GGAACCTCTGTGAGACCTCCACGCTTAAGGTGCACGCTCTTTCTCTCCATATATCCGCCACATTTACTCTGCTACTACAAATGTGATAGTTATTAGACTTCGTTGCTTATTGCCAACTTGTCTCTCGTAGCCTAGCCTTATATGTGATTTCTGTCCGTCGGACCAGAGATTTGCTTGCAGCTTCCTTCAGATTCCACCTCACGATGGACACCCTTGCTGTTCAGCTATACACTTCCCACTATCTGGGCGTGTTCGGGACTTGCACCCGTTAGAGCGCGCCCATGGCGCGCAAACAATTAAAAGAGCCCTTGTTGGGCTCTTTTCTATATCTGCTTAACTGTGCTTCCTTCTATTAATTTACCCGGAACTGTAATCTGTTTCGGAAGCCAAAGAGTAGGATTCTCAATATTCTCTATCAGCTGTCTGGCTGCCTCTTCACCCATGAAGGTGGCATCCTGTTGATATGTTGTAAGCTTGGGTCTTAACATCTGTGAAAGAAGGATTCCATCATATCCCACAACGCTCATATCATCGGGAATCGAAAGACCTGCCTGCTCCAAAATATTCATTCCGCCGATATAAGAGAAATCATCGGGATAGAAAATACATGTGGGCCTGTCGTTAAGCTCCAAAAGCTTTCTGGTTGCAATGGCAGCGGCTTTCGGATCATGATAGTCACCCCTTATTACATATTCAGGTTTAATACCTATTCCAAGGTCCGCACAAGTCTTATAAAAGCTTGCCATACGCCTCTGGGTAACGGATGTCTCCTCACCATGAATGTAGGCTATCTTTCTGTGGCCCTTGCTGTAGACGTAATTAACAAGTTCCTCCATTCCCTTTACGTTATCGGAAACAATGGATGTTCTGTTATTGAAAACATAGTCCAAAGTAACAGTGGGAATTTCGCTGTTAACAAGCTTTATTACTGCAGGATCCTCAAAGTCAACGGAGGCGATTATTACTCCGTCGCACTGTCTATATTTGGCATGTTCATAAAAGTCCATGCCGGTGGTTCCTATATCTCTTGAAATAAATGTGATGTCATAGCCAAGTTTCTCAGCCATGGACTTGGCACTCTCAAGAATCTTGGAGAAATACTCATGGGCTAAACCGCTCTGAGTTTTATCTACAAACAAAACTCCCACATTCTGGCTTCTGCCGGATTTAAGAGTTCTGGCGGTAGCATTGGGATAGTAACCCATTTCTCTGGCTGTTTTCCTGATAAATTCAGCTGTTTCCTTGCCAATATCGCTATGTCCATTAATAGCTTTACTTACAGATGCTCTTGATACGTTGCACCTCTTGGCTATATCTGCCAGTGTAACCATGTTCAAACCCTTCTGAATTCATTGCTTAATCGTTTTCGCTTTTTTTATTATAAACATGAATATTTACCCAGTCAATTAGCTGATTTGCCTAATCTTGCAGGCATTTTTAGTTACTTATCACGAATTTAGGTTTTTTTCGTAGATTTCTAAAAAACATCTTTACATTTGCGTATTCTTGCATCTATAATAAAATCATGAACTTAAACGATTTCGTAACCGGTTATATCACTAAATAGGAGAAGTATATGAAGTACGGATTTTTTGATGATGTTAATAAAGAATACGTAATCACAAGGCCCGATACTCCCTTGCCTTGGATTAACTACCTTGGAAATGAAGGATTCTTTTCTCTTATTTCCAACACCTGCGGCGGTTATTCTTTTTACAAAGATGCTAAATTAAGAAGAATCACCAGATTCCGTTACAACAACGTTCCTGCGGATGCAGGCGGAAGATGCTTTTATATCAAGGACGGTGATACCGTTTTCTCTCCCGCTTTTCTTCCCGCAAAGACTCCTCTCGATTCCTACACATGCCGTCATGGTATGGGTTACTCAGTATTCGAGGGTAAGAAGAACAACGTTACTGCCACATTAACCTGCTTCGTTCCTCAGGGTAAGAACTGTGAGCTTCAGAAGCTTGTAGTTAAGAACGAGTCCAACGAGACCAAGAACCTTAAGATTTATTCAGCAGTTGAATGGTGTCTTTGGAATGCAGTAGATGACTCCACCAACTTCCAGCGTAACTGGAATATCGGTGAGGTTGAGATTGAAGGCAGCACTGTTTATCACAAGACAGAATACAGAGAGCGTCGTGATCACTACGCTTTCTATACAGTAAATGCTCCCATTGCAGGTTTTGATACTGACAGAGACTCTTTCCTTGGTCAGTTCAATTCATGGGATACACCCGATACCGTTAAGGAAGGAACCAACAAAGGAAGCGTTGCTTCAGGTTGGGCTCCCATCGCTGCATTAAGAATCGATGAGACACTTAAAGCCGGTGAGGAGAAGACCTTTATCTATCAGCTTGGTTACATTGAGAACCCCGTGGAAGAGAAGTTCGAGAAGAAGGGTGTTATCAATAAGAAGAAAGCTCATGCTCTTATGGATGAGTTTAAGACTACAGAGCAGTTTGATAAGGCTTTGGCTGATCTTAACGCTTACTGGGATACTCTTCTTGGAAGATTCAATGTTAAGTCTTCCGAAGAGAAGTTAGACAGAATGATTAACATCTGGAACCAGTATCAGTGTATGGTTACTTTCAACCTCTCACGTTCCGCTTCCTATTACGAGTCAGGTACCGGTCGTGGAATGGGCTTCAGAGATTCATGTCAGGATTTACTTGGTTTCATGCATCTCATCCCTGAGAGAGCAAGAGAGAGAATCATCGATATCGCTTCCATCCAGTTTGAAGATGGTTCCACATATCACCAGTACCAGCCCCTCACAAAGAGAGGTAACGGAGATATCGGTGGCGGATTCAACGACGATCCTTTATGGCTTGTAGCTTGTACAGCTGCTTACATTAAGGAGACCGGTGATGCCACAATCCTTGATGAGCCCACACCTTTCAACAATGTTGAAGGTTCTGAGAAGCCTCTCATGGAGCACTTAAGAAGAAGCGTAAGATACATTATGGAGCACAAAGGTCCTCACAATCTTCCCCTCATCGGACGTGCCGACTGGAACGATTGCCTTAACCTTAACTGCTTCTCAAATACACCCGGTGAAAGTTTCCAGACCGCATCCAACTTCGAAAGCGGCAAGGCTGAGTCTGTATTTATCGCTGGTATGTTTGTAAACTACGGTAAAGATTACGCAGATCTTTGCGAAAGATACGGAAGCAAGGAAGAGGCAGCTGAAGTTCGCAAGGCAGTTGAAGAGTGCGAGAAAGCTGTTATGGAATACGGCTGGGACGGAGAATGGTACAAGAGAGCATATGATGCTTTCGAGCGTCCCATCGGAAGTAAGGAGAATGAAGAAGGCCAGATTTACATCGAGCCCCAGGGTATGTGTACAATGGCAGGTATCGGTGGCGCAGAGGCCGGACGCAAAGCTCTTAATTCCGTAGAGAAGTACTTAACAAATGAGTTTGGTGTAGAATTACTTCACCCTTGTTATACAGAGTATCATGACTATCTCGGAGAAATCTCCAGCTATCCTCCCGGATACAAAGAGAACGGTTCAGTATTCTGTCACAACAACTCATGGATCGTTATGGCTTATGCAAAGCTTCACGATGGTAACGGAGCATTCAAGTCCTACACAAGACACGCTCCCGCATACATTGAAGATAAGTCTGAGATTCACCGCACTGAGCCCTATGTTTACAGCCAGACAATTGCAGGCCGCGATGCCGCAAACTTTGGTGAAGCCAAGAACAGCTGGTTAACAGGTACTGCTGCCTGGACATTCGTAGCAGCAAGCCAGGGTATCATCGGTATCCTTCCCGACTATGACGGACTTAAGGTTGAGCCCAACATCCCCGACTCCATGGATGGATATCATGCAAAGAGACTCTACAGAGGAGTTCTTCATGACATCACCGTTAAGAGAGCAGATGCAGCTCACAAAGCCGGCATGACAGTTGACGGAAAAGAAGTTGAAGGAAATGTAATTCCTTTCGACGGTTCAAAGAAAACTTGCGAAGTCTTTCTTTACATATAATTCCCTTTATTAGAAGTTCAAGTAGGAGAAGCACCCCCCCAAAAAGGGGTGCTTTTTCTGTATAAGAAAAGCTCTTAAGTGACAATCACTTAAGAGCTTTGTTTATGTACTCTATAACATTTATCTTGCTAAGGACCTTACGCTTTAATTCAGGTTCCAGAGTTCCGAACAAATCTCTGTATTCAACCTGGGAGTTGTGTCTGATTCTCTTTAAAAGCTCCGTGTCTCTCTTCTTTCTTTCCTCTTCTCCTTTTGGATAACCCTGACCAAAGGGTTCAGAAAAGAGTTTGGCTATAGTGGCTTCACAGTTCTCTTCTCCTGCCCAAGTATACTCTTCTCCAAGAGGAAGAGAAATAGCGTTCCCGTCATTTATCTGTGCAAAAAGATAAGCGTCCATTGGTGTGGGGGCATAACCGCAGATAACTCCGGGCATGCTGTTACAGGCAAGCATCATTCCCTGTCCCGAAGAGCAGCCGGTTACCACAAAATCAACTGCCTTGGTTGAAAGAAGCATTCCAATCAGTACAGAAATCTCGATGTAACTGTACTTAATTTCCTCTTCAGGAAAGCAGCCAAAGTTAATTACCTCTGCATCTTTGGCATATTTCTTTGTAAGTGAATAAAGAAGTTCATTTTTCCCGGCCTGGGAACTTGCCTGAATAACTCCAATTCTCATATTAGTCCACCAATGTTTTAAGCAATAGCTCGAATCTTACTCCGTAATCGTTTGTAGGGTTCTTAATTGTCTCACCGATAGTATTTGATACATAATCTGCTGCTGCCTGAGCAGATTTAAATATCTCGTCAGTTTTAAGATAGGTTCCGGTAAATACCGAAGCAAAGAGGTCGCCTGTGCCTGCAAAGGACCCTGGATATTTCTTGGCTCTGGCATAGAAGATGGAGCCGTCCTTATATACACAAGCGCCTGTATACTCCGGATCATCACTTACACCCGTCAATATGACGGTCTTAGGTCCCAGATGTGCACATTTCATAAGTATGAAGAAATAATCCTGTTCCGTTAAATCCTCTCTGTAAGGGAACTTGGCCAGTAAACATGCCTCAGTGAGGTTTGGAAGGATAATGTCAGCATGAGAGCAAAGTTCTCTGGTCGCATTCACATAGTCATCATCGAAACCTGAGTACAGCTTTCCATGATCTCCCATAACCGGATCGATTATCACCGGTGCACCCTCTTTAAGGAGATTATTCTTAATAAACTCCACAGTTTCTATATGCTTCCTGTTTCCAAGATAACCTGTATACAAAGCATCAAAGGTTATGTTGTTATCCTGCCAGGATTTACAAAATTCAGGAAGAGTATCCGCAAAGTCTCTCTTAACCACGTTCTTGAAACCACCGGTGTGAGTGGAGAGAATCATTGAAGGTAAAATGCAGGTCTCAATACCCATGGCAGATAGTACCGGAAGCGCAATGGTGATAGAGCACTGTCCCACGCATGATATGTCCTGAAAAGTAAGTATTCTCTTGTTGCTCATCGATATTCCTTCTTTATTTTTGTTCTCTATTTGATTATACAACAAGATTTCAATTGCGTGGAAAAAAACAGCCCCGAAAACTTCGGGGCTGAGGTAATCTCTATGAGTATACTCTACATTTCTCGGCGATAGCTTCGAATTCCTTGGACTCCTTGGCCCAGATTTCTTTAAGCTTATCAAGGCTTAGCTTTCCGTTTATGTAATCTGTAACGGTCTCGTCACCTGAGAGAGAAGAAAGTCTTGCAACATCCGCGTACTTAACGAACTCCACATCCTTCGGATATAAATCAAAGAATGTTTTGAGAGTGATGATTGCAGGATACAGAAAGTCCAGTCTGTCGTTAAGGGGAATAAACTCTACGCCGTAGCAAGTCTTTCCTGCATGCTTGGACCAGAAGGGTGTAAAGGCTCTGGGTCTTATGGCCACATCCTCGCAGTCTATTCTCTTTCGAAGCTCCGGAATGAACTCATCCATGTTTACAAAGGGTGCACCGTAGATCTGGAAGGGAGCAGCTGTACCTCGACCCTCACTTATATTGGTGGCTTCGAAGAAACAGCCACCAACATAGCAAAGGTTGGAATTGAAAGTATGAATGGAAGGGGAAGGAAGATTCCAAAGCTGACCGGTTGCGGTCCACTTCATGTCTTTCTTGTATCCCTCCATGGGTATAACATTGTAATCCAAATCAAGCTTTAAGTAGCTTAAGAAGTATTTTCCAAGTTCTCCGGGTGTGAGGCCGTATCTTATGGGAAGTTCATAATCTCCAACGAAGCTTGAGAGTTCCTTCTTCATTCTGTTTCCGGCAATCTTCTTACCCAAGGGGTTGGGACGATCGAGAACTACAAACTTAAGACCTTTGCCTGCTGCCGCCTTCATGCAATATGCCAGGGTATAAATGTATGTATAGTATCTGAGCCCCACATCCTGGATATCATAAACAAGAACATCCAGCCCATCAAGATCTTCTGATGTGGGCTCCTTTCTGTCTCCATAAAGTGAAATGATAGGGGTCTTATACTTTGGATGAATGCTGTTATCCACGGATGCTCCATCCATTGCTCCGTAAAGTCCATGCTCGGGAGTAAACAATTTGGCTACTTCATAGCCTGCTGCCGCAAAGACATCCATATCTTCCACAAGCTTGCTGCTTACTCCTGAATAGTTGGTAATAAGACCAATTTTCTTTCCGGCAAGAAGCTTCTTATACTCGCCAATTCTGTCTATTCCAAGTTTAATCATAATTACTCCTCCGGTCGTTTGTAGAACTGACCTGATATTTCTTCCGTTCTTAATGTATTGACAAAAGCTTCGGGATCTACTTTCTTAATAGCCCTCACCACTTTTTTGTATTCTTCTCTGGATACTACCGAATAGACAACGTTTCGTTCGCAGTGCTCGTATGAGCCTTCGCCCTCTATAAGTGTAGCGCCGTGACTTGTAAGATTACTGATGATAACACATATCTCCTCAGGTTTATTAGTTACTATAAATAAGGTTTCCTTCTGATATCTGGTATATAAGGTGTGAAGAACCTGGGTGGATGCATACTGGAAAATAATGGAATAAAGGGCCTTATCCCAACCAAAGAGTAAACCTGCACTTCCAAGGATTACTACATTTATGGCAAGAATCATGTTCCAGGAATCCATTCCCTTTCTGTCAGAAAAGAAAATTGCCAGGAAATCAGTTCCTCCCGATGTAGCTCCCTGAATAAGACAGATACTGATTGCCAGTCCGTTAATGATTCCCCCGAAGATACTTACAAGCAAAGTATCATAGGTTATTGCATATGTAGGAAGCATATCGGAAAAGATACCCGTCATGACTATCATATATACCGAGTAGATAGTAAATTTCTTTCCTATATATCTGAATCCGATATAGATGGGGATTGCATTAAGAATGACGATAACGAGAGTGTAGGGGAGCTCTATGTTAAACCAAAGCTCTGCCACACGTCTGATAAGTACGGTGATACCTGTTGCACCGCCGGGGTATAATCCCCCTGCTTCAACAAAGGTATTGATATTTGCTGCCATAAGAAGAGCAGCAAACGTTATTACTAAGATTTTTCTTAGCTTTCTTATTGCGGGATTTACAATTGTTTTTGCCATAATAACCCTCTCACATGCTCTATAATAACATTGTATCGAAAAAAAATCCAGCAATTTTTAGTTTCTTTGAAACTTTATGTCAGATTGTATCATTGTATACAAAGCTAAGTCCTTGACTTTTGCGCGTCAAAGTGTTAACTTATACAAAGACAGTTTATCGCTTTAACGCAAAAAATTGATTATTAAAAGGACGGAATTGACATGCCTGTTACAGAGTTTCTTGAAAGAAATGCCAAACTGTATCCCGATGAAATTGCTCTTGTTGAGCTGAATCCGGAGCAGCCTGATACCAGACGTACAACCTGGAAGGAATATGACCTTATCAGACCTACAGGTTTCGAAGCTTACAGAAGAGAAATCACATGGAAAGTTTTTGATGAGAAAGCTAACCGTTTTGCCAATCTTCTCCTTGCAAGAGGAATAAAGAAAGGCGATAAGGTTGCCATTATCATGTACAACTGCCTTGAGTGGCTTCCTATTTATTTCGGTATTTTAAAGAGCGGCGCCATTGCTGTTCCTTTCAACTTCAGATATGACGCAGATGAGATTCTCTACTGTGCCGAGCTTGCCGAAGTAGACATGATAGTTTTTGGTCCCGAGTTCATCGGACGTATGGAAGCTAATGCCGAGAAATTAAGCAAGGGTCGACTTCTTTTATTTGTTGGTGACGGATGCCCCAGCTTCGCGGAAAGCTACAGAGAGCAGGTTGCAGATTGCTCCAGTAAAGCTCCCAAGGTTGATATTACTGAAGATGATTTTGGTGCTATTTATTTCTCCTCAGGAACAACAGGTTTCCCCAAAGCCATTTTGCATAAACATCAGTCTCTTACACAGGCTGCAGAAATGGAGCAGAAGCATCACGAGACCGGAAGAGAAGATAACTTCCTTTGTATCCCTCCTCTCTATCATACAGGTGCCAAGTTCCACTGGATGGGCAGTCTCGTGGCAGGAAGTAAGGCGGTTCTTCTTAAGGGAGCAAAGCCCGAAACCATCTTACAGGCTGTATCCAAAGAACATTGTACAATTGTATGGCTCCTTGTTCCCTGGGCACAGGATATACTTGATGCCCTTGACAGAGGAGATTTAAAGTTAGAAGATTACGAACTTGATCAGTGGAGATTAATGCACATCGGCGCACAGCCCGTTCCCCCTTCACTCATCAAGCGTTGGAAAGAATATTTCCCTAAGCATCAGTACGATACAAACTATGGTCTTTCCGAATCCACAGGTCCCGGTTGTGTACACCTTGGAATGGAAAACGTCAACAAGGTAGGTGCCATCGGCGTTCCCGGTTACAGATGGGAGTGCAAGATTGTGGATGAAAATGATAAAGAAGTTACCGGCGACGGTGTCGGCGAACTTTGTGTCAAAGGTCCCGGCGTAATGACCTGCTATTACAACGATGAGAAATCTACCAAAGAAGTGCTCAAGGACGGTTGGCTCTACACCGGCGATATGGCTATGAAGGATTCCGATGGTTTCATCTTCTTAGTTGATAGAAAGAAAGATGTTATCGTATCCGGTGGTGAGAACATTTATCCTGTCCAGATTGAAGACTTCATCAGAAAGAACAATAAGGTTAAGGACGTTGCGGTTATCGGACTTCCCGACAGAAGACTGGGTGAGAAGACCGCGGCTATCATTGAAATAAAAGAGGGTATGTCCTGCACCAAAGAAGAAATTGAAGAGTTCTGCATGGACATGGCAAGATATAAGAGACCCAAAGAAATTATCTTTGCCGAAATTCCCAGAAATGCAACAGGTAAAATTGAGAAGCCCAAGCTTCGTAAGATGTATGGAGCTGACTTCTTAGTAGCAAAAGAAAACCAAGGTTAATCCTTGGTTTTCTTTTCTTATTAAAGGGTTGAGATTGCTATCTTCATAACCTCCATTGCCTTATCATAGGCAAAATCCACTACTTTCTTCTTTGCTCTGAATATGTATTCTGACTGTGCTTCTGATAATTCGTAGTTCATCATTGAATCCAAAAGGTAATCTGCAGTATCAATGTCAAATTCTTCCAAAGCCTCTATTATCTCTTTATATACTTCCTTTGTTTCTTCCGGAGAAATCTTAAGATCTCCCTTTTCCTGTTCTTCTTTGGATATTATAAAAGAGAAGAGTTCTTTCAATGCCTTATATGATTTAAGCAACTGAGGAGTTTTCTTTTTGATTTCCTCCACATTTCCGGACATACCGCATTGCTCAAGATATTCGGCTTCATCTGCCAAAGAAATGGCGCCTATTAACCTTGAGTTACTTTTCAGTGCATGTACTTCCATTGTGTATTCTTCAATATCTTCTCTTTCACAGCACTGTTTAATTCTCTTTGTTTTCCCCTGAATCATGGAAAAGTATCTTTTAAGAAACTTTACATACTGCTCCTCACTTCCAGCATAGGAGAGGCCCACATGTATGTCGAATTCCTTATATGTAACGGGATTCTTTTTTGCCATAGCATTCTCCCTATTTCTCTGAGCCAAAAATCTCGTCCAACTTTGTCATTATTCCAAACTTGTCTATGGGCTTTTTGATAAATCCTCTTGGTTTCATTCCCATAAGAATCTGTTTAATAACTGCTTTATCGGTGGAAGCGCACAGCACAATCTTTGGAATATCGTCTATTTCCCTCTTATTCTTGGGAAGAGCTCTTCCATAAAGATTGATTGTATAATCCAGAATTATAATGTCGGGTTTGTATTTCTCCAGATATTTCATTGCCAGAGGAGCGTTTGGAACGCAGACAACGGTATATTTTCCCGACAAAAAATCTTTCAAAGCCGAAAGCACCATGGTGTCGGTATCTACAACAAGGACTGTTTTCTTGACTCTGTTTGGATTCGGAGCCTGCAAATCCTCCTTTGGAGTAATAACCTTTTCTTTTTTTATCTCTGATGCTGCTGCCGCCAGCGCCCTTTGTTGTTTATAGGCTTCAAACTTCTGCCTTTCAACTACGGTTTGGAGATCTTTGATTTTTTCCTTAAATACCTTTTCATCGGCAACGGAGATACTGTCCTTTATTTTATCAAGAGCATTAAATAAAGCTTCTATTCGCAAAGGTCTTGGTACAAACTCGGATATGTTTAATAGGGTGTCGTCCTTAAATCTTTCGTATTTATCCGGATGACTTATAACTATTAAAGCAGCCTCGTCTATCTGTCTGTACTGAAGAAGGTCATTGTAATCCACCAGTTCTTCCGGATTTTCATCATTCAGACAAATTATGATTACGTGTGGATACAGTCTTTCCAGTTTGGAAACGTAATCTGCTTCATCAAAATAAATAGGGCACACAAAATAGTCTCCCCGATATACCCGGTTAGAGACATCCCCGACAATTATCTTACTTTTCCCCACAATTGCGACCCTTAATTGCATAAAACCTCCAAATTAGTGAGAGTTTACACTCATTATATATTATCCTATTGAAAAAATCAAAAAAAGGACTCACCTTTCGGTGAGTCCCGTATCTCTGATACTTATTATAAGTTCGAATACTCTTTTGCAATCTGGGCTGCAACAGCAACGTTGTTATAAACAAGCTTGATGTTTGCTTCAAGGCTTGCTCCGCCTGTAAGCTTCTGAATCTTATCAAGAAGGAAAGGTGTAATTTCTTTACCTTTAATTCCTTTTTCGTTTGCTTCCTTTATAGCTGCGTCAATATTTGCATTGATGTAATCGGGATCCATTGCATACTCGTCGGGAATGGGATTTCCGACTACCATACCGCCTCTTAAACCACAGTCCTCTTTAACGTGGAATGCTTCAGCGATTTCCTTAGGTGTATCTAACTTGTAGTCTACACCGAATCCTGAATGGGTTGTGTAGAATGCAGGCATTTCTGCTGTCTTGTATCCAACTACTGTAACACCCTTAGTTTCAAGATATTCAAGTGTAAGACCTATATCAAGAATGGATTTACATCCTGCGCAGACAACACATACGGGAGTTCCTGCCAACTCCTCAAGGTCTGCGGAGATATCCATGGTTGTTTCCGCTCCTCTGTGAACGCCACCGATTCCGCCTGTACCGAATACTTTAACTCCGGCCATGGCTGCAGCGATCATAGTTGTTGCAACTGTTGTTGCTCCGTCCATTCCCTTTGCGAGAATTACGGGAAGATCTCTTCTGCTTGCCTTGGGAACGTTAAGTCCCTTCTTACCCAGGTACTCAATTTCATCCTTTGAGATACCTACTGTGATTTTACCTTTGATGATTGCGATGGTAGCGGGTATTGCTCCGTTATCTCTTACAATCTTTTCAACGTTAAGAGCTGTCTCAACGTTCTTCGGATAGGGCATTCCGTGAGAAATGATTGTGGACTCCAAAGCCACTACAGGTTTTCCTTCCTTGATGGCTTTCTTAACCTCATCCGATACTACAAGGTACTTTTCAAGATTCATTTTAATAATCCTCCTTCTGAATCTTCGAGCAAGTCCTCGGACAGCTTTGAACTAACCACTGAGTAATCTTCAGCACATAACGCAGCAGCCTTAAGTCCAAGCTCAATTGCTCTTTCCATATCTAATCCTGCGTCAATGCCGGCGGTGATACCTCCGAGTAAAGCGTCTCCGCAGCCTGTAGTATTTACTACATGGCAGGGCATTGCGTCAAAGTGCTTTCTCACATCTTTGAAAGCATAGTATACACCATCTTTACCCAAAGATACAACTAAATGTTTTACACCTTTGCTTAATAATATTTCGGTGGCCATTTCCAGAGACTCTTCATCATCCACGGTTACACCGCTTAAAAGCTCAAGTTCATATCGGTTCGGTTTAAACAAAAATAATTTATCCAGACTGTCTTTAAATCTGATACCCTTTGCGGTGGAAACAGGTTCTGCAATGATGGGTACCTTGGCTTCAGCACAAAGATAATCAATACATTCCTTGGTGATATTTGCATCAACAACAAGATATTTGCTCTCGTTAATTAATGCCATCTTTGTTTTGAGATACTCCGGAGTCAGCTGATTATAGATGTCCATATCGCTTATGGCCACAGCCATATCTCCGTCATTATTGTTGATACAAAGATATGTTGATGTAATGACGCCTCTTAACTCAAGTGAGAGAGAAGTACCGATTCTTAAATCCGCCATATTTCTCTTAAGCTCGTCACCATAAAAATCATCACCGAAAACGGTGATCATCTCTACGTTGGAACCGAGTCTTCTCATGTTTTCGGCGATATTTCTTCCGACTCCCCCGAAAGAAACCTTCATTCTTCCGGGATTGGAGTCAGCCATCTTTAAACTTTTCTTGGGGGTGGCACTGATATCAATGTTAACAGCGCCTACTACTGTGATAAAACTTTTCTCGTTAACGCTCATTCTTCTGTATTCTCTGTTTCTTCAATTTCCTCGGTATCGGCTTCGTCATCCCCCTCTGACTGCCTTACCTTAGCTATCTTTGCAATCTTAACTTCGCCGTCAAGGTTCATAACCTTTACACCCGAAGTAATTCTACCCATGGTACGAACATCCTTCATTCCAATCTGGATGATTATCCCCTCTGTTGTAATCATCATGATTTCATGTTCGTCGTCAACAGCTTTAACACCCACAACATCACCGGTGCTCTCGCTTAAGTTGTAACACTTAACACCCTTTCCGGCACGCTTCTGAATCTTGAACTCTGAAAGGTTGGTTCTCTTTCCTCGTCCGTTCTCTGTTACGAAGAAGAGGCTTCCTCCCTGTTCGTCAAGCTGCATTCCGATGACTTCATCATCTTTGTTAAGTGAAATACCCATAACACCCATGGCTGTACGTCCGGTATTTCTGACATCTGTTTCCTTGAAGCAGATACACATACCTTTCTTGGTAACCATGTAAATAAGGGATTCAGGTGTGGTTGACTTAACTTCAATAAGTTCGTCGTCCTCCCTGATTCCGATAGCAATAAGTCCGTTCTTTCTGATATTGCTGTATTCGGTAATAGGAGTCTTCTTAACGATACCCTTCTTGGTAACCATGAAGAGGTTTCTGTCCTCCGAGTACTCCTCAATAGGAATCATGGCTGTAATCTTCTCATCAGGGTTAAGCTGAAGAAGATTAATAATAGCTGTTCCTCTGGAAGTTCTTGATGCCTCGGGAATTTCATAAGCCTTAAGTCTGTATACACGACCCTGGGTTGTGAAGAACATTACATAGTTATGATTCTTCGTCATAAGAAGATCTTCAATGTAATCATCCTCAATGGTCTGCATTCCCTTGATTCCGCGACCGCCGCGGTGCTGGGTCTTAAAGTTATCTACAGTCATTCTCTTGACGTAGCCAAGACTTGTCATTGCAATGACGGTATTCTCTCTGGGAATCATATCCTCAATATCGATATCATATTCGTCATAGGTAATCTTGGAACGTCTGTCATCACCGTACTTATCGGCGATTTCTGTGATTTCTGTTTTTATTACACCAAGTAAAAGCTTTTCATCAGCAAGAATTGCTTTTAACTCTGCAATCTTTTTAACCAATTCTGCATGTTCGTCTTCAAGCTTGGCTCTTTCCAAACCTGTGAGAGCACGCAAACGCATGTCGACGATAGCCTGTGCCTGAGCATCGGTAAGACCGAATCTTGACATCAAGCCTTCTTTTGCGACCTGTGTATTTTCACTTCTTCTGATAATCTTGATTACTTCATCAATATTATCAAGAGCTATTAATAAGCCCTGTAAAATATGGTCTCTTTCTTCTGCCTTGGCAAGATCGAATTTTGTTCTTCTTGTAACAACGTCTTCCTGGTGCTTAAGGTAATATTTTAATACTTCAAGAAGATTTAATACCTTGGGTTCGTTGTTAACCAGTGCCAGCATATTGATACCAAAGGTATCCTGAAGCTGCGTATGCTTAAACAGCTGATTAAGAATAACATTTGCGTTGGCGTCACGTCTTAACTCAATTACGACTCTGACACCTTCTCTGTTTGACTCATCACGAAGATCTGTGATTCCGTCAATCTTTTTATCTTTTACAAGTTCTGCAATCTTCTGAATAAGAGTTGCCTTATTAACAAGATAGGGAAGTTCGGTGGCAATGATCTGTGTCTTGCCGTTAGGTAAGGTCTCAATATCCGTGACAGCACGTACTCTTACTTTACCTCTTCCTGTTCTGTAAGCTTCCTCAGCTCCCTTGGTACCAAGAATCAGTGCACCTGTGGGAAAATCAGGGGCTTTAACAATATCAATAACTTCATCGATTGTGGTCTCATGACCCTCAATCTTATTGTCAATTATCTTATCTACAGCAGCAATAACATCCTTTAGATTGTGAGTAGGGATGTTTGTTGCCATACCAACGGCAATACCTGTGGTACCGTTAACCAAAAGATTGGGGAAACGGCTGGGAAGAACAACAGGCTCATTCTCTGTATCATCAAAGTTTGGAATGAAATCAACCGTATCCTTATCGATGTCTGCCAGAAGTTTCATGGAAATTTTGGAAAGCCTGGCTTCTGTGTATCGCATTGCAGCGGCACCGTCACCATCCATTGAACCAAAGTTTCCGTGGCCGTCAACCAAAGGATAACGAAGTGACCAGTCCTGAGCCATGTTAACCAATGAACCATAGATTGAGCTATCACCGTGAGGGTGATATTTACCCATGGTATCACCGACGATACGCGCCGATTTACGGTGAGGTTTGTCGGGATAGTTATTGAGTTCATACATGGAATAGAGAACTCTTCGCTGTACCGGCTTAAGTCCGTCCCTTACATCGGGAAGAGCTCTGGCCGCGATAACGCTCATGGCGTAATCGATGTAGCAGTTCTCCATGGTCTTCTTTAAGTCTACGGCATTTATCTTGTCGTATTCATTTTTCTGTACATCAAAAATTTCATCACTCATTTTTGATATAATACCTTTCTTTTGAAACCTCTAGTTAGATATCAAGGTTTTTAACAAATTTAGCGTTGTTCTCAATAAACTCTCTTCGAGGCTCTACTTCATCTCCCATAAGAGTTGTGAAAACCAGATCCATCTCAGCTTCCGTATCAGGATTGATATCGACTCTCAAAAGTATTCTTCTCTCGGGATCCATAGTTGTTTCCCAAAGCTGTTCGGCATCCATCTCACCAAGACCTTTGTATCGCTGAATCTTGTTGCTGGAGTCTCTTCCAACATCCTTTAAGATGCTGTCAAGCTCTTCATCTGAGTACGCATACCAGACTTTTTTATTCTTTTCCAGTTTGTAAAGAGGAGGCTGAGCAAGGAATACATGTCCCTGTTTAATAAGCTCAGGCATAAATCTGTAGAGGAATGTCAACAGCAGCGTACTGATGTGCGCACCGTCGACATCGGCATCGGTCATGATAATAATCTTGTTATATCTTAACTTGCTGATATCAAAATCTTCATGGATACCTGTTCCGAAAGCAGTAATCATAGCTCTGATTTCTGCGTTGGCATAAATCTTATCAGGTCTTGCCTTTTCTACGTTAAGAATTTTACCTCTCAAAGGAAGTATGGCCTGGGTAGCACGGCTTCTTGCAGTCTTTGCAGAACCACCCGCGGAATCTCCCTCGACTATGTAAATTTCACAGTTTGCGGGATCCTTATCTGAACAGTCTGCCAATTTTCCGGGAAGAGCCATTCCCTCAAGGGGACTTTTTCTTCTTGCAAGATCTCTTGCGTGTCTTGCAGCCTCTCGTGCTCTCTGAGCAAGAATGGATTTTTCACAGATGTCCTTGGCTGTCTTGGGATTCTGTTCAAGATAATATGTAAGCTGTTCGGAAACTATACTGTCAACTGCACCTCTGGCAACAGAGTTACCAAGCTTCTGCTTGGTCTGTCCCTCAAACTGAGGGTCTTCAATTTTGACAGAAACAATAGCAGTAAGACCTTCCCTTATATCATCACCGGTAAGGTTATCCTCTTTGTCCTTGAGTAACTTATTATTTCTTGCATACTCGTTGAAGGTTTTGGTTATTGCATTTCTGAAACCTACAAGATGCATACCGCCTTCGGGAGTATTGATATTATTTACGAAACTGTAAACTGATTCATTGAAGGACTGATTATGCTGAAGGGCAACCTCAACATAGACACCATTCTTTGTACCTTCAAAATACATTACATCTTCATACAAAGGCTCTTTACTCTTATTGAGGTAAGTAACAAATTCTTTAATTCCGCCTTCGTAATGGAATTCTCTGGTTTTGGGTTTCCACTCACCGTCTGTCTCATCATTGTGATCTTCAGGTTTACGGAAATCTGTAAGTCTTATTTTGATTCCCTTTGTAAGGAAAGCCATTTCTCTGAGTCTCTGCATAAGAACATCAAACTCAAATACAGTGGTTTCCTGGAAAATTTCGGGATCAGGAAGGAAAGTTACCTTTGTTCCTGTTTTATCTTCATCACAAGGACCTTCATCCTGAAGAGAATAGCAGGCTTTACCTCTTTCGTAACGCTGTTTATAAATTCTTCCTTCATGATAAATCTCAACTTCAAGCCAGGTGGAGAGTGCATTAACAACTGATGCACCTACACCGTGAAGTCCACCGGATACCTTGTATCCTCCACCGCCGAATTTACCGCCGGCATGAAGAATGGTAAATACTACCTCAACTGCGGGAATACCTGCCTTTTGGTTAATTCCGATAGGAATTCCTCGACCGTTATCAATTACAGTACACGATCCATCCGCGTTCAAATAAACATCGATGGTATCACAAAAGCCCGCCAATGCTTCATCTACCGAGTTATCAACTATCTCGTAAACCAGGTGATGAAGTCCGCGGCTTGAAGTGGTACCGATGTACATTCCGGGACGTTTTCTTACAGCTTCCAATCCTTCCAGTATTTGGATTTGATCGGCGCCGTATTCGTTTTCAACCTTATTCTTGTTGCTCATTTATTCCCTCATTTCCTGCGACAACAGAACCTTCGGATATTTTAAATACCCTGTCTATTGCGAATCTATGATCAATAAACTCATCTAATCCTGTACAGGTAATAATAGTTTGTATATTTCCTATACTGTTCAAAAGATAATTCTGTCTTTCTCCGTCCAGCTCCGATAAAACATCATCAAGAAGTAAAACAGGATCGTCTTTTGTTATCTTTTTCATTATTTCGATTTCTGAAAGTTTAAGTGAGAGAGCGGCAGTTCTTTGCTGTCCCTGGGAACCAAACTTTCTTATATCGATATCCCCGTTTAAAAATGAAAAATCATCTCTGTGAGGACCTACATTTGTCTGCTTTAATTTAATATCTTTCTCCTGACTTAATCTTAATTTCTCTTCGTAATCAGAAATATTAACATCAGGCTCATATATTACTTTTATTTTTTCTTTTCCGCCGGATAATTTGTAATGAATATCATAAATGATTTCATTAAGCTGCTCGGCAAATTTTATTCTTCTTTCAATTATCTTGCTTCCGAAAGATACTAACTGGCTGTCCCAAATATTCAAAGTCTCCCTTAAGGAAGGATTAAAGTACATATCCTTAAGGAGTTTATTTCTCTGATTAATTATTTTGTTGTAGTTATTGAGATTATAAAGATAAAAAGGATCAAGCTGACAAAGTTCCATATCAGCAAAATGGCGGCGTTCAGCCGGTCCATTTTTTATTATCGACAAATCCTCGGGAGAAAAGAAAACAACATTTAAAATTCCAAGAAGTTCTGATGCTTTTTTTATTCTGTTTCCATCAATTGCTATGCCCTTTGATTTATTCTTTCTAAGGTGCATATCAATTCTTGTTTCAAGGTTATCTTTTTCTATTATTGCTCTTATATGAGCTTCTTCCTTGTTGAAGTTGATAATATCTTTGTCTTTGGTACCTTTATGGGACTTTGTGGTTGCAATCATGTAAATAGATTCAAGCACATTTGTCTTTCCCTGGGCATTGGATCCATAAAGAATATTACGACCGTTACAGAAATCAAGTTTTATTGAATCATAGTTTCTGTAATCCGCAAGTTCGATAGATTTAATAATCATTCTATCTTAATCTTTTCTCCTTCAAATTCTACAATGTCCCCGGCATATAACTTCTTGCCTCTTTGTACTTCAACCTCACCGTTAACTTTTACAAGTCCATCGGTTATTGCATATTTGGCATCTACACCATTTTCAACCAGACCGGCAGCCTTAAGCGCCTGTCCCAATTTAATATATTCTTCTCTAAGTTTAATAACTTTCATTTTGTTCCTTTATTCAACCGTATTAAAGTTGATGGGAAGAATTAAGTAAATATAACTTTCTTCTTCATTCTTGATAAAGCAGGGAGCTTTTGAATTAACAAGATAGATATCAATCAATTCATCATCAATTACTTTAAGAGCATCAATAAGGAATTTGGGATTAAATCCAATCATAATATCTTTACCGCTCTTCTCAATATCAATATCTTCATTCATGCTTCCGAGAACTGAATTAATTTTTAATTCCATCTTTCCGTCAGTAATGTGGATAATGATAGGTTTCTTATCACCTTCTTTTACAAGAAGAGTAGCTCTGTCTATACAATCAAGAAATTCTTTTTTATTAATTTTAACTTTTGTTTCATAATCGGAGGATAACATCTGATCAATCTTGAAGTACTCACCTTCGATAAGTCTGGAAACAACAAGTGTATTATCAAACTCAAATAAAATATGCTTGGGTGTAAAGTAAATATTTACATCCTTATCAGCATCACCTGAAATTATCTTGCTTATTTCAGATAAGGTCTTTCCGGGAACAATTACTTTCTTGTCTTCGTAACTGTTCTTCATTTCAATCTTACGAAGTGAAATTCTGTGACCATCCAGGGAAACAACCTTTAATACATTATCTTTAATCTCAAAGAGTTCACCTGTCATCTGTTTATTATTCTCATTGTTTGCTATAGAGAAGATTGTTTGTAAAATCACTTCTTTCAAAGCAAACTGAGAAATAACAATTGAATCTTCTCTCTCAATAACAGGAAGATATGAGAACTCATCTCCTGATTTTCCAATTATATTAAAATTGGATTTCTCACATGTAATGATTGTCTTAAAGCTGCTTTCATCATTTTCAATAGTTACATCACTGTCAGGAAGCTTTCTTACTATCTCTGATAAAAGCTTTGCATCAAGAGCAATCATTCCCTTTTCTATAATTTCACCATCAATAACAGTTTCAATACCAAGCTCTGTATCATTTGCTGTTAATTTAATCTTGCCAGAAGTAGTATCAATTAAAATACATTCAAGAATAGTCATGGTAGTTTTATTAGGAACTGCCTTTGAAACTATTTGAACTCCGTTTAAAAGATTTTGTTTTGATACAACTATTTTCATGTGTAAAGCTCCCTTCGTACTAATGGGTGGGCAACCCATATAATATATAAATAATAATATTATTAGTATTTATAGTATTAATAGATGTTGATATGTGGAAAACCCTTTCTATTATACTATTTTTCAGTAAAAAAAGATACTTATAACTTGTTAATAAGATGTTCAGGAAATACCGATAAATGTGGAAATATTAAGGATTAATCTTCTTAATAATTGCGTCAATATTATTTTTTAGCTCTTCGTTTTTCTTGATATCCTCTTCAATCTTATTTACACCGTGGATAACTGTGGTGTGATCTTTTTTACCAAGAATTTTACCTACATTATTTAAAGATACTTCTGTTAATTGTCTGCAAAGATACATAACAATCTGTCTGGGAAGAACAAACTCCTGGTTTCTTCTTTTGGAAGTAATATCTGAAGCAGAAACTCCATAATGTTCAGCAACTACTTCAATAATAAGATTTGGTGTTATTTCTCTTTGTTTATTTGGATTAACTATATCTTTAAGAGCTTCTTCAGCTACTTCCATTGTAAGATTTACTTTATTTAATTTTGAAAGAGCAATAACTCTGTTAAAAGCACCTTCAAGTTCTCTTATATTGGAAGTAATATTTGTAGCTATATATTCAATGATTGACTGATCAATCTGTTTATCATAGTTATCAGCATTTTTTAGAAGAATAGCTACACGAGTTTCATAATCAGGCTGCTGAATATCTGCTATTAATCCCCATTCAAATCTTGAACGGAATCTTTCATCCAGAGTTTCCATTTCTTTTGGAGGTTTATCAGATGAAAGAACTATTTGTTTACCGGCTGTTCTTAAAGCATTAAAAGTATGGAAGAATTCTTCCTGTGTACTTTCTTTTCCTATTATAAATTGAACATCATCGATCATAAGAACATCAACTGTTCTATATTTATCTCTTAACTTTGTCATTGCCTGAGCATTACCGGATCTGATAGATTCGATAACCTCATTTGTAAACTGTTCACTTGTAACATAAAGAATTTTCATTTTAGGATTGTTTTCCAAAATGAAATGTCCAATTGAATGCATAAGGTGAGTCTTGCCAAGTCCGGCACCACCATATATAAACAAAGGGTTATAAACTTCTCCGGGAGATTCAGCTACAGCCAAAGAAGCAGAGTGTGCAAATCTGTTATTGGTTCCTACAATAAAAGTGTCAAATGTATATTTGGGATTAAGATTGGAATTATCTTCGTTATTTACAGATTTGGATAATGTCTGATTTTTGAAATTATGAGCTTCTTCCTCTTCATTGAATTCTTTTTCAAGTTCAAAGGCCACTTCATAATTGTCACTTAACATTTCAGAAATGGTAACCTGAAAGAAACTCTTATATTTTGTAGAAATATAATTAAGAGCATGAGCCTGGTCTGAAGGTATTAAAATTGTTACAATATTGTTCTTTGTTGAACCATATTTTAAAGGACTGATCCATGTACTGTATGAAACAGGAGAAAGATCATATTCTTTCTTCATAGATTCCTTTATTTCTTCCCACTTTTCCTTAATTAAATCCACTGTTTTACCTCAATGTTTCCTTATATAAATAGAATAGAAATATACCTATCTATCATACCCTAAAAGATTAAATTTTTCAATTTATCAACCAAATGTGAAAATGGGTTAAAAGTTTTCCACACCATGTGGATAAACTAGGTTAAAAGTTTACATATCTACTATAATGCATCTGTGTTAGGTGGATAATGTTTTTGAATAATGAACACGATTTTATTAGTGTTATAGGTACTTTTTCACATGTAATAAACAAGTAAAGTATTTATATCCACAAGTTATACACATTTATTTTATTCTTATTATGTAAATTAGATTTATGTTGATAACTATGTGGATAGAGGGGATAAAATTTTTTTATAATTTTTTAAAACTTGGAAAATACTTATTTTTCTTGACTTTTAAAATATAATCATTTACAATCAGTATGCTATTTTCCGTAGGAAAAGGAGGTGCAGCTATTATGAAAATGACATTTCAGCCTAAGAACAGACAGAGAAGTAAAGTACATGGCTTTAGAGCAAGAATGAGTACTCCCGGCGGAAGAAAAGTTTTGGCTTCCAGAAGAGCAAAGGGAAGAAAGATTTTATCAGCTTAAGGTCACAGTATTGTGACCTTTTTTTCTCTCTTTAAATATTATGATATTTACAGAGTCTCTTAAGAAAAATTACATGTTCCAATCCGTATATAAAAACGGAAAATATTATGCAAATAAGTTTTTCGTTATGTACGTATTAAAAAATGAGGAAAATGGCAACCGGATAGGAATAAGTGTTAGTAAGAAAGTCGGAAACAGTGTAGTAAGACACAGAATTACAAGACTGATCCGCGAAAGTTATCGATTACACGAAAAGGTATTCAATAGTGGTTTGGATATTGTAATCGTTGCAAGAAAAGGCGCTTCGGAAGTAACCTATGCAGAAACTGAAAGCGCAATTTTACATCTTGGAAGGCTTCACGGAATTATCAATGAAGATAACCGTAAGTCAGAATCGAAATGAAGAAGATTTTAATTGCTCTAATTCATTTTTATAGAAAATATATATCTCCAACCAAAAATTTTAAATGTCCATATTATCCCAGCTGCTCAGAATATGGTTTGGAAGCAATTGAGAGGTATGGAGCATTAAAAGGAAGCGGCCTGGCTGCATGGAGAATCATAAGATGTAATCCTTTTTCCAAGGGAGGGTATGACCCCGTCCCTGATTTTTCGTGTAAAAAAATAAAATACGGAAAGGATAAAAATGAACGGTTTAGTATTAACTCAGAGTGATACCTTCATCATTGGTTTCATTGCGAAACTTTTGGGATATGTCATGGAAGGTATCTTCTATGTTCTTGATCTTATCGGCATTCCTAACATTGGTCTATCAATTATTATATTCACCATTGTTATCTACTTACTTTTGATGCCGCTTACAATTAAGCAACAGAAGTTCTCAAAGCTTTCAGCAAAGATGAATCCTGAGCTGACAGCAATCAGAGAAAAGTATAAAGGTAAAAAAGACAATGATTCAATGGCTGCCATGAATCAGGAAACACAGGCTGTTTATAACAAGTACGGAGTTTCTCCTACCGGTGGCTGTGTTCAGCTTTTGATTCAGATGCCTATTCTTTTTGCTCTCTATCAGGTTATTTACAGAATGCCTGCATATGTAACAAAAATCAAAGAAGCATTCTTCCCTCTTGTTGATGAACTTATCAAACAGCCCGGAAGTGCTGAATTCATCCAGACATTCAAGAACGCTTCTTATTATGCAAAGCAGTTTACCAATGAGAGTTTCACAAGCGGTGTTACAACATATGTACAGAATACATACGTTGATGTATTGAACAAGGCTTCAACAAGTGAGCTTTTAAGTATCGGTACACAGTATCCTTCTTTAAAGGATCACGTTGAAAACACAGTTTCATTACTTGGAAGATTCAATAATTTCTTGGGAATCAACATTGCCAACTCACCTTCTGTTATGGTTCATGAGGCACTTGATTCAAAAGCGTACTTAATGGTTGCAGCTGCATTTATTATTCCTATTTTATCTGCAGTTACCCAGTGGATTAACACAAAGCTTATGCCTCAGCAGGCACCCAGCAATGATCCTCAGGCAAATTCAATGGCTTCTTCAATGAAGACAATGAACATTATGATGCCTCTCATGTCTGCATTCTTCTGCTATACACTTCCCGCAGGTATGGGTATCTACTGGATTGCCGGTGCTGTTGTAAGAAGTATTCAGCAGATTATCATCAACAAGCATATTGATAAGATGGATCTTGATGAGCTTATCAAGACGAATGTTGAAAAGAGAAATAAAAAGCTTGCCAAAGCAGGAATTGATCCCAATAAGGTTAACAACATTGCAACAATGAAGACCAAAAATATCAGTTCTATTGCAAACAGCGTAAATAAATCAGATTCAAACGATGCTCCCAAGAGTACTCCCAAGGCAGGAAGTATTGCAGCCAAAGCTAATATGGTTAGAGAGTACAACGAGAAAAACAATAAGTAATTGGACGGAGGTTAGGTATGGATTATATTGAGATAAGCGCAAAGACATTGGAAGATGCTATTACAGAAGCTTGTCAGAAGCTTTCCATTACAAGTGATAAGCTTGACTATATTGTTGTTGAGGAAGGAAGCAACGGATTCCTCGGAATCGGTTCAAAGCCTTCAGTTATCAAAGCAAGAGTTAAAGGTTCTTTAACAGACGTTGCAAAGGAATTCCTCAATGATGTTTTTGCAGCTATGAACATGACTGTTGTTATCAATGTTAAGTATGACGAAGCTGAAAAGACAATGGATATTGACTTAAGCGGAGATGAGATGGGTGTTCTTATCGGTAAGAGAGGACAGACTCTTGATTCTTTACAGTATCTTGTATCTCTTGTAATTAATAAAGGTGTTGAGGATTACATTCGTGTTAAGCTTGACACTGAAGATTACAGAGCAAGAAGAAAAGAAACTCTTGAAAATCTTGCTAAGAACATTTCATTTAAGGTTAAGAGAACAAAGAGATCAGTTTCTCTTGAGCCCATGAATCCTTATGAGAGAAGAATTATTCACTCTGCATTACAGAATGATAAGTATGTAACTACTCATTCAGAGGGCGAAGAACCTTTCAGAAGAGTAATCGTTTCACTTAAAAAAGCAAACTAATCTATGTATAACGATACGATAGCGGCTATTGCTACGGCATTAAATGAATCCGGTATAGGTATTGTCAGATTAAGCGGTCCCGAAGCTATAAGAATTACCGATGAAATATTTGTTAATTCATCAGGACATAAATCTTTTTCAAACTATGAATCCCACACTATCCATTATGGTTTCATAATGGATGGGGATTCAAAGATTGATGAAGTAATGGTTTCTTTAATGAAGGGACCTAAGTCTTACACCAAGGAGGACACCGTTGAGATTAATTGTCATGGCGGTGTTCTTATGGTGCGCAGAATTCTTGAACTTGTTCTTTCAAAGGGTGCAAGAATTGCCGAACCCGGTGAGTTTACCAAGAGAGCTTTCTTAAACGGAAGAATCGATCTTACCGAAGCAGAAGCCGTTATGGACGTTATCGGTGCCGGAAGCAAGCATGCTCTTGAAATAGGAATGAAGCAGCTTTCCGGTTCTTTGTTTAACAGTATCTCAGAAATCAGAAAGAAGCTGATTTATGAGATTGCTTTTATTGAGTCTGCTTTGGATGATCCTGAACATATTTCCCTTGAGGGTTATCCAAAGAGACTTAAGAGTATTCTTGATGAGGAACTTTCAGTTATAGAGAATCTTATTGATTCCTATGATGACGGAAGATTAATCAAGGAAGGTATTAAGACAGTAATTCTCGGAAAACCAAATGCAGGAAAATCATCTCTTCTTAACGCATTGGTTGGAGAGGAAAGAGCAATAGTTACAGATATTGCCGGAACCACAAGAGATACTCTGGAGGAAAACATTCGTCTCTCAGGTATTTCTTTAAATCTTATTGATACCGCGGGAATCAGAAAAACTGAAGATGTGGTTGAGAAGATCGGCGTTGAAAAAGCATATGATTCTTCTAAGGATGCCGATTTGATTATTTATGTTGTTGATTCATCCAAACCTTTGGATGATTCTGATGAAGATATCATCGAGATAATTAAGAAAAAGAAATCGATAGTTCTTCTTAATAAATCCGATTTAAATACAATTGTTGATGAGGATACTTTAAAAGGAAAGATTCCTTCAGGCTGTCCCATTATTAAAACTTCCATGACATTGAAGGAAGGATTGGATTTATTTGAGAAAACCCTGGAAAATCTCTTCTTTAGAGGAGAACTTAAGACTGACAGAGAGGTTTACATAACATCACTAAGACATAAGGCAGCCCTTGAAGAAGCAAAGAAAAGCTTAAACATGGTTTTGGACAGTCTTAATAATGATATGCCTGAAGATTTTCTGTCTATCGATTTGATGAGTGCTTACTCTTCACTTGGAAGAATTATTGGAGAAGAAGTTGACGATGATTTGGTCAATGAAATTTTTTCCAAGTTTTGTATGGGTAAATAAAGGATTGGTTTTATGGAAATCAGAGAGATGGTTGATGTTTGCGTCATAGGCGCAGGTCATGCCGGATGTGAGGCAGCCTTAGCTTGTGCCAGACTTGGTTTTAATACTGTTGTATTTACTGTCAGCGTTGACAGTATTGCTCTCATGCCCTGCAATCCTAACGTTGGAGGTTCTTCAAAGGGCCACCTTGTAAGAGAACTTGACGCTTTGGGTGGAGAAATGGGCAAAAATATCGATAAGACCTTTATCCAGTCAAAGATGCTTAATCTTTCCAAGGGTCCTGCAGTTCATTCTCTTAGAGCTCAGGCTGATAAGGCAGAGTATTCAAGAGCCATGAGAAAGGTTCTTGAAAATCAGGAGAACCTTACAATCAAGCAGGCCGAGGTCTGTGAGATTTTGTGGGATGACCTTGCCAACGGGAAAAAGAAAATTACCGGAGTCAAAACCTTCACCGGAGCCATATATGAATGCAAGGCTGTAATTCTTTGTAACGGTACATACCTTAATGCAAGATGTCTTTGCGGAGAGGCCATTACCTATACGGGACCTAATGGTCTTATGGCTGCTACTCATCTTACGGATTCACTTAAAAGTGCCGGTATTGAGATGAGGAGATTTAAGACAGGAACCCCAGCCAGGATGGAAAGAAAGAGTCTGGATTTTTCAAAGATGGAAGAACAGCTTGGAGATGAAAGGATTGTTCCCTTTTCATTTTCTACTGATCCGGATTCCATACAAAAAGAACAGGTCAGCTGCTGGCTTACCTACACCAATGAGAAAACTCATGAAATAATAAGAGCAAACCTTGACCGTTCTCCTATTTATGCGGGAATTATTGAAGGTACCGGTCCCAGATACTGCCCTTCAATCGAAGACAAGGTTGTTAAGTTTGCTGAAAAAGAAAGACATCAGGTATTTATTGAACCTGAAGGAATACATACAACAGAGATGTACGTAGGCGGAATGTCTTCTTCTTTGCCCGAAGATGTTCAGCTTGCCATGTACAGAACAGTACCCGGACTTGAGAATTGTAAGATTGTTCGTAATGCTTACGCCATTGAGTACGATTGCATTAATCCCGGACAACTGAATCCTTCTTTGGAGTTTAAAGATTTTGAAGGTCTTTTTTCTGCGGGACAGATGAATGGCAGCAGCGGATATGAAGAAGCTGCGGCCCAGGGATTAATCGCGGGTATAAATGCTTCCATGAAATTACAGGGAAGAGATCCTTTGATTCTCGACAGATCGGAAGCATATATTGGAGTTCTTATTGATGACCTGGTTACAAAGGAAAACTTTGAGCCATACAGAATGATGACTTCAAGAGCAGAATATAGACTTTTGCTTCGTCAGGATAATGCGGACCTTCGTCTCAGAGAAAAGGGATATGAAGTCGGCCTTATTTCAAAAGAACAGTATGAAGCACTTTTACTTAAGAAAAGTCAGATCGATTCCGAGATTGCAAGGCTAAAAGAAATAATCGTGGGGGCTGCAAAAGAAACTCAGGATGTGCTTACCTCCTTGGGAAGTACTCCTCTTAAAACCGGAGTTTCTTTGGCAGAGCTGATTTGCAGACCGGAACTTTCCTATGAGAGTATTGCTCCTCTTGATCCCGAAAGAGGAGAATTCAAACAGGATGTAATCGATCAGATAAATATAGAAATAAAGTACGAGGGGTATATAGAAAGACAGAAGCATCAGGTTGAGCAGTTTAAGAAGATTGAGAAGAAACTCATTCCTTCAGACATTGACTATGATGATGTGTTAAGCCTTAGACTAGAGGCAAGGCAGAAACTTAAGAAGTTTAAACCTGTTTCCGTTGGGCAGGCATCAAGAATATCCGGTGTTTCACCTGCGGATGTTTCAGTGCTTTTGGTTTATCTTGAGCACTACAATTCAAAAGGAGACAAATGACTTTAAACAAGGAGTATAATACAAAGCTTCTTTTAGAAGGTCTTGGAGAATTGAATATTGTCCCGACAGATGAGCAGGTTAACAGACTTCTTCGTTACTACGAACTTCTCATAGAGTGGAATGAATTTATGAATCTGACCGCTATTACAGATTATGAGGAAGTTCTCATTAAGCATTTTGTTGATTCCGCCACCATTGTAAAGGTTCTTTCTCTGGAAAAAGAGAAGATAATCGATGTGGGATGTGGAGCCGGATTTCCCGGTCTTCCTCTGAAGATTCTTTTTCCGGAATTAAGAATGACTTTGCTTGATTCTTTGAATAAGAGAGTACAGTTTCTGAATGAAGTAGTTAAGGAACTTGAACTTTCGGAAATTGAAGCAGTTCATGGCAGAGCTGAAGATTTTGCAAAGAATAAGGAATATAGGGAACAATATGATTTGTGTGTATCAAGAGCGGTAGCAAATCTTTCTACCTTATCTGAGTACTGTCTGCCATTTGTAAAGACAGGTGGAAGCTTTATTGCATACAAATCAGAAAAGGGATCTGCTGAGCGAGACGAAGCAGGGAACGCCATAAAGATTCTTGGAGGATCAATTGTTAAAGAAGTAGAATTTGTTCTTCCCACAACTGATAACTCCAGAATTATGTATCAGATAAAGAAGGTTAAGGAAACACCGAATAAGTACCCAAGAAAAGCAGGCCTTCCTGCCAAGGAACCTATTCGTTAATCGAGGAGAATTTATTTTGAACGGTTATTTACCAAGAATTATTATTGCAGACAAATCAAACCTGTTTCGAGAAGGATTAAAGAGCCTGATAGAAACAAAGAAAATGGGCGAAGTCGTTGATATGGCATCCGACTTTGAGGTTCTTACAGATATTATCAGAAACGGTTGTTTCTTTGAGATTGTTATCATTGACACAGCACTTCCCGGGGGATCAGGCATAGAGCTTCATGAATTCTTATCAAAGAATAAAAAGAGCACAGCAATTCTTTTTGTTTCCGATAATGATGATTTCGAAGCAGTTATGAAGTACAGAAAGATTGATGTTAAAGGATATCTTTCTAAGAACGGATATGTTGAGCAGCTTTCGGATGCAATCCTTCAGCTTTCCCAGGGACATGATTATTATCAGCCTCAGCTGGTTCCTAAGCTTAACTCAGTTCTTCTTAAGTCCAAGCAGGATAACAAACTTCTTTTGGAGCTTACAAGAAGAGAACTTGAAGTTCTTAAGAGTGTTGCCAGCGGAATGATGAATCGTGAGATTGCCATGCAGCTGAAGATTTCAGAACGTACAGTTAAGAACCATATTGCAAGTATCTTTAAGAAGATTAAGGTTTCGGATCGTACTCAGGCGGCTATATTTGCTATTAGAAATAATCTTATACAGATACATTAGTGTTTCACGTGAAACATTTAGTGGTTTTTTAACCGCGAGCCACAAGATAATGTTTCACGTGAAACATTTTTACCCAAAATCTTGTAGAAAATATCCGTGAAACATCAAAAAATACGGCCTGTGAAACATTTTTATGTGTTTCACGGCATTTTTTGTGCTGACAGGAGAAAATCATACAAGAAAAATGGAAAATGATGGTAATAATTTCATATAGATAAAAAAAAGAAAAATTGGTATAATTTCCATGAAGGTCCATGAAAGGAATTTAGGATGAGTAAAGTAATTGCAATAGCGAACCAGAAAGGTGGGGTTGGAAAAACAACTACCGCCATAAATTTGTCGGCTTCTTTAGCTGCCAGAGGAAAAAAAGTGCTTGTTGTGGACATGGATCCGCAGGGTAATACCACCAGCGGTTTCGGAATAGACAAGAATGAAATGGAAAATACCGTATATGAACTTATGCTTGGCGAGTGTGCGGTTGGTGATTGTACAATCAAAGGATTACCCAGTAAAGTAGATGTTATTCCTTCCAATGTAAACTTGGCTGCAGCAGAGATTGAGCTCAGCGAGTATGACAGGAAAGAATATATATTAAGGAACGAATTGGATTATGTGAGGGATGCATACGATTATATTATGATTGACTGTCCTCCTTCACTCAGCATGCTTACAGTAAATGCCATGACTACAGCTGACTCGGTTTTGGTTCCAATTCAGTGTGAGTACTATGCCCTTGAAGGTGTGGGCCAGCTGATTCATACAGTAAATCTTGTAAAAGAGAGACTTAATCCGGAGCTTGATATGGAAGGCGTAGTTTTCACAATGTACGATTCCAGGAATAACCTTTCTGTACAGGTTGTGGAAAGTGTTAAGAACAGCTACGACGGCAAGGTATTTAACACCATAATTCCCAGAAACGTAAGGGTTGCAGAGGCACCCAGTTACGGGGAACCCATAAATATATACGATCCCAAATCCGCAGGAGCAGAAAGTTATCTTGCCCTGGCGGATGAAATCATAGAAGGAGAAAGGTAAATTATGGCAGCAAGAGGGTTAGGTAAAGGTCTTGATGCGTTGATTCCTTCCGCATCACCCAAAGCAGGAAAGGTCGACACAAAGACAAAGGCGGTTACAGTTGACGAGAATGACGATTCTCCCAAATCTATTGTTAAGATTACAAAGGTAGAGCCCAACAGAGAGCAGCCTCGTAAGAATTTTGATGAGGATGCGTTGAACGAACTGGCAGAATCAATTAAACAGTTTGGTGTGCTGCAGCCTATTCTTGTTCAGGACAGAAAAGATTATTATGAAATAATAGCAGGTGAGAGAAGATGGAGAGCTGCCATGAAAGCAGGTCTCAAGGAAGTTCCTGTAATCATCAAGAATCTTACCGAGCAGGAAATCATGGAGATTTCCTTAATAGAGAACCTTCAGAGAGAAGACCTTAATCCTATTGAGGAAGCCCTGGCATATAAGAGACTTCTTACAGAGTTTAACCTTAAGCAGGAAGAAGTTGCCGAGAGAGTTTCAAAGAGCAGAACTGCAGTTACCAACTCTATGAGACTTCTTAAGCTTGACCCTTCCATTCAGAAAATGCTTGAGGATGGCGAGCTTACCACAGGTCACGCAAGAGCTTTGCTTGCAATCGAGGATAATGATAAGCAGGTAGCGGCTGCAAAGAAGATCGTTTCTGACAAGCTTAGCGTAAGAGATGTTGAGAAGCTTGTTAAAGATTTTGGCAAACCGGCTAAAGAGAAGAAGAAATCCAATGATGAAATGGATGTCTTCTATAAAGATATAGAAGAGAAACTAAAGAGATCACTGGGAACGAAAGTATCTGTCAACTCCAAGGGCGAGGGAGCCGGAGAGGTAAAGATAGAGTTCTATAATTTTGATGAACTGGACAAATTAGTTTCACTGCTTTCAAAGACGGAAGAATAAGAGGACGGGATGAATAGTACATTATTTAGAGATCTAGGAATCGACGGAGTCGATCCCGGTTATATAATTTTAGGATTGACGGTGGTTTTGTTAATCGTCATCATCCTTTTGATTGTGCAGATTAGCAAGACATCCAAACTTCAGAAGAAATATGCAAAGTTTATGAGAGGCAAAGATGCCAAGAGCTTAGAGAAAGAAATTGTCGGATTATATGAAGACAACAGATTCTTAAAGACAACTGCCGAAAAGAACAAAAGTGATATCAAAAATATTTACAAGAGACTTGAGTCAGCATTCCAGAAGGTTGGTCTGGTAAAGTATGATGCTTTTCAGCAGATGGGGGGCCAGTTAAGTTTTTCACTTGCAGTTTTGGATGAGAATGATAACGGTTTTATCATGAACTCCGTTCACAGCGCAGAGGGATGCTATTCCTATACAAAGGAAATCAAGCAGGGACAGTGTTCCCTTACTCTCGGCGATGAGGAAAAAATGGCATTGGATATGGCTATGGCAAAGCCATAACTTAGCCGATATATATTGGTAACAATATAGTCGGAAAAGAAAACGGTAGGGTAAAGTATGAGAATTTGTAGAGTTGACCAGTTAACAGGAAACGAAATACTGGCCAAAGACATAGTCTCGAGAGATTATTCTTTCCTTTTGGCACGTGGCAGTGTCGTAAGAAAAGAGTACATTGAGAGACTTAAGGAACTTCACGTGGCGATGGTATATGTCGAAGAAGAAGGCCGAAGTATTGAAGCCAGAAGAATTCTTCGAGAAGAAGTTGAGGAGAAATTTACCGAGAAGGTAAAACAGATCCTTGAAACTCACACGTATCAGCATAATGAAGAGTTAGTGGAATTATGCGATACTGCTGAGAAAATCATGCATGAAATCATCGCAGACGAGGACGTTGCAGAACGCGTGTTCGATATCAGAGAACGTGGCGCTGATTTGTATGAGCATTCAATAAATGTTTGTACTCTCGCTACTTTGACAGCTCTGAAATTAAAATTGGACAAGGATATAATAAGAGGTATCGGAGCCGGTGCGCTTTTGCACGATCTGGGACTCAGGTATATCACGGTTGATTACGTGAACAGAAATGTGGAGGACATGGAAACCAATGAAATGTCCGAGTATAAGAAGCATCCTGTTTACGGTTACAGCTCCGTGGAGAATGAAACCTGGCTTCCGAAGATCGCCAAGGATGTTATCCTCTATCATCATGAAACTTTGGATGGTACAGGATATCCCCTGAAAACAGCAGTGGTTCCTTTTGAATGCCAGATAGTCGGCATCTGCGAAACGCTTGATGAAATGCTTTGCGGCGTGGGAAGAGTAAGAAGCAAAGTCCATGTTGCGGTTGAGTATCTTATGGATGCCAAGGGTAAAAAGTATGATTCAAGAATAGTTGACGCACTCCTTGCCTTCACTGCAGTTTATCCCGCAGGTACAAGAGTACTTACAAACGAGGGAGAAATCGGAATTGTTATTAAACAGAATGCCGAATTCCCCAACCGTCCTGTTCTGCTTATGGTTGAAGACAAGAACCGTAACAGATATGAGGAGCGAATCATAAGAAATCTTCTTGATGAGCAGACTATCTTTATTGAGCGAGTTATTGAATAATCAAAGTTAGGAGATAGATATACAATGATTGACATTAAGTTTTTAAGAGAGAACCCTGAGATTGTAAAGGAAAATATCCGTAAGAAATTTCAGGATGAGAAACTTCCTTTAGTTGACCAGGTCATTGAACTTGATGCAAAAAACAGAAGTGCTAAGCAGGAAGCAGATGATTTACGTGCCAACAGAAACAAGATTTCCAAAGAAATCGGTGCATTGATGGCTCAGGGCAAAAAGGAAGAAGCCGAAGCCAGGAAGGCAGAGGTTGCTGCAGGTGCCAAGAGACTTGCAGAGCTTGAGGAATCTGAGACCAAGCTTCAGGAAGAGATTACAAAGATTATGATGACCATTCCCAACATAATCGATGAATCCGTACCCATCGGTAAGGATGATACAGAGAATGTTGAGATTGAGAAATTCGGAGATCCGGTTGTTCCTGATTTCGAAGTTCCTTATCACGCAGATATCCTTGACAGATTAAACGGTCTTGATAAGGAAGCTGCAGGAAGAACCAGCGGTAACGGTTTCTACTACCTCATGGGAGATGCAGCAAGAATCCACTCTGCAATGATTTCCTATGCAAGAGACTTTATGATAAACAAGGGCTTTACATATTGTATTCCACCCTTTATGATAAGAAGCAACGTCGTTAACGGTGTAATGAGCTTTGCAGAGATGGAAGCCATGATGTACAAGATTGAGGGAGAGGATCTTTTCCTCATCGGTACAAGTGAGCATTCAATGATTGGTAAGTTTAAAGGTCAGATTGTTGAGGAGAAATCTCTTCCCATAACCATGACTTCATATTCTCCCTGTTTCCGTAAGGAAGTTGGTTCCCACGGAATCGAAGAGAGAGGCGTATACAGAGTTCACCAGTTTGAGAAACAGGAGATGGTAGTTCTTTGTAAGCCTGAGGAGTCCATGGACTGGTACAACAAGATGTGGTCATATACTGTTGAATTCTTCAGAAGCCTCGATATTCCCGTACGTACACTTGAGTGCTGTTCCGGAGATCTGGCTGACCTTAAGGTTAAGTCTTGTGACGTTGAGGCATGGAGCCCCAGACAGAAGAAGTACTTTGAGGTAGGTTCATGTTCAACACTTGGAGATGCTCAGGCAAGAAGACTTGGCATCAGAACCAAGGGCGAGAATGGAACATATCTTGTTCATACATTAAACAACACAGTTCTTGCTACACCCAGAGGACTTATTGCATTCCTTGAGAACAACGTAAACGAAGACGGAAGTGTTAATATCCCCGTTGCTCTTCGTCCTTACATGGGCGGAATGGAGAAGGTTCTTCCCAAGAACTAAAATCAATTAATTAACAAATAAAGTAAAGGAGGTGAAATCCGTGCATAAATATATGAGAGCCATTGGTTTTTCAGATCAGATCAGTCGTGAAAAGCTTAAGGAAATAATAACAGACTGTATTATGAATCCTTCAACTCGCATGTATACCACCAACAAGGAAGATATTATGCTTGGTGAATTTTGCAAGGATTTCGCCGAAAACATCGGAATTGCTGTGTGCGGAGAATTCGATGATTCTTCCCATTTCGTATATGAATACTACTATCCCTACTTAAGGGGAATGGGAGTCAGTTCAACAGAAGATATTTCCGTGGAGCGAAACGCAGCAAAGGAATCCTATGCAGGAGTCTGTGATGATGCCAAACTTGGAATTACACTGATTTTTTACCTGCAGAATATGATGGATTATGTTAAAATACAAGCTGAGGAAAGACTTCCCATGAAGGGAACCAGTCTTACCTTGTCAGGACTTTCTGTTAACGGACAGATAATGCTGCCCATTCTTATGGATGAAAATCAAAAGAAGAAAAGTCGGAAAGAATCCAAGAACAGAAGCTCACTAATTGCAAAGGCCCGTCAGGGAGATGAGAATGCGCTGGAGACACTGACTCTTGAAGATATGGACATTTACACATCCATCTCCAAGAGGATTCAGAATGAAGATGTCTACAGTCTGGTTGATTCGTACTTTATGCCCTACGGAGTAGAGTGTGATCAGTATTCGGTGCTGGGTGAGATTACCGCCTGCAAGTCAGAGGTCAACAAGCTCACCGGTGAGAAGCTTCATGTAATGACAGTTGTCTGCAATGACGTATCCTTTGATGTTTGTATCAATGAGAAGGACCTCTTCGGAGAGCCTGAAGTTGGACGAAGATTTAAAGGTATCGTCTGGATGCAGGGAATGATAAACTTTCCCGAATTATAATCGGGAATGAGTTCTCTTAGTTAAATGGATATAACAGCTCCCTCCTAAGGAGCAGTTGAGGGTTCGATTCCCCCAGGGAACATTTATGCAGGTTATTGACCACGACATACCGAGAGGTAGGTAAAGCTTGAAGTACATCATTTTGGATTTGGAATGGAATCAGAGTGGAATTCCCGAAGAGTCAGTGAAAGATCTGACTTTTGAAATTGTGGAAGTCGGTGCTGTAAAGCTGAATGAGGACAGGGTGATGATAGATGAATTCTCCTGTCTTGTTAAGCCTCAGGTGTACAGTAAGATGCATCATATCACCAGAAAGCTTATCCATCTTAGAATGGAAGAGCTTGAAAAGGGTCAGCCCTTCACCAAGGTTGCTGATGATTTCCTTAACTGGTGCGGCAAGGATTATATGTTCGGAACCTGGGGTCCTTTGGATTTGTCAGAGCTTCAGAACAACCTTCGCTACTATGATATGAAGCCCTTATCCAATGGTCCGATAGCCTTTTTTGATGTCCAAAAGCTGTTTTCCATTGCTTTTGAGGATGGTAAAAGCCGAAAGTCCCTCGAATATGCAGTAGACTTTCTTAAAATCGAAAAGGATATTCCTTTCCACAGAGCATTTTCCGATGCTTATTACACAGCAAAGGTATTTGCAAGAATAGACGAAAAGCTGGCCAACTCTCATGTATCCTATGATACCTTCAGGGCACCGAAGGATGAGGATCACGAAGTTTGGGTTGATTTCGATAAATACAGCAAGTTCATCTCCAGAGGATTCGAAACCAAGCAGGAGCTTCTCTATAACAAGAGAGTAATGAACACCAAGTGTTACAAGTGCGGTCGAAGTACCTTTAAGAGGATTCGCTGGTTTTCTCCCAACCACAAGAATTACTACTATGTGGGTTTCTGCCCCAGACACGGATATGTGAAATCCAAAGTCAGGGTTCGAAAGGACTGTAACGATTTATTTTATTGCGTGAAGACAATGAAAAAGATCGACAAGGAAACCTTCAGAACTCTTCATGAGAAATACGTTAAATATAAAGATAACAAGAAGAAACAAATTGCAAAGGCAAAAGGAAAATAATCCTTTTGCCTTATTTGAATTCTGATATAATTAAGCCAAGCAACTGCTAATCATTATGAGGAGGGAAAACATGAACGAGAACATTGTTAAAAGAAATGACTTACTGGCTCAGAAAACTATTAAGGGTCTTGAATCCAGAAACATGACCGGCTATTATGCCAAGGATAAAGAGGAGGCACTTAAGATTGCACTTTCTCTGATTCCCGAGGGCTCAAGTGTTACCATGGGTGGAGGAATGAGTGTCCATGAAATCGGTCTTGTGAAGGAATTAAAAGCGGGAAACTACAATTTCATCGACAGAGATGAGGAAGAGGATAAAAGAAAAGCCATGCTTATGGCTTATGATGCGGACGTTTATCTTGCAAGCACCAATGCCATGACCGATGACGGAGTCCTTGTAAACATTGATGGAAACTCCAACAGAGTATCAGCAATTGCTCAGGGTCCCAAGAAGGTAATCTTTATCGTCGGAATGAACAAGGTCTGTGGCGATGTGGACGCAGCCATGAAGAGAGCAAGACAGGTGGCGGCTCCCACCAATGCCCAGAGATTCGGGCTTGATACACCCTGTTCCAAAACGGGAGCATGCTTTAACTGTAAATCTCCCGACACCATCTGCTGTCAGATACTTATTACAAGATTTTCCAGACATAAAGACAGAATACACGTTATTCTTGTGAACGATAATCTCGGATTCTAAAGGAAAGAACGAATGAAATATAGGCCTACAATTCACTTTTGCGTAATTCAGGGGCTGTATTGGGGATGTTTTTGTATTGTATATGCTTATGCCAGTGTTTATCTTCTGGCAAAGGGACTTACCAGCTCACAAATCGGTTATCTTATTGCGGCAGGATCCGGCTTGTCGGTTATTATCCAGCCAATCCTTGGGGCATGGGCAGACAGAAGTAAGAATCCAATACTTCATAAGCTGACCATCAGCATGTTTGCAATAATGATTGCCTGCTATATCGGCGTGTATGTTTCGCCGGACTCAGGATTTTCCAAGGTATTGTTCTATGGAATGCTTATTATACTGCTCCAGGCAGCAACATCACTGACTTACTCATTAGGATTATTCTTTATAGACCTGGGCCTTAAAGTGAATATCGGAATAGCAAGAGGAATGGGGTCCTTGTTCTATGCCGCCATATCTTCTCTCCTTGGAGTGCTGGTGGTTAAGTTTAATGAAGATGTTATTCTTCTGGCAGGAATTGTGGCCTTCACCCTGCTTTCTCTTTCAATAGCAACCTTCCACTTTAAAGGTGTGAAGGAGGTTAAGCAGACAAACGAAACCAAAAAGGAAAGAACCAATCTATCCCTGGGGCAATTCCTGATTTCACATAGAAGGTACACGGGAGTTCTTATAGGAAACATATTTGTGTTTATTGCATACAATTTCTTAAACAGTTATATGTTTCAGATAGTCACCTATCATGGAGGAACTGAGAAGGATATGGGTTTTGCCATATCTCTTGGAGCCTTTCTTGAGCTGCCCATACTTTTTGGGCTGACGATGGTTAACAGAAAGCTCAAATCCGGCTTTCTCTTTAAAGTATCCTCCGTTGTGATTATGCTTAAGTGCATTTTGTTTATGACGGCAATGAACATGGGCATGATATATGTTGCCATGCTTACCCAGGCTTTGGGTTATGGACTTTACGCAGGAATCAGCATTTACTACATTGCCCATACAATTGAGAATGAAGAACAGGTCAGAGGTCAGTCGCTGATGACCGCCACGGTTACCATCGGAATGCTGGTTGGAAGCGGAGTGGGAGGTCTCCTGATTGACAAGGGTTCCGTTCCGCTGTTACTGACAGTAACGGTTATCACAGGAATAGTCGGTGCGGTTATTGTTTGCATTTCAGCTGAAAAAGGCAAGACTCAGGGAAAGGCAGAAGAAGCATGAGAAGAAAAGTGATTCTTATCTTAATAGGTTTTACTTTAACGGCATGTTTATTTGGGTGCGGCAAAGAACCCGCACCCGAAGCAGCTACGCCTTCGGAAGTTACGCAGAGTTCTGAAACTCCCACAGAGATTCCCACCGAAGTACCGGATGAAACGGAAGAGTTTTCGGCCACCACCCTGTCAACAGAGGAAGAGATAATGGCTTTTATCGGTGGAGACTGGAGATTATATGATACCGGTAAAAACCAAGAGTTCGCCTCTATCAGTTTTGCCCCCGACGGAAGCTTCAAATTTGAAAGAGATTTTGATAAGACCACCTGCGAAGGAAAGCTGAGCTTTGAAAAAATGTACGCAGGCGAATCCGATGCACCGGATTATTACCTGTTAAGCGTTACGGGTGTGAAGACAGGAGAAAGTACTGACACCGGATATGCAAATATAGATGACAGATGCGAGAGCAGAGGAATCTTCTATATATGTTCAGCAGGAGATACGGACTATCTTGAGCTGGAGGAAACGGGAAACGGCGATTCCTTTGTTATGGCTGAGATTTTCAGGAATGGACCTTACGAGGGTCCATTATATGAGAACATCAACAGAGGCTGTGTTCTTGTGCGTCAAAGAGACAAGGCTGTGAAAGCCGAAACAAAAAAGAATGAAAGTTTCACCGCTTATGCCTGGAAGAGAAACGATGATAGAAACATCTGGCTTCAGCCCATGATTTCTCACCAGAGATTGGATTATAACGAATTTACGGAGAGAAGATTTATCGGGGCATATTTTAGTCCGGAAACACTTGAGGCTTCACCATATGAACTGGCCGAAGATCTTGATACATCTCTTCTTTTTAGAGATAAGAGATTTGCTGGGGAGCATCCCCTTATGATGTATAACTTCCTTGCGGATGAAAGCGGGAAGATTATTGCCATGTCTGAGGTGGACAGGGAGATATACGGAGCCTACGATCTTGGAGAGGGCAATGTGGAGTTTTCCATTAATGATGAGGCGGCAGGCGATGGCCTTATGTTCTCATATAATGGAATAGATATGGACCTTACGGATTTGGGCCCTGCCAATGCTTTGCTTGACTGCACCAAAGTCGGAGAAAAAATAGTCATCGAAGGACATATTAACCCCCACAATTCAGCTTACTATGTCTTCGATACAAACACATGTGAATTTGAAGCACAGTGCTACGGAGCAAACTTTATATATTATGACGGAGATATAACTACCGCTGTTTACTCTATTTGGAATGAGGTATATAACTACGCGGGAGATTTAATCGGTCGCTTTGATGAGGGTGAAATTTTTGATTTAGAGTTCACCGATAACAATAAAGAGGTTAAAGCCGTATGTACCAATTTCGTGGATGGTGAGGAATTCACGGAAGAGAAGACCTTTGAGATTCCTGACACGGGAACAAGGTCCATGTACTATTATGCAGATTTTGCAGTGGGAGAAAGATATTCGGCCTGGGCCAGATTTATTAAGGATGCTCCAAAGAATGCCAAAGGCTTTGTTTTCATTAGACCCCGGGAGTTTATGAAGTATGGACTGTATAATTCAGAGATCCTGGATGAAGAAACAGAGGATAATCTGGTATTTGTTGCCCTTTATGATGATACCGAAATCTCGGTTGAGTCCGAGGGAAAGATTATATCCGAAACCACATTAAAAAAGGGTGAAGCCATAAAATATCAGGTTATTATTCCTGAGGGTATTCCTGTGAAGAATCTTAAGATAAAGGTTAATAATGAAGAGACTGAATTCCCTATCGGACAGCTTTCCGGTAAGGATCCCGTACATTGCAAATTTATAGAATAATATAGAAAGAACCTGCGCTTAAAAGTGCAGGTTCTTGTGCTTTCCGTATCGTTTTCTTCTTCGTCTTCTTCTCTTGGGACTTCTTGGATTATCGAAGTTATAGCTTCTGATAACCGCTATTACGAAGAGAAGGAGTATTGCAAAAAACGCAACCGCTACAACAGCGATAATAATAACTTTTACGTTAAGAAATACTATTTGCTCGGGTTCTTCCTGAGGAGCCTCAATGGCGGGACCGGTTTGAACCGAAGGGTCATTCATTTCTCCTCCGAATTTATAGTCGGCGGTTTCTTCGTTGAGAAGGATTCCGGCTTTACCCACATAATTTCCGTTGTAAGTGTAGTTAAGAGTTGCAACGGTTCCCGGCTCGGGGTTGTCGTAGGATAAGGTGGATACTGCATCGTTAAAGGATGCGGTCTTGGGGATAACTATTGAGGAATCCGTATCAAGACCTATCATGGCAGCGGATGAACCGAAAATATCATTGTTGCTGAAGAAGAAAGAATCATCACTTATTTTGTATCTTTCTTCGTTCTCATAAATGTTAATCTTCTGGAAGTTACCGAAGCCGTAGTTAAACAAATCCACGGTGTCGGTAAACTGACAGGGAGACTCTTCCTTGAGGATTACACAGATTAAGCGCATGCCGTCTTTCTCTGCACAGGATACAAGGGTTTGTCTTGCATCATCGGTAAAACCGGTTTTGCTTCCTACCAGGTATTCGTAAGCGTATTTTCTTCCCGGGTACAGATCGTTCTTTGACCAGGCCACGATATCATCAGGCTGGGTGGAAGTGGCGGGAATGTGAAGCTTTGACATGGAAGAGTACTTGCAAAGCAGTTCATTTGCAAAAAAGGGAACAGCCATAAGGGCCATGTCATAGGCAGTGGTGTAATGCTGCTCATCGTGAAGGCCGTTGGGAGTTACAAAGTGGGTGTCCTTACAGCCAAGTTCCTCTGCTCTTTTATTCATCATATCCACGAAGCCTTCGATGGAGCCGCCGCAATGCTCGGCAAGGGCGTTGGCAACTTCATTGGCCGAGGCTATAAGAATTGCCTGAAGACACTGATCCACAGTTATCTGTTCTCCCACATCAATTGCGATGTTGGAGCTGTTTCTGGGAATACCGAAAACAGCCTCTTTCGAGAAAGATACGCTGTCACCAAGGTTAGCCATTTCCACGGCAATCTGTGTAGTCATAATCTTGGTGGTACTTGCGGGATAGAGCTTCTCGTGTATGTTCTTGGCATAGAGGATTGTGCCGCTGTCAGCTTCCATAAGGATTGCGGCTTCTGCACCGATTGCAGGTCCTTTAGGCCAGTTATCTATTGAGTTTGTATCGATGGGGAGTTCCTTACGAAGCTCTGCTGCCTCCTCAAATTCATTGGCGGCCTTAACCGTCATTGAAAAAACAGAAGACGCTCCTAAAAGGAAAGCAATTCCACCGGAAAGTAATCTGATTGAAAATTTAACGTGTTTCATTTTTAGCACCATGTTCTGATTATACCACCAAAACTTTACATTTACCCTAAAAAGGTGTATATTTCATATGATTTTTTTGAGATGATTAAATGAGGATAATTAATGAGATTAAGAAATATTAAAGGTTCCAGGGAGGTTATTTCGGAGAGCCCCTACGCTTTTACCGAAGATGTAGAAACAAAGGGGAAATGGGGAGAGATTTTTGGAAACAGTAATCCCATAAGGATTGAGATAGGAATGGGAAAAGGCAGATTTATCCATACATTGGCACTGCAGAATCCCAATATCAACTATGTGGGAATTGAGAAGTACTCAAGCGTACTTTTAAGAGCAATCCAGAAGATGGAGGAGAATCCTCTTCCTAACCTTAGATTTATAAGGATGGATGCTGAGAATATCACAGAGAAGTTTACAGAGCACGAAGTGGACAGGATTTATCTTAACTTTTCGGATCCCTGGCCCAAGGACAGACACGCCAAGAGGCGTCTTCCCTCTGCAGAGTTCTTAAAGAGATACGATTACATATTAAAGCCCGAAGGAATAATAGAGTTCAAGACGGATAACAGGGATTTGTTTGATTTTGCCATCGAACAACTTCCCATAGCAAATTGGGTGGCGGATACAGTTACATACGATTTACATGCAGACGCATTGCTGATGGAAGGAAACGTTATGACCGAGTATGAGGAGAAGTTTTCATCCGTTGGAAATCCCATTTGCAAGTATATTATTCACAGAGACAGATAGGAGGAGAAACATGTTTGTTTTACTTCTTTTATTATGGATAATCTATAACGGGCAGTTCACGGTTGAAATTCTATTGTTCGGAATAGCTTTTTCCGGACTCATATTTGCATTCATGTGTAAGTTCATGGGCTACAGCATAAAGAAGGATCTGACTTATGCTTCCATGATTCCACTTATACTTGAATACATCATTGTCTTATTTATAGAGATAGTCAAAGCAAATATCGCAGTGGTTCCCTTTATGCTTACAAAGAAGAAGCAGGAACCTGTCCTTATTTTTTACCAGACTAAGCTTAAAACCAAAACAGCAAGAGTTGTGCTGGCCAATTCCATCACACTGACTCCCGGTACCATTACCGTGAGCTGTGAGGAGGACCAGTACATTATTCACTGTCTGAACGCCAATATGTTTGAAGGCGCAGAGGACGGTATTTTCGTGCGCCTTCTTACCAAAATGGAAGATAAGGCTTTAAAGGCAGCAGGCATAGTTATACCTGAAAAGAAAGAGGAGGAGGGACCATATCATGAAAAGAGTTATTGAGTTAATCGGCGATGTGAGCACTCCCTATCTTGTTCTTTATAAGAGTGTGCTCATACTTTTGGCACTGTTTTTGATCTTTTGCCTTGTGAGAGCAATACTTGGGCCCCGTCCCGCCGACAGATTACTGGCGGTTAACATGATGGGCTCCATTACAATGGTAATAATCGCAACTCTTTCCATGCTATTGGGGGAAGGATACCTTTTGGATATATGCCTTATCTATGCTGCCATGAGTTTTCTTGCGGTGGTTATTTTCACAAAGGTTTATATCGGAGTATATAAGGAAGAAAAGGAGGAAGAGAAATAATGACTGGTTTGGAACTTATTCGATTCATCCTTGGCTGCCTGTTTCTTGGCATCGGAGTAATTACCTATGCCATAGAAATCATAGGTGTCTTTAAACAAAAGGTTGCATTAAACAGAATGCACGCCGCAGGAATGGGGGACACCTTAGGCCTTTCTTCTTCGCTTATAGGCTTAATGATTTTGTCGGGGTTAAACCTTAACACGGTAAAAATGATTTTTATAATAGTTTTCCTTTGGTTCACCTCTCCTGTGTGCACACATCTTCTTGCACAGCTTGAGGTAACTACCGATGAGGAATTTGACAGCTATTGTGAGGACAAAACCAAATGACATTATTCCAGATTATACTTTTGATTTTCCTTGTTATATGTGCGGTATCCGTAAGCTTCTCCAAGAACCTCGTGCGTTCCATTATGGAATTCATGGCGTTCTCCTTAATCATGTCCATTATCTGGCTCACTCTTGAGTCCCCGGATCTTGGAATTACAGAGGCTGCGGTAGGAGCCGGAGTTACAAGTATTCTTTTCTTCGTAACTCTGAAGAAAATTCATGCCATAAGGGAGGGTAATAAGAATGAAGAAGCTGACAAATAAACTCCTTAACTGGCTGAATGCTGAGGATACTTCTGTTTTTGACAATGCAATGGAACTCAAGATGCAGGAGCCTAAAGAGGAAAAGGAAGAGACTGTCGAACAAAGGATGAGAGACAGACTCCACATCAAAGACGAGGTTTACAGCGAAAGCGAAACCAAAGAGGTAAAGGTTCTTCGAATTATTTACAGAACCCTTGCCATTATTCTCTGCGCCTTCATCGCTTACAACCTTCTTATTGCGGTTTCGTGGCTTCCGAGAACGGGAGAATTCGACAAGCCCGTAAATAACGAGGTAAGTGCCAGATATATCGAGAAGGGTCTTCAGGAAACCGGGGCGGTTAATATCGTTACGGGAATGATTCTTGATTACCGTGCTTTTGATACCTTTGGAGAGTCAAACGTACTTAATATTGCAACCATAACGGTTCTCATTTTATTAAGAAGAAACAAAAAGAAACTTCCGAACGAGATAGAGGAGAAGGAAAACGACAGACTCTTGGAGCCCAAAAACGACGTAATCCTTCAGAAGGCAGCCACCTTCCTTGTACCTGCCATTTTCCTTTTCGGAATTTATGTAATACTTAACGGACATCTTTCACCCGGAGGCGGATTCTCGGGAGGCGCCATTATCGGAGCCGGCCTGATTCTTTACGTGTCGGCCTTCGGATTTGAGAAGACAGAGAAGTTTTTTACAGAGAAAACACAGAAGGTTATTTCTCTGTCAGCCCTTCTGTTCTATTGTCTTGCCAAAAGCTACTCCTTCTTCACAGGAGCAAACGAGCTTGAAAGCCACATACCTCTCGGTAAAGCGGGAGCGATTCTTTCAAGCGGACTGATTCTGCCCCTTAATATCTGTGTAGGCCTGGTGGTAGCCGTAACAATGTACACATTCTACTGCATGTTCAGGAAAGGAGAATTCTGATGGGTCCGAATTTATGGGCGAATTTCGGTGAAGCCGTTTCAATGATTCTTTTCTGTATTGGTTTCGCGAATCTTTTACTGCACAAGAATTTGATAAAGAAAATAATCGGTCTTAATATCATGGACTCTTCAATATATCTTTTCCTTGCACTTAAGGGATATATTGCGGGACATACTGTACCCATTGTGGTGGACGGAGTTCAGTCAGTTGATGCCTACATTAACCCTATCCCCAGCGGCCTGGTTCTTACAGGTATCGTTGTGTCGGTTTCTGTAACGGCCCTTATGCTTTCTCTGACAATCCGTCTCTACAGAAGATATCAGACCCTTGATCTTGATGAGATTTCTAAGAGACTTAAGAAGGAGGGCTTATAATGGATTATATCTGTAATTTTCCCTTCTTCTCCATAATGATTTCCATGTTTTCGGGAATCGTTTCTGCGGTTTTATCCAGGAAGGCTGCCAAGTGGCTTAACCTTATATCCATCTGGGTTATCTGGTTTCTTTCGGCGGTTCTTCTTTATTACATTTTCGGAACCGGAGAGATAATCGTATATAAGATGGGTCATTTCCCGGCGCCCTGGGGTAATGAAATCAGAGCGGGACTTCTCGAAGCGGGTCTGGCCTTATTCTTCTGCTCCATTATGCTTCTTTCCATGACCGGCGGAAGAAAGAAACTTATGGGAGAGGTAGTTGAGGAAAAACACAATCTCTACTATATTCTTGTGGACCTGATGCTTGCCTCTTTGCTGGCACTTATCTATACCAACGACCTTTTCACCGCCTACGTTTTTGTTGAGATCAATACAATCTCAGCCTGCGGACTTATTATGATTCGTCAGAACGGACGAACCATTGAGGCGGCGGTTCGATATATGATTATGAGTCTTCTCGGCTCAGGTCTTTTACTCATGGGAATCTGTATGCTCTATGACATAACGGGCCATCTTCTTATGAGTAACATCAGAGATGCAGTAAGCAGCATCTACAGTGCAGGCACATATCCCGTGCCTCTTACCGTAACCATCATTCTTCTTACCTGTGGCCTTGCCATGAAGAGTGCCCTTTTCCCCTTTCATACCTGGGTGGCGGATGCTTACGGTTATTCCACGGTTTCAAGTGCTGCCATTTTGTCATCACTTGTAAGTAAGGGATACATTATCCTTCTTATCAAAATAATATACAGAGTAATTGGCTTTGAGGTTTACAGAGCTTCTCACATTATAGATGTGGTATTTGTATTCGGCCTTGCGGGAATGATTATGGGTTCCATTTCCGCCATAAGAGAAAACGACATCAGAAGAATGATTGCCTACTCATCAGTCGCACAGATTGGATACATTTACATGGGCATTGGTCTCGGAACCAGATATGCAATGATTGCAAGCATATTCCATATTCTTTCCCATGCGGCTACCAAATCCATGCTCTTTATCGGAGCCATCGGACTTACGGATGTCTCAAAGGGCAGCAGGCATTTTGAGGAACTGACGGGAAGCGGATACAGACATAAGATTGCGGGAATCACTTTTGCGGTGGGATCCTTATCCATGGTAGGTATTCCTCTTTTCTCAGGATTTATCAGTAAGCTACTCTTTGCCCAGGCAGCAGTACTTAATACCCGTAAGATGCTGCCGGCACTTATAGTTTTGGCAATAAGTACAATCCTTAACGCAATATATTTCATGAAGACGGTTATTCGAATCTACACCCCCACGGAAGAAGAGGGGGAGAGAATAACCATGAAGCAGGAAAAAGTTTATGCTCTTACCTGCATATGCTTTATAGCTCTTAACATCTTCATTGGAATGTGCTCACAGCCCATAGTTGACTGGATAGGCGCAGGCATAGACATGTTTGCGTAATTGAAAGGGATATTGAAATGACAGAAGCCTTTATATTGATTCCTGTTGTGCTTCCCATTGTGGCAGGCCTTCTCTTGGAATTCATAAGAAAGCTTAATAAGAAAACCATGAACCTCTGTGTGGCAGCAGTTCTTGTCATAGAGGCGGTTTTGGTGTTTATGAATATGGGGAAAATCGGAGCGGAAGTTGAACTCTTTGAGCTTACAGATAACCTTCCCATTTATTTTAAGATAGATAACCTCGGAATCATGTTTGCGATTCTTATGGTTGTAATCTGGCTATTGGCGGGAATCTTCTCCTTCGAATATATGAAACATGAAGACAATGAGAGGAGATACCAAGGTTTTTACCTGATGGTTCTGGGCGTTCTCATTGGACTTGATTTCGCAGGAAACCTTGTTACCTTCTACATGTTCTATGAGATGATGACCATTACAGCCTTCCCTCTTGTCATTCACACAGGAAAGAAGGAAGCTACCATGGCAGGTCTTAAATACCTTTACTATTCATTAGGTGGAGCCTACTTTGCCCTCTTTGGATTCTACTTCGTATTTAAGTACGCCGATTCTCTGACCTTTACCCCCGGTGGAGTGGGAATCAATGCAGGAAGCCATGAGACACTTCTTCTTTTATGTGCTCTCTTTATGATAATAGGCTTTGGTGTAAAAGCCGGAATGTTCCCTCTTCACGCATGGCTTACCTCAGCTCACCCCGTAGCTCCTGCCCCCGCATCGGCAGTTCTTTCGGGAATCATTGTTAAGACAGGAATCCTTGGAACCATAAGAGTTATCTACTATATCTTTGGAACAAAGTTTATCAGAGGAACCTTCGTACAGACTGTATGGATGTCCCTGGCACTTCTTACTGTGCTTATGGGTTCCACCATGGCATATAAAGAGAAACTTTTGAAAAAACGCCTGGCCTACTCTACAGTCAGCCAGATTTCATATATTATGTTCGGACTCTCACTTCTTAATGAAACAGCATTTGAGGGGTCCCTTCTTCACGTTTTGATGCACGGCTTTACAAAGTGCGGTTTGTTCCTGGCAGCAGGAGCAATCATTTATAAGACAGGAAAGACCAAGGTTGACGAACTTAGGGGAATCGGCAAAGAGATGCCCATTGTTATCTGGTGCTTCACCCTTTTGTCAATTACCCTGATCGGTATCCCGCCTACGGGAGGCCTTGTAAGTAAATGGTATCTTTGCATGGGAGCGTTAAAGAGCGGAATAGCTGTTTTTGATATTCTTGGTCCCGTGATTCTTATTGTCAGCGCCCTTCTTACTGCGGGATATTTACTTCCCATAACCATCCAAGGATTCTTCCCCGGGGATGATTATGACTATTCGGGGCTTGAACACAAAGAACCTGCAAAGACAATGACAATACCTTTGATAGTACTGACAGCGGGAGCAATCGGTGTCGGTCTGTTTTCAACGCCGATAATTTCTTACATAGAGACCATTTTGGCCACATTCTGAAAGGGAGGAAAATAAATGAATTCTTACGTATTACTTATAGCAATTTTTCTCCCGATTCTGGGAGGAATATTAACGGGAGTAATTCCTTTTAAGGGAAGAACCACAAGAAACATCTTTGTTGAAACCGTGGTAATCATAACTTCCATAATAATGTGGGCCATTATATTAAATAAGCCCCAGGATTCCATAGAGGTATTGAAGTTCACGGGAGATCTGGTTTTTGCCTTTAAGATGGACGGTCTCGGAATGATTTTCGCGGGACTCATTTCTTCTCTTTGGCCCCTTGCCACCCTCTACTCCTTTGAATATATGGAAAAAGAGGAGAGAGAGGGAAGCTTCTTCATGTTCTACACCATCACTTACGGTGTAACCCTCGGAATTTCCCTTTCCGGAAACCTGATGACTATGTATCTTTTCTATGAGATGCTGACAATTGTTACGGTTCCTTTGGTTTTGCACACCCTTACAAGAGAAGCGATTCTGGCATCCAGAACCTACCTTTACTATTCCCTTGGCGGAGCGGCCTTCGGTTTTATCGGATTCATATTTGTACTGGTTTACGGCACAAGCCTTGATTTCGTATACGGCGGTGTACTGGATCCCGGCAAAATCGGAGACAGGGGAAATGTGCTTTTGCTTATCTATGTTCTCGCCTTCCTTGGCTTTGGTGTAAAGGCAGCAATTTGTCCCTTTAATAAATGGCTTCCCCAGGCCGGCGTTGCCCCCACCCCCGTAACAGCTCTTCTTCATGCAGTTGCTGTTGTAAAAAGCGGCGCCTTCGCCATTATGAGAATAACCTACTACAGCTTCGGACCTGATTTCCTAAGAGGAACCTGGGCTCAGTACACGGTAATGGCCATCGCCATATTTACAATTATCTACGGAAGTGCCAGAGCTCTTAAGGAAACTCACTTTAAGAGAAGACTTGCATATTCAACCATCGGTAACCTTTCATATATCCTTTTTGGAGTAACCATCATGACTCCTTTGGGACTTTTTGGCGCGCTGTGCCACATGGTTTTCCACGCGGTTATGAAGATAGCATCCTTCTTCTGCGCCGGTGCGGTTATTTCCAAAACGGATAGAACCTATGTATTTGAGTTAAACGGTCTTGGAAAGCATATGCCAATGACCTTTGGAATATTTACAATTTCGGGACTTGCCCTTATGGGTGTTCCCGGACTTTGCGGATTTGTAAGTAAGTGGTATCTGGCGGAAGCGGCAGTGGCAAGCGAGAATGTTCTTGCCTACGTTGGAATCGGAGCTTTGCTTATCTCCGCAATTCTCACAGCGGTTTACACAATGACCATTTCGGTAAGAGCTTTCTTCCCCGGAAAGGATTTCGACGATTCCGTAAACTCAGGAGTTAAGGAAGCGGGAATAAGAATGCTTTTGCCTCTTTGCATTTTTGCCGTATGCATCATCGTATTCGGTGTTTATTCGAAACCATTAACTGATTTACTTTTGTCTGTTGCCATGGGAGGAATGTGATTATGAATACCCATTTACTAGGATTTATACTGATTCCCATAATAATGGCCTTTGTGGTTTACGCCATCGGACGAAAGAGCAAAGAAATAAGAAACGTGGTGGCTGTTGCCACAACCCTGGCAGTGTTCCTTGCAAGCTTCTATTTCTTTGCGGGTTTCTTCTTTGGTAAGATGAGCCCCTTTGAACTGAGGCTTCCGGATATCTGCGGACTTAAGTTCCATCTTATGATGGATGGCTTCAGGGCTTTGTACATTACGATTGCTTCTTTCATGTGGCTTGTATGTACAGCCTTCGCTGTGGAATATAACAGAATCTATCACAACAGAAACAGATATTATCTCTTTATCCTCTGGACCCTTGGGGCAACCATGGGTGTGTTCCTTTCGGCAGATCTTGGAACCACCTTCATCTTCTTTGAGATGGCTTCCCTTACAAGTTATGTATGGGTAGCTCAACAGGAGAGCAAAGAAGCCTTAAGAGCCGCAGAGACTTATCTGGCAGTTGCCGTTATCGGCGGACTTGTTATGCTGATGGGTCTATTGATGCTTAATAACATCACAGGAACCCTTGAGATTAATGAACTTCGAAGTGTATGTGGAGGTCTTGCGGGAGATAAGAAACTTCTGGCAGCAGGCATGTGTATCTTCTGGGGCTTTGCAGCCAAGGCCGGAGCTTTCCCTGTTCACATCTGGCTTCCCAAAGCCCACCCCGTTGCGCCTGCACCTGCATCGGCACTCCTTTCCGGAATGCTTACCAAGGTTGGTGTATTCGGAGTTTTGGTTGTAAGCAGCCAGATCTTTTTCGGTGATGCGACCTGGGGCAAGTTCGTTCTTATAGTGGGAACCATAACCATGTTCCTTGGAGCTTTCCTTGCGGTACTCTCAACAGATATGAAAAGAACTCTGGCATGCTCCTCGGTTTCACAGATTGGATTTATCCTCATCGGAGTTTCAATGCAGTGTCTACTTGGTGAAGAGAATGCTCTTGCCGTACGAGGAACATTGCTTTACATGGTAAACCACTCCCTGTTTAAGCTGGTACTTTTCCTTGTGGCAGGTGTTGTATTCATGAACCTTCACAAGCTGGACTTTAACATAATCAAAGGATTCGGAAGAAACAAGAAGATACTTAAGTATATATATCTTTGCGCAGCCCTTGGTATTGCAGGTGTTCCGCTTTTCTCAGGATATGTCAGCAAGACCCTTGTTCATGAAGCAATGGTTGAGTACATGAATCTTTCACCTGCTTCATACAATCCGGGAATCAAGCTTGTTGAATGGCTTTTCTTAATAAGCGGCGGCATGACCCTTGCTTATATGACAAAGCTTTATGTTGTAGTTTTTGTAGAGAAGAACGCCGATGAAGCACTCCAGGCAAAGTACGACGGAATGAAGCCCTACATGAATATGGGCAATAGAATTCTTCTTGCCTTCTCTGCCACCATATTTGTGGTCCTTGGAGTTTTGCCGAATTGGCTCTTCGACAGAGTTGCAGATATGGGACAGTCCTTTATGGGATTAACTGAGTTTGAAGAGACGGTTCACTACTTCTCCTGGGAGAATCTGCAGGGAAGTTTAACATCAATAATCTTTGGAGTATGTATTTACTTTGGAGTCGTAAGATCGGTACTTAGAAAGAAGGACGGAACCTACATTAATCCCTGGCCCGCTAAGCTTGATTTGGAGGATTCCTTCTACAGACCTTTACTTAAATTCATCACCATAGTATTGGAGATTATCTCCAAGGTATTTGATAAATTAGTTGACTGGACAGTTATTCTTCTTAGAAAGTCCGTATTGAAAGAAAGCCCTATTCCTTTCGAACTTACTGAAGGTAATGCCCTTACCTACAAGGTTGGATCACTGTTTGACGGCTTGAAAGCTATGATTACAGGAGAGGAAGAAAAGTACGAAGGCTCATTCAAACATCGCTTTGCCATGATGTATGAGAAGGCCGATGAAATGAGCGTCATCGTAACCAGAAGCCTATCCTTTGGCCTCATCTTCTTCTGTCTTGGACTTGTATTTACAATCGTTTATATGCTGTGGTTCAGATAAAAATCATGAAAAAAGAGACTCATCGTAAGATGAGTCTCTTTTTATATCTACCTTGTATAATCAACTGCTCCGGTATGTTGTGGCCCGGAAGGATTGGGAGCTTCGTATATATCGTAGTTTCCTTCTGCGAAGAAGGCAGCCTTATCTGCTGTCATACTGTCTTCGAAGTCCTTTGGAAGATATTCCGTCGGTATCTTTTTAATATCATCGAGAGCTTTCTTCCAGGATGTGTAAATGTAGACTATGGAATTATTACCCAAATCCATTGCGTACTCGTATGAGTAGGAATGATGATCGATAGCTATGTACACCGGGTGTGAGAATCTTGCGGTGTCATCATATACCAGGGAATTGGTATTCTTATACCCCTTAAAGGATTTGGAGGTATATTGCAACCTTGATAGCTCAGAAGCATAATCGGTATCGTCGTATTGGCACTTTAAATATACTTCGCACGTGGGGACATCCCATGTGTCACGATATTCAAAATAAAACTCCGGTTCACTTCCCGATTCAAACGCACTTTCAGGAATTGACTCGGGAAAAGTGATAAATCCGGTATGAACATGATTTATAGAGTCACCTGAAGTGTACTTAAGGATGGTTTCCTCGTACTTGTTAACGTCTTCTATTTTCTTTACGGGTCCGCCAAAGAAAAATTTTAAGAGAAAGATATAGATAATGGCCAATACAGTGATAATACCTATTATTATCCCGGCAATAATACCTATTGATAATTTAACACCCTTCTTTTGAAGCATATTTACTCCCCTTTAAAAATTGAAATGAGATCGAACTTGAACATATATCAGGAAAAGAATAAGTGCCCCGATTGGAATGGAAGCTCCTATTATCATTCCGATGACATAGTGCTTTGCTTTTTTTATTCTGTTTAAGAAAGCAAACTCTTTTTGACTGCTTTCCATATCATCCTGCATTAAGCGGCTTTCCAACGCATCAAGTTTGGCAGCGCATTTTGGACAGTGCTCAAGATGATAGGTAACAGCTTCATTAACTGATTCAGATAGAAGATTATCCTTGTATGAAGGAAGAAGATCTTCAATTATTTCACAAGGTATAGTATTCATTAAAGAACTCCATGTACAAATAAGTAAGTTATTATTATCAGTAATATCAAAACAAATACAAAATAGCCTAAGACTAAAAGAATCACCTTACCCACAGGGTTTATGTGAAAAACCTTCTTTTCTACAGAGGCTTCCATGGGGATATCTGCTGCCATTGCATCAAGCAAGGCTTTGCACTTGGGGCAATTCTTAATATGCTCTTCTATAAATCTGACGGTTTCTTCCCCGCACTTTTTTTCAAGATATGAAGGAAGTAAGTCCATAGCTAAATCGCAATCAAAGTTACTCATATTGGCTCATCTCCTTTACAATTTTGGCTTTTCCTCTGAAAAAAGTCACCCTTGCCCAGTTTTCAGTTTTCCCAAGTATGTCACCGATGTCTTTAAAGGATAGATCGCCCTTTAAGCGATATAGCACTACGTCTCTGGATAAACTGTCCAGTTTATCAATACTTTTATATAACAGGTCGTTCATTTCATCCCTTATATAGATCTCTTCAATAAGTTCACCTGTTGAAAGATTCATCAACTCATCGATGGGAACCATGGGATGCTTATTCTTTTTATCCAAATATTGCCAGAAGGTATATTTGGCTATCTGACATAACCACGTGGAAACTTTTGAATCTCCTCGGAAGGCATTACTGTTTTTGATGGCTCTAAGGAAAACTTCCTGGGTTAAATCCTCGGCCAAATCTCTATTTCCATTTGTCAGAGTCAGAAGAAAGCCCAGAACCAGCTGGTAATATTCTTCACATATTTTCTTTATATCCAAGCCTTCTCCCTCTTCCTGTTATTTGTTTTCACTAGATTAGTCCATATAATCCGCATTTCGTTACAAGTATAATAACATTTGCGTGGACTGATTGTGCGAAAAATCTCATAGCCAACAAAATGTAATTTCAGTATAATAGATGTAGATATTTCATAGGGAGGATTACATTTATGAAACTCAATTATAAGCGCACTTTCCTTATTGGTTTTGCGTTCTTTGGCATTCTGCTTTTGTGGCAGGTGTATGATTCATGGTGCCCCACATTCTTAACAGATATTTTCGCAAGAAGAATGTATGGCATGTCATCTGCAGAGCTTAAAGCCGGTGATGCAAGCAAGATTCTTAATGTTCAGTGGTTAGTCGGTATTATCATGGCATGCGATAACCTGGCTGCTTTGATTCTTTTACCTATATTCGGTAACTTATCCGATAAGACCAAATCACCCATCGGAAAGAGAATGCCCTATATCCTTACAGGTACTTTCGTAGCGGCTGTGGCTTTTCCCTTCGTTCCTTTATTCTTCCACCAGAATAATATAGTGGGAATGATCATCATGATGGCTATCGTTCTCATGTTCATGATGATGTATCGTAACCCTGCGGTTGCTCTGATGCCTGACATCACACCCAAGCCTTTAAGAGCTAAGGCAAACGGTATCATCAATATCATGGGATACCTCGGCGGTGCTATGGCTACAGTACTTGGTATTTTCCTTAAGCTCTCCGATTACATCAATGCAGGAGACGCAGCAAGAAATATCTGGACCATTGAGATTCCCTTTATTATAGCTTCTGTACTTATGGTAATCTCCGCACTTGTTCTTTTTGCTACAATCAAGGAGAACAAGATTGAGGAAGAGATGAAGGATGAGCTTGCAGAAGGTGAGAGACTCGCGGCAGTTGAGACTCCCGTGGATGATGACAAGCCCATGTCCAAGGCCAACAAGACCATGCTTCTGGCAATTCTCGGAGCAGAGTTTTTGTGGTTCATGTCCGATAACGCCATCGGAACATATATCGGTAACTATGTAATTTACTATATGAACTCTGTATCAAGTGCCACCATGGTAATGACCATCGTAGGTGGTCTTGCATCGGTTATCGGTTTCGCAACAGCAGGTTATATTGCTGATAAGATCGGACGTAAGTGGACAATCTCCACAGGCCTTGCTGTAACTTTCGTGGGACTTATCATCATGTGCTTTGTTGGACCTACAGGAAATGTTACCGGAGCAAACGGAGAGTTCAGCTTCCCTGTAATCCTCTACGTTGTGTGGATTATCAAGGGATATGGAATGGCACTTGTTCATAACTGTTCATTCCCCATGGTTGTTGAGCTTTGCTCCTCCAAGAAGATTGGTAAGTTCACCGGATACTATTACACAGCAAGTATGTCGGCTCAGACTGTTACACCTATTCTTTTGGGTCTCGTATTTACAAGAACAGGTGCATGGAGAGCACTTCCTGTTTACTCAGGATTACTTACACTCTTTAGCTGCGTAGTATTTACAGCTTTGGTAAAGAACATTAAAGCTAAGAAGATTGATAACGCCAAAGGCCTTGAGGCTTTGGATGCAGATTAATAATCAACGAATACTTGGGCTGTCACCTATATCGGTGGCAGCCTTTTTGCGTGAAAGAATATAAATGACATTTCAGGGCCAAATTTGTATAATTGAGAGAGAAACGCTTTTACCAAAGATAAAAAGTGATATGCTGACATCATGGAGGCAAAAGGTGGCTGAAACAGGAAAAATCCTTATTTTATGTGCCGTGTCCGTGGTGACCTTGGCAATATGTATACTTCTTCTATTAAGAAGCTACATGAAGGTCAGGAACAGAGAAGAGGTTTTGAAGGAGAGCATCGAGAATCTCGGGAAGCTTAATGACAAACTTCGGATGGACAGGCACGATTACCTGAATCACTTGCAGGTTGTATACGGGCTGATGGAACTTGGGGAGTACGAGGAAATGAACTCCTATCTTAAGAAGATTTACAAGGAAATCCTGAAGACCGGTAAGGCAATCAAAACTTCAAAGCCCGCAATCAATGCGCTTCTTGCAGCAAAGAGTGCGGAGGCGGAATCAAAGGGACTTACTTTTGTAATTGAAGTGAAATCCGACTTGAAGAAGCTTCGAATTGAGGACTGGGAGTTATGCAAGGTCTTATCAAACCTTATAGACAATGCCTTTAAGGCGCTGGAAGAAAGTGACAGAGAAGAAAAGAAGGTCAGAATCGATATAAACGAAGATCCGGAAAGGTATTATTTCACAGTTGAAAACAACGGGCCCATGATACCTGAGGAACTTAGGGCATCGATTTTCAAAAGAGGTTTTACCACCAAGAAAGAAGAAGGACATGGAATGGGACTTTCAATCGTGTCCGAGATTCTTGAGGCCAACAAAGGAAAGATAGATCTGAAATCAAACGAGGAGGAAACCCTATTTACAGTTTCCCTCGGGAAAGGAGAGGAGTAATGGCAGCATTACAGATTCTTGGAATCGTGGTTCTTCTCATAGGAATCGTTTTATTGGGAATTGAGTTTTATATGCCGGGCTTCGGAGTTCCGGGAATATGCGGAACCATCTGTGCGGCAGCAGGAGTTTTCCTCACAGGAAGGAATGCTTCGGAGAGAATAATCGTCGGAGTAATCGCAATAGTTATTATCGCAGTTATGCTTGTAATAAGCATAATTATCTTCAACTCCAAGAAGGTGAAATCACCGATAAAGCTTGACACGGAAGTACAGGGCAAGGACCTTTTCATTGACGGCAAGGACATGGAGTACCTTATCGGAAAGAAGGGGGAAGCCGCAACGGATTTAAAGCCCTCGGGTAAGGGAGAGTTTGACGGAGTTAAACTCGACATACTTTCTGAAGGCGATTATATTAAAAAGGGAGCGACCCTTGAAATTACTGAAATTAAAAATAACAAAATCTTTGTGAGGGAGGTAAGATAATGTATCCTACAGTAATTTTGGCAGCAATAATTATTATTGCACTGATGGTATTCTTTACCGTCATCCCCGTTGGAATGTGGATTTCTGCAGTAGCCAGCGGAGTTAAAATCAGTATCTTCTCATTGGTGGGAATGAAGATACGTCGTGTAAAACCCGCTAAGATCGTGGCACCCATGATCAAGGCAACCAAGGCAGGTATCAAGGTTAAGACAAATGAGCTTGAGGCTCACTACCTTGCAGGCGGTAATGTTGATAATGTTGTTAACGCATTAATTGCAGCTGAGAGAGCAGGAATGGATCTTACATTCGAGCAGGCTTCAGCAATTGATCTTGCAGGACGTAACGTATTCGAAGCTGTAAAGATGAGCGTAACCCCCAAGGTTATTGAGACTCCTCAGATTTCTGCAGTTGCAAAGGACGGTATCGAGCTTCTTGTTAAGGCAAGAGTAACGGTAAGAACCAACATCAACCAGTTAATCGGTGGTGCCGGTGAGGCAACCGTTCTTGCAAGAGTCGGCGAGGGTATCGTTACAACCGTTGGTTCCGCCCAGACTCACAGTGCTGTGCTTGAGAACCCCGATGATATCTCTAAGGTAGTTCTTGAGAAGGGACTTGATTCCGGAACTGCATACGAGATTATCTCAATTGATATCGCTGATATCGATATCGGAAGAAACATCGGTGCTAACCTTCAGAGCTTACAGGCAGAGGCAAACACCAAGATTGCTCAGGCAAAGGCAGAAGAGAGACGTGCAATGGCAGTTGCTTTGGAGCAGGAGATGAGAGCCGAAGTTGTAAAGGCAGAGTCCGAAGTTCCCAAGGCAATGGCAGAGGCATTAAGATCCGGACATATCGGTGTGCTTGATTACTACAAGCTACAGAATGTTCAGGCCGATACCAAGATGAAGAAGGATATCGGAAACGGAGTAACAGACTTCGTAGATTCCAAGAAGAAATAAAGACTGAATTAAGCGGGACGAAGATATGTTTAAAGTAATGGTGGTTGAGGACGAAGAGCAAATCAGAAACATCCTAAAGAAGATGATTGAAAGAACGGTCGGGTTCAAGGTTATCTCTACATGTGATGCTTTCTCTTCGGCCATTACCGAATTCACCAGGCTTCGTCCCGATGTTGTTTTTATGGATATAGACCTTAATGGCGAGAGCGGGTTAGAGTGTGCCAAGGTTATAACGGAAATCGATCCAAAGGTGAAGATAGTTTTCGCCACGGCTCACAGTGAGTACATGGCTAATGCTTTTGAGATTTATGCCTTTGATTATCTGGTGAAGCCCTTTGACCTGGAGCGAATCGGAAAGACCTTAAACAGGATTAAGGAGACCACGCCTGCATCCCCTGTCTCTGACAGAGCAGATTCCTCTCATGAGGAGAAGCTTTTGATCAGAGGCAAAGAAGAGATAAACCTTATCGACATCAAGGACATTATAATGATTGAGCGAATTGATGGGGTTTCAAGGATAGTGACGAAGGATGAAAAGTATCTGACTTCCCAGTCTCTTTCATCCCTGGAAGAAAAGCTTGATACATCCCGCTTCATGAGATGCCACAAGTCTTATATCATAAGAGTCGACGCCATAAAGAAACTTGAGGTCTACGGAAGATGGACCTACACGGTTCATCTTAAAGATACTGATGAAACAGCACTGATGACCAATCAGAAATACGATGAAATAAAGCAGAGGTTTGAATAACCTCTGCTTTATTTTATTAAGTCTGAGAACATAATTGAAATTTCATGGGTGCGCTCGGTGGCGCTGATGAATGCAACGCAACTAAAATGAACTTTAAGTATTTTTAGGAAGGAGTATAATGTAAGCCGCAAGGAGATGATATTATGAAAAAAAGTACAATAATTGTACTGGGCATAGCAATGAGTGTTATGCTTACAGCTTGTGGCAATAAAACAACTGAAGCCACTAAAACAGAAGAACCATTAATTGAGAATCTGCAGGAAACAGCTGAAGAAGTCGCAGAAACCGCAGAAAAGACGGTGGAAGAGGCTACAGAAGAAGAGGAAGTATTTGCAGAAGTTAATACCGAAGGATGCGACACATTTACTCAGATTGTGGACAAAAACCTTTTAGATGGTCAGGGCTATGCAAATGAACCTGTGGGAGATACAGATGTATTCTTTGTATGCAGTGGGGCCTTTGATGATGGTGAAGGAAATCTTGAAGCAATCGACTCTACACTTCTTATTTACAAGGACAATGTGCCCACAGTAATAGGAAATGTTTCTTCATCAAGCACTGCGTGCCCTATTTCCATAAAGGATAAGGTTATATACGCAGGTGGAAATCATAATGTATGTAAATATACAGTCGCTAACGGAGAACTTGTGCTGGTAGAGATGGCAAGAGTTTCTTACGATACTGATGGAAATGCCACATACTACTATCAGAGCGGCAATGAAGAGGAAACGGAGAAGCCTGATAGCACCGAGTTTGATCGAATCTTCGAGGAATATGGTGAAGCTACACCTGTTTATTACTCTGTAGTAACAAGATAGCAAAATAATTAAGGCGGGCTAATGGCCCGCCTTTTTAAATTCACTTGTAGTTTCTCAAAACATCAAGCCCCAGTAGAAGCGCTTTCTCATGGGAATCTGTTCCAAATGACCTTGCGTCGTAGTCATGAACATTGGCGAGGGAATCCGCCGTGAATAAGAACTGTCCGAATTTTGCGCCCCTCTTTCTGCAGCAGGCTGCAAGGGCGGAACATTCCATTTCGACTACTGAACATCCCTCCTCCAGGCGATATTTAACCATATCTTTTGTTTCTCTAAAGAACCCGTCTGTTGACCAGGTGGTGCAGGTCACAAAGGGAAGCTTTTGTTTTTTAAAGGTTTCTTCTATTGCAGTGATGGGTTCCCTGTCAAGCTCAATGTATCTTGATGCTGGAAGATACTGATAAGAAGCTCCTTCATCCCTTAATGCCCGCTCCGGAACAAGGAAAGCATTCTCGGGAATATCCGCCAGAACGCCGCAGGAGCCCACAGCTATAACCTTCTTACAGCCACAGCTTACAAGGGTGTCAATAATCTGGCTTGCCGCCGCCGATCCTATAGTGGATTGGACAAGGCAAATGTCCTCTTTTTCCTCATGAAGCACGTAGACTTTAATGATGTGAGAAACCGTGATAAATTTCTGAACAACCTCTGCTTTCTTTTCTTCGGCATATCTGTGAACCACATCCCCAAGAAATGCAAAAAGGCACTTCTCCGGAAGCTTTAAGTCCGGGCAATCATGAGTTGGTGCAATTACTTCAGGTGATGCGTCGTCGTATTCAAGAATAGGTATTTCGTTTTTGATAATCATTTGTTTCCTCCATAATAATCAGACTTTCCTGCATATATACAAGAGGTGAATAGAACTTCCCAACAGTTCTCTCTTCTCGCAGTTATCAAGCTGGTATCGGACAAGTGTCTCGAAATCCTCGTCTGCAAGGGTAAAATCAGCACGTCTCTCCGCAATCTCAAGTACGTTATCAACTGCAGCAGTTGTAATGTATTCTACAGAGTGCTCCTTAAACAATTCCTCAAACTCCACAATATCGAAGCCTGTAAACATCTGCTCAGGATAGTGTTTAATCGTGTTATCTTCGTTGAAGTTTTCCTCATATCCTTCGGTAAAGGTTCCCCACTTAAAAAGATAGTTGGTCATCAAAATCGAATGTACGGAAAGGAATGCCACAAGTATTATTCCGTTCTTTTTCGTTACCCTTACAGCTTCGCTTATAGCCTTATGCTGATCTTCGCTGTTGTATAAGTGATACATGGGACCAAAAAGTAATGTCACATCGAATGTATTGTCTGCAAATCTGCTCAAATCCAAGGCATCTCCCTGAAAGGCATGAAGATTATCAAGTCCCTTTCCATGGTCCTTTAATATATTCAGGTTCTCTTCTACAAGTTCAACCGACGTTACATCGAATCCTTCCCTGGCAAGGGCAATGGAATATCTGCCTGTGGCGGCTCCGATTTCTATAACAGAAGCACCTTTCTTTAAGTACCTGTGAATATAATCCATTGTTACCCTGTATTCAAGCTGTCCCTGTCTTGACTTTGTAAGACGGGTATCCTCGTCGAATTTTTGATAAAAACCTTTAACAAGTTCTGTCCTTTTGCTCATTTTCTCTCTCCTCAAATTTGTCTTTTATTACCCGGCCAAGATAATAAAAAAACCACCTATCACATGGATAAGTGGTCGTAATGTCGACATTTACCTATTTTCTACTTAGGATTCCTTACCCACTTTTCCGAATATGAAAAAATAACCGCGACCCTGAAGAATATCGGGGTTCCCGATCATGGAATTCATATCAGAAATGTTGAGTACAAAGTTTCTCATTCCAAGAATCCTTTCAAAAATATTTCCCTTACTATACAGGACATGTCAGACAATTGTCAACACCTTTTTTATATTACATCCACAAGAGCATTTAGCTTTCCCTTTTTGGATATGCTGCCACAGCCCTTGTATGTAAAGCGTCCGAAACCTCTGACACTCACAATGTCACCGGCTTTAAGCTGATGGCTGTAGTTCTCCATTAACCGGCCGTTAAGGAATACCTTCTGAGAAGTAAAAAGTTCTGCACTGTCTCCTCTGGATAGGTGGTAGACTTTGGAAACCACGCCATCTATTCTTTCAGAGGCTACTTGAATAGTGACTTCTTTGGGCTGCCTTGATTCTATCTCGGGTATAGAATCCACCTTCTTAACCATTACAGAGGTGTGGCGTACTCTTGTAAGACTGGAGATAATATAATCCGTCATCCTGTTCTCACAGAAGAGATATGCTCTTTTTTCATCAACAATGATATCTCCGAGAACATCCCTCTCTATTCCTGCGTTCATAAGAGCCCCAAGGAAATCTCTGTGGGAAAGCTTCTCCGCAAACTTTTCCGCCAGGGGAGAAATAAGGAGAATATCTATGGGAAAATCCTCTTCGTAGCCAAAGGCTTCCGGATTCCCGAATCGCAGCATTCCCCTCTCATAACTTCCGTTTCCGTTCCAAACAGTTACGCCGGAATAGGAGAACTCTCTTTCGCACTCAAAGTAAACGGACATATCTGCCATGGAGAGAAAGTCCGTGAATATATATTGGTTATTTCTATAACTTCTGTCCGCCATATCAAGAAGGCGTTTTTTAACTTCTAATTCTTCGCTTATCATGATATTTGATAATACATTATTGGTTTGTAAGTTTCAAGCTTTCTGTTGACCTAATTACGAGATTATCGTAAAATAGATACGAGAAAGTCGTAAACGGAGGATTGCATGGAAGCACGAAATTTAGATGTTAGAACCATAATAGCAACTAATATAAGAAAATGTATGGCTGATAAGAATCTTTCTCGTCGGAAAGTAAGCGAAGACTTGGGTATTAAGTACACTACTCTTTGTGATTGGGTAAAAGGAAACAGCACACCTAAACCGGAAGCTTTGGAAAAGCTTGGTACTTATTTTGGGATTCAAGTTTCTGATTTCTATATTGATTTTGATCGTCAAAATACAGGATTGCCAGATAGGCTGTTTCAATATGCAATGGAAGGGAAGATATTAGATATGAGTATTTTAGATAACCTTAATGATGCGCAAATAAAAGAACTGCTAAAAAATGGGTTCCGGTTTAAACATAAAACTCTTGAAGAATACATTTCAGAACGCGGTGGTGTTCTTAAAGCATCCGAAGAATTTGATTGGGGTGAACCCGTCGGGAGAGAGTTATGGTAGAACAGGGTGATATTTTATCCGTAAGGGGCATTAATGTTCCCTTACTCGTAATTAGCAAGAATATCTATAATGTATCCGGACGTGCTATTGTATGCCCAATCTTTTCCTATGATGGAGAAGCAACTCTATCCGTTGAAATCCATACAGAACAAACTTCCGGTTTTGTGTGCTGTGATTCTCCCAGACAAATTGATTTCGAAAAGAGAGGCTTTCATCAAAAGGGCAGAGTGGCACTGAAAGATATAATTAGGATTCTTAATCTTTTTCAGTCGCTATTTGATTATGCTTAGCCCATAAAGGGAGATTTTGAACTGTTCAAGGAAAGAATTTAAACGGGATGTTCCATAAGAAACATCCCGTTAATTATATCAGTGATTATTACTTACAATGTCCGCTCTTCTTAAGTGCGTTTACGATTTCATCTACTTTCTCTCTGCAGATGTCATCCGTGGTTGCTTCAACCATGACACGAAGTACAGGCTCTGTGCCGGATTCTCTTACGAGAACTCTTCCGTCTTCACCGAGATCCTTCTCGACTTTCTCAATGGCCTTAACAACAACATCGGAGTTTCTTGCAGCTTTCTTCTCATCAACCTTAACGTTAACCATAAGCTGAGGATAGATTGTTAAGTCCTTAAGCTGCTCTGAAAGCGGCATCTTCTTCTCAAGTAAAGCTTCCATAACCTTGATGGCTGTAAGAACACCATCACCTGTGGTTGCATGCTTTGAGAAAATAATGTGTCCGGACTGCTCACCGCCCAATGAGTAACCGTTCTGAGTCATGCATTCGCTGACATACTTATCGCCGACGGTGGTCTTCTCATACTTGATGCCTGCTTTATCGAAGGCTTTGTAAAGTCCCATGTTGGACATGATGGTTGTAACTACGGTATCGTGGTCAAGCTGACCGTTCTCGTGAAGATACTTACCGCAAAGGTAGAGAATCTTATCACCGTCCACTACGTTGCCAAGTTCGTCAACCGCAATACATCTGTCTGCGTCACCATCGAAAGCGAAGCCCACATCGAGATGTTCTCTTTTTACCAGATCAACAAGCATCTCAATATGTGTGGAACCACACTCCAAGTTGATGTTTGTACCATCAGGATTGTTGCTGATTACATAGGTCTTGGCTCCAAGAGCATCGAATACATGCTTTGCTGTCTGATGTGCGGAACCGTTTGCACAGTCAAGTCCGATACGAACGGAGTTGTATGAACGTGTTGCCAGGGAAATAAGATATCCCAGGTATCTGTTACGTCCGATAACGTAGTCGGTGGTACGACCGATGTTCTCTCTTCTTGCGAGAGGAATTTCCATATCGGGATTATCAAGATATTCCTCAATAAGTCTCTCAACTTCGCCGTCGACCTTATAGCCGCCGCCGTTGATTATCTTAATTCCGTTGTCATAGTAGGGATTGTGGCTTGCGGAAATCATAATACCGCAGTCGAAATCCTCAGTTCTGACAACATAAGATACACTGGGAGTGCTTGTTACATGGAGAAGGAAAACATCTGCGCCGCTGGCTGTAAGTCCGGCAACCAAAGCGTATTCAAACATATAGCTTGAACGTCTGGTGTCCTTACCGATTACAATGCGGGCGCGATGGTCCTTACCATAGTAATAACCTAAGTAGCGACCTACCTTGAAGGCATGGTCTACCGTAAGGTTAACGTTGGCTTCACCCCTAAAGCCGTCCGTACCAAAGTATTTACCCATTTCTATCTACTCCTTTTTCGAATAAAAAATTCCTTATACTACGTCTTTTATTATAACGTGAAAAACATCATTTTTGTCGCTAAATTGCTGGATTTATGCTAGAATATTGCTACAGATTCAGGCCGCATTTTTGAAACTATTTATCATCAGTTGGCAACCCAATTTATAGATGATAAAATGTAGTAGATGAGGGAAAAGCATGCGAATCTATGACCTGGAACCGGGAAGAGAAATTACAATACTCATATTGATTGGTAGCCAGAGTATGGAGTTTGAATCTGAGGTTATCGGCGGAGTTCCGCTGAAACAGATGATTTACGCCAAACCGGTTATCAAGAATAACAAGGTTCTCACCTTTAGCGGCAAGGGAATCTCTGCCAATGTTGTCATTACCGGCAAAGATACCAAACCTCTTATCTTCAGAAATGCTGCTTTCAGCACCATGAAGGGTAAGGACGGTAAGCTGTGCTATGGAATCGTATCACATGCAGACGCTGTGGAGTTTAACAGAAGGGACTCTTTCAGATGTCCTGTGGATGTTCCGTCGGTTGCACAGATTGGTTTGGAGCGAGATACATATAATATAATTATAAGGGACGTAAGCATTAACGGATTTTCATTCTGTTTTACAAGTGATTCCGTGACGGCGGAGATTGGACAGTTTGTTCATACTACTCTCAATGATTTCATTGACGGATTGTTTGAGAATTTTACCTTCAAGCTTTTCGGACTTATTGTAAGAGAAACGGTGCTGTCAAACGGCAAGCACGTCTACGGATGCAAAATTGTTCAGCAGCAAAAAGGAATTGATGCTTATATTGCTAAGAAAGAAAGGATGCGCCTTTTGAAACAAAGGGCCAAGGCGAATTCAAGAAATGGAAGGGAAAGAAAGACGTAAACATATTGAGGAACTCCTCAAATCCCATAAAACCCCTATGTCCGGTACCGGACTTGCCAATATGTTCGGAGTGAGCAGGCAGGTCATAGTACAGGACATTGCTTTGTTACGGGCAGAAAATAAAGATGTAATCTCAACCAATAAGGGATATGTATTGTTTTCTCCCGGGGAAGAGAACGGCAAGAAAGCTGTAGTGAGAGTTAAGCACAACTCTGAGGATACCTACGATGAACTGAGCACAATTATTGAACTTGGCGGAAAGATAAGGGATGTAACCGTAGACCATGACATCTACGGACAGATTACAGTAGACCTTATTATCAATGATTCACATGACGTGGACGAGTTTATCGCAGTAATGAAGAAGTCAAAGTCAAAGCCCCTTAAGGTTTTGACGGACGACGTGCATTATCACACAATTCTTGCACCCTCTGAGAAGGTTCTCGATCTTATAAAGGAAGAGCTCAAAGCGAAAGGCTACTTGGCAGAACAAGATGATTACAACTATAGTGACTTTGAAAAAAGGTGAAGGGCGCAGTCTGAAAGCAGGCGGCGCCTGGATTTTTAATAATGAAATCGATACAATCACCGGAACATTCAAGAACGGAAGCATTGTAAAGGTTAATGATTTTGACGGATACCCTCTGGGTCTTGGTTTCATCAACCAGAATTCCGTAATCAGAATCAGAATGCTTACCAGGAATTCGGAGACTGAGATTAATGAAGATTTTTTCAGGATGAGAGTCAAAAATGCCTGGGAGTACAGAAAGCAGGTTATGATGCCTGAGGATTTGAAGGCCTGCAGACTTATCTTTGGTGAGGCAGATTATCTTCCGGGGCTTGTGGTAGACAGATACGAGGATGTCCTGGTGGTGGAATCCCTGGCACTGGGCATAGACTTACTTAAGGAAACAATTCTTAAATGCCTCAAGGACGTTCTTTCAGAGGATGGTGTCAAAATCAGAGGTATCTACGAACGCTCTGACGCTGCGGTTCGAAAGAAAGAGGGTCTGGAACCATATAAAGGGTTCATTGGAGAAGAATTCGACACCAACGTGGAGATAGTTGAGAATGGTGTCCACTACATGGTTGATGTGGCCAACGGCCAAAAGACCGGATTCTTCCTTGATCAGAAATACAACCGTCTGGCCATGCAGAAAATCTGCAGAGGACAGGAAAAGGTTCTTGACTGCTTCACACATATGGGAACCTTTGCCCTAAATGCAGGATACGCGGGAGCCAAGGACGTTACAGGCCTTGATATTTCGGGATTTGCCGTATCACAGGCCGAAGCCAATGCGAAGCTTAATCACCTGGAAGACAGAGTTCACTTCAGGGAAGCCAATGTTCTGGACGAACTTCCCAGACTCTATGAAGCGGGAGAGCGATATGATGTGGTTATATTAGATCCTCCTGCTTTTACCAAATCAAGAGAAGCAACAAAGAATGCAATAAAGGGTTACAGAGAAATAAACATGAAAGGACTTCGACTTGTAAAGAGCGGCGGGTACTTTGCCACATGCTCCTGCTCGCATTTTATGACGGAGGAGCTTTTCACAAAGACTGTTGCCCAGGCAGCAACTGCGGTACATAAGAGACTTCGTCAAATTGAGTTTAAAACGCAGGCACCCGACCACCCGATTCTCTGGGCATCGGATGAGAGTTATTATTTGAAGTTTTACATCTTTCAGGTTGTGGACGAAAAGTAAATAAAAATAGGAGGGAGAAAATGAAGAGAGGGTCTATTATTTTAGCGCTGGCTTTAGCGTTAACTTTTACTGCCTGTTCGAGGGAAACAAAAGAGGCAGAGAAGGGAGTTCCAGAGGTATATTCTGAAGTGGCGGAGGGTCAGGCGTATGCTCTTGTTGACTTAGGACTTTCTGAGAAATGCCTTTTGATTGCAAAGGGCGATCTGGATGACTACCTTGGAAAGAAAGGGGCGGTTACAGCCCAGGTATATGGAGTTGATAATGAAGGTAACCTGGTGGATTTTGGCGAGGTTCAAAGTGATGGTTCGGGATATCTTCTTAAAGTTGAGACTCCATATTTGTATGTGTGCGGTGGGCATGACATCGATTTGCTTTACCCTAATGTTGAAACCGGTACACTTGATGTATATGAAGGTGCCAGAATTAAGTTCGGAGAAACAACCGACACATTTTTCTACACGAAAGATGGTGTGGAAAAAGAAGTTGAGGATATGACGGAATTTGACAACCTTTTAGAGAGATACTCTGATAAGGCAGAACTAATAGACTTTGGTTCAAACAAATAAACGGAGGGATAATTATGGCTACTACAGCGAAGAAAACCACAGCGGCTAAGAAACCTGCTGCAAAGAAAACCACAACTGCTAAAAAGACAACAACAGCAAAGAAGACTACAACCGGCAGCTCCATGAAGGTCAGTGCTGCTGAGAAGAAGCTTGTTGAGCTATACAGAAAGGCAGATTCCGACACAAAGAAGGCGGCGGTGGCACTTCTTAAAGGAGAGAAGACACAGTCCGGCGGCATCCTTCAGTCAATCCTTAACAATAAGGATCTGATGAACACCGTCCAGGGGCTGTTCTCAATAAAGGATTAAGAAACAGGAGATATTAGTTAAGATGAAGGTTTGGTACAGAATCAGACAATGGTTCATGGCTGTAATGATTGGAATTATGACCAGACAGCCCAAGGTAATCAAGGGGAGCGGGAGTCTTGCAAGAATAGCAGACAACCTTGAGAAGACCGGTAAGAAGAAAGTATTTATTGTAACCGCTCCGGTATTTATTGAGTGGGGTTCACTTAATAAGCTTTTTGAAGCATTAAAGGAAAAAGGAATTGAAGCAACAGTTTTTTCAAAGGTAGTTACAGAGCCTACGGTGGAATTGGTTATGGAAGCCTTTGGAGAATATAAAAAAGCCGGCTGTGAAGCACTTGTTGCAGTAGGTGGCGGAAGCGTAATCGACTGTGCAAAAGCAGTAGGTGCACTGAGAGCAACGGGAAGAAGTATTCCAAAGATGAGAGGAGTACTTCGAGTACTCAGAAGACTTCCTGATTTATATGCAGTTCCCACCACAGCAGGAACCGGTTCCGAGACCACGGCGGCAGCAGTTATTACAGACACTATTGATGGCAAGCACTACAAATACATGGTTAACGACTTTGTGTTAATCCCCAGATACGCAGTGCTTGATGCAGATCTTACCCTTACAGTACCAGCTAAGATTACTGCTGCAACAGGAATGGATGCCTTAACCCACGCAGTTGAAGCTTACACCAATAATTTTGCTTCAAAGATGGTAAAAGAGAGAGCTTTGGACTCTGTAAGTCTGATCTTTAAAAATATACCTTTAGTTTACGAGGACGGAAGCAATGTGGAGGCAAGAGACAATATGCTTTATGCTTCCTTCGAAGCAGGAATTGCTTTTACCACAAACTTTGTAGGTTATGTACATGCAGTAGCTCATGCTACAGGCGCTTTGTACGGAATCCTTCACGGAGAGGCCTGCTCCATTATTCTTCCCTACGTATTGGAACAGTATGGTGAGAAGGTTTATGGTCGTTTGTCCGAGCTTGCGGATGCAGCCGGGGTTAAGGGTGCGTCAAAAGAAGAGAAGGCTAAGAACTTCATTGCTGCCATCAGAGAAATGAATGAGAAGATGGGCATACCTTCAAAGATTGAAAAGCTTAAGAGGGAAGACTACGAGGAGATTATTAAGAGGGTGCTTAAGGAAGCAAATCCTCTTTATCCCTGTCCTGTAATCTGGAAGAAGAAGGACTTTGAGATACTTCTCGATAAACTCATTAAAGAGTAAAAAAAGACCACTTGTGGTTTTAAATATGTAATGATACAATCAAAGTAACATGTTAGTTGAACATGTTACTTTTTTTGTTTTGTCTCAAAAACAGCCTGGAGGGTATAAATGACTAATTCACTTAATCAGCAGACCTATGATTTGTTCAGAAAAGATATTATGACTTTCTCACTGAAGCCCGGAGAATCCGTGTCTGCAGCGAAGATTGCCGACAGATATCACGTAAGCAGAACACCGGCGAGAGAAGCCTTGGTTAAATTGGAGACGGAGGGATTGGTTGATATATATCCCCAGTCCAAATCCCTGATATCAAAGATTGATACCGAAAGAGCAAATGAAGAGTGGTTCATCAGAAAGACCTTGGAACTTGGTGTGGTTGACGGACTTTTTGCCAATGTTACCGAGAAGGATATTAAGAAGATGTACGACTACTGCAGGAAGATGGAGGAAATTTCCGCTGCTCCAAGAACTCATGATTCTGCTTATGAGTATTTAAAAAGTGATGACGAGTTCCATGCCTTGACGTTCCACATTGCGGGAGAGAGCCTGGCAGCAGACATTCTTGCTTCAACAATGGTGCATTACAATCGAATCAGACTTTTGATTGACCTGGATGATACTTATTCCAGACGAACCGATGATACCCATGTTCAGCTGGTTAAGCATCTGGAGCGTGGCGAGAAGGAAGCATACAGAGAGCTGCTTACAAAGCATTTGGGATATCACGTACAGGATACGGAGGAATTAAGGGAGAAATACCCGGGAATTTTTACAGAGAAGGAAGAAGAGGAGTAGAAATATGAAAGCTTTTATGGACAAAGACTTTCTGCTTAACACGCAGACAGCCAGGGATTTGTACTACAAGTACGCAGATATGACAAAGATTCCTGTTTTGGATTATCACTGTCACATTAACCAGAAGGAAATCTGGGAGGACAGACAGTTTGACAACATCGCTCAGGTCTGGCTTGGAGGCGACCACTACAAGTGGCGCCAGATGAGAACCTGTGGCGTAGACGAGAAATATATTACAGGGGATGCCTCTGATTGGGAGAAGTTTGAGAAGTGGGCAGAGATTATGCCCAAGCTTATCGGAAATCCCCTTTATACCTGGTCCCATCTGGAACTCAGATATTACTTCGGATACGAAGGAAATCTTAACAAAGATACTGCCAAAGAGGTTTGGGACCTCTGCAATGAGAAGCTTAGAAGCAAGGATTTCTCAGTAAGAAACATAATAAAGAAATCCAATGTTACACTGATTTGTACCACCGATGATCCCATCGATGATTTGGAATACCACAGATTAATTAAGGAAGATAAGAGCTTTGATGTAAAGGTCCTTCCCGCATGGAGACCCGATAAGGCCTGCAATGTAGAAAAGCCTGATTTTACCGATTATATAGCAAAGCTTTCAAAGGTTTCCGGAATAGAGATTACTACATTTGAGGATCTTAAGAAGGCACTGGCAGTAAGAATGGATTTCTTTGCAGAGAACGGATGCGTGGTTTCAGACCACGGCCTTGAGTATGTAATGTACAATCCTGCAGATGACGCCGAGATAGAGAATATCTTTAAGAAGGCAATGAATAAGCAGGCTGTAAGCGAGGACGAGAAGTCCAAATACAAGACCGCATTCATGATTTACGTGGCAGGAGAATACTGCAAGAGAAACTGGACCATGCAGCTCCATTATGGTGCGAAGCGAGACAACAATACCTTTATGTACAATAAACTTGGTCCGGATACCGGTTTTGACTGCATCAATAATTACGCACCCAGCGCATTTCTTGCTGACTATCTGAATGCTCTTGCGGTAAAAGAGGCTGTTCCCAAAACCATCATTTACTCCCTCAATCCCGCCGATGACGCTGCAATCGGAACAATCATCGGATGCTTCCAGGGTGGTGGCGTTAAGAATAGAATTCAGCAGGGCAGTGCATGGTGGTTCAATGATAACCTTGTGGGAATGGTTAACCAGATGAAATCCCTTGCGAACCTTTCCGCTCTTGGTAACTTTGTGGGAATGCTGACGGATTCAAGATCCTTCCTTTCATATACAAGACATGACTATTTCAGACGAATTCTTTGCATGATGATTGGCGAATGGGTTGAAAACGGCGAGTTCCCCGCTGAGGACAAGCTCCTTGGGGATATCGTGAAGGGTATATCCTATAACAACGCAGTAGAATACTTCGGTTTTGATCTGAAGACCGTGTAAGGAGACAGAGAATGAATAAAGTACTTGAAGAAATAAGCAAGATTGGTATTGTTCCGGTTATTGCTTTGGATGAGGTAAAGGATGCGAAACCTCTTGCAAAGGCTCTTATTGACGGAGGACTTCCCTGTGCGGAGGTAACCTTCAGAACCGCGGCAGCTGAGGAATCCATAAGAGTAATTGCTGAGGAATTTCCGGAGATGCTTGTGGGAGCCGGAACCGTGCTTACTACCGAGCAGGTGGATAAGGCGGTGGCAGCAGGAGCCAAGTTTATCGTAAGCCCGGGACTTAACCCTGAGGTTGTGAAATACTGTGTGGATAAAAACATTCCGGTTTGCCCCGGATGTTCAAATCCTTCCGATATAGAGCAGGCTATATCTCTGGGACTTGACGTTGTTAAGTTTTTCCCTGCGGAGGCAGCAGGCGGCCTTGCCATGATTAAGGCTATGTCAGCGCCTTACACAAACATGAAGTTCATGCCCACCGGCGGAATCAATGCAAAGAATCTTAACGAGTACCTTGGATTCAAGAAGATTATTGCCTGCGGCGGAAGCTGGATGGTAAAGCCCGACATGATTAAGGCAGGAGAGTTTGATAAGATCACAGCCCTTACTAAGGAAGCGGTTGAACTGATGCTTGGCTTTGAGTTAAAGCATGTTGGAATCAATTCCAAGGATGAAAAGGAAGCTGAGAAGACCACATCTGCATTCTGCGATATCTTTGGCTTTGCTAAAGATGAGAGAAGCGCATCTTATTTTGCCGGAACAGGACTTGAAATAATGAAGATGCAGGGCCGTGGCACCATGGGACACATTGCCATCGCCACCAACAGCGTGGAGAGAGCGGTTTATCATCTTTCAAAGAAAGGCTGCCAGTTTGATATGAACAGCGCAACCTACGACAATGACGGAAAGATGAAATTTATTTATATAAAAGATGAGTTGGGTGGATTCGGAGTTCACCTTGTAAACAAATAAAGGAGATTTGGTATGGGCAAAGTAATAACATTTGGTGAGATTATGCTTCGTCTGGCACCTGAGGGATATTACAGATTCGTGCAGGCGGAGAAATATGGAGCTACATATGGCGGAGGAGAGGCCAATGTATCGGTTTCTCTTGCAAACTTCGGGCTGGACACAGCTTTTGTAACAAAGCTTCCCAAGCATGAAATCGGTCAGGCGGGAGTCAACAGCTTAAGAAGATTCGGCGTAGATACAAGCTATATTGTTAGAGGCGGCGACAGAGTGGGAATCTATTACCTTGAGAAGGGCGCAAGCCAAAGACCCAGCAAGGTTATCTATGACAGAGCAGGTTCTGCAATTGCTACCGCTAAGAAAGAGGATTTCGACTGGAATAAGATTTTTGAGGATGCCGAGTGGTTCCATTTCACAGGAATTACCCCCGCTCTCGGTGATGAGATTGCTGAGATCTGCCTTGAAGCATGTAAGGCAGCCAAGGCTAAGGGAATTACCGTAAGCTGCGACCTTAACTACAGAAACAAGCTTTGGAGCAAAGAGAAAGCCGGAGAAGTAATGGCTAAACTTTGCGAGTATGTGGACGTTTGCATCGCCAATGAAGAGGATGCAAACGACGTATTCGGAATCAAAGCTAAAGATACAGACGTAACAACAGGAAAGGTTAACCACGAAGGCTACAAGGATGTTGCTAAACAGCTTGCAGACCGCTTCGGATTCAAGAAGGTGGCAATCACCTTAAGAGGTTCCATTTCAGCAAACGATAACAACTGGGCAGCAATGCTCTACGACGGCTCAGATTACTATTTCAGCAAGAACTACCTAATCCACATCGTAGACAGAGTAGGCGGCGGCGACTCCTTCGGCGCAGGACTTATCTACTCTTGCATCAACAACTTCGCACCCCAGGAGACCATCGAATTCGCAGTGGCAGCCAGCTGCTTAAAGCACTCCATCGAAGGCGACTTCAACATGGTCACCGTAGACGAAGTTAAGAAACTCGCCGGCGGCGACGGCTCCGGCCGCGTACAAAGATAATAGGTGCAATAAGCAAGTTTGGGACAGGTTTGAAACCTGTCCTTTTTTTGTATCTCTCAATTAACTCAAAAAATTGCCACATCTTCCGTGTATTGTGGAAAATAAACAGTTTTTATGAGTATTTACCGAGGTTTTTGTGCATGTTAGACTAAAAGTGAAAACGAAGTGGATGTTCCGAATAGGAGAAAGATATATGAACGGAATAATCGCAGTAAGTGGAATGGCATATGCAAACGCATATATTATTCGAGAAACAAGAGCTTGTTTGGAGCCGGTTTACACAGAGGATGTCGAGAGAGAATTATCAAGACTTCAGGCGGCGTCAAAGGAATGTGGCAGGCAGCTGTCAGATCTGATAGATGGATTGAAGCAGGATTCGGGCGAGGAACAGGCCGCAATTCTTGAGTTTCAGTACATGCTTTTGGAAGATGAGAATTACTTCGGAAGCATCTGCAACATTGTAAAGAATGAAAAAGTTATAAGTGAGTACGCAGTATCCAAGTACTCTGAAGAATACAGACAAGAACTTCTTGCCCTGGATAACGAATATCTCAACCAGAGAGCATCGGACATAAAAGATATAGAAGAGCGCCTTCTCAAGAATCTTAATTCTAAAAAAGACGAGGCAGGGAACGACGAACCGATTATTGTGGTGGCAAGGGATTTAACACCTTCGCGGTTTGTAGAACTTTCAAGAGGCGACTTGAAAGGAATTATTCTTGAAGAAGGCGGACTTTCCTCACACTGTGTAATTCTTGCAAGATCATTTAATATTCCCTGCATGGTTGGAGTAACCGGAGCCATAGACGATTTGGACGGAGCAAAGACAATACTTTTAGATGCCATATCCGGTCAGATAATAAAGAATCCCACCTCGGAGAAAATCGGGGGATATGAGACTTATCAGAGAGAAGCAGACAAGGTGAAGGAAAGCCTTGAAGAATATAAAACCAAAAAGACTGAAACCGCTGATGGCAAGCACATGGGGGTATACGCCAACATCACTTCAACAGAAGAGGTTTCGGCACTTAAAGGAAACGGTGGCGAGGGCGTTGGTCTTCTTAGGACCGAAATGCTTTATATGGAAAAAGCCACAGCTCCTACGAGAGAGGAACAAATCTGGTTCTATTCAAAGATAGCAAAGGAACTGGAAAACAGACCTTTGATTATTCGTACTTTGGATGTAGGCGGGGATAAGAAGATACCCTATCTTAATATCCCGGAAGAAGAAAACCCATTTCTGGGATTTAGAGCCATCAGATTTTGCCTGGAAAATGATGATATTTTCCTTACGCAGCTGGAAGCGATTCTTAGCTCCTGCGAATATGGAAACGTGAAAATAATGATTCCCATGGTCTCAACCATTGATGAGTTTAAGAGGGCCAAGGAGAAGATTGATTCTCTGGCAAAAACCAAATCTCTCAATGTACAGGTGGGAATGATGGTGGAAACGCCTGCGGCGGCAATAATGGCAGACCGATTTGCCAAGGTGGCGGATTTCTTCAGCATCGGAACCAATGATTTGACGCAGTACATTTTTGCGGCAGACAGAAACAATAAAAAAGTGGCACACCTTAATTCATATTTCAATCCCGCTCTTTTAAGAGCAGTGGCAAACATCTGCAAAGAAGCGAGGAAAGAGGGAATTGAGGTTGATATATGCGGGCAGGCCGGAGAGGTAGAAGAATTAATACCTTTGTGGGTCGGAATGGGAGTCGACAACTTAAGTGTCAGCATTCCTTCCATAACAAGAGTCAGAAGAACCATAAGCCTGTGCGACACCAAAAAATGTAAGGCATTAGTTGAAAAGGTAATGGAATTATCCACGCAGGACGAGGTAAAAGAATTGCTGGAGAAGGAGAAGGACAAATGGTTGTAAAAGAACTGCAAGTAATGAATGAATTGGGGTTTCACGCAAGAGTAGCCTGCAAGATAGCCAGAAGCATAGGCGAGTTCGGAAGCAGCGTAAATCTGGTGAAAAATGGCAAAAAGTATGACCTTAAAAGCGTAACCGGGGTTATGATGTCTGCCGCAAAAAACGGTGAAATCGTAACCGTAGAAATTGAAGGCGATGATGAGGAATCAACTGCAGCAGCTCTTGAAAAACTCTTCGCCGACAAATTTGGAGAAAGGTAGGGGATAGGAAATGGATAATGTTGAAGTTGCTATGACTCTTATAGCTCAGGCCGGGGATTCAAGAAGCTATTGTATGGAAGCGGTGGCTCTGGCAAAAGAAGGCAAGTTCGATGAGGCCAAAAAAGCTTTGGAGAATGCAGCAAACGGAATGATTGCAGCGCATGAGACACAGACAGACTTAATCAGAAAGGAAATGGAGGGCACGGGCGAGCCGGTATCTTTACTTATGGTACATGCTCAGGATCATCTTAATCTTGCTCTGATTATGAGAGACGTGGCGGAGGAATTTGTTTACATACATGAGAAATTCGTGGAAATGGAGGGTAGATAATGGTTATCACTTTGGTTTGTAATCTCGGAATGTCCACAAGCATATTGGTTGATAAGCTTATCAAATATGCAGCAGAAAAAGGAATAGAAGCCGATGTAGAGGCAAGAGCTTTTCAAAGAATTGAAGACAGAATTCATGACACCGATATTCTGCTGATTGGTCCTCAGGTTCGATTCATGACCAAGCAGTTTGAAGAAAAATATGGAAATGAAGTACCGGTAATAATGGTAATGGATATGTCTGATTATGCACTGACAAGGGCAGACAAAATTTTCGACAGAGCATATGAGGAGTATCAAAAGAAACAATAATCTTATGGAGGAAAGAAAATGAGCGCAGAAACAAAAAAAGGCGGCTTCATGAAATTTATGGAAGAAAAGTTTCTTCCCGTTGCCGCAAAGCTTGGGGGACAAAGGCATCTTCTCGCATTGAGAGATGGCGTTGTCATGGTTATGCCTCTGCTGATTCTTGGAGCTTTTTCCATGATTATAGCGGAGTTTCCTGTTGAAGCATTCATAAACTTTATGGCCAGAGTATTTGGCGAGAACTGGAATGCATTCGAAGGAGTAATAATGCATGCGACCTACGGAATTGTATCTGTAGTTGCATGTTTTGGAGTAGCGAGATCTTTGGTTAACAGCTACGATGTGGATGGAACACCTGCGGGAATTATTGCAATGTCTGCATTCTTTGCAATTATAGTTCCCTCGTCATTGGTTGACGATGCAGGAGAGACAGTGGAAGCCTGGATAGCAGGTTCACTTGATGCAACATTGCTTTTCACCGCACTTCTTACAGCTTTAATCGTAGGTGAGATATATCGTCTCCTTGTACAGAAAAACTTTACGATTAAACTTCCTGATTCTGTACCTAAAGCAGTATCAGCACAGTTCACCGCACTTCTGCCCGGTACGGTTATCATCGTTATTTTTACAGCCATCAGACTTTTGTTTGCGGCTACACCTTGGGGAGGTTTTCCGGAATTCGTTACGGATATCATTTCAACACCCTTAAGACACCTTGGAACATCTTACATCGGAACCCTTATAGCATGCTTCTTCGAGCATCTGCTTTGGTTCTTTGGACTTCACGGTTCAGCTATCATCATCTTCCCTATATTCGAGCCTTTATGGTTAATGAATATGGCCGAGAATATTTCTGATGGAGCACGTAACATAGTTACCTTCACATTCTATGAGAATGGTGTATGGATTGGTGGTTCAGGAGCAACTTTACCTGTAGTAATCTACATGCTCTTCTGTGCAAAATCAAAGCTCTTAAAGAATGTAGGTAAAGTCGGAATCGCACCCGGTATCTTCAATATCAACGAGCCTGTAACCTTTGGCTTGCCGGTTGTACTTAATCCTATACTTATGATTCCTTACATTCTTTCACCTATAGCTGCCATGACAGTTCAGTATATCGGAACCGCAATTGGGTTGTTCCCTCTTTGCAACAACATGGTACCTTGGACTTGTCCGATTCTCATAAGTGGATTCCTGTCGACAGGAAGCATAATGGGAACTGTAGCACAGTTATGCGGAATGGCGGTATCTTTCCTGATCTGGCTGCCGTTCATAAGAGTTTGGGATAAAAAATGCTACAATGATGAGCTTGCATCTATTGAAGCGAAGGAATAAGAAAGCGGCGAGGGGAAGTCAAATTCTCCTCGCCAAAAGTGCTATGGAGGGTTAACTAATGGAGTTTTTTAATGGCGAAGCCGATTCGGGAAGCAGAGGAAAAAGATTTATCGCATTTGTTATGGATGCAATAATTGTTGTTGCTCTGTCATGGCTGGTTTATCATATATGTGGACAGCCTGATTTCTATTCTGTAAAGGAAAACATGGATGCGATAAAGGAGGCAGGGGGAAGTGACCCTGAGCTTACTGCCCGCGTAATGGCTGAGTTTAGTAAATCCTACATGGTATTGCTTATAATAGCTTTTGTTTATGAATCGGTTGTTCAGCTTTTGACAAAAGGGTCGACACTCGGAAAAATGATTATGGGAATCAGGGTGGTTTCCGTTAATCTGGCGGGCAAACCTGTTGCCCACGCAGCTTTTCTTTGCTTAAGAAGCTTTCTTAAAATGCTGGCACTTTATCTTTTCAATGGAATACCGTTTATAATTTGCTACATTACAATGTTTACAAATTCTGAAAGCAGAAGCGGATTTGATATGGCTGCAAAAACACGAGTGGTTTCAAAAGGATAAAAGGGGATTAAAGAATGCGTCATTCTGAGGAGACGTTAAGGAAGATGCTTTTGCATCTTCAGGAAAGCAAAGACTTTGTCACATTGGACAACCTTTCGGAGGTTTTGAACATATCTAAAAGGTCCGTTCAAAATTACCTGAATAAGGCAGAGCTGTGGTTTGAAGAGCACGATATTACTGAAGCGAAACTCGTCAAAAAACAAGGGTGTGGAATTGCGCTTTCAATCGGAGAAGAAGATAATCAGAAACTCTCAAACCTTTTAAACAGCAGATATTTTACTCTTGCAGACGGAAGCGTGGATCGAAGAATTGAGCTTATAAGACTCTTGGTCCTTTCAAGGGACGAGCTTACTATACAGTTTTTGGCAGATCAATTCTATGTTAGCCGTTTCACTATTCTGTCAGATCTTGATTGGGCAGAAGCGTGGCTTTCCAAATTTAAACTAAAACTGTTCAAAACTCAGAGAAGAGGAATCGGAATTGTTGGAGATGAGGTATCCAGAAGAGCGGCTATAGCTGCGTACTTTGATTTAAAGGAGCAGAAAGAGCCCTATGCTGAATCCTACTCAGCCAATGTTTTTCGCCTTGCAATCGAAAGATTGCAGAAGATGGAAGAAATATATAATGAAGCCGACATTAAGAAGATATGCTCCATTATTGAAGAGGCGGAGAAAGAATTCGATTTTTACATGGATAATGAGTATTACACTTCCCTGGTTACCCATATAACCATAAGTGTTTACAGATTAAGAAACGGCTGCACCATAAAGAAAGAATTTATGCCTCCTGAAGGCGACTTCCCTCAGATGGAAATGAACACTTCGATGTTCATAGCCAAAAGACTGGAGAAAACATTTTCAATAAAACTCCCGGATTCGGAATGTAAATACATTTGTATTCATCTGATGAGCTACAATGCGTTCCATGAAGAAAACGAAAACGAAAGGCGTGTGCCCGAGAGCATAGAAATGCTTACAATCCACCTTATTGAAGCGGTGGAGAATTCAACGGGTGGAGGATTTTCGTCCGATAAGCTTTTGTTCTTCGGAATTGCTCATCACCTAAAGAGCTCTATCTATCAACAGAAGGAGAATCCCGGAGTCAGATCCTCAAGAAATCTGGAAGTTCCGGCCGACTATAAAGAAATATATGAAAGTGTAAAGAATCAGTCCAAGCTCTACAAGGAGTACAGCGGCATTAAGCCGGATGAACAGGAGCTATTGGCACTGACTTTATACTTTGCCCTTTCACAGGAGAGGACTACCTATCGAAAGAGGGCACTTCTTGTTTCAGGAATGGGTATTCTTCCATTGTTGGAATTAAGAAGTTACCTTCAAAAGAAACTTCCTCAGATAAACATTGTGGATGCATGTTCCGTTTACCAGCTAAGCCTTTATCCCGAGAACGCATATGATTTCATAATCACCACCGTTCAGATAGATAAGACCGACAAACCCATAGCTGATATCTCCCATCAAACCAAAGCACAAATGGTAAAGAACCTGGAAGAATTCTGCGTACTGGGCATGTAGGTGCAATACGGGGACTGTCGTGTCTTTGCATGCGTAGTGTGCAAAGCAGGACTGTCCCAATGCCATTAAGTTAAGGATTTGCCCCTGCACAATTAAATTAGTTCTATCTAAATGGATTGATTCTCTTTTGAGAATCAGTCCATTTTTTTCAAATAAATAGAAAAAGGGCTTGACAAAGCCCTCAAAAGGTGCGGCCGCATTCGCTGATTACCACCAGCGAATGCGGCCCCTTAAATCAGAGAAAAGCTTGGCGGCAATCAATGATTTAAGGAGACACCTATGAAAGCATGTTACATTAAAAATACTCTTTTGAAAACCCTAAATTCTATGAGTTCTAATCCCGA
>FMWZ01000027.1 GCA_900103495.1 Lachnospiraceae bacterium G11 | reverse complement strand
AGAAGGCGTCAACCAGCGCCGATGCAATAGCCAATGTATTAAAGGATCATCCGGTACATAGTATCACTTTTGACAATGGCGTGGAGTTTTCGGAATTCCATACCATAGAGCAAAAACTAAAAACAAAGGTTTACTTTGCCGAGCCTCACAAGCCTTGGCAGCGTGGAACCAATGAAAATACAAATGGTATCTTACGATTCTTCTTTGAAAGAGGCTTCGATTTTAGAACAATAACCGAAGAAGAATTCCAAGGAGTAGTCGATTTAATTAACAATAGGCCAAGAAGGTGCTTGGGGTGGAAAACACCAGCTGAAGTTTATTCAGAAAGTGTTGCACTTGGTTGACAAACCAAGCAGTCCCAAACTGCACCGTGCAATTTGGGGACTGTCCCCAACCTGCACGTCATACATTCATTATATGGATTGCTTTTTTCCTTTTGTAGTGAAGAAAGATATATTTTGCACATGACTAAAGTCATGTGCAACTTGGGGACAGGCCCAAATTGCACATCGGCCCAGCGACTACAGGTATTTAAGAACGTCCAGCTGTGTCTTGCCCTGGGGGAATTCGTCCAGGAGTGGGCAGGGAATGTGGGGCTCGAAAGCCAGGTGATGAAACCAGGTGGCCTGGAGGGCTTTCATTCCAAGGTCCCTTGCCACAAAAAGCTCCCTTGATCCGCCGTCGCCTACGTAAAGGCATTCCTCTGGCTTAACTCCGAACTCCTCCATGATGGATTGGTACATGGAGGGGTCCGGTTTACAGACGCCCTGCTCAAAAGAAATCCTTGTGGCGTCAAAATATTTAAAGAGCTTACAGGCTCTTATCATGTCTCTTTCATCGGAAAAAGTATTGGTGATGAGGCCAATCTTTATGCCTCTTTTGTGGAGTTCAATAAGAAGTTTCTCCGAATCATCCGGAATGTTATCGAAGGTATCTTTAAGGTTATCCAGGCGATGAGAAGCTATGGTTTTTACCAGATCGGGAGAACTGATTCCAAAGGTTTCAAGACCCCTGGCGATACCCTCTTCTATGGTCATATTTCCGACAGTCCTGTCATATTCGCTCTCATGCCATAAAAGTCTGAAGGCCTCCGGGTCCACGCCGGCGTCCGCTCCGATGTCCTCGCCGAAGTAAGTCCTGCCGATAAACAGCGAAACCAGCGTCTCGAACATGTCGAAAATTACAGCTTTAATCATCCTCTCACCTCCGTAAATCATGAGTTTATTTTATAAATTCCCCGGGGAAAAGTAAAGAATCTGATGTGGCTTTCCGGGATTTGTACCCAGTGCCAGCATTTCCGCCCGATTTAGGTACTCTTTGAAGTTTCATAAGGACCTGGTGCGGCAGATTTCTGTACCCAGTGCTGGCTTTTCCGCTCGATTTAGGTACTCTTTGAAGCTTCATAAGGACCTGGCGCGGCAGATTTCTGTACCCAGTGCTGGCATTTCCGCTCGATTTAGGTACTCTTGACTGGAACTTTTCGTTGTGATATTCTATGAATATATGAACAATCATTCATATGTTTCGCATATTAAAAGAAAGGATTAGAACCCCATGTTTTGGAATAAAATATCCCCCTTATACGACCTCTTTGAGAATGTCTACAACGGAAAAGTTTACAAAGAAACAGGCAAGAAAGTGGCCGACTTAATTGAAGAACATGATGAAGTACTGGAGTGTGCCTGCGGGACCGGCGCAATCAGCAAATATATTGCAGCAAAATGTAAGAGCCTTATTGCAACCGACTTCGCTGAAGGTATGCTTAAACAGGCAGCGAAAAAATGCAATGGCCTTGAAAACATATCTTTCGAAAATGCTGACATCACCGCTCTCAGATTCCCCGATGCAAGTTTCGACAAAGTCGTGGCCGGAAACGTAATTCATCTGCTTCCCAATCCCGGCGCAGCTCTTCGCGAACTTGAACGTGTGGTAAAGCCCGGCGGTCGAATCATCATCCCCACCTACATCAACAAAACTAAAAAAAGCAGCTCCCTGGCGGTGAAGTTTCTCACCATGTTAGGAGCTGACTTCAAAAGACAGTTCGACCTCGCCTCCTACAAAAAATTCTTCGAAGACAAAGGCTATAAAAATATAGAATATACCGTGGCCGAAGGCCGCATGCCCTGCGCCATAGCTGTAATTGTGAGATAGTGTCACCTAGTACTCGTCGAGGAAGTTATGTCGGACGCCGTCCTTCTTATATTCGATGACAGTGTCCAGGTTAACATTCTCAACACTTCTGAAAATATTGGACTCCACAAAGGGATTATTCTTCTTAAGCTCGGCAATTAGCTTCTTGGTTTCAAGGCGCTTTGATGATGTGGTGCCATCCTCATGACAGGTGGTACAGGTGTCGGTGAAGTGGCAGGCGCACTGGAGGAAGTGGAGATTATTGTAGTCTCTCCAGGCGCAGATGTCTGCTTCCCTCACAAGATAGAGGGGCCTGATTAACTCCATACCCTCAAAGTTTGTGCTGTGAAGCTTCGGCATCATGGTCTGAATCTGGGCGCCATGAATCATGCCCATAAGGATAGTCTCAATAACATCATCGTAATGATGCCCCAGAGCAATCTTATTGCACCCCAGCTCCTTTGCGCGACTGTAAAGATAACCTCTTCGCATTCTTGCGCAGATATAGCAGGGGCTTTTTTCTATGTTATCAACGGAATCGAAAATATTGCTGTCAAAAATGGTGACAGGAATCCCCAAAGCCCTGGCGTTACTCTCTATAAGGGCCCTGTTGTCCGGATTGTAGCCCGGGTCCATCACCAGGAATGTAAGCTCAAAATTGCACTGTCTGTGCTTTTGTATCTCCTGAAAAAGCTTGGCCATGAGCATGGAATCCTTGCCGCCTGAAATGCACACGGCAATGCGGTCCCCCTCCTCAATCAGCCTGTAGGTCTTGCAGGCCTTGGCAAAAGGCGTAAAAAGCTGCTTGTGGAACTTCTTTTGAATGCTCTCCTCTGCCTTCTTTCGCTTTTCCTCAATATCAGCCTCGCTCTTCATCTCAGATCTGACATAGCCCACATAGCCCCCCTCAAGGCTGTAGCAGTCCCATCCTTCAAGGTAGCCCTCGGTGTCGTCGATTTCCGCAGATCTTCTTCCTATCTCGCAGTAAAAAATCAGCTTCTTCTCCTTAGGAATAGAGGAGAGTTCTTCGCTTTTTTCCAGATCTTCTATGTAGATATTCAAGGCCCCGGGAATCATTCCATAGGCGGTAAGTCCCTCGTCCCTGATATCAATGAGAGTGTAGGATTTTTTATTAAGTTTTATAAATTCGTCGTAAGTAATTTCTTTCATAATATGCGAGGTTTATTATTCCACCAAACGGATAGTACGTCAAGATGTGACAGTTCACAAATATTTCACAAATTTTGTTAGCACTCTCCCTTGACGAGTGCTAATTTAAGTGCTATAACATAATCGAACAGAGGAACAGAGAAGACCACAAGAACCAAATGTTCCAATGATCTAATCCCTCCTTCCCCTTGCTCAGTAGCTATTAACAGTATTGAGTAAAAAGGAGGTAATCATTATGTTAAGACCTAGTATTTTTGGAGAAGATTTATTTGACGACTGGTTCGCATTCCCGGATTTCAGAGATCTGGACAGAACCGAAAGAAAGCTGTACGGCAGACATGCCGACAGGATGATGAAGACCGATGTTCATGAGCATGACGATCACTACGAAGTAGATATCGACCTGCCCGGCTTCAAGAAAGAAGAGATTGGTCTGGAACTGAACAACGGATATCTCATTGTCAGTGCAAACAAGGGTCTGGATAAGGACGAAACAAATAAGAAGGGCAAACTTATCAGACAAGAGCGTTATTCCGGATCAATGCAGAGAAGCTTCTATGTCGGCGAGAACATCACCGAGGAGGACATCAAGGCAAGCTTCAAACACGGTGTATTGAACCTCATCCTTCCTAAGAAGGACAAAGAGAAACTTCCCGAAAAGAAACAGATACTCATCGAAGGATGACGATAAAATGGGCCTGCGGATTTCCCGCAGGCCTTTTCTTATAGTTGAATGATATTTTCTGTCAGTTCAAACCCAAACAGATCGTAACGTCACCGTTTCCGAACATATCTTCAAGTTCCTTTTCATTAAGTCCCGTAATCTTTCCCAACCTTGTATATGCCCAGGAATTTGAACCGTAAAATATGACTATCTGGTTTCCTGAATAAAGTACAATGTCACCCGGACTTGTAGTCATCTGACTGTCATTCCTCGGAAGAGAAGTACCAATACTACCGACCTGCTCAAATCCCCCATACATAGCCATATTGATCTTCATTTCGGATCCGGCAAGATCTTTGAGCGCATCCACGCTCTCATTATCTTCCCATTCTACAGATAAGTTTTTGTCTCCGACCGAAAGGAGTAATTCATCCACAACTATTACCTCTTCTCTTGATTCTTCTTGTTCCGGCATCCCATTGCTGCCGTTCTCCCTCATTGAAACCGCGCTGTCATTTGATGTTCTACCTGCACACGCCGAGATCACAAACATCATCATGATTACGCAGATGGCGCTCTTTGCTCTTTTCATTCATCCACCTTTATTTAAGATGCTCACTCATAAAACTCTCTATCTTATCGAACGGAATATAATCCTTGTCACCGCCATCATACAGATCTGTGTGTACGGCATCAGGAATGATCATTAGTTCCTTGTTATCCGCATACTTGCTGTCCTTTATCATATCTGCATAGGCATCCTTTGAGAAATAGCACGAATGAGCCTTTTCTCCGTGGATAAGAAGCACCGCACTTCTGATCTCGTTGCTGTATTTAAGAATAGGCTGGTTAATGAAGGACTCACATCCGGTCACATTCCAACCACCATTAGAGTTAAGGCTTCTTGCATGATATCCACGATTGGTCTTGTAATAGCTATGGTAATCCTTAACAAAGAAAGGTGCATCCGAAGGCAACGGATCGACAACTCCACCGCCAAGCTTATAATCACCCGATTTCAGATCCTCCAGCCTCTGAGCACACATAGCTTTCTTCTTCTCATAACGTGCCTCTTCACTGTCCTCACTGTCAAAGTAACCTTTTGCGTTCACCCTGGTCATATCATACATGGTGGATGCCACGGTTGCTTTGATACGCGTATCCAGGGCGGCTGTATTAATTGCCATTCCTCCCCAGCCGCAGATTCCGATGATTCCTATCCTGTCGGGATCAACTCTGTCATTCAGGGAAAGAAAATCAACCGCCGCCATGAAATCCTCGGTATTGATGTCAGGAGACGCCATATATCTTACATTTCCTCCGCTTTCCCCTGTAAAGGAAGGGTCGAAAGCAATGGTTAGAAATCCTCTTTCTGCCATGGTCTGAGCATAAAGTCCACTGCACTGCTCCTTAACTGCTCCAAAGGGTCCGGATACCGCTATCGCCGGAAGCCTACCCTCGGAATTCTTGGGAACGTACATATCGGCAGCCAGCGTAATTCCATATCTGTTTACAAACGTCACTTTGCTGTGATTCACCTTGTCACTTTTGGGGAAAGTCTTGTCCCATTCGGTTACCAATTTAAGTTCTTCTTTCTTAATCATTACGCATCCTCCCATGTCAGTTTTCCTGTTTTCTGGGCAATTTCATATCGCCCTATCTTATAATTCAGTTTCTCTAGTGCAACATCATATTTCTTTTTAGTCTCAAGAATCTGCTCTCTGGCTTCCTTCAAAAGATTGGTGCGGGCATCGATTGTGGAATCGCCTTCCTGAAAAAGCTTCACATATTCAATCAGCATTTCTACAGGAACTCCAGCGTCGCGCATGCAAACCGCATTCTCAACCCAGGCCAGGTCAGTTTCTTCGTAATCCCTGATGCCACCGGCAGTCCTTGTGACCTCGGGAATAACCCCTACTCTTTCGTAGTATCTAAGAGTGTCAGCTGTTAGGTTATATTTCTCACAAACTTCTTTAATCGTCATAGATTTAACCTCCGATAAGGCAACTATACACCTTGGAGTTAACTCCAAGTCAAGCATTTTCTTCTTCAGGTACAAAAAAATCCGGTGCATCTACGCACCGGACTTCACCAATCATATTCTCTTTATTATTTTTGATAGTAAAACCGCAGCCGCTACTCCCGCAGCAATGTACGGCAAAAGTGGCCTGTCGTTGTACTCCCCGTTCCTTGTAAGGGCCTTTACGGTGTCGCCGTGACGCTTTTCGTCATTCTTAACTTCCTCCACCTCGGGGTACTCTCGCATCATTCTCTCGTAGCGAGGCATAGCATCATATTCAAACTTTGCGATAATGGGGTAGAGAATTCTCTTTCCAAGGAGCTTATAAAGAATAGCCACAGCATTGGCCTGGGTGTTCTTAGGCTCAAGGACCTCACCCGTATACTTCTTAAAAACTGAGGCGTGCTTTCCTTCATCCGCCGCTAGCTTCTTAAAGGTCTCGGCATCCGTAGGGTTACTTACGATTTTTGCCATCTTAAGATATGTGGCAACTCCGTCCAGTTCCCCCTGCTGAGAACCCAGAAGTTCATTCATCTTCATTTGTTTTTCATTTATATCCATGTTGTAATCTCCGTTATATTGTATCTTTCTTATTTCCTTAAAAATTTCTCATCCGATTTGTATTCATCGCTGACAAAGCGTTCCACCGTCATATGAAGATCATACTTGTCTCGAAGCTCGGCGAGCTGCTTCATCATCGGTGATGCGTGATGGGCATCAATGGCAGCCTGATCGGTCCATGAATCAATCAGAAGTATTGTCTCCGGATCATCAAGGGGCTGAAAGTACTCATATCTCAGGTTTCCCTTCTCTGCCCGAATGGCATCGACTATACCGGATGATTCCATCTCATTGGCAAATGCTCTTGCGTTTCCGTTTGCTCCTTTATAATACAGATTTACAGTAATCATCTACAGATTCTCCTCCCCCCATCTCTTCAGTTCAAGAAGAATAGGAATTAAAGTTTTGGCTTTATCAGTTAAATTGTACTCAACCCTCACGGGCATTTCATCGTACTGCTTACGCTCAACAAGGCCGTCCGCTTCCAGCTCCTTAAGGGAGTTGGCCAGCATGGTATTGGTGATTCCATGAACCGCCCGGTTAAGCTCTCCATATCTTACTACCTCGTTATTGTCAATGACACAGAGGATCATGATTTTCCATTTGCCACCCACAATATCAATCACTCGCTTTAATCCGCAGCCCTCGCCTGCGATGTTTTCACATAAAGATTCCTTTTTCATGATTTCCTCCATGGTACGTTTTTTCTTACCAACTAAAGATAAACTGCGTACTTGATATATTTTCTATACTACCTATAATAAAATTATCAGCTGACAAATGCAAGTAAAAAACACAAGAAAAAGAAAGGAATTATTAATTATGGAATACAAATTTACAAGTGAGAATTTTAATGAGGAAGTTTTAAAGAGCGATATCCCCGTAATGGTGGACTTCTACGCCGACTGGTGCGGCCCCTGCAGAATGATGATGCCGATTGTGGAAAAGATGGCTGAAAAGTATAATGGAAAAGTAAAGGTCGGCAAGGTTAACACCGAGCATCAGCCCGAGTTGGCCGGCCTGTTTAATGTAAGGTCAATCCCCAGCTTCTTCTTTATTAAAGACGGAAAAGTTGTTGAATCCGCAGTTGGCGGAATGAGCGATGGCAATCTTTCCGCAAAAATCGACAATCTGATTAATGCATAAGGTAAAAAAATGACGATAACAGTTTTTCTCGAGGGTATATTAAGCTTTTTCTCCCCCTGCGTGCTGCCCCTGGTTCCTTTATATATGGGATATCTGTCCGGCGGAACGCTGAAAACCAACGAAGACGGAAGCATCGAGTATGACAGAAAAAAGGTCATCATCAATACTCTGTTCTTCGTTGTGGGCATAGGCATGGCCTTTTTCCTGCTTGGACTTGGAATAAGCGCCGCCGGCAGGTTCTTTAAGGGAAACCAGCTGCTTTTCGCAAGAATCGGCGGCATCATTGTGGTACTTTTCGGTCTGTATCAGCTTGGCTTTATGGGAGAGAGCCGGATTTTAAACAAACAGATAAGACTCCCCATTCAGTTTGAAAAAATGACCATGTCTCCCATAACCGCGCTGATTATGGGCTTTGTCATAAGTTTCGCATGGAGTCCCTGCATCGGCCCCGTGCTGTCATCTGTCCTTATTATGGCGGCAACTTCGGGCTCCGGCTTGTCCGGGTTTACTCTCATCGGAGTTTACACCCTGGGCTACGCGATTCCCTTTATTCTGGTTGGCTTTTTCACCACCACCCTTCTGTCTTTTTTGAAAAAACACAGAAATGTTCTCCGATATTCCGTAAAGGTTGGCGGTGCGCTGCTTGTAGTTATGGGAATTCTAATGTTTACCGGCAAGATGAATTCAATTACGAACTACCTCTCCACCGCGACGAATGTTTTCGATAGTGAGGAGGTTTCTTCGGAGGTTGTTTCAGACTCTGAAGAAGAGATTGTTGCCGATCCGGAAGTGGTCGAAGAGGTCGCTCCCGATTCAGAAGCAGCCGTCGACGAGGCGGATACTCCTGATCCCATACCGGCACCGGACTTTACTCTTGTGGATCAGTATGGCGAGACCCACAGCCTTTCCGATTATAAAGGCCAGATAATCTTTCTTAATTTCTGGGCGACCTGGTGTCCTCCCTGTCGAGAGGAACTGCCCTACATAGAAGAATTGTACAGGGAATATCAAGAGGCCGGAGATGACTCCGTGGCATTCGTTGGAGTAACCTTCCCGGGCCTTGGGAGCGAAAAAGATGTGGAAGGAGTCAAAGCCTTCCTTACTGAGAACGGTTATACTTTTCCTGTCCTGATGAATGAATCCGCAGATTTGGCGGAGAGCTACTATATCACAGCCTTCCCCACCACTTTCATTATTGAAGCGGATGGCAACGTCTTAGGGTACATCCCCGGCGGCATGACCAAGGACATTATGGAAGACGTCATCGCTCAGGCAAAAAAATAGGTGCAATTTGGGGCCTGTCCCCAAATTGCACCTCAGGTTGTTCCTCACATGTTTTAGTTAGTTTTAAAAATATTTCATCTGTCTTTAAATCTTCTACACCAAAAAACATATTTTATCCCTTCAAATTCACTTGTATTCATCAATGCCTTGAAATCCGTCGGTATATCTCACCCGTTACAAACTCTTAAATAAATCTCGTTTATGATTTCATCCTTGCTCTTGTCTTCCGTGATGGTAGTTTCTTTTATAAGGTCCAAATAATCCTTTTCTTTCCACCATTCTCGCATCTCATCGGCTCCAAACTCAGCTGCTTTGGATCTGGTCTGATGTCTCCTTACAGTTTCTTCAAAAGGAATATCGAAATAATACGCATATATGTCTGCGCCATACAATCCAATTGCATCTTCAAACAGTTCTTGATACCAGTCTGCAATTAATATTCCTTCCAAAATGACCACTTTGCAGTTTTTGCTTCCGTACTCTAGCATCTGCTTTATCAGAGGCAGTGCCGGGGGATCTATTCCATCCCTTTCTTTAAGCACTTCTCTTCGAATCATATCTTGCGAAAGAACCATAGTCCCTCGTCCGAAAAGTTCCTGCAATCCCTTAGCTACCGTAGTTTTACCGCTCCCGGAGTTTCCTCGAAGTATGATTAATTTATGCATATCTGTACCTTACAAACTCCTTTATTCAAAACTTCAGAGATAACTTACTATCGCTTCATCTCGACAAATCCGAATTTGCTGTTATTTGTTTCCTATGCCCAGATCGCCATCGCCAAAGTGCCGACAACGATCATAATCAACCCGGCAAGCGCCTTTCTGCTCAACTTTTCTTTGAATACGAAATAGGAAAAAGCGACGGAAACGATAATGCTGAGCTTATCGATCGGTACGACAACGCTGACGACGCCGTTCTGTATGGAGTAATAGTAACAGAGCCATGATGCGCCTGTGGCAATCCCGGACAGAGCTATGAATACAAGTTCTTTGGAATCAGTATTTTTCAATTCAGCACCTTTGCCTTTAACGAAGACGATCAGCCAAGCCATAACAAGAACAACACCTGTACGGATCGCCGTCCCGAGATTTGATTCTACATCCGTTATGCCGATCTTTCCCAGAATAGAGGTCAGGGCAGCAAAAACAGCGGAACCGATCGCGTAGGGCAGCCACGTGCGCTTTGTGTCCTTTGCTTCAGTTTTCTTCTTTTCGATCAT